>CAYGUE010000011.1:43131-71825 GCA_964352885.1 uncultured Pirellulaceae bacterium
TCTCAGGGTAATCCCGCACGCACAGGAAAGTCTGGAACAGGGATGCCCCTGATCGTGGCTCGATGGGAGCATTCAACGGCCAGCACTTTTGAAGGCCAGGGTGTGGCTTCCACCTATTTGCAAATGCTTGTCGATGAAGGCACGATGCCAGCGCCGGCCGTACGCCCGTTGGTTGTTGGTGAGACGATTGTCTTTCGTGGTGCTGATCAGATGTACGGCATTGATTTCGAAACTGGATTGCGAAAGTGGGTTTGGCCGCCGCAGTTTGCATGGAACGACAATCCGAAAAAGCAGATTTCAGTCCCGCAGCGAAGGAAACTAAAGCAGCGAATGGTTGCCGATTCGATCTATGGTCAGGCTAGCAGTGACGGGCGACTGATTTTCTTTGTGCCGTCACCGGGTGGCTCGAGCGGGCACGAGAACGAAAATGAATACAGCGTTGCGTCCGGCTCTGAGCCTTCGGATCTACGGATGTACAACGAACTTGTTGCGATCGATTCTGAAAATTCCGGAATGCTGCGTTGGCGAGTCGGCGGGCCAACCGGCTTTGATGAACCGAAGTTGGCCAAGGCTTACTTCATTGGAGAGGCATTGCCGTTGGAGGGGCTCCTTTACTGCTGCTGTGTTCACGACAATGCGATTCAGATCGTGGCTCTCGATTCACAAACGGGAGAGCTGAAATGGTCGCAGGCGATTGCCGGATACGATCGAGCGAATTTCAATGCCAATCACATGCGGCGGATGGCGGGAGTCAGCCCGTCCTATGCCGATGGGAAAATTGTCTGCATGACGGGAACGGGTGCCGTTGTGGCGCTGGACGTTTCAACGCGGACTCTGTTGTGGGGTTACGAATACAAGCTGCAAAGCGATACCAACATGGTGTCTGACGATTCCGGCTACGCCAATGCGTTGAAGGACGCGTGGAGGGATTCTCAGGTAACGATTGCCAACGGAATGGTCTTTTTGACACCGGTTTTGTCGCGAGAAGTGATTTGCCTTGATCTGGACGAGGGGTTGGGCGTTTGGTTCGAGGAGGACGGTTTTCTGCCGCAACGAGTTGATCGCGAGTCTTCGCTTTATCTGGCCGGCATCAATCAGGATCTTCTCATCTTTGTTGGGACGCGTCACATTCGAGCCATCGATTCGTTTACCGGTCGCGAATCGTGGCGACTGCCGTTGGAAATCGATGACTTCCCGTCGGGGCGCGGCTACATCGGGGACGATTCTCTTTTCCTTCCGACCGCCAGCCGTAAGATGTTTCGAATCGATTTGGTAAATGGGAAGATCGTGGAGTCGGTAGCGACGGGACGAATTCTTGGAAACCTTTCCCGCGTCAAAGGTGATGTTGTCTCGCACGGCGTTGATCATGTCGCCAGTTATCCAGAGTACGGCGCTAGCACCAAAAGCATTGAAGACTTGCGCGATGATCAGCTCAATGAGCAGCAAAAGTTCATCAAATCTCAAACGTTGATTCAACGCGGAGATCTCGAGGCCGGACTGCGGATGTTCAATGAGATTGCGGTAGAGAATCCTCAGGAAAAATACGCTCAGTTTCTGCGGTCATGTGCCGTCAATTTCCAAACCGACAACCCTGCGTTTTCGCTGACAGCCATTGATTCGCTCAAGCGGATGTTTCCGGACTTTGACGTTAAGGAATTGGAAATGGGCAGGGCGATTGCGAAGCTCAGGACGGGGGAGTTCGCCGAGTCGGTGATGTTGAGCCTCGATCAGCTGGAGGAGCAATTCGCAAAGATCAACGGTAGTGCCAACGTTGAAATCTCAAGTGAAGTTTACAAGACGATAGCCGCTAGATTGATCGATCAGCAGTTGCCGAACGAAGCCCCCGACGACGCCAAGATTGATGGGCTCGAACAGATCGAGTTCGACAATCGAAATGACCGCATCAAATTTTCGGAGTTCGGCTGGCATCGAACGAGATTGCATTTGGGGATGGAAGGATTGGAGTCAAAAGATTCTGATGCATATGATTTAGCCCAACAGAGAATCTCTACGCTTGTCGCGGACAATATCGAACAGCCCTCCGCGCAGCTCGATTGGCTTTTGGCCCGAGTTCCGACACGCGTTCTAGATCTCAAGACGCTGGAATTGCTGGCGAATCGATTTCTGAAAGAGAAACGACTTCTGGCGGCTTTGATGTACGCAAACGCAGCGTTGGAAACTGAGCAGCCTGAAGCGGAACGAGTTCGAATGCTAAAGGCAGAGATTCTTGTTGCCGGAAACGACTTGCAGCAAGCTTCCACAACGATCAACAGTACGGACGGGGCGGCTTTGGACGCGTCTGGCAACGACAGGTTGGTCGAACTTCAAAAGGAAATCGCATCTTTGATACAGGCGAATTCTGACAGCGTTCGATCATCGACGAATTGGACCGATAGCAAATGGCCAATCGCGGAAGCCGAAGTGGTTGTGGGCTCAAGTTCGACGAAGCAGAATCCAGCTCGCTACCGACTTCCAATCGAGTTTGATGCCGCAACGGAGCCTCGTTTCCGAAACATGCGTTTGTTCCTCTGCCCCTGGGGGGATCGGAAAGTTGAACTCGAGATGCGTAGCAGTCGCGGCAATCTGATTCACAGCATGAGAATTCGCAGACCCGAGGAAGACGGGTCATCATTCGGCTACGTGCGTCGCTGCCACGTAGATATCCAGAATTACGTCACAGAACTTTCGTTGAATAAAGAATCCTATTATGGCGACTGGTTTAGCTTCATCGCTGGCGACGGTGGGTATCTCTGGAAATCGCCTCACAAACAGGTGACGCCGCTGCAGACCGCGTTCTCTGGTGGCCGTGAAACGGTGATTGCGGTTGGCCAAGGGCTTTACTGCTATGAAACGCGCACCGGAACCCTAATTTGGAATCGTAAATTCGACGACGGTATCAGCCGAGTCCTCTCTCACGGCTCACAACTAACGACTTGGAGCGAAGATGGGCAACGCTTCAACACGATTGACGTTGCAACGGGACGGCTATTGCGGACGGTTAAATCGAAGCGATATGCTGTGACTCGGACGCTGGTGGACAAGTTTGTGATGAGCCATCCAGTTCGCAAAGGGGAACTGTCAAAGGAAGAGGAAGCAAAGTTTGTCGGGCCAGATGGTCCAAAGAACCCAGCGATGATTGCGAACCGGCTTGCCGTGTTCGATGCTGGTTCGGGGCGGATCGCATGGTCGAAAGTTCAACATCTAAAATCGCAGAGGTTTTATCGGGCTCGTGAAATTTGCAATCTCGATCCAAGTGGCGCGTTGTCGTTCATTGACCTTGCGACGGGGGAGGCAACCAACGAGATCCAGTTGCCGATATCAGATACGGAGAAGGCGACGTTGCAGGGTATCAACGTGCGACATCATCGAGCCGGATGGGTTGTTCACGTCAAGTGCCGAGATCGTGGAAGCAGTTTCAACCGCGGCAAGGTTTCTTACCAGTACAGCATGCTTCATGTCGGTCTCGGTTCGGGGCCAGTCTTTCTATTGAACGAATCAAGAAACTCGTTGGTGTGGGAATCGCCAGTGCACCTTGAGCGAATGGAGTATCTCAATAATCAGCCGTTTGACTCTCCGGCGATCATGTTCGGTCGCCATTTGGAACGAACCGATCCTGTAAAAGGGGAGTCTCACTATTTGCATGTCGTGTTGTTGGACGATGCAACGGGGAAACTGGTTTGCAATGAAGTGGTTGAGTCCTATGAAAATTACAATGGACACGCGATCGCATGGAAACAACCGGATCCCAAACAGCCGTCACGCACTCTGGTGATTTCAACCCCGCCGCAGGTTAAAGAGATCAACTTCGGCAGCGACTCGGAAATGCCGCCAGGACCTCGTGCTCACCTGACGTTTAACGCGATCGACTTCTTTGAAGATCCGCTTTTTGAGCAGATCAGGTCGGAAGTCGTTGATTCACGGGTCGAAGAATTCCGCAGGCGTGCTTTGGAAGCTGAACAGAGACGCAAGGATCAGCAAGCCAAAGCCGCAGCGGAATTGAAGAAGCGAATGGGAGTAATGGGTGAGCGATGAGCTATTTCTGCCGGTTCTCTTCGTGTTTTCTGAATTGCAGGCCCTTTCCCGCACGAACATTCATAACGCGCCTTGCCAAATCATTGTCATTGTCTTTGATTACTTGCTTTTCGAATTCTGGTTCAATCAATTCAAAAAGATAGGGCGGGAGATTGCCAAGATACGATATGGTATGTTGGTCAAATGAGGAGCCGCGGAATAAACGTGTTGCATACGGGACCAAAGCAGCTTTCTGATTTTCTTCGCTCAACGCTGCCAAGTTATAACCCCAAGAGTAAGTGTCGTCGCTGTCGTCTCGCGAGATTGCTTCTGCGATCGCAGCGCCAAGTCCATTCATGTCGGGTGCTAACTTGGCCAATTTCGCGAAGCGGATTGCTGCATTTTCGCTTGTCTCGAGCGACTTAAGCAGCGGTGGAATGATTCTTTCCTGCTCCTCACGTTCTAAGGATCCCTTTTGTAGTAACTTAATGAGAATGCTTTCTGGCACATCGTCTTTGATTCTGCCCCGATTCATGGCGATTACGGTATTCGCGACAATTTCCTTGTGGACGGAGCCAATGCGATTCCAAATTTCGATGACTTTATATTGTAGAACTGCCCATTTCGTATTTGAGTCACTAGCGGACATTGAGACGACGACGGATTGAAGTTGTTCGTCGGTCAGCCAATCTATGTACTTGTCTAAGATATGAATGTTTTTTCCTATGAATTTAACACGAATCACAGCCGCCAATAATGGTTCAACAAGACCGGGACTGCCGGTTGCATCCTTTAGTTCCAAGATTCCAAGAATCGGCTTCTTCAGTTTCTCGCCATCGCGTTCGTAGTGGATTGCGTTGAAGCACTGGGCAAACGTCATCCCGTCGTAAACGGGTTCGCTTAGTGTTTTCTCTTTGCCGGAGTAGGTGCTGTGAACGAGCACGCTGATTACGCTGTTTTGCGCGTTCAGGAGTATCTCTACGGAGTAGCGTTTTCGCAATTCGTCTTCGATCTCCATTACCGTTTTCCCGGCGACGTCGACCGGTTTGATCAACGGAAGCGAGATCGTTCCGTTGCTGCGAACATGAACCGGAAGGCCAAGAAGACCTTCTTCAACATTGCCGAAAACGTGCTCTACAAATACGCTCAGTACATCTCCCGCACCAACTTTGTGAAATGGATCGACTGGCGCAGGACGTTTCAAGGGCACGGTTGATAGACTCGGCAATGGTGGCGCTAACGATTCTTCAGAAGGAGGAAGCTGCATTGGTAGACGATCCGACTCATTCTTCGTCACCGTGACAATCGCCGATTCGCCACGTGAAAGCGTTAACGTTTCCTTGTCAATCGATATCGAGTTCTGGTCACCAACGGCACGAATCTGGTAATTGCCGGACTCGATTTGAATGCTCTGTTTCGTTTTCAGATCGACGATCTCGATCGTTTCTCCCCCGCTCAATACTTCGACTTGGACGTCTGGATCATTCGATTGGATGACGATCTCGCCCTGGTTCGTTGCGATGCGAATGATCTGCGGCCCAAACAAGAACGCTCCCCAACCGATGGCTCCTGCTGCCATCGCCAATGCGATCGACTTCCAAAACGCCGGCTGTGTTGATTTGAGAGCAGCTTTTGGCGTCTTCCTTTCCGCTGCATTTGCAGAACCATTTCGCTCACAATAGTCATCACACGCGAACGGCCATTGTTGACGATCTGTCCCAAACGCGTCTGCCAAATCGCTCGCTGAGTCAGGGCGACGATGAGGCGACTTTTCTAGTAGTGTCATCACCAGATCTGAAACGTCCGCGGGCGTTGCAGCGTCGAGGCTTGAAGGGGAGGCCGGTTGGACACGCTGAATCGCCTGCAATGTCGCCAATGCGTTGGACGATGCAAACGGAAGCTTTCCGGTAAGGGATTGATAGAGCACACAGCCGAGGCTAAATAGGTCACTTCGAGCATCCAATTCGTCACCACGAGATTGTTCAGGCGACATGTAGCACGGCGTTCCAGCGATCACTCCAGTACAAGTCAGCTGCGGACTTTCGTCCATGATCCGCACCAAACCAAAGTCAAGAATCTTCACCTGGTCATTCTCTGTGATCCATAGATTCGCTGGCTTGATGTCGCGGTGAACGAGCCCTTTCCTGTGTGCCGCTGCCAGGCCTCTGGCGATCTGCTGTCCGAATTCTTTTACGGTCTCCGGAGGTAAAGCTGATTCACGTTCAAGGCGTTGCTCTAACGTTTCACCGGGAAGCCATTGCATCACGATAAATGCAAATGAACCAGAATCGCCGACCTGATAGATCGTCACAATGTTCTGATGGTCCAAAATCGCTGTAGCTCGTGCTTCCGCGATAAATCGTTCTCTGGCGGCATCTCCCAAAGTCGGGCGAAGAACTTTGATCGCGACCGGACGGTTGAGATTTTCATCGATGGCCCGAAAGACAACGCCTGTGCTGCCGCAGCCAAGCACTTCCTCAATCTGATAGTGCTCGATTTGCCCAATTGATTCGGCTGACTTCGCAGGCTCAAGCAAGCTCACCACATCAGCGGCCCGTTGGTCGACCGTCCTGGTTGTGCCAAGGGGTTGAGATCCGACATCGACCATACGATGGATAAGATTGCCAATCACGCTTTCATCGCCATCGGAAAGTTTGGCGTTGCTTTCACCGACTGATTCAACGACCAGTGACTGGAACGTATCGCTGATGTCCAATCCACTGATCGTTTCGATGCAAGGTTGGCAATGAGCGAGGTGACTTTCGCATTCCGACGACTTTTGAGGGTCCAGCTTTCCCAAAAGGAAATTTGAAAGCGTTTCGCGTTCCGGGCAATGTGGAGCGGTGAGTTCTGGCATGAAAATGACCTCGAAAGAACAATGTTTGTCGTCTAAAGGAGGCTATGCGCGCCCGGGCATGAATTTGTATGAGCTTGTCATAAATTTATTGAAAGTTTTGGAAGCATTATTCTATGCCTTTTCAAGCATCCCGTAGATTTGCGGCATCTGGGATGCGCTGAAAGAGGCAGGGATTTGCGACGAATGATCAAATATTCTTGGGCTTTAATGTTCAAAGCAAGCCATCGAGCGTCTCTCTCATACGGGACATCAGTCGCGATTTTGCAGCGTAAACCGTCCAAATGCTCAACCCATTTTCCTCGGCAGCAACCGCAGCAGATTGCCCTTTGAAAACGTATTGCTGTAGGGCGGCCCACGTCGCGGGTTGGAATTCGGTTTCCAACAGCCGCATCGCTCGCGCCACCAAGGCTTGCTGATAGTTCAAATCCCAAGTCGATTCGGCGGTTCCAGGTTGAGCGATCGATGTGAGAACACTCTGCGTCGCAGCGGCAGCACCGATCGATTTCTTGCGAAGCTTTTCGCGAAAACGGTTAAGCGTTACCGTTCTCAACCAGCCGCGAAAGCTTTTGTTCGCGTCGTATTCAAACGAAGGCAGCTTTTGAAATGCCAACGTCAGCACGTCTTGAACTAGATCCGCAGCATCATTGGTCTGCAAGCCAGCCCGCCGAGCCCAGTAAAAAATCAACGGCGTGTAGAGCTCAACAAATGTTGTCCAAGCTTTTTGATCGCCGCTGGATCGCAAACGTAAAAGTAGACTTTCCGAAGTACTGTCCATGGCGGCAGTTTATTCGAATTCAACAAGCAATGGAAATGCGTCAATTCATTAGTTGTCAGCATACTCCGCCTGCATCTCTATCGATTTCGTTCGTTCTGCCTGCCTCAACCTGCAATCGATTGTGTTGAACGAAAAACGCTCAACCAGCGGCTGATAGATTTGTACAAACTCGGTCCATGCTTCGTCGTCATCACGGTCGCGAATCGCACGGATCAAGCGATTCAAGTATGTGGATTTGAGTCGTTTTGCATACTTTCTGGTGCCACAAACGACGTCACATACCTTTGTAACGGGTTCTACGCGGCAGTTGGTGAAATCTTACGCGTGAATTCTTACGAACTTGAATTCGGATGAAAAATCGGTTTTTATCGTGTTTGATCAACTAAATCATCGCTTGATGCCCACGCCGCTGGCTCGCCGATGTAGCTTGAACGGGCCCACATTGGTCTGCAAAGCCAATTCGTGTTGATTTTTACGGCTCGATCTTCGAAAATGATTCCGTGGCTTGGCACCGTTCGGTGGCGAGTCGATTTTTTTTTGCATTGTCAAAACCACATTCGCCAACATTCAGGAGAGCTGCCGTGGAACGCGTCCCGATGACCCAGGAAAGCTATTTAGAAAAGCAAAAGGAGGTCGAACACATGGAGAACATCATCATGCCTGAGATCGCCGAGGCGATTGCGTTGGCTCGCGACGAAGGGGATCTCAAGGAAAACGCTGAGTACCATGCTCAGCGTGAGAAACAGGGCATGATGCAAGCCCGTATTAACCAGATCAAAGATCGAATCGCTCGCGCCCAGATTGTGGACCCTGCTGACGTCCCGAAGGACCAGATTGCATTCGGTGCCAAAGTCACCGTTGTGGATGTCGATATCGACGATGAAGAAGTGATCACGCTCGTTGGTGATGGCGACGAGAACTACGACGAAGGGAAGTATCTCATTACTTCCCCTATTGGACGTGGGCTGTTGGGGAAAAAAGTAGGTGAAGTGGCGGAGATTGACGTGCCCAAAGGAAGCTTGACTTTCAAAGTGCTGAAAATTGAATATGAAAAGTAGACTCTGATGGGAAAATCGGTAGCCAATACGAGCCGGAATGCTTGGCGTTGGGGGAATCTCGGTTAGTGCATGAAAAAAGCCGCTTCAGTGGAAGCGGCTTCTGTTGAAATCGTAATGCGAACAGCTTACTGAATGTCAGCTGCACCTTGCTCGACGATCGGAGCAGTAACCGTACTGCCGTGTGCTGTATCGGACATCATGTTTGCTTCGTTACCGCAGCAGGCTCCAGTGAGCATGCCGGAAACGTTGCTTTGCATTCCAGCAGTGCCGTACTCAGATCCGACGGCGTAGCTAAAATACTGACCGTTGTTGCCACATCCGCACTGATCAATCACCGCTGTTGTAACTGGGCAACAATTTTTGCGACTCTTGAACTTGCTGAACAAGTTGCATCCTCTGCCAGTTCTTTTGCACTTGCTGAAGAAGTTGCATCATCTATCACATCCACATCCGCTATCACATCCAGATCATCTGCCAGCTCGTTTTCTGAGCTTGCTGAACAAGTTGCATCCGCTCCGTCCGCTGAGGCAACCGCCGCCGCATCCGCCAGTGTTGCATCCGCCAGTGTTGCATCCGCCGCTTGGGTATCCGAAGCAGCTTCCGCCACCGCATCCACCAGCGTTGCATCCGCCATCGCATCCGCTAGCTTTGCGACCGCAGCAACCTTTGAACAAGCCGCAACCTTTTGAGCAAGTTTCTGTGCAGTAACCAGCCCACAAAGAAGCAGCTTGCTGGTTCGTGTAGTCACGTCCACATTCTCTGACGCCGGGAGCCTCGCTTGAGTTGTAGCCGTTGTTGCAGCCGCAGTCTTGGGCGTTAACGTTGGCAGAAAATGCAAGTGCGACGACCGCGCATGCCACCATTAGAGTTGTTTTGATCATGATTGATTCCTCCTGGAAAAACTCGAATCCCTGGTACCGCCCTGAATCAGGTAAATCCGTAGCCTGAGTAGCGACAGCCGTTCATTCGGCTGTAACCGATCCCATTCTCCCGGTCGGCGTCCTGTTTACTTCACAAGTGTGCGAACTCATCGAAGTTCGCCCACGATGTTGATAATTCGTCGCTCGGCCAATCGTCGCACAGGCTTATTGTTTTCAATTCGACGAAGGATGCAAAACCGCGAACTGTTCTGTCGGACAAGGAGTCGATGGCTCTCAGGTTAAGTTGGCCAATCGTTCGGTTTGATCACTGCAGCAACTCTCGTGCGGAACGTATCGATTCTCTTTGGTGCATATCTGATTCAGGTGTCACAACTGTTTGTTGTGGGGCGAAAACATGTTGAGTGAAACATCAAGTGTCCCTTTTGAAGACGGTGAATTCTAATGCTTCTCCACCGGCAATTGCCTGCTCTGAGAATCCGCAGATCGCATCAAAGGTACGACTGTTACAACACGTTCGGTAGCTTGACGATTGTTCTCGCAGCAACGGTTAACGGTGAGCTGCAAGTTTTTGGAAACTTTGATGGTCGGGTTCCCGATAACGACAGATGACTCTCGCAAGTTCTCTCGACCTGACGGAAGCAGGTTGCGCGAAAGTTAGCTGATGGATTGGCGGTCCCCCCTCAACGAGGAAAAACCGTGCGTCAGAAAATCCCGACTCGAATCTTGATAGTCGATGCCGACGAATTGTCGCTCGCGCTAATCAGGGCCTCCCTGGAAACGCAGGATTACTCCGTGTTTTCAGCATTCAATTGTGGGCAAGCGTTGAATGTTGCAGCGAAGGAATCGCTCGATCTTGTGATCTGCGATTGTGACATGCGAGCCAATACCGGAGTCACCGTTGAAACTCTGGTCCATAGCGTCCCTGCCAACTGCGATGTGCCGTTCTTGTTTATGTCATCCACCCAAGAATCGGATGTGATCAGCCGACCAAGCAAGGATCGTAACGTATTCTTCATACGGAAGCCGTTCGATCACGAAGCCTTTCTGGAACTGGTCGAGTACGCGATGTGGATGCCGACTCTGATTCGTTCTCATATCGAACGGATTCATCAGCAACAAGGTCTGCGGCGTCCTCATTCGGCGCCAAATTCCGAAGTCATGATGCCATATGTCTTGTCACCGCCTGCGTTCGGGATCATGCCGATCGTGAATACGTAAAACTGCGTTGCGACTCAACTTCCGATTTCACAGCCCTTGCGATTCTCGATGTCCAATCGACCTAAAATGATAACTCCAGCACCAGTGCGTAAGCGGATTCTTGAACTCGATGCGATCCGTGCGATCTCGTGTCTGAATCTGTTGTTTTTTCATTTTACATGGGTGTATGCACACAAGTACGGATTTACGTCGCCGATTGCATACATGTTTCCCTACGGCAAGTACGGAGTCCAGTTGTTCTTCATGCTCAGCGGATTCGTCAATGTGATGACATTGATTGGGAAAAAGTCGACGACTGACTTTATGGCCGCACGGTGCATCAGAATCTTTCCATCCTACTGGTTCTGTATTTTGCTGAACGTCTTGCTGTTCTCGTACCTTCCGTTCTTTAATCAGGAAGTGACGGTTGCTGCAACGGTCGCCAATCTTTCAACATTGCCGATGCTTTTCGGTTACACAAACATGGAGCCCGTAACGTGGACGCTGCAGGTCGAAATGCTCTTTTATACATTCCTTATTTTTATGACGGCATTCGGCGGCTGGAAGAACACGTTGCGAAACTTGATGATCGGCACGGTCGCATGCCTTGTCGCTTGCGCTGCAATCCACGGGTTCAAAACGACGTGGCCAGAGTCCGGGTTTGGCGGCACACTTGGTGTTGTGGAACAGTTGTTCATCTTGCGGAACTTTCCGTTGTTCGTGATGGGAATGTTGCTCAATGAGATCCGCAATGATCGGGGCCACAAGATTTATAATGTACTGGGGATTCTGTTTGCAGCGATTGTCTTTCACGCGGTCGATTTGCGAGGCCACAATCCGGCAGCGACTGCGTTGCTATTTGGATTGCTCGCCTTCGCAGCTTGGGGAAAGATCCCGCCGCTGCGGTGGAAGCCACTGGTTTACATCAGTTCAATTTCCTACACGCTCTATCTGTTCCACAACAACATTGGCTCGTGTTGCATTAACCAGTTGCAGAACTTTGGGTTGGAGCCGCACTTAAGCATCCTGATCGCGACTGGACTGATGATCGCTTTGGGAGCCGCGACCACGATGTGGTTTGAGGCACCGATCACGAGTTTCCTACGTTCGAAATACAAAGATTACAAATCGGGACGGTCTGAAAGGCCAGCTTCGATTCATTCGAATTCAGAAGTGAAGGCATAGCCCGATGAGTCTTGCACGTGAAGGCAATCAGACGGTAACGCTAAGTCGTGGCGTGAAATGGGCGATGGGAATCGCTTGTTTGTTGGGTATTCTTGCGGTTTCTTCAACGAACACGATCATCGATCTCGATCTGTTTCACCAAATGGCTTTGTTTCGCGAGATGCTCACGACTGGCACGATGCCAATGACGGATTCATTTGCCTATACGCCGACCCGCGACACGGTTGTGCATCATGAATGGGGCATGGGGGCGATTCAGTATTACGCCATGGTTGGAAGCGGCCTTGGAGATACAGGGCTGCTGCTGTTGAAGTATGTGCTAACTTTTGCCGTCTGTTTTTCGTGCTTCGCTGCGGCTAGAAAAAATGGCGCGTCCTTCGCGATGATTCTCTGCTTGGCACCCATCGCGCTTTCGGTAGGCGGCTACATTGGCTTCACCAACGTCCGAGCCCAGGTGGTGACGCTGTTGTTCATTGCCTTGCAATTCTGGATGTTCTCCAGCGATGAACAAGGCAAGCGGCTTTGGTGTCTTGCTTGGATTCCGATGATGATCGCATGGACCAACATTCACGGTGGCGTCGTCGCAGGAGCAGCAATATTTGCATTTTGGGTCGGATGTCGATTCGTAGAAGCTTTCGTGGAATTGGGGTTCATGGGAGCAGTTCGCGAGGGAGTGCATCGCATTGGACTTGCTCTTAGCATCCCGCTGTTGATGTGTGTCAATCCGTACGGCGCCGCTTACGTGCCGTATCTGATCCGCGCCGTGCAAATGAAGCGACCGATGATTGGCGAGTGGAGTTCGATATGGGGCAGCGGGGACATCGGGATGTTGACCATGTTTCTGCTGGCGATATTTCTTGTCGTTGTCTCGGCCGTCGCTATCCGCAAAAAGGATCGCAGTGTAAAAGGGCTGACCAAGATCGCTTTCCCTGTGTTGGCGATCGCGTTGACTTGGGTCATGGCGTCGAAGAATATGCGGCATGCCTCCATCTTTGGTGTGACATGGATGTGTTATGCTCCGATGTTGTTGGCTCGAACCGAGTTCCAGCAATGGATTCAACAGAGCATCGCAAACAACGAAACGAAAATCAAAAAAGCATGCTGGGTAGTGGCCATGGTCGCTTTCGCAATTTCGCTGAACGCCAGATTCTGGGTGGTTCAGGTTCCCGCATTTGCTGACGCAGCACCAAAAGGGTCACCAATTTATCCTGTTCACGCGATCGACTATCTCGAGAAGAACGATATCGGCGGCAACATGATGGTTTGGTTCAATGACGGAGCCTACGTTTCGTGGCGAATGTATCCCAAAGTAAAAGTCAGCCTCGATAGTCGCTATGAAGTTGCATATCCGCACGGAGCGGTGGAGGAATCCGTTGCGTTTTTTAGTGCCAAGGACGCGTGGCGAGAGATTCTGGAAAAGTATCCGACCGACATGGTGTTGGCTCCTACGCCAACCGCAATCTGTAAAAGCATGGACGCCGCCATCAAGGAAGGATCGCTTTCATGGGAAGCAATCTATCGCGACGCGAGCTTCACCGTATATCGGAAGACAGTCGCGTTGGCGTCACAGTAGGGCTTTGCCTGGGCAGATGAAAATATTGAAGTTGGCAATCTGTTGCCAACCGGACAAAAACGCCATCGGCTTGAAAAGCTGAGCGACAAATGTCGCTCGGTTCTCCGAACCGCGAGCGTGCAATTCGCATCAGGCCAACGATCTAAAAACATCCTAAATTAGCGTAGCGTAAACATTTTCGTCAGCCCAGCTTTGGCCGACTTAGGCCTCGAACCTCTCCAGGAATTGCTTCATCTTCTTCGGCCATGGCATTGTAAAATCCATCAGCCTATTCGTCGTTGGATGATTGAACGTCAAACGCGTCGCGTGCAAAGCCATGCGAAAGATCTTACTCTCATCGACAATCGGCGGCACTCCGAAAGGACCGCGGTACTTGATGTCTCCACAAATCGGATGACCGAGTTCTGCGAGATGAATGCGAATCTGATTCGTGCGACCCGTTTCAAGGCTGCATTCTAGCTCACTAAAGATTTGCTCACCGCCCGATTCATCAACCCGTTTGTACGTCTGAAGCGTTTTGAAATGCGTTGTCGCGTGCTCACCGATCGTTGTGTCCGTTGTGCTGCCACGTTTTCCATCACCGCGATTTCGAATGAACTGAGACGTGATGCTCTGATCTTCCATTTTACCAGGAATTAAGGCAACGTACTTTCGAACTGCTGAATGCTGTGCGAACTGATGAATGATCGTCGTTTGGGCTTCCTTGTTGCGTGCGAATACAAGCAATCCGCTTGAATCCCGATCGATGCGATGAACGGGATGCAGCTTAGGAAAACGCATGCTGTTCTTCTCTGATTTCCTTTTCGCGGCAGCGTGTTCTCCGATGAGTCGCGGTACGCATTCGTTAAGCGTTGGCTGACGGTTCTTTCGCTCCCACGACCAATTCAGATCGGAATTTCGCCGCAACGTTTCCATGCCAGACGGCTTTTCGACGATGACCAAATCGCCATCGACGTGATGAATACTGACATCTTGGTCTTTCGGCGGCGGAGGAAAAGGCTGGTCGTGAAGGGTCACAACCTCGCCGCGAGAGAGTTTTCTGGCCTCATCAAGGCACATCACGCCACCAATCGCGACGAATCGGCCGTGAAGAAGTTTCTTGACGGCGGACCAAGACGGCGATTCTGGTAAATGCTGGCGCAACGTCTTAAGGACGGTATCTTTCTCGTCATTGTCAACGTTGATCGTTTGAATGTTGGCCATGTGGCTCCTAGGATCTCGCAATCAAATTCAACAATTGCGGAATGAAAATTCGATTGGCTCTGGCACGATGGCTCAACACTGACTTTACTTCATCGCCCAGTTCCGCAAACGTCAAATCATACTCCGGGATCTCAAAAAGTGGATCATAACCAAACCCAGCTGTACCTCGCTGTTCTTCGAGGATCCGACCGTGGCACCGTGACTCACAATCGATCAAAACGTTGCCCTGAGCATCTGAAAGGGTCATGTGACACGTGTACCATGCTCCGCGTTTGTGGATCGGAACTCCTTTGAGTTCTTCGATCAATTTTATCTTGTTCGAGTCATCCGTCGCAGCGTCCCCGGAATAGCGAGCCGAGTAGACTCCGGGACGACCATCGAGAGCCGCAACAGAAAGACCACTGTCCTCTCCCAAAACGAATTGAGACAGCCTCACGGCCTGCTCGGTGGCTTTCAAGGCAGCATTTGCGGCGAACGTCGTTCCAGTCTCTTCGACTTCGATCGAATCCGCGAAATCGTCCAACGTCTTTAGTTGAATCTGAGGATATGGCGCAAGGAGATATTCCAGCTCTTGTCTTTTCTTTTTGTTTCGAGTGCCCAGAACAAGCACAAATTGAGATGAGCTCACGCGTTGTGATCCCCGTATGTTGTGGATGAAGCTTGATTTTTTAGATTTTGACACCGAATTCAGCAAAAATCGACGGGGTATGGCTTCTGTCAGGCTTTTCCCGTTACATCGCAGGGACCGTCCGCGGTACGACAACGATTCAAAACACGTAGTCATGAAGACGAATATGGTATCCCCAAAAATTTCAATTGAGCCTCATGCACAGACTGGATTCGTTCTTACCGCCGAATTGGTGATCGATCGCGGAATCGAGGAAGTGTTCGACTTCTTTTGCCGTGCTGAAAATCTGGAAGCGATAACGCCTCCTTGGCTAAACTTTCGGATTATGACTCCGACGCCAATCGAGATGAGAAAAGGAGCCTTGATCGACTACAGAATTCAGTTGCATGGATTGCCGATCAAATGGCGGACAGAGATCGAAGCTTGGCAGCCGCCACATCGCTTCGTCGATCAACAGCTTAGTGGGCCATACAAGAAGTGGTATCACGAGCACACCTTCGAGTCGCTTGGCGCAAATAAAACATTAGCCAAAGATCGAGTTCACTACGTTTCTCGATTTGGATCACTGGTTCACAAGTATTTCGTGAAGCCGGACCTGATGAAGATTTTTACGTACCGCCAAGAGCAGTTGCTGAAACATTTCACGACCCTTCCAGCTCCTGCGGCAGGACTGTCGTCAGGACTCACTTCGCAAACGACATTGAGCTAGGCTATTTGTCGCCGGCGGCCGCGATCTTGCCAGTTCGGAATCATCAGGTAGCATTTGGATTCCACATCCGATCCGAACTATTGCCTTGTCGTGCATTCCATCCTGAAAAAGATTATCGATCACAAGTTGGTCGAAGTTGAAACTGCGAAACAGGCGCTGTCTATTGATGACGCCCGAAAAGCGGCAGTCAACGGTCGTCCAGTCCGTGATTTTCTTGCGGCACTGAAAACTCCTGGCGAGATCAGCTTGATTGCGGAAGTCAAGAAAGCCAGTCCCTCGAAAGGCATCATCCGGGAGGACTTCGATCCTGTCTCGATTGCCAATGCTTACGAATCCGCCGGGGCTAGCTGCATCAGCGTTCTTACAGACGAAACTTTCTTTCAGGGGCATCTGGACTTTCTCGTCAGCGTTGGGAAAGCAGTTTCGTTGCCAATCCTTCGAAAGGACTTCATCATCGATCCTTGGCAGGTCTACGAAGCTCGAGCTGCCGGGGCAGATGCGGTCTTGCTGATCGCTGAATGTCTTGAGGCGGCAGCGCTTAGAGACTTGCACGCGTTAATCAACGAACTGGGCATGACAGCACTCGTTGAGCTCTATGATCGTGAGAACATTGACAAGGTTTTGGCGTGCAATCCGGCACTGGTTGGCGTCAACAACCGCGACTTGAACACCTTCGAAGTCAACCTTGAGCATTCGATAGATATTCGCAAAATTTTGCCCGATGAGTTAGCGTTTGTTAGCGAAAGCGGCATTTCCACGAACGAAGAAGTGTCACGGCTTTTGCAGGCAAGTGTCGATGCGATCCTCGTGGGGGAGTCCTTGATGCGAGCAGATGACATTTCTGCCGCAACTAGGCGTTTACTGGGGACTGGTTGATCCCAATGAGTCCTGCCCCGTAAAAGCAGAAAATATAAGGCGAAATCAAAAGTCTTTGCCTTAAACGCCGAAGGGAATATAACTGACAGTCGTCCGAGCTTCGTTTGCTTGTGCCTCTCCCGATATCCTGTTTGAAATTCTGGGACTCCAATGCCGAAAGACTCACGCCGTCGTTCACCGTCGATGATGGAAAGCGTACAGACGGTTAACAGTGCCGTTCGAACCGTGCTGATGGTCGGCGTGGCAAGCTGTGTTGGTTTTGGCGGTTGGATGGGTTACAGCCAATACATCGTGCCGGGGCTCGAGGGCAAACAGGCGAAGGAAGATTTGGTCGCACTGCAGGCCAAGTATGACGAGCAGGAACTGAATCTGAAAGAAGCTTCAATCGAAAACGAAAAGCTTCACGTTTCGATGAGCTTGCTGAAGATCGATCGTCGAGTCGCACAATTGACGGTCAACAAAAAGGGAATCGACGAGAGCGGCCAAAAGTTCCTAGAGGTTACGTTTAGGGAAGTCGACAAGAACGGCGACGTGATTGGTTCAAGCCGCGAGTTTACCTTGCTTGGACACACGTTCTTCGTCGACTGTTGGGTTGCTCAGTTTGAGGATCAATATGTCGAGCAGGCCGACCCTTTGCGTGCAGCCTCCATTTTTACGTTCAAGCGTATCTACGGCGATGACATGAAGCCTTCTGAGGGTTTTTCGCTCGATGACTTTTCAAAGCCAGCAGGAGTCTATGCACAGTCAGAAGCTACCGATTTCGCTCAGCAGATCTGGCAGGACTTCGGAAACGTCTGCAATGACTTGAACCGCCAGAGCGAACTCGGCATTCGCGCCGCCCACGGACAGGCCAATCACTTGCCACCTCGCGAAGGTCAGACCTACGAGATCACCATTCGTGCCAGCGGCGCGGTGAGCCTCGTGCCGCTACAACCCGCGGACTCGCTGTAGTTTGCTTGTGTGCGAATTTTCAAAGTACCAATACAAGCCGGGATCGAAAGCTTTGCAGTTCCACACTTTGATGGCCGGGAAGCGGTGACAGGTATTAGCACCGGGCGTAGCTAACGCAGCAAACTGGATCGGATCCTCGTTGAACAGGGACCAGTAAACGGACGTTTACGAGTTCCAGGAGTGAACAAGGCGATGATGTATGACTTCATACAAATTGACGGGGAATCGTGGCGTGTGGCACAGTGGTGAGGGCGGCAGTCTAACGAACCGTGGGTTAACGGGGTCGAATCCCTTCGACTCACATCGGAATCTGTTAAACTGAAGCATCAATTCACTGATGTAAATTCAGAAGGGTGGAACATGTTTCAACGCTACGGGCTGCTGTTTTCTATTTTGCTTGTCTGTTGCCCAAGTGCGTCGGCTCAAAACGTCACCGGCTATGACATCATGCCGGACCCCATCCTGTTTCTGTTGCGTGAACCGGCTGTGCAGGAGGATCTTGAACTGAGCGAATCGCAGCTTAGTCAACTGATCCAGCTAAATGAGTCTCTGGATGCATTGATGCTGGGGGCGCGTGCCAATAAATCCATGGAAGAAGCTCAGGATATGACCAGCGAAGTCATGGAAACCAGTCGAACTGCGATTGCCGAACTTTTTACAAAAGATCAGCAAATCCGCATGCAACAAATCAAGCTTCACTTAAAGGGAATCTCTTCTGTGCTTTTGCCCGAGATAGCAAAAGCAATGGAGCTAACCAAGGGGCAGCAGGAAACGATCCTCAAGGCGACGATCGATGCCAACGAAAAAATCAAAAAAGTTTCATCGAGCGAGTTTCCTGGTGAAGAAGCGCATGCGAAATCCCAGAGAGTGATGATCGCGGCTCGCAAAGAGGAACAGGAAACGATTTTCGAGCTGCTTGATGCATCGCAGAAGCGGAAACTCACTGAATTGGTCGGCGAACCGTTCGATTCAAAGTTGCTTGGGCGCGTCGCCTTTAAAACACCAAAACTGATCGACAGCGGAGAGTGGATCAACACCGACGGTCTTGAAATTGCTGATCTTCGCGGCAAGGTTGTCGCCCTGCACTTCTTTGCATACGGCTGAGTGAATTGTGTGAGAAATTACCCTTGGTACAAGGGTTGGGAAAAAACGTTTGAGAATCAGAATTTCACCGTGCTCGGTGTGCACTCGCCAGAGACAAGCTCGGAACGGGATGCAAGTAACGTCCGCGTAAACGTCAAGAAAACTGATTTGAAGTTTCCAATATTGATCGACACGGGCAAGGCAACTTGGAACAGCTGGGGTAACTCAATGTGGCCAGCGGTGTATCTTATCGACAAACAGGGACGCATCAGGTACTGGTGGTTCGGCGAACTTGATTGGAATGGGGCTGGCGGGCAAAAACTGTTGGAGCAAAGGATCGCCGAGCTCCTCGCGGAAGAACTGGAATGATTCGAGAGACGAATAATTCGATCGGTTCCTGAATCAGGTGGGATGGATCATTTTTCAGAACCCGAGGATTCGATTCGCTTTCTGACGCTTTCAAGATTGAATGAACCAGGCATCTGGCTGGGCGGGAAATTCTTGAGCGTGAGGAGGAATTTCAAAGCCACCTCGTTTCAGCCGGAGAGCACGAAGGGGTGCTCAAGCCACCATTCATTGTAGCTGTTTGAGTTATGCTGGGCTCGCTCGTAGGGGTCGCGGCGGAGGTTGAAAAGCAGCGGCGCCCGCAATTCGGTGAATGGCTCGCGCCACAAGTCGAAGGTCTTGCCTCGATTTTCGAGAAAGACGGCCTTCCAGTCACCCCAGCGGACGCATGCAATCTGGCCCTCGTCTGTGACGTAAATGAACTCGTTGCGGGGCGATTTCTTGGCCTTGCCAGTGAGGTAGTCCGTCAAGTCGTAGCCGTCTATATGGTTGCGGTACTTGCGACCGTTGAGCTCGACGCCCTTGAGCAGCTTGTCCTTGAGTCCCGGGGCACCACCGACGGCGGCGAAGGTGGGCAACCAGTCTTCGTGAGCGACGATTCCATTGAGAATCTCACCGGCGGGGAATTTGCCAGGCCAGCGGACGAAGCAGGGCACACGGTAGGCCCCTCCCAGTTGGAGTTCTTCTCGGAGCGGTAAGGAGTATTCGCAGCGTCAGGCCAACTGTTGAAGTGCGGTCCGTTGTCGGTGGAATACTGGACGATGGTGTTATCAGCGATGCCGAGTTCGTCGAGAAGTTTGAGGAGTTCTCCGACGTGCATGTCATGTTCCACCATGCCGTCCTGATAGTTGTCTCCGCCCTCGCCAGAGAGACCTTTGTGCGCCTCCTTGACGTGAGTGCGGAAATGCATGCGCGTCCCGTTCCACCAGCAGAAAAATGGTTTCCCCGCCTTGTGCTGTCGCTCGATGAAATCTTTGGCCGCAGCTAAAGTTTCTTCATCGATGGTTTCCATACGCTTTCTGGTTAGCGGTCCGGTGTCCTCGATCTTCCCATCGGCGAAGGATTTAATCACACCGCGCGGTCCGAATTGTTTACGGAATTCAGGATCCTTGGGGTAGTCCCGGTGCTCCGGCTCCTCTTCGGCGTTGAGGTGGTCGAGGTTCCCCACAAATTCGTCGAAGCCGTGATTGGTAGGAAGGTACTCGTCCCGGTCGCCCCTAATGGTTTTTGCCAAATTGTCCGGTGGCGTATCCAAGGCTTTTCATTGCGGTGGCCATGGTGACATCGACTTCTTGCCAACCTTCGACTCCGCCCGGGACACCGACTTTGGTCATGCCGCTACGCAATGGCACCGAACCGCCAATGAAGGCCGCGCGACCCGCAGTGCAGCTCTGTTGAGCATAGAAATTATTGAAGGCAATCCCTTCCTTCGCGATGCGGTCAATGTTTGGCGTTTCGTAGCCCATCAGGCCGCGAGTGTTGTAGCTGATGTTACTGATTCCGATATCGTCACCCCAGATCACTAGGATGTTCGGTTTGTCTGCCGCGACTGCACTGCTTACCAGAACGGCCAGCGTCGTGAGGGCACTTCCGACGTGGTGAAGAAGCTTCAATCCGTGTTTTTTTTTGGCGATCGTTGCATTTGGTGAATCTTTCTGGCGAGCTATTTGTCCAAAAAATCGATGACTCGCTAAGTTTGCATCGTTTTGAGCCGAAAGTCAAGAAAGCTTTGTTCTGCAGGCCCGTTGGCAGCGATCGTCGCTGTTGCGTTGCCCTCGATTCTGAAATTCGAAACAGCGGTTACCGCGTTCGTTTGGCGGCGATGTCGTGGGCCGTTTGTAGCAATTCGTCAAAGATGTCAGCCGGCACGGAGAGCTTTTCCGCAAAGACTTTCAAGGTCTCTGTTTCCTGATCGTCAATGACGCCGTCGGCCATCGCGACTTCAAGAAGTGTCGCCATCGCTTCTTTCGGTTCGGCCTTCAAAACGCGAAACTGTTCCTTGCAAAAATTCGCATCCGTGCAGGCTCGCGAGACCATCGCTTCCAATGAAGCAAACCCAACCCCGGTTTGCTTCGCTAGGCGGTTCAGTAGCTCACTTTCTGCTTCGCTGGTTTCTCCATCAGCACCCGCAACACAACAGGCGGCTCGCAGAACTTCAACTTGAATCATGGAACTCATCGGTTTCTCCTTTACAACTCAATTGCGTACTGATCCAACAAATCCGGAACTTGATCGTAAACTCGTTCACGTGCCGTCACCATCCATGGAAGAATTCGATCGTCGATCTTTTCCAGCCCAATATGTTTTAGCACGCGGTTGATTCGGTACAGCGTCGTCGAGTTTTCAGAATAGTCGAACAAGTATCGGTCCTTGATGACGCGCCGGATCGCACCGGCAAGCTTGTCAGTTTTATTGCTCGAAAACAAGTTGACAACGGCTTGGGTTTTCTCCGGGTCAATCGTTTCGAGTTGCTCGTAGTAGTACTCAAGCTTGCCCGGAAACCGTTTGTGGAGCCAAGCGTCCAGAAAAAGTTCGATCAAGACGTGGCCCACGAAGCCCGTCCGCATGCCGCGTTCTTTGTCAAGCAGTTCACGGATCTCGACCGCGAACTTAATGTTCATTTGCTGAAACGTTGTGTTGGTGTGGAACCAGTGATCGTCTTGATGGTGATTGACGATTCCTTGCGCGACTGCAGCGACGATCGGATCTTCGTGTTCGATGAATGGTGTTGCTTTTCTTTCGCGAGCTCGACATTTTCTGTCGGCGGCACCAAGCCAATCCGGTATGCAAGAACCAGCGGCAACGTAGGCGTTATCGAGTGAGGGTAGGGCGTGACTGAAACAATTCATTAGTTTGTGGGTATTGCTTTCTTTGTCGCTTTTTTGGCAACCTTGTGAGGGGAAGGTTTTCCGGCGTGGGCCAATGCGAGTTCGACCCACAGGTCTAGATGCCCGTAGGCAGCCAGACTCCCTTGACATTCCTTGCACATCGTGTGTGCTTCATCTTCGGTGAATGATTTTCCGGGAGGTGTTTGAATCATAACCAGTCCTTGGGAGCCCAGTCGGGTCGCGGTGCTTCAAACGTCATTCGATTTCCGTCAATCGGATGATCGATAGACAGCTTCCATGCATGTAGGCACATAGGCGATGCGTCGAGGCCGAGGGTTTGGGTTGCCATACGATCTTCTGTTCGGCCATAGGCAGGATCGCCGACGATGGGGAGTCCCAAGTGAGCAAGGTGAATGCGAATCTGATTCGTTCGGCCAGTCTTCGGACAGCAAAGCAAGAGCATCCGCCCGCGGTGACGCTGCAGGACTTCGAAATCCGTCAAAGCGTCATCGCCGTCGGAAGCAACTAATCGTGTTCCCGCTCGGTCGGGTTCCTTGCCGATCGACGCATCGCATGAAAACTTATCTTCCACTGATTCGCCTTCGACCAACGCGAGATAAGTCTTGTCGACGGTGCCATTCTTGAATTGAGGCAGTAACGCGTTGGCGATCGAACCTTTCTTCGCGTAGACAACAACGCCAGTCGTATTCGCGTCAAGTCGATGAGTGATTCGCAGCTGGCAGTCCGCGTAAATCAAACCAAGAAAGTGGTTCAACGTATTGCGATTGAATCGACCTCCTGGGTGCATAGGCAGGGGGGCCGGTTTGTTCAGGACAACGATCGCGTCATCTTCAAACAGAAAGTCAATCTCGTTTGAAACGGCTGGTTCTGTGGCTTGCGGAATCAAGTGTTCGATGCGATAGCCGGATCGAACAATCCCGTCAGGGGCAATTGCCTGGTCTTTATAGACGATCCGCTGCAGTTCAAATTCCTTTTCCCAGTAGCCATCCTCAACGTGGCCGTGCATTTCCAGAAACATGTCCAGACATTTGCGACGATCGTACTTTAGCGGCACGTTAACGGGACGAACGTTGTGATACGGTTCGGCGCCTGGTAGCGTCTTTGTCGCGGCGCGGATCTGTTGGTTCCGTTGTTCCAGAGTTTTCTGCAACTTCTGGTCGGGCGGCAAGTAGCAACTCGCGCAACTGTTGGGCGGATCGTAGAGCGGCGACTTCTGATCCTCGGCTGTAAGTACGGCTTGGCAAGCATAGCACTGTGTCGTCACCGTTTCGGCAAGACTTGGGTCGACCGCAACGCGTTGATCAAACACGAAGCATTCGCCGTCATAATGTTCGCCACCGACTTCTTCGAAGTAGCGAAGGATGCCGCCGTCGAGCTGATACACTTCCTCGAAGCCTTGCTGCTCCATCAACGGCCCCGCCTTTTCGCAGCGGATACCTCCGGTGCAAAACATGACGACCGGTTTTTTCTTGACCGATTCGTCCAGCTCGTTCGTCGCGTCAGGGAACTCGCGAAAGTTGTTGATGCCTATAGGGACAGCATTCTTAAAAGTTCCAATCTCGATCTCGTAGTCGTTACGCGTATCTAACAACGTGAGCTCTTTGCCTTCATCGAGCCATTGTTTCAACTGAACCGCCGAGATCTTTGGGCTGGTGTTGGACGAAGGTGCAATCGTCGGCACGCCCATCGAAATGATTTCTTTCTTAATCCGGATCAACATTCGATTGAACGGCTGGTAGTCGCTGTAGCTTTTTTTGATCGGTAGGTCAGAGAATCGATCGTCCATTGCCAATTCGTCCAGTATGACGTCGATGGCAACCTCACTTCCGGCAACAAACATGTTGATGCCTTCATCCGAAAGCAATATCGTTCCCATGAGCCCCAGCGACTTGCATTTCGGCAGCAATTTTGATTTCAGTGCGCCAGGATTGTCGATCGCTACAAATTTGTAAGCCGATACGTTTACAAACGTTTTCTCCGTTGGCGTTGCGTCAGAATTTGAGCTGGATTGCGGTAACATTTTGGTCAGTACGGGGGCCCGTCAGAAACTGGAGTGGTTATGATATTCCGATCAGTATAGATATCTCCGACGAGGCCGAAAGCCGAAACTTCCAATAGCGACAATTGATCGAGGGCCAAGATGGCAAAGCAATTCAATCCATTTTACAAATGGCTTGGGTTTGACGATGGTGTGACTCATCCGAACCACTTCCAACTGTTCGGTGTGAAACCAAATTCAGAGGACCCAATCGGTTTTCGGAAACAGGTTCACTTGCGGGCAAAGACCATGCTGGCGACGCTGGAGAAAATGTCGGACAAAGAAATCGGCGACCGGAGGGCCTTGCACACGAAGTTGCGCCGTTACGTCGTCAAAGCTCACGAAACGCTGTTGGATGACAACCTGAGAGCTGCATATCTGAGGGGACTACGGCAAAAAGCTCGTGAAGCGAAAGGCTCCGCCAAACCGCTAGCCGCACCTCCTCCGCAAAAGGGAAATGGGGCTCAGGCAACGTCGCAAACCAGCAAGCATCAGTCGATGCCAACGAAGAAAGCTTCCGGCAATCCGACGATCAAGCTACGGGAAGGCGAAGTCCTTCCCGAGGAAGCAACCGTTCCGATGGCGATTCCGCTTTCGAAACCGGGCCAGCACGAAGTTGAGGATTTGAAATCTCATGCAAGCAGTGAAGTTTATATCGAGACGCTCAAGTCGGAAGAAATCGTCATCAAGCCAGGGCGAAGCAAGCAGAAGATTTCGTGGTTGATTCCCGTTTTGTGTTTGCTCATGACGCTACTGTGCGTCGCAGGCATTTTTGCATTAGTGATGAAATTTGGGAACAAACTTGAGTCGGTCCCTGTACCTGCGTTGCGGCAAATGCCAGAAGTCGATGGCGATGCGGAAGTAGCAGGCGAAAAAGACAAGGCAGCACTTCGAAGTTTTTCGAATAGGTTTTATGCTGTCGCTATTCCCAATCCAACGATGACTTTGATCAACAAAGATGTCGATGGAGAGGTGCTGATGGAGAGGTGCTGATGGTGAAGGGCCTGTTCGGTGACAAGGATTCAAAAGCTCAAGACCTTTCTGTCGCTGAGGCTCACGAATTTGCAGACAGATGGATGGCAGTTGCGTACCTCGACAATGCAACGATGCGAATTGTTGCGTTGGGGGGATCATCACGGTTGCTTCACAAAACCAGCAATCCATTTTTAGTGGTAGAATTTATCGATGGGCTTCATCGCTGGGTGGAAGTTGGTAAAAACGATGGATCAGAAAGAAGAGCATGACAAAATTTCCTTCGGTCGCGTCACTCAAGACAATTGAAAAATTTCAGGATCGAGTTCTGGAACTTGGTCTATCGCTCGAAGCCGAAGTCGAAATTCTTGCCGCAGGAGAATCGCCCTTGTCGCGATCGATCAGCTCAAAGAGTGGCAGGATTGGAAATCGTTTCGCGATTCTGCCGATGGAAGGCTGGGACGCAACGGAAGACGGAAAGCCATCAGATCTTACCATCCGTCGCTGGAAAAGCTTTGGTGCGAGCGGTGCAAAGCTGATTTGGGGCGGCGAAGCAGTTGCTGTGCGGCCCGACGGACGGGCAAATCCCAATCAGTTGATGATCGACGGCGATTGCCCTGAAGACTTTCGAATGCTTTATGAGACCCTTCGCAAAGCTCACGTGGAGGCGGTCGGAGGTGATGACGATCTGGTTGTTGGTTTGCAGCTGACTCATTCTGGTCGCTTCGCCAGACCCAATCGCAAAGACAAGCTCGAATCGTTGGTGGCTTATCGACACCCGATTCTTGATAAACGCAGCGCAGCAGAAGATGCGTTTAGCGTGATCAGTGATGATGATATTCGCGATCTAATTCAACGATTTATTCGTGCAGCGATCGTTGCCGAAAAGGCTGGATTCCAATTTGTCGATGTCAAACATTGCCACGGGTATTTTGGGCACGAGTTATTGTCTGGCTACGACCGTGATGGTGACTACGGCGGAAGTTTTGAGAATCGAACGCGGTTTCTCCGTGAGATTGTAGATGGGGTTCAAGCGAAAACGAATTTGCAAATCGGTGTGCGAATTAGCATTTTCGACTTCTGCCCATTTCACCCAGGGGCAGGTCGAATCGGCGTCCCCGAAACCGATGATGTCTATCGTTATGCGTTTGGCGGAACGAAAGACGGCAGGATTGACTACAGCGAGCCAATGAAGCTGATGGAGTTGTTCCGAGAGCTTGGCATCGAATTAGTTTGCACAACTGCGGGCAGTCCTTACTACAATCCACACATCCAACGACCGGCTGCGTTTCCGCCTTCCGATGGATATCTTCCCCCGGAGGATCCACTGGTTGGTGTTGATCGCCAAATTGCCGCGACGTCGATACTGAAGACTGCATTTCCGGATCTGATTTTCGTTGGATCGGGTTACACTTATTTGCAGGACTGGCTTCCAAATGTTGCTCAGCATGTTGTACGTGCAGGCATGGTGGATCTAGTTGGTCTTGGACGAATGGTTTTATCGTATCCGGAACTACCGATCGACGTTTTGCAAAACGGTGCGATGACCCGCAAGAAAATCTGTCGCACGTTCAGCGATTGCACAACGGCACCGCGCAACGGAATGGTGTCAGGTTGTTATCCATTGGATCCATTCTACAAGGCACGACCTGAGCGGCAGAAATTGGTCGATTTAAAGAAAGAGCTGTCATGACCAAAATCGGATTCATTGGGACGGGCCAGATGGCTCAAGCACTTGCTGGAGGGATTTCAGCAAACGATTCCAGTGTCAGTTTTGTTGTGTCTGATCCTTCGCCGGACGCCATCGAGGCATTTAGCGCTCGAGTCGGAAATGCGACTGTCGAAACAGTCGCAAGCAATGCAGACGTTTTTGGATCCGCGGAGATTGTGTTCTTGGCCGTCAAGCCTCAGTACTTTAGGCTGGCGATTGATACTGAAGCCGTTGCAGCCGCGATTGCTAATCGCGACGCTTCTCCATTGATCGTGTCGATCATGGCCGGAATTGAGATCGCCAAGATACAAATCCGCACATCAATCGATTGTATCATTCGAGTGATGCCCAACACTCCCTGTCTTGTTGGTGCGGGTGCCAGCGGGATGGCCTGTTCTGATTCCGTTTCCGTTGATCAGCGCGAGACCGTGATGAAGTTCATGGCGACGACCGGAATCGTGTTGCCCATTGCGGAAAATTTACTCGATGCCGTAACAGGCCTTTCGGGGTCTGGTCCGGCCTATATTTTCGAGTTTATCGATGCATTGGCACTCGGCGGCGTGAAATGCGGTTTGCCTCGCAGCGTCGCCAGTGAATTGGCTGCTCAGACGGTGTTTGGAGCTGCGAAACTTGCGATCGAGTCGGGCGAACATCCTGCAGTGCTTCGCGACCGAGTCACCAGCCCTGGCGGGACGACGATCGCGGGTCTAACCGCTCTCTACAACAATGGCTTTCAACAGGCGACGATTGCCGCGGTAGAAGCCGCGACGGGACGTTCTAAAGAGCTGGGTTAATTGGGTAAACTCTTTTAGTACCCCGCTTTTTCCCCCAGCAAGTTGGCTTTTTGCCAAGCCACAACCGATCAGGCGATTTTCTGCTATAAAATCGGAGTACACACCTTCTGGAAAACGCGATGTCACTCTTTGAAAACGGCGAATACGAATACACGGACACATTCTTTGTATTCTTTAAACGTGAAAATCTTCCATCGGTGGAAGCGATTAAGGCCGGTTTGGCGGAGCTTGGCGATCGTTATCAACCAAGCCCGATTGCTCAACGCGAAGATGCGTTCGAATCGATGACGGTGATTTCGCCGCAGGATTTTTCAGCCATGGATGTTGTATTGGATTTGAACACAGAAGTTACGACTCAAATCGAAGAGTTGGTGGTCGATTTCCGAACCCAAACGCTTACCGGTGACGATCGTGACAAACTGCAGATCTTCAAGCAATGTGACGCCAGATTTGACCTGTTCCACTTCGAGAAACAGGTTAAGGGCAACGAGGATCCTGATGCCTTTATTGATCCGGGCGGATTGCTGATCGTTCTGGAAAAGCTGCGATCCATTTGCGATGGCGTGGGCCTCGATCCCCAAAGCCAGATGTTGCTGTAGCGGAATCAGTTCTAAACTCCGTGCGAATTTTTCGTGCGGTCTGCTATAATTCATGGGTGTACTGACGTTGTCACCCGGAATTTTGCATGCATTGCTTTCACGTATTTCTTTTGTGCTGCCCGCTGGTCATCTGCTCTCTGCTGACCTTGGAAGTCCGCGCGGACGAGCCGCAAGAAGAAAAATTCACGCAGCAACAACTGGATGACTTTGAAAACAAAGTGCGTCCGATTCTGGTGCGTCGCTGCAACGAGTGTCACGCTAACGGAGAATCCGAAGGCGGCTTGAGCATGCAGTCTCGCAAAGCGATGCTCAAAGGCGGCGACACAGGACCTGCGTTCGTGCCGGGCGATCCCGACGAGAGCCTTTTGGTGCAGGCGATTCATTACGACGACGTTTATG
>CAYGUE010000011.1:71835-79303 GCA_964352885.1 uncultured Pirellulaceae bacterium
TGAGATGCCTCCTGCATCGAAGCTGCCGCAGGAAGAGATTTCGATCCTTGAAGATTGGATTCGTGATCAAGCTCCTTGGCCGGAACATTCGGATGTCGAGGCGGCTGCGACGGGACATGGCTTTGACATCGAAGCGCGGAAGGCAAGTCACTGGTGTTGGCAGGAAATTGCGCCGCCAGTTCTTCCCGCTGTTGGTTCGCGTTCCAAGGCGATCGATTACTTTCTTGAGAATAAGTTGAAAGCAAAAGGACTGGAGTCTGGCGGTACCGCCAGTCGAACTGCTTTACTCCGTCGAATCAGTTTCGATTTGACGGGCTTGCCTCCGTCACAGAACTTCGTGCAAAAGTACGTCATTGAAGAATCGATTCAGACCGAAGAAGTCGTTGATGCACTGCTCGCGTCGCCACATTTTGGTGAACGCTGGGCACGTCACTGGATGGATCTGTTTCGATACGCTGAAACTCACGGGCACGAGTTTGACTATCCGATCAATGATGCGTGGCGATACCGTGACTACCTGATTCGGGCTTTCAATGCAGATCTGCCCTACGATCAATTCATTACCGAACATATTGCAGGTGACTTGATTGGATCACCGCGAAAGCACCCAACAGCAAAATTCAATGAGTCTGTTTTGGCGACGGGATTCTGGTTCCTCGGGGAAGCAACTCACGGCCCCGTCGACACGAAAGAGAACGAAGCAGCTCGAGTGGACAATCAAATCGATGTGATGTGTCGGTCGTTCATTGGTTTGACTGTTGCCTGTGCCCGCTGTCACGATCACAAGTTTGATGCGATTTCGCATTAATTATATTTCGAACTGGGAGTTTTTCTATAGAGCTCGCGTCGGCATCGTGTCGTGGTTGATCATGGACTGAAATTTGAAACAGCGGCGGAAGAGATCGCTCCGATTCGAAGAGACCTGGCTGCTCTCACGGATGATTTTCGCGAAAGAATCGCTGCCGCCGATCCGAAAATTGCAGCGGAACGCCTTGCTAAAGCAATGTCGCTCGATGACGAAGACGAGAAAAAGAACAAACTTCGGAAAGCAATGATTGCGGAGATGCCAACGCTTCGGAATCATGCGTCTCAGGCTGATCTGCCGTCGCGGCCTGATAAGGATGGCAACGTCGAATTTTCGCTCGAGGCTTCCAACTGGAAAACAGACGGATTAGCATTCGAAGGGCAAAACCAGATGCCGATCATCTGCGATTCCGAATTGCAATTGGTTCAGCCGCATGTTATCTCGAGCGCGAGTAACGGTTTGCCTTTTGCGGGATTCGCGCACAGCTCAACATTCGAAATCAATCATAAGTTCATCCACATTCGTTTGAAAGCAAAGAAGGCTCGTGTTGAGGTGGTTGTGGACGGTTATAAGATGCACGAGTTCAATGCGATTCTATTCAACGGCTTGATTCACAAAGATGTGAACCACGACGAATTCCAGTGGATCACGGCAGGGCGAGAACTGTATCTGCACCTAGGCAACTGGGCATGGATCGAAGTCGACGATGCCGGAGAAGGATATTTTGCGATCGATCGTGTCGTTTTCTCGAACGATAGCAGACCGCCAAAAGAAGATGCACCCAAACTGGCTGCCAAATGGAAATCGCAAGCGGAATCAGAGCCTGCTCAGCGGGCCCACTCGACGTTGCAAACTGTCATCGAGTCAATGTCGGGGCCACATGCGCCAGAGGTAATGTCATGGGTTTTGCGCCACGAACTCGATGGTTTGTTTGGTGCTGGCGACATCGCTTCAGAAATTCGGATGTGCACAAAGCAAATTGAAAAGCTGACGTCGGCTTTGCCTCGTCCCTCGCTTGGACTGACGATGACCGAAGGGTTCCCGGAAAACGAATACGTCTTCATTCGTGGGAATCACAAAATGAAGGGAGATGTTGCGCCGCGACAGTTTCTTTCTGCGATCGTTGGCGAAGATGCAATATTGGCTGAATCGAGAAGCAGCGGACGATTGCGATTGGCGGAGCAGGTTGCCGATCCTGGAAATCCGCTAACGTCACGCGTTATTGTGAATCGCGTTTGGCACCACCTTTTTGGACGAGGCATCGTTCCTTCGGTCGATAATTTTGGCGTGCTTGGTGAACTTCCCTCTCATCCAGAGTTGCTGGATCATCTAGCAAGCGAGTTCGTCGACGACGGTTGGTCGATCAAGCGACTGGTGCGCAAGCTGATGCTAACCGAGGCCTATCAACGCAGTAGCAGGCCTACTGTTGAAGGCAATGAACTCGATCCTGAGAATCGTTTACTGCACCGAGCGAACGTTCGGCGATTGCAGGGAGAAGCCATTCGGGATTCGATTCTGGCGTCGGCAGGCAGCTTGGACAGAAAGATGTTTGGCCCTTCTGTTGCGATTCACGTGACACCTTTCATGGGAGGACGCGGTGCTCCGCAAAATCCTGGACAACTCGATGGATTGGGACGACGTAGTGTCTACATCGAAACGAGGAGGAATTTCCTTTCGCCGATGATGCTGGCGTTCGATACGCCAATTCCTTTCAACGCTATCGGGAAACGATCCGTTTCGAACGTCCCAGCTCAAGCACTGATTCTGATGAATGATCCATTTGTACTCGAGCAAGCGGAGAAGTTTGCGACTCGCGTCGTCAGCGAATCTGAGAGCAGCAACGATCGCATCGAATTCATTTATCGAAACGCGTTTTCGCGAATGCCGCTGGCCGACGAAATCGAACGGGCAGAATTATTTTTGAAAACCCATGCAGTGAGCCTTGGCGTCGGTGCCGATTCGCCGGAAGTTTGGAAGGACTTTTGCCATGTCGTGTTTAACATCAAAGAGTTTATCTATCTGAATTAGGTGGCATAAGCCTCTGGCCTGAGGACATGCCGAACACAGGCTAGAACGAGAAGCCTATGTCACCGCTGACCCCAAAACCATTCACGACCTATCATGTCTGCCAAACGAAAACCAACTTCATCTCACTGTGGCAATTTTCGCCCCACGCCGATCTCACGACGAGCGATGCTACGCCAGTCCGCTTGTGGGTTTGGTGGCTTGGCTCTTTCGGCACTGCTTGGGCAGCGAACCAACGCATTCGGTGATGATGTTCCAATTCTAGGTAAAACGCATTTCGCACCGAAAGTCAAAAGCGTCATCTTTCTCTACATGGACGGTGGACCAAGTCAGGTCGATACCTGGGATCCGAAAGATAGGCTGACAAAGGATCATGGCAAACCGTTTGCGATGAACAAAGAACCAACGCAGTTCAACAACAGCGGTAACACGTTGGCGAGCCCTTGGAAGTTCCGCAACTATGGCGAATCAGGGACGCCGGTGAGCGACCTTTTTCCGAACGTTGCCAAACACGTCGACGATCTGGCGGTGATTCGTTCGATGACCAGCAATTTTTCCGAACACACGGCCGCCAACTATTTTCTGCACACCGGCAGCGGATTGCAGGGTCGTCCGAGCATGGGAGCTTGGGTCAGCTACGGACTCGGCAGCGAAAACGAAGATTTACCCGGGTTCGTGGTGCTAAATGGGGGCCTTGTTCCTCCCGGTGGACTGGACAACTTCAACAGCGGATTCTTGCCCGCAGCCTATCAGGGTTCGACGTTTCAAACTGGAAAACTTCCCATTGCGAACATTTTGCCTGCGGAAAAACGGCCTGAACTGCAGCGTGCGAAACTGGATTTGTTGGCGTCTCTGGACCAGTCGGCGATGGAGCGAGACGGAGTGCACGATCAGCTGGAATCGGCGATCCTGAACTATGAGCTCGCGTTTCGAATGCAGGTCGCGGTTCCAGATTTGGCGAACTTGGATGATGAAACGGAAGTCACCAAAGAAGCTTACGGATTAAACTCGAAGTTTCATCCGACTCAGATTTACGGACGGCAATGCTTGTTGGCGCGACGTTTGGTGGAACGCGGCGTTCGCTTCATTGAACTGACCTGTCCCCGAGTGGGTGGGGATCGGTGGGACCAGCATGCAAACCTCAAGGATGGTCACGAGAACAACTCGCGTGCAGTCGATCAGCCGATCGGAGCGTTGTTGGCTGATTTGAAACAGAGAGGATTGTTTGATGAGACTTTAGTCGTTTGGACGGGTGAGTTTGGAAGGACTCCATTCGCGCAAGGAACGAATGGTCGCGACCATAACCCTTACGGTTTCAGTTCGTGGTTGGCCGGCGGTGGCATTAAGGGCGGCACGATTCACGGTGCAACGGATGAGTTTGGATACAAAGCGATTCACAATAAGGTTGAGGTACATGACTTACACGCAACAATGCTCCACCTATTAGGGGTAGACCATGAAAAAGTGACGTTCCGATGGTCGGGGCGTGACATGCGCTTAACCGATGTGCACGGGAAATTGGTGACAGCAATCCTTTCTTAATAGGCCCAGACGAACTCTAATCGTCGAGAAACCACGCGTACTTCCGCGTGAAATTGAGAGAGCAACTCGGCTGAATTAGCCTGAAAACGGCCCAACTGGTTACCCGGTAACCCCGCTCGGCACGTGCTGGCGTGAATGAACGTGAACTAACGCGCGGCCATTGTTAACCGACAGATACCGATTGCCACTAGTGATGCGAGTGCCGGAGTAGCAACTTCGGCTGCTCTGGTTCTGATCTCGATAGACAGAATCTCGATAGACAGAATGAGTCAGATTGACGACGCACGAATGGTATCGCGTAGAGAGCTGAGTGTCTGATCGCAATGCGAGTTGATCACGGCTTCTAAACTTATCTGACTTTCGATGGTTGCATTAACGGCAAAGCAATTGAATGTTCGCATCAGAATTGCTGTATCAATAACTCCATCTTCCATCGACTTCGCCAACACACTCGCAAAAGAATCCGTTGCATATGCCATTTGCAATCCACCGCGATGAGCCAAACCGATACATTTTTCAATCCTCACAATTTCATTTTGTTTCGGGCTCGGCTTTAGGTCGGGCATGGCCTCGTTCGTTACTGGCATCGGGGATTCATGATCTTACTTCGCCAACTCCATGGCTCGACAGGTTTCATCGACCAAACACGTTTTGAGGGGAGCGATTCATTCGCCCAGGTCGATGTGACTGGTGAACTTTGGCCAAGCTCATCGGTTCTCGGTCACCGAAGCGAGTTGGCAACAACAGTTGCCGCCCTCGAAGTGTCGCGACGACCTTTCACTCAACGGACTAGAGACGTTTCTAAAGCGCGTATTTGGCACGCCTATGTCGTTTTGCTCAAAACGAGCCGGCCTACGATTTCGTAACCATCGCAGACCGGCATGAGGATCTGTTGAAAGCTCGGCTTGTGAACGAACGCTGCCTCGAAGGTAAGTCGCAAGTGGCAGTCCGTCTCTGGCTCAACCTTGGTCGCTTAAACGATGTTTCTACGACGGCGAAGAATCAGCAAAAGGGAGCCCATTGCAATCACGCCTGCGGAGCCCGGCTCGGGTACGGCGGCGGTAGAAAGCGTTAGCTGAAACGTGCCGGCTGCTCCTGTACCGAAAATTGCTTCATCCAATTCGGTTCCCGCGCCGGTAAGCCAGTTGACGTTCGCCGAGCCAGATCCCGGTTGGATATCACCAAAGGTAAAGGTGGATGTTCCGTCCGCGGTCGAGTCGAACTGAAACGAGCCCAGGGCTATTCGTGAGCCTGTCGGAATTGTGTTGTTGTTTACGAGCGCCTCCCAATTGATCGAAGTCGCAGTAAATTCGTTGGTCGCCTGAAAGTCAAAGACCGGCTCAGGACTTGCAGCTGAGATGACACCGATGTTAGATGATGCAAGATTTCCTGTCAGACCGAAGCCCAACAATCCATCATTAGCTAGCGCGGTGTCTGGCGATGACTCTGTCAGGAAGACTCCCACGTTGACAGAGGAACCTGGATCAATGTTGAACGAATTCCCAAAGGTAGAACCGTTGTCAATTGAAAACTGGATGACGTTGTCGGCGTTGGAACTTGCACTCCAACTGAGAGTCAAAACCAGCAGTAGCAAAGTGTTCGTGATTTTCTGATAGCTCATTATTCTGTCTCGCTATGATTGATAGTGTGTAAGGACAAGTGAGTCTTCCGATTACGACGGATAATCCGTGGCGAATCGGTCTTGGGTGTTAACTCTGATGGTCCTTACGCAAAAAGGCGGGTGAGCCCTTCAATTATTTTTGGAGGATCTAGGCCAGAGGCGCCAGAGGCCAATCCGGTTGAATAGCTCCAGGCAATATCTCTCGAATAGGTGATGCTGTCGGAAGTCTGAGAAGCGCCCTGCCCGACGCAAGGTTGGCATTCGGTGCCGTGCTATACCGAAGTTCCAAACCGACTTCTAAACTGGAAGAAGTCAAGAATGTTGATTACTCCGTCGCCGTTTGCATCGAAGGCGGCGTTGAAGTTGTTTGCATCTCCGAACGCGTTTCGGAATTGGAAGAAGTCGACAATGTTCACGGTCCGGTCGCCGTTGATGTCTCCGAACAAGCGGAAGAAGTCATCCGTCGCATTGCCGCCAGCATCGCCATTCCCGTCACCGTCAAGGTTGTTGCCTGCTGCATCGATGATCGAAACCAAAACCGTCAGCTGATAGTTGCCGTCATCCAGTGAGCCAGCTGTTGTGCCGGTGCCGCTGAACGTCAGCGTGGCAACGGTTTTGCCGTCGATCAGCCGAGTCGAAACGGTCGGCGTGATGTTGCTGCCCGTGTCCGTATTCTCCAAGATAAAGTCAGCTTCACTGACGTTGACTTCTTCGCTGAAGCTAACCGTGACCACTCTAACCATGCTTCGCTGATCATCGCCATTGTTGATCTCGATCGATTCAACCGATGGGGCGACAACATCGACAACGTCAGCGGTAACGGTCACGCTGTCGATGGAAATGCCATCAGATGGTTCGCTGAAATTGTCGAATTGCTGGAACTTGATCTGAGTATCCGATCCGAGGATCACACCAGCAGCCACTGCCGCGGCGGAGAGATCAAACTGATGTGTCTGAAATGCGCCTGCTGAACTTCCACTGGTGAATGAAAGAAGCGTGAACCATGTAGTGCCGTCGACTGAAAATGAAACTCCATCACCGTCGACTGATCCAGTGAACGTCGCCGGGAGTGCGGTATCCTCGTCACCGGTCTCTGCGTTGTCGAATTGCAGAACGACATTTTTAAACCCATCAAGATCGAGGTGCAAGATTGCTTCATTTAGACTCTGCGGTGAAAATCCGTTTGAAGCGGCGTCCATCGATAGCCTTCCAACTCCGCTGGACGCATTGTTGTCGAGAACCCGAATCCGACCTCTGCCGCCGGAGATCGTTTCCCATTCGGTAGAAAGTTGTCCGCTATCAAAGTTCTCAGTGTAAGTCGCCGTCGCTGCTGACTGCACCAAAGTCGCTGGCGTAGCGTCGTTTCCAAAAATCGCATCAAAGGCATTGATCAACCCGACTCCAGTCAGATTGTCTCGACCGGGAAGGCCAAGGTCGGTCGCGGTTGTTTCCAATGCATCATAAACCTGCTGTAC
>CAYGUE010000012.1:0-6757 GCA_964352885.1 uncultured Pirellulaceae bacterium
TAACTGGGGTTTAGGTTACAATGCGGCAACCTGACCAAGGTGAAACTCAATGAAAAAACCAACAAACATTTCGCTGTTTCTTATCTCGTTTATGGCGATCGCAAGCATCTCCGGAATCGCCAGCGCACAAGACAAAAAGAAACCGGCGTTCAACGTCAAGAAATTTCTAAGTCGGCTCGACACCAACCAGAATGGCAAAGTCGAACCCAGCGAGATTCCCGACGATCGTACGCGCGGCTTCTTAGAAAAAGCTGGCGTTGATCCTTCGAAGCCGATCAGTATCTCGAACTTTTCGAAGGAGATCGAAAAGAAACGTGACGATCGAAATAAACCCGGCTCTTCGCAGCAGTCCTTGGGCTTCGCGGTAGACAACGGCGATCGCGAAGAGTCTGGCAACACGCAAGGCTTTTCGGTGAGCGACGAAGAACGAGCGCCTGTTGAAAGAGCCCGCACCCAGCAGTTTAGCGCCGGTGCAAAGAAAATGCTCGATTGGGTGTTGAGCAACTACGACAAAAACAAAGACGGGAAACTCGATAAGAACGAAATCAAGTCCGGCCGCTGGTCGGATCCACCGGCAAGCGACAGTGACACCAACAAGGATGGATCGTTAAGCAGAACTGAGCTTCTCATTCGCTATGAGAAGCGAGAAGACGAGAAAGAAAAAAAGGAGAAAGGTCGAACTGAAAGACGGGATCGATCGCGACGCGAACAAAGTTCAAGTCGAGACACCAAGTCGAAAGGATCAACATCGGGATCCAAATCAGGTGCATCCACCGGCAAGCGTGACGTCAGAAAAGGTTACGAGTCGTACGTTGATGGGTTGTTCAAAACCTACGACAAAGACAAAAATGGCTCGCTGGATTCCAAGGAAATTGAGGGCATGCGTCGTAAACCCGATATGGCCGCCGACAAAGACGAAGACAAGAAGATCTCGAAGAGCGAACTTCTCGAATCGTATTTGGAAAAATCAGGGCAGGGTGGAAGCAAGAAAGGCGGCGACTCCTCAAAGAAAAGAAGCGATTCGAAGTCGGCAAGCAATTCCATCCCTTCTTCCAGCAATCTGAAAGTTCGCCCGCCGCTGACGGACAAGGACAAGAATCGAAACGGCCAGATTGAAATGTCCGAGTATGCGGACACTTGGACGGTTGAAACCGTCAAGGAGTTTTACGAGAAAGACAAAAACAAGGACGGCGTCATTACATCTGCGGAATGGAATGCCAAGTAAGTCAATCGCAACTCGGACCATGACGACTCAGGAATTTTCATCTGAATCGAACTGGCCCGGCAGGCATTCTCTTTCCATCGAAGGCCACTCAAGTATCTTAAGTTTCCAAGCCAAGTTCAATCGTGAAACAATTCTTGGAGCTGAATCGAACTGGCCACACTCAACTATACCCGCCTCTTTCCTTGATTTCTATTGTTTCGAAAAACATGGCAATTGTTCGTTGATGCCAGCCGAATTTGGGGTCAAACCAATGCCGGGCGGATGTCTGCTGCACTGACGTTCTACACGCTACTTTCTTTGGCGCCACTGCTGATGATCGCCGTTGCTATCGCGGGCTACATCTACGACGGACCGCAAATCCGCAGCGAGATCGTCGATCAGGTCCGACGGCTAACAGATGATTCAACGGCCAGCATCGTAGCGGGCTTGATTGCCAATGCCACCAAGCCCAGTTCCGGAATCGTGGCAAGCACGATCAGCATTTTGATCAGCTTGTTTGGCGCTTCCGGAGTCTTTTCGCAACTCTACGGCACGTTCAACGACATTTGGAATGTGCCAAATGAACGGCGTCAGGGATGCTGGTTCCTGATCAAGCAGCGAATCGTCGGACTTGGCGTCGTTGCCACCGTCGGCATCACGCTACTCGCGATGCTGGTCATTAGTTCGATAATCACCTACCTCAATAGCTTGGTGAGTGACGACTATCCACGGCTAGTTGAATGGTTAACTCTCGCCGACAGTGGCCTCGTGTTCTTGTTGATGCCAGTCATTTTTACCGCGATGTTTTGGATACTACCAGCTACGAAGGTTAGCATTCGAGACGTTTGGCCCGCGGGCCTGTTAACAGCTTTTTTAGTTAGTGGAAGTCGATTCCTCGTCAATTTCTATTTGCAGTTCTCAACGACCAGCCAAGTTTATGGGGTCGCGGGTTCGCTGGTTGTGCTGATGATTTGGGTTTACATCATCGGACTATGCGTATTTTTTGGCGCTTCGTTCAGCTATTCATGGGCGCATCATTTTGGCTCCAAAGCGGGACAACCGATGACTCGTTTTGGTGCACGGGATTCCGCAGATTCAGCTACCATTGAAGTCGCCCCCAACGACCCGACATCACTTGAAGTCAGAACCGCAGATCCTACCCGACAAGCTCCCTCCAAACCGGAAATGGAAGAGAGCGATAAGATTACAGCCGGGGAAGCCAAGTCAGAATCGCCAATAGTTATCCGACGTCGCCACTGAGCTTACGTTTTAAAGGACAGGACGGCAAACAATTCCGTCGCTCCGATCAATCTCACCCGACCCAATGCCAAAACGGTCGGTGCACTCTGATCGAAATGTCATCTTGGTGAATGAGCGAACGGTTCGTTTGGCGCAAGAAAAAAGGGCACTGAAACAGTGCCCCTTTCAAGTTCGGTTGTGCAAGCTGTTTACTCTTCCAGCAGACCTGAGTAGTTTCGCATCACCAAGTGACTGTCGATCTTCTGAACCAAGTCAAAGGCCACGCTAACCGCGATCAGGAGCCCGGTGCCACCATAGAAGCTGGCAACCATGTAATCGACACTGAGCGTTTGCGTAATGATCGTTGGAACGATCGCAATCAACGAGAGGAAACCCGCACCAACATAAGTGATTCGCTCGATAACTTTCTCGAGGTAATCCTCAGTTCGACGACCTGGGCGATAGCCGGGAATGAACGTGCCGCTGTCCTTCAGATTGTCAGAGATCTCCTTCGGATTGAAAGTGATCGCTGTCCAGAAGTAACAGAAGAAGTAAATCATGCCGATATAGACGAGTACGTAAAGCATCGATGAATAGTCACCAAGGGCATTTCCGATGTTCGTAACGAATCGCGACACCGTCCCGGTCCCCATCCAGCTTCCAGCACCGCTGAGCAGAACTGGCGGAAGCATCAACAGAGACTGAGCAAAAATGATCGGCATGACGCCGGCCTGGTTGATTCGAAGCGGCATGTACTGACGAGATCCACCGTAAACTTTGCGACCGCGAACATGCTTTGCACTTTGCGTCGGAATTCGCCGTTGAGCCAGCGTGATAAACACCACGCCCGCGACCACCGCGACAAAGATGATGATCAAGAGAATGATTTTCTCAAGACCTACTTTTCCGCCATAGTTCAGACCTTCCAATCGCATCGTGGCATTGCCAATGAGCCCAAACAAAGCACCCGGCATTTGTGCAACGATACCGGCCATAATCAGCAAACTGATACCGTTACCAATTCCGTATTCGTCGATTTGTTCACCCAACCACATCAGGAAGATACTTCCTCCCGTCATGATCAACACCGCGTTCATCTGCCAAATCCAGGGAAGCGTTCCGTTGCCTCCCGGCTGAAATTCCTCCGCGATCAGGTCGGGCTCCCCACGCATCAACATGAATTTTAAGTACAACGCACTTTGCAGCAAGCAAAGTACGAGCGTCAAATAACGCGTGTACTCGGTAATCTTCTTGCGACCGGCTTCCCCTTCCTTCTTCAAGTCTTCGAGCGGCTTGTACACCGTCCCGAGCAGCTGGAGAATAATAGAAGCAGAAATATATGGCATGATCCCGAGGCCGAAAATGGTCGCCTGAGTCAGTTGGCTGGCACTGAAGACCGAGACCTTCTCGAAGAACTGTCCGAGCGATCCGCTAGACATGCTCTTAGCGAATTCTGAGATCTGAGCTTGGTCGATGATCGGCAAAGGGATCTGCCAACCGATTCGATAAACCGCCAACAACGCCAGAGTCAAAAGAACTTTCTGACGAAGGTCGGGGATCGTAAAGATAATTCGAAGCTTTTCAAGCATGATTTTGCCTTGTACTTCGCGTCACTGCTTGCAACGCAAAGAAACTGATTGTCATTCGTAAATGTATTTAAATATTGCTACAAACCGCGAGTCAATTGATGAGTGAGAGCATTCATCTCTTCGCGAACTCCCACATCTGAGTTTGGTCAATGATCGGCAGCGGAAATTGCCACCCGATGCGATAGACAGCTAGAAACAGTAACGCAAATAGAATCAATCGCGGATAGCTCGTGCGACCGTCCGGTGTCACAAAGCTAGCCTTTACTCTCTGCAGCATTTGTATTCCTGATTGAAAACAGACCAACTTGGTTCGGCAATTGTCTACGTTTTGCCAAGTTCCTTCAATATGAATTGGCGTATATCGCAAGGAATTGAAGGTCGAACTCCTTTGGAATTCCCAAAAAAATTCGCTCCGGATTCATGCCAAAATGGCGAACACGGAGCGAAATTGATCTCTTTTAATGAGCCTATGCCTTCTTGGCAGATCCCATCTTGTTTTTCACGACGGCCTTGGCAGTCTCGATGACCACACAAGTGCCACCGGCTTTCTCAATGGCTTCTTTGGCAGACTTGCTGAAGCGATGAGCCGAAACAGTGAGCTTTTTGCTCAACTCGCCCTTGCCCAAAATCTTCAGTTCGTCATAGCGATAGTTGGCAAGAGCACGCTCTTTTAATGAAGCTGGCGTAACTTCATCGCCACCGCTGAAATTCTTCTCGAGATCGGAGAGATTGACTTCGCCGACTCGCTGAGCGAACTTATTGTTGAAACCACGTTTCGCAACGCGGCGAATCATTGGCATGGCACCACCTTGAAAGGTTGGGTGCTGCGAATGACCGGCACGCGAACGCTGTCCTTTGTGCCCACGACCGGAAGTCTTGCCGAGACCTGACCCGATACCACGACCAAGTCGCTTTCGCTTTTTGAATTTCGTGATGCCTTCGTTTACTTCGTCAATTCTCACAGTTCTACTCCTCGAAGACGTGCAACGTCTTCCTTTGTACGGACGCCTTGTAGAGCGCTAATCGTTGCTTTCACCAGAGTGACCGGATTGTTACTCCCGAAACTCTTAGTAAGGATGTTCTTTACACCAGCTGCTTCGCAGACGGCACGAACGGCCGATCCAGCGATAATACCGGTACCGGGTCCAGCCGGCAGAAGCACAACGCGGGCAGCTCCAAAGTGACCATCGACACGATGCGGGATCGCGCCGTCGACCATTGGGATCTTGACCATCGTTCGCATGGCTTGCTTGTTGGCTTTCTCAACCGAAGGCTGAACTTCGTTTGCCTTGCCATAGCCCCAGCCGACCTTGCCTTTACCGTCGCCACAGACAACCATCGCAGCAAAGCTGAAACGACGACCGCCTTTCACGACTGCAGCACAGCGTTTGATCTTGACCGTGCGCTCAATGATGCCCGGGTTCTTTTCTTTTCTATCATCTCGTTGCTTCTTCGCCACGATAACCTCAAATGTCTAAAATTCTACGCCACCATCGCGAACGGCTTTTGCCAATTCAGCGATACGGCCATGAAACTTGTATGGTCCACGATCAAACTTGACTGTTTTCACTCCAACCGCGACGACTTTGGCCGCCATGGCCTCGCCGATCACTTTTGCCGCGTCACAGTTGCCACCATTGCCGATCTTTTCGGCAAGGTCACGATCGCGCGTGCTTGCCGAGCAAAGCGTCTTGCCAAGATCATCATCGATCAGCTGGCAATAGATATGCTTGTTCGTTCGGTTGACTGACAACCGTGGACGATCTGCCGTACCGCGGATGGTTTTACGCACCCGGTTGGTTCGTCGCCAACGTGTCTTATTTACTTCTTTTTGGTGTTTCACCGGATCGTCTCGCTTATTCTCTGCATCATGTTGCGATTCGCAAATGATGACGCCGAAAAAAATGTTCGTTGTGTCTGCCGATTCAATTAACTCGACTACTGCTTAGCGGCCTTACCAGCCTTGATCTTCACCTGTTCGCCAACGTATCGAATCCCTTTGCCTTTGTAAGGTTCTGGTTTTCGAAGTGCTCGAACTTCTGCAGCGAATTGGCCAACCTTCTGCTTGTCGCAGCCTTTAACTTTGACGTGCGTCTGGTCAGGACAGGTTACATCGAGGCCCTCTGGAACTTCCTTCTTCAGCTCATTTGCCAGTCCAACACGCAAAGACAAAATCTTGCCCTGGAGATTGCAAACGTAACCAACACCCTGAAGTTCGAGATTCTTCTCGTAACCCTCTTTGACACCGATGACCATGTTGTTAAGCAACGCTCGCGTCAATCCGTGCATCGCCCTCGAAGTACGATCGTCGTTTTTACGAGAGACGATCGCTTCCTTGGACTCTTCGACTACCTTAACCTCGACTTCCGGACGAAGCTCAATGCTGAGCTTGCCGACCGGGCCTTCGACGTTCAACTGGCTACCGGCTACGGAAACCTTGACGCCGTCGACGATCGGGACCGGTTTGTTACCAATTCGTGACATGATTCGTTACCTTCGACGCGTTTCTTACTTGTTTCGTGACTACCAGACCTCGCAGAGCACTTCGCCGCCAACCTTTTGTTGGCGTGCTTCGCGGTCGCTCATCATCCCCTTGGAAGTACTGAGAATCGCGATGCCCATTCCATCCAAAACCGGACGGAGATCTTTTGATTTCGAATAAACCCGGCAACCAGGCTTGCTAACTCGCTTGATTTTGCGAATCACTTTTTCGCCAGCGTTGCCA
>CAYGUE010000012.1:6767-76187 GCA_964352885.1 uncultured Pirellulaceae bacterium
GCCATACTTCAGGTCAATGTGCAGAGCCCCAACAGGTTGGGTTTCTTCCGCTTTCCAGTCCCAGATGAAACCTTCTCGCTTAAGAACTTCTGCTACACCGATTTTCGCTTTTGAGATTGGCATCTCAACCGACGGCCGCTCAACACTTACTGCATTGCGGATGCGTGTCAGCATGTCGGCAATTGGGTCAGTCATCATAATGATTGTTCCTTGTTCTTACCAACTTGCTTTGCGGACACCCGGAATCATGCCACGTTCGGCAAGACTCCGGAAACAGATACGACAGATACCGAATTTGCGGTAAACCGCTCGGGGGCGGCCACAAAGTTGGCAGCGCCGTTCCTGACGAACGGGATATTTGGGTTTTCGATTCGCTTTTGCGATTTTCGATTTACGTGCCACAAGACAACCTATTAAAAATTTCTGTATGTTTTTGCCGAAGCAACAGCGACTAGTCTTTAGCCGCCTGCTCCTTGAAAGGCATCCCGAACTGACGCAGCAGTTCCCGTCCTTCGTCATCAGTTCCAGCCGAAGTCACGAACACAATGTTCATTCCCTGGGCACGGGTAAATTTATCCGGGTTGAGTTCCGGAAAAACTCCGTACTCATTCAAACCCAAACTGTAGTTTCCTCGACCATCGAAAGCTTTGAAACTCACGCCGCGAAAGTCGCGAACACGAGGCAAAACAAACGAAACAAGTCGGTCCATGAATTCAAACATGCGATCGCCACGAAGCGTCACCTTGCAACCAATCGCCTGCCCTTCGCGGAGGCGAAAGTTTGCGATTGACTTGCGAGCCTTCGTGACAACTGGCTTTTGACCAGCGATCAAAGTTAGAGCCTCAACGGCATCTGCCAAATGCTTTTTGTCCTGAACAGCTTCGCCGACACCCATGTTAATGACGATTTTCTCCATTTTGGGCACTGCCAAAACGTTCTTGCGTCCAACCTTTTCAGCAAGTACCGAACGAATCTCGTCGTTATATTTTTGTCTAAGTCGCGGAATCATCGTTTTTGTTTTCCCTGCTGCTTAAGGTCGCAAATAGACCAAAACATTTCAGTGGATTGTTTGTGTTGTCTTACTGTCTTATTGTCTTAATTAACTTCGTTGATCTCAATTGGCGATCAAATCACTTCGTTTGCCAAGCTGACAATCTTCATAAAGTTCTTCTCACGAAGCTCACGAGCAACCGCACCAAAGATGCGTGTGCCTCGTGGGTTTTTATCAGCGTCAATCAGGACGGCAGCGTTTGAGTCAAACCGAATGTAAGAACCATCTGGTCGACGGGTCTCTTTTTTGGTTCGGACGATCACCGCCTTCACGATCGACTTCTTCTTAACTTCGCTACCGGGAATCACACTCTTTACGCTGCACACGATGATATCACCGAGGCCAGCGACGCGACGACGTGAACCACCGAGCACCTTAATGCACATGATTTCACGGGCGCCCGTGTTGTCAGCTACTTGCAGTCTTGTTTCTTGTTGAATCATTTTCGTGTCTTGTTTTCAAACGGTGAAGGCTCAAGGTTTGGTGAAAACCAGTCCGCACTGCCCTATGAAGCGCCTTCGGCACTCTCTGTTTCCAATTCCTTTTGCTTACGAGCGGCACGCATGGCCACAACGTCTACCTCACGGCTTTTCTCGATCACCTTGACCAGTTGCCACCGTTTCTTCTTCGAAGTCGGAGACGCTTCAACAATCTGAACCGTATCGCCTTCATTTGACTCATTGTTCTCATCGTGCACGTAACATGTTGTACGTTCGCGAAGATACTTGCCGTACTTCGGATGCTTAACCGTTCGTGGAATTTCCACGACCCGTGTCTTCGACATCTTGTCGCTTTTGACGCGACCGATCATAACTCGTTTTGGCATTGTCTTACCTGATTCCAGTGTTTCTCTGTGCGGTTATCGCTTATGCGTCTGCCGGAGTAGCATTTTTCTCAGCAGCAGCCGCGGCGTTACGTCGCTCCGACTGAACAGTCTTGATTCTCGCAACCAATTTTCGGTTTCGTGACAATTCCGATGGCTGATCCAAACGATCCGTCTGGGCCTTCACCTTGAGACGAAAAAGCTGCAGGTAGCACTCTTTAACAGTCGCTTCCATCTGCTCTTCGTCCATCTCTCGAATGTCGTTCATGCTGACCATGATTTGTCTCTTGAGTTTTGGTCGTTAATCTTGTGTCTAGTTAGTTTCTGCGGAGGAACCTACGCAAGTTACATTGGCAAACGCTTAACCATGCGAACCTTGAACGGCATCTTGTGAGCTAACCGGGCAAAGCAAATCTTTGCCTGTTGTTCACCAACGCCGCCGATCTCATAGAGAATCGTGCCTGGTCTGATTGTTGCAACCCAGTACTCCGGCTCGCCCTTACCTTTACCCATACGCGTTTCCAACGGAGTCGATGTAATCGACCGGTGTGGGAAGACGCGAATGTAGAGCTTACCTTCGCCTCGAATATATTGTTGAGCAGCGATACGTCCAGCTTCAATAGTCTGCGCTTTCAACCAACCGGGATCGAGCGCTTGAAGGCCATAGTCACCAAAGACAACTTTGTTGCCTCGAGTAGCATTACCTTTTATATGACCTCTTTGGACTTTTCGATGCTTGACCCGCTTTGGCATCTGAGCCATTGTCTTCGTCTCCGTAGTTACCCTGGTTAATCCAAACCTGAACGCCAATGTGGCCCTGTGCAGTCAGAGCTTCGGTGAAACCCCAATTGATCTTCGCCCGCAGCGTACTAAGTGGAATGGATCCGCTAATGTGTTTTTCGCGACGAGCCATCTCTGCCCCGCCAAGTCGACCCGCCAACTGAATTTTGATGCCCTTTGCACCAGCGTCCATTGACTCCTCCGCTGCACGTTTCATGGTGCGGCGAAAGCTCGCACGTCGAGAAAGCTGCTCAGCAATTTTCTCGGCGACCAATTGTGCTTGCATGTCCGGTCGAGTCACTTCCTCAATCTTCAGATTGATTCGGCGACCGACTAGGTTCTGCACTTCATTCTGAAGCCTTTCGACTTCCTGACCTTTCTTACCGATAATCAAGCCCGGACGAGCAACAAACAAAGTGACCTTCACTTCATCGCGCGTTCGCTCAATCTCAATCTTGTCGATTCCCGCTGCTTTGTAATTCTGCGTTGGGTGCTTCTTGATGAAATCGCGAATCTTCTTGTCTTCAAGAAGAAACTGAGCGAATTCACCTTTCGATGCATACCAACGACTCTTCCACGTCTCCATGACGCCGACACGGAAAGCAATCGGATTAACTTTTTGACCCATAGTGTTCTCGTTTTTTGCGATCAAGCCTCGTTCAAGGCCGACCATTTCGAAGGTTAAACTTCTTCTAACTTGATACGAATGTGCGACTGTCGCTTGAGGATCATCATTGCCATTCCTCGAGCTCGTGGGCGAACACGCTTGAACATCGGGCCGCCATCAACGCAGGCTTCCGACACAATCAAACGATGCTCATCAACAATTCGCCCCGGGTTTTGCTCAGGATCCTGAGCATTCGCCAAAGCTGCCTTGATGGTTTTCTCAAGCATCCGGGCACCTCGATGAGGCTGAAACCGAAGGATGTCGAGAGCTTCATCAACAAACTGACCGCGTACCATGTTCGCCAAAGGACGTACCTTGCGAGCACTGATTTTCGCGTATCGTAATTTTGATTCAAATGCCATGACTTGTTCTCTGGTAGGCCTGACTGCAAAACGCACGTCAGATCATCACTATTTCTTCTTACCGCCACCGTGGCCACGGAAAGTTCGCGTCGGAGCGAACTCACCCAACTTGTGACCGATCATCTCTTCGGACACGTAAACCTTCATGTGCTGGCGCCCATTGTGGACCATGAACGTATAGCCAATAAACTCCGGCACAACCGTGCAAGCTCTCGCCCACGTTTTGATTGGCTCTTTTGATCCTGCCAACTCCGCCTTTTGCACTTTGGCAAAAAGCTTTTCGTCAACGTATGGACCTTTTTTCTGTGATCTGCTCATAGGACCTATTTAACTTTCAGCTGACCATAACGCTTGGACTTACGACGACGAACGATGGCTGCATTGGAAGCCTTCGCCAACTTGCGAGTACGACCACCTTTTGCAGGCTTTCCAGATGGACTCACTGGATGGCGACCACCTTTAGTACGACCTTCACCACCACCATGCGGGTGATCGATCGGGTTCATCGCGGTACCGCGAACAGTTGGGCGACGACCCAACCATCGACTTCGACCAGCTTTTCCAAGCCGAACCGAACTGTGTTCTGAATTCCCAACGCGACCGACCGTTGCACGACAGGCAGCTGGGATACGGCGAATCTCGCCGCTCGGCAATGAGATCTGAGCCCAATTGGCTTCACGAGCCATCAACGTGGCACTCGAGCCGGCACTTCGGCACAAGATTGCACCCTGACCGGGCCGCATCTCAATATTATGAATCACGGTCGCCAAAGGAATGTTCTTCAGCGGCAAGCAATTACCAACCGTCGGCGGAACATCAGGACCGCTCTCGACAACTTGACCTTGCTTCAAGCCTTCCGGCCAGATGATGTATCGCTTTTCGCCATCGGCGTACTTTAATAACGCAATACGAGCACTGCGATTTGGATCGTACTGGATCGAATCAACGAATGAAGAAACACCGTCCTTAACTCGCTTGAAATCAATCACTCGATACATACGCTTGTGACCACCGCCACGATGACGAACAGTGATCTTGCCCTGGTTATTACGACCAGCGTGCTTTTTCAGCGGGCGAAGAAGTGCCTTCTCAGGCTTGGCACCTTTCGTCAACTCCTTGAAATCGCAGACACTGGCGTCGCGACGCCCAGGCGAAGTCGGTTTGTATTTTCTAATTCCCATGATCTACTCCGGAAGTTCCGGTTTAACTTTGTTGTTTCGTAGTAGCAGCTCCGAGCCGCCGTAGTTTAGAAGAAGTCAATGCGATGCTCTGGACCGAGCTTCACAATCGCCTTCTTCCAAGCTTTCGTACGACCCCAGGTGAAACGGTAGCGACGAGGCTTACCTTTTCGTGTCTGAGTCGCAACCTTTTCAACCTTAACCTTGAACAGCTCTTCAACGGCCGCCTTGATCTCGGTCTTTGTCGCCAAGGCATTCACCTTAAACGTGTACTGATTCAATTCGTTCGACTGATAAACACCCTTCTCAGTAACCATTGGCTTAATGATCACTTGATGTGCTTCCAGTTTCGGCCCCTTACGTGGAGCGGGCGGTTTGATCTTGAGTCCCATTTTCTACTCCTAAGCTTCTTCGCCTGATGTTTCAGGCTGAGCCTTGGCCGGCACGCCATTCTTCAATTGATCCAACGCCTCTCGAGTAAACAAAACCTTGCGGGGCTTCAGGATCTCAAGAGCATTCAAATCACAAACTGGCAAAACCGAAACACCCTGAATGTTTCGAACACTGCGATGCACCACTGAACAAACGTCAGCCGTTGCAATCAAAGTAGTCGAACCACAAAGGCCCATGCCCTTAAGCATTCCAGCGATTGCACTTGTCTTTGGTGCGTCCATCGACAACTTATCGATCACTGCAACCTGCTCGTCGCGAATCTTTCCCGCGATTGCCATTCGAGTCGCAGCACGAACTGCCTTACGAGGCAGACGATACGAGTAATCGCGATTTCGACGAGCGAAAGCGTGACCACCACCACGACGGATATTACTCCGACGACTACCAGCACGAGCATTGCCCGTACCCTTCTGGCGATACATCTTCTTACCAGAACCGGCAACTTCGGCGCGACTTTTTGTTTTATGTGTTCCCTGACGAGCACTTGCCTGATACATCACGACGACATCATGCAACAACTGCTTGTTGATCGTCGCCGAAATATCTTCCGGACTAACCTCGTACTTACCGACCTCTTTGCCGGCGGAATCGTATACTGGCAAACTCGCCATAACTATACCTAAAATAACTGTTTCAAAAACTGCCCAACCAAACCGCAGCGACTACTTCTTCATGTTCGTTTCGCGAATCACAACAAAGCCACCATTTGGCCCGGGAACGGCACCCTCAACCAGCAACAAATTGTTCTCTGCATCAACCTGAACAAGATTCAGATTACGAACGGTAACCTGAGCATGGCCGTAGTGACCCGCCATCCGCTTGCCTTTGAAAGTACGACTCGGATAAGCACTCATCCCAGTACCACCAGCGTGACGGTGACACTTCTTAACGCCGTGAGTCGCACGCTGACCGGAGAAGTTGTGACGCTTCATAACACCGGCAAAACCGCGACCCTTGCTGACACCGCACACATCGACGCGAGGCACTTCCGCCAAGACATCAACTTTGACTTCAGCACCAACCGCCATCTCAGAAGCACCGCGGATCTCGCGGACAAATTTCGCTGGCTCACAATTTGCTTTCTCGCGGAGCGATCCGGCAGCAGCAAGCTTTTGCGAACGCTTGCTCTTAATATCCGCAACGTGACCTCGCTCTGAACGCGAAGCCTGACTTTGCCGAGAACGCTGGTCCTTTTTAGGACGAGCCTTTTCACCGAAACCCAACTGGACTGCGGAATAGCCATCTACCTCAGGAGTACGAACCTGCAGAACCCTGCAAGGACCCGCCTCAATAACCGTTACCGGTGTAACAACCCCGGTTTCGGAATCGAACACCTGGGTCATCCCGACCTTACGGCCGAGTATGCCTTTTGCCATGACTAATCGCCTTGTGTTTCAGTGACTGCCGTCAAGGAAGAAATATCAAAGCCAACCAAACCAAATTACTGAAATCGATTTAGCTAACCGCGAAACCCTTATCCCTGCGACTTCCATTCATATCTATAAATCGCCGAAGCGCTCTGTTTTCAAACAATTAACTGCACCTTGCAGTCAACAAACTACTTTGTCGAAGCCTTGATCTTGATCGAGACACCTGCCGGAAGACTAAGCTTGTTCAGAGCCTCAATCGTCTTCGCCGTCGCCTGAACGATATCAATAAGACGCTTGTGCGTCCGAATCTCGAACTGATGCCGAGCCTTCTTATTTACAAAAGGCCCAGACAGGACAGTGTATCGCTCAATCCGAGTTGGCAATGGAATCGGCCCGTGAACTTCTGAATGAGTTCGCTTGGCAGTGTCCACGATATCCTGAGCACTCTGATCCAGGATCGAGTGATCGTATGCTTCCATTCGAATACGAATAACTTCGTGATTACCAGCCACTCGGCGTCTCTCCAAAAACAGGCGGTCCTAGGACAACTCTGATCAACAAAATAAATTTCCGATTCTCCGACACACTTTTGACCAACTTCGAAAAGCTAGTCCGCACTCCGTCCGCAGGCATTGGTAGCTGCGAGGTCGCCGGAAGATCGCTTTTTACCGCGACGGCAACCAGAAGGCACAGAAAATGTGACCCAGAGAGATCTCTCTAGGAAAGCCGGAGAATTTAAGGATGTTTTCGGAGACCGTCAACTGTGAATTTAGAAAATTCGCGAAGGAATGTCCAAATGTCTATTCTTGTTGAAATTCTCGCGTCAATACCAATCCGGAAAGCCTATTCAGTTACCGCAGTTTAATTACCAAATGGCAGCCCAGAAGCCTCGGCTTGATGCCAATCATCTGTGATCCCTGAGAGGGATCCTGCGTCTGCAATCGTCAGGACGGAAATTTGTCTAACCACGACCACTCAAGTTGGGGTTTTCATTCACTCAAACGGCTTAAGCCTAGCCGAGAGCAATCTTTGCTCGGGCAGGAAACGGATCACTCTCACAGGTTCGGTCCAATCTGAAAGTGCTAGATATGAAGAGGGGGCCGCTTGTGACGAATTGGCTGATATTTACTGCAGCTTCACGGAGGCAAACCTAAACGCCTGTGTTATCTGGGGAAATTTGACAGCCCGCACTTTTAACGAAACCTATATTCGCTTGGGATCAAAATTTTCGAGACCTGTCAAACAAAACCAAAAAACCATTTTGAACCCAAGAATTCAAGATGCCTATTCCAGAAAACGCCCGCAAAAACTGGATCGAAATTCAGCAGACATTCAATCACTCCGTCAATGCGATCGGCGTAAAGATCATTGAGAACGACTCACGGGATCTTTCCGTCTGGAAAAACGAAGGAATCCTCCAAAACCAGCAGATTTAAGCCATGAGCGGGCCGCCGGAACAGACCTGCGGAACGTAAAAGCTCTTTGATAATCTTTAGGCCTCTCGTTCCAACAGCCTAGTTCTCACGAAGCTGGAGCGACCGGCCTTCAAGAAACTGCCACACTCATTTCAAGTCAGAACACTATGAATGCCAGAACTTCCAACGAAATAGCCGACGCACCCGAAGCGATCCTAGCTCGCGAAAAAGTTGATTCATTCAATCTCGAAACCAATCTTCAGACAACCGAATCGCTCTTGATGCAGGCTTGGACCAGCGAGTCTTCGGATGAGAAACTGGAAGCCTTGCTGCAAGTTCTGGATCTTGATCCGGACAACCAACTGGCCCAGACCGGGCTCGAGTGGGTTGATGGTATGACAACGCTTGCTCAGCAAATTGCTCGAGCCGAGGAAGGCGCCGCGGGGGAAGAAACGGCTTTGCACAACAACGAGCCAGAAGTTGACCACCACGAATTAGAAGACACTATTGAAGAAGCGCAGGAAGCCGTCGCGGAGAAAACATCGGAAGAAAAAGAAGAAGGTAACGAAGCTCAAGATAGATGCTGTGATGACAACATAGAATCGGACTCAACGTGCTGCACTCCGGTCACTCAATTGTTCGGTTTCTCGATTGACAACGTCACCTTGGCCGAGGATGACGAAGCTAAGGCGACAGAGTCCGTCGAATTCACCAGCAGCCGGTCCCAGACAGCATTCAGCATCGACGCAGAACACTGCGAAGAGCCTGTTGCAGAAGACGAATCTGATGGCGAATTTGCCATTGAAACAAAGGATTCGGAAGAAACAGACGCCGACCAATCGCCCGATAGCTACCTGATGGAAACCGTCGACGAGTTTGCGGCCAAAATCGAAGAAGTCGTCTATTGGGCTGGCGATACTCAAGACACCGCAGAAGCCGAAGCGATCGAATCCGACGATTTCGATGCACGTTCTGAGGCCGGAAGGCTTGAGCAAATGGAAGAAGAGGCTCGCCGATTCGAGGAAACTGAAGCAAAACGTATCGCCGACGAAGAACAAGCCGAAGCACAAGCGTTCGAAGCACGCCGACTCGAAGAAGCCGAAGCACAGCGGATCGCCCAGGAACAAGCTGAAGCACAGCGTATCGCCGAAGAACAAGCGGCCGAAGCACGCCGACTTGAGGAAGAAGCTGAAGCGCAGCGCCTCGTTGAGGAAGCCGAAGCACAACGCATCGTCGAAGAGCAAGCAGCCGAAGCACGCCGACTTGAAGACGAAGCCGAAGTACAGCGTCTCATTCAGGAAACTGAAGCACAGCGCATCGCCGAGGAACAAGCCGAAGCACAGCGTCTCAATGAGGAAGCCGAAGCACAGCGGATTGCCCAGGAACAAGCTGAAGCACAGCGCATCGCCGAGGAACAAGTCGAAGCACAGCGCATCGTTCGACATCAGGCCCAAGAAACCGTCCTGTTCGAAGAAACCTTCGCTGTCGCACCGTCGCGGCAACAGAGTAAAACATTCGTTGTCTCGACCGCTACCGAACAAGACGCGGAAGTTGTCGAAGCTGAAATTCAGGAAGGCATTAGCGAGCTAGTTGGCGATGTTCGTGAATTTGTCGCAGATCTCGCACCGACCGACACAACACCTACAGCGACAGACAGACCACTCGTATTGGCTGTCGACGACAGCCCGACCATTCTCAAATTGGTCACGATGACGCTTTCAAGAGAAGGATTCGAAGTGATCGCGGCCGCAGACGGCTTAGAAGCACTTCAGATTCTTTCAAACAAATTGCCGGACATCATTCTGTCCGAAGTCAACTTGCCTCGACTCGACGGCTACAAGCTTTGTCGATTCGTAAAAAAGCATGAGCGAACAAAGCATATTCCCGTCGTCATGTTGTCAGGGAAAGATGGCGTCTTTGACAAACTTCGCGGAAAAATGTCCGGCTGCGGCGACTACATCACCAAGCCATTTGAGTCCGAAGATCTTGTAGAAAAAGTCCGTTTTCACACAGGCGTATACACGAGCTAGGCAGCATTGCCTGCACACAGGAACACCATGATTCAACCACAAAACCCAGCCTCCACACCAACTGACGCGATCGCCTCGAATGGCAGCAACACTCGTCAACCGGAGATTGAACTCGGCTGCATCAATCTGATCTCTCAACTTGAGATGCAGATCGCCAGCGCCAGGAGTCGAAGCAGCCACGTTGAGAAAGCCAGTGACAACACTGACCGCTTGCTAACCGTATTGCTAAATTTCAGCGACGAGTTTCTGACTGGCGAGAAATTCGAAAAAGCCTGTCAGTCAATTGAGAAAGCCAGCTTTGCGAGCCTCGCTCATAAAGAAGTACTCACGACGCGCTCGTGGGCATTTGCTCTTCGCAGCCTATTCGGCAGCGACGCATGCAGCGACGACAGTGTTCGGCAAACCTACGACAACTTGGGCGAGGCACTGCTGCACGCATGCGTGTCAGTTCTTCGCCAAACGGTTGCAACCGTCGGGTATGATTCGGCAACTGGAAAAATGATTGAGCAAAGCACCGCCGTATTTGTCGAAGAGTTCCAGGCCAACTGGTAAACCGGGGCAACGATGTTGAAACACGTTATAGCGTTGAAGCACTTCCCGCCGGCTTGCATCGCGATTGTGGCATGGGCGTCAATCGAATTAAGTCTGCCCGCACAAGCGAAGCTGCGGCGGGCCTCGACTCTCGATGGCGGCAGGCACACCGACTTCTAGCTGTTGGCTCGATCGCTTTCAGATGCCACGAGTGTCATCGCGGCAATTCCATCCAAGCTTCGCAACTTGCTCGGCGACTTCGAGTCGCGTCTAAACTGTCAGCAGCGTTTTAATCGCGACGCTCAGTGAAGCCTGATGCACATCCGCATGGTTCCCGCAGAAGACAATTCCAATTGTCTCGAGCGTACCGTTCGCTCCGTTTCGAACAAGCTTGGCAAACAGAAAAAGCTTTCGATCAAGGGCGAAAACACGGATCTGGATAAACCATCCCGTCGTTTGGCTGATTGAGCGGTTTACGCGTCACTTGAAACCAGACGAACCACCAATTCGGGCCAGTGAAGAAGACGGAAGTATCCTGAGCGTCGAAGCCGAATTGATCCAAAACTCACTCGCACTAAACGATGTTCGAACAGGAAACATTATGACGCCGCGTGTTAAAGTGTTTTCATTGCCGGCTGACATGACGGTCAAAGACGCATTCGCAACATTCCAGAACAATGCCAGTTCGCGAATTCGGATCTACAGTGCGGACGACCAAACAAACTGGGTCGGCGTCGTTACGAGTCGCGACATCCTGATCGAAATGGCGGGCGACCAAGACAACGTCAAGCTTGGGAGCATCGCCAACAAAATTCATTTCATTTCGGCCGACACCCCGGGGCACATCCTGCTGGACGCATTCCTGAAACATCATCAGTCACTGTTCGGTGTCAATTCAGAGGGCCGCTTGATCGGCATCGTCTCCCCCGCCGACGTAGTCGAAGAAATCATCGGCAAGGAACTATCCAACGAGGCGGATCGGTCCCCGTGCGGAACTTACGTGTCGCACCTCAGTTCTTCATCGCAAACATTCCTAGAACTCGGTAAAGACTAACTTGCGACTCTACAGCCGATGAATCGCAACCGGGAACAGATAGATATCATTGAACGCATCAATTGATTTAGGAGTTGGTGCTACTATTCCAAAGGAACATCGCGGCAGTGCCAGAACGATGGTGCACGGAAAAGCCGACCCAATTCCGAGTGGTGCGATCGCGAATCCAAATTTCACAACGCCGATGATCGCCGCTCGAATCAACGGGCTTTGCACCAATATCCCGATGCCGATCAAAAACGGCCCGACAGCGATCACGAGCACCAAGGGTTGAGAAAATCGCTGGAAACAGCCAGCCACTCAAGGTTTAAGCGACTGGCTGCTTCGCATTCGAAATCAAATCTGCAGGCCTTAAGCCACCGTTAAACTTAACGAGAACTCGGAGGTGCTCAAGAATCCATTGCCGTCTGTCGCCGTCGCGACAATTCGATCGCCAGACAGAAGGTCGACGTCCAGCGTCGTTACTAACTTACTTCCTGCGGTAAAATCAGCGATCGTAAATTCATCGGAGAAGATGTATTCCTTACCTTCCTGTCCATTTCCATCTGCGACGTAGAAATCGACTTGAATCGGATAGTCTGAATTCGCAGGAAGAGAATTAACGAAATATGCCAATTGCAAAGACGTTCCGCTCAGTGCTGCGTTTTGCAAGACCGGGAAATTCTGAAATCGATTCGATCCTTCGTCGACATCACCAGCATCATTTGCCGTGAATCCGTTCGCCCCGAGATCAATTCCCAGACGGGTGTTCGAATAGATCGAGTTAAATCGAATCGCATTGCCGATTCCATTCCCCGCGGCAACTACGCCGCCGGCATTGTTGAACGAAATCGTATTGCCTCCATCAGCGTCAACGCCCCCAATGTTGTTGTTGTGAGCTCCTTCGGTAAACAAAACGCCATGCATTCCGTTCGCGAGGCTTACCGCATCTGAAGAGTTTTCGCGACCAATCACATTGTTCACAAAGTAGTTTTGCTCTGCAGTTTCGCCACGAATCGTAACACCGTTAAAGCCGTTACCAGAGATCGTGTTGTCCGAAACATGGTTACGTTGACTGGAGGAAACGTGGATTCCATAGATCGTGTTGCCAATTGCGTCATCGCCAACTGCGTTGGTTCCGATCATGTTGCCAACGATTATGTTTTCGAACGTACCAAGGGCGGCAAGAATTCCAGATCCATCGTTGCCAGAAATTTGGTTGCCGAGGGTTTCGTCTGTTGACCCAACCCGGTTATTGTTTGCACCGGCATTAAATACGATGCCATGTTGAGAATTCCCAAGATCAGCGGAGCCCGTTGCGTCGAGACCAATGAAATTACCAAACACTTTGTTGTCAGTCGTTTCCGCACCATCGAAGAATACGCCACTGTGCCCGTTAGACGAAATTACGTTTCTGGCATTCTCCGCAATTCCACCAATTCGATTGTTGCTGGCGCCATTCTGAACGAAAACCCCAAACGATCCGTTTGGAATCGGGGAGGTTCCCAATTCGTCAGTTCCGATTAGATTCTCGAGCAAAACGTTTTCCGATGAGCCAATGCCCTGCAAGACAACTCCGGCAAGGCCATTTCCGGAAACGAGATTGTCCATGATCTTGTTGTAAGAGCTGTTGGCGACATAAACTCCATAGCTGGAATTCGAAATCGCACTTGCGCCTTCAAGATCCGTTCCAATCTGATTGCCCATGACTGAGTTACCAGTTGCGGATTGTACAGCCAGAAAAACTCCTACTCCCAAATTTCCTGAAATCAGGTTGCCGGCATCTTCAACAGCGCTGCCAATAAAGTTGCCTTCGGCCTCGCTGACAACCACAAAGCCGTGAAAAGCGTTGCCGATAGCGGTCGTTCCCGCCGCATTGGTTCCAACCAGGTTGCCCGTAAAGTCATTGTTTACGGAGGCGGCGCCACGGATGGCAGCTCCGCTGTGATCATTGCCGGAAAGCAAATTGCCATCAATCAGATTGTTGGCCGACTGGTTAACATGCACTCCGAACAAAAGGTTTCCAAGATCTATTTCTCCAGAAGCATCCGTGCCAATAAAGTTGTCAGAAATGGTGTTGCCATCTCCAGCAATGATCTCGATTCCGTCACCGTTAAATTGATTGATGACCAATCCGCGAATGGTGGATCCGTCTGCGGTGATTTTCAGACCATCTGTATCACCTGCCAGCAATCCACTTACTTCAATCATCGGGGTAGATACTGTGTATCCAGATTGCGTGGTCGCATCGATCACGACAGCATCCGTGATGGTTGGAAACGCAGTAAGCGGAGAGATGGTTTGAACCCCTGTGCCGGGAATGGCAAACTCAATCGACTGGACGCCGGCAGTTGCATTGGCCAACTCAATTGCCTCTCGGAAAGATCCTTCACCAGAGTCCGCAGTTGTGGTGACCGTGAAAGTTTCGGCTTCGTACGTCAAAACGACTCTGACATCGTAGAGCTGTGTCGCTTTTGAATCGCCTTTAACGTAGAAGGCCACATCGAGTTTGTCGGTTAGCTTCAATCCGTTAATCGTAACGCCGTCTTCGTTAACTCGCCAATCTTCTGCGTCGATCCAGCCGTTGCTGTAAAGCAAGGGAGAGTCTTCTCCGGCTTCCCAATCAAGCAGATTGATCGTGGTGGTGGTCAGCTCGCCAACTTCGTACTTGATATTGCCTTTTTGAAATGGAGGCTCACTGTGTGGAATCAGTGGAATTTCAACGCCGGGAATATCTTGTCCGAACTTGTTGGACAACAAACGCCAACGTGGACCGACAATGTATTCACCGTCTTCATTCAAGACCGCTTCGAATGGATCACGGTCCATGGTCGTGTACCACGCATTGGTAAATCCGCCGGCTAGATCAGATGACGTAAGAATACTCGTGTCGGTGCCGGCGGGCGTGACTTCACGAAAAACGGTGCCATTTGGATTCCCATCGGCATCGGTGTTGATTGTTGGGTTTCCATCTTCATCAAGGATGATTGCGCCGTCATCGTCAAGCAAGAAATAGCTTGGCAGGAACGTGCCGTCACCTGCAAAGTCATTAACTGGCGACACCCATAACGCATATTCGCTATCGCCAATGTGATCAGGGTGTTCAATAACGACATAGGACGGCTGGCGTCCTGTGGCAGCTTCGTTCTCAAAGTCTTCGGGACGAATCTGATCGTTCGGGTTGTTTGTAATGGCATGCGTCACGATCAGCTCAGCGCCGGTGACACGGTAGCCCTTGCCTTCATTGAGCGACTGTGCGTCGGGAGTATTCCAACCAGACGGCAAGTCCAACTGAACTCCCATGCGAACATCGTTGGGGCGTTTGACAATTTGTCCCCAACGATAAAGAAGCTTACCGTCATCCTTGAGGGTCACCGAGTAATCGTTACCAGCAGCAATGTTCTCTGTCACCGTACTCTCATTCGGAGTCAGCACGTCACGAATGTCGATGATGCCATCGCCACCGACAACGGGCCCTTCGGCAAACGGGAAGACATCAACCGAAGTATCGCCTGAATCATAGATTGCTTGTAAATCGGCGATGACATCGATGACAAATCGTCCGTCATCAGAACCGCCAACGATTTTCAGGTTGTTGTCTAGCTGATAAATTGCATCAGGGTCGTCCGGATACATCTGATCCGACAAGATATTCTGCATTACAACGTAGTGTTCCGTTGATGCTTTTACGGAATTGCCACCAAGACCGGCCGCCCAAGTTCCCAGAGGTGAACCCGATTTGAATGTGTCGGTTGCAGCGTCAGAAATAGAAAGGCCCAGAATGTTGCCGTCGCCATCATAGATGTTTCCGACCCAGCCTTCCGCGTAAATCCCGTCGCGCACCTTGTCTTCCGCACCAAGGAAATCCTGGACGTAAAAGCCAAACTCAGTGTCCGTTGGATAGAGCGTATTGCCCAGTTTGTCTGTAATCGCACGAACAGGTCCATCGTAGTCTGGCCCATCCGGGTTGGCAGGATCTTCGAGAACCGCTGATGTGTCAACGATCGTAGAGTCTTCCGCATAGGTCGTTCCAGCGAACTCACCAATGACGTTGTCAAGTGATAATACCGTCGTTGGTGAGGCGTAGAAAACAGACGCCAACAGTTGTTTGGGCTCCAGAGTTTCATATGAAATGAGGTCGCTACGACCTAGTTTTCGATCGCTCGGCGAGCGACGATTGGAACGTTTGGTTTTTGTTCTGTTTATCTTCGAAGTTGAATCTTTAGCGGCACGATTGCGAGAGCGAGACATGGTTTTCCTTTAATATGATGCGGGTCAAAAGTCAAGCGTCAATTCAATGGCTGCGACGATATGGGTAAGTCGTCGACGATAGCTGACTGAACTTGATGCAAGGGCGGTCGCAACCGGAAGGCAAATCGAATGCCAAATCAATCGGCGTGGGTGGATTTAGGCGTCTTGTCAATTGCTGGTCGGCTTGTGTGTTTTCAAATTACACGTGTTTTTCCGTATCTCTGACTCGTCTAGCAGTTAACGAAAACCAATCCAAATTCCGCGGAGCATCGGCGTCGAATCGCAGTCATCAAACGCAGCGCCCTTTGACGCATATTGTTAACGTGCGAAAAACGCTCACGACACACACCAGCGGCAGAGTCTGATGGCTTCGATCGAGAACATCGGAAACAATCAAAGCCGAATTTTTATTGACTAATAGCCAAACCGAAGATCCACAATGAAAATTGATTTACTGAACGGTGCTGAGGCAAGGATTCCAGAATAGAAAATGACTTTGAAAACCCAATTCGACATCAAGCCAGAGCACATTCATCCGATGCTTGGAATCGCCAACAGCCAGGACGACGTCAAGTTCATTCACTCGATTGCGGACATCAACCCAACCTCTCACATCCCGGACGAATGCATTCGCATGGTTTTCGATGCATTGGTCGCACTTGGCAAAAGCGTTCCCGATGAATGGGCAAACAAGCCAAACCCACTGCCCAAGGATGCAGCCTCCGCGATCGCCGCGGCAGCAGCTACATCAAAAGCGAGCAAAAGTCACTGAAGGCCGCAAGACTGGCCATCTGTTGGCGTTCGTTCCTGAAGACGTATCTCGCCGAGAAGTCGAGCAAGTATTCTGCTTGACTCTCACCGCGATCGCGGAATTCATCACGACACAGAAGACCTCAAACTCGATTGTCACAACCGATGTGTTCGACGGATTCGTACTCTGGCGTCAGGTTCCCGTTCCGATCGTGCGACTCGGCACAGTCTTTGATTTCGGCTCCGAGCAAGAGCCGACCGATAGCAGCCGCCGATAGCAGCCGCCGACTGGTGATTGCTCACGCAACAGGAAACCGCTTCATCGGCTTCTACACCAAACCGCAGATGCAAACGATGAAAGTGCCGAGTGCATTACCTTGCAAAGCCGCAATACTCGAAGGTCGCCCTCACCCGGGCTGCTTCTGCACAGGGTTCACTGCAATGGTTGTGCCAGACATGAACCGAATCCTCGACAACAATTTCTAAGCACGCGCCGTGATTGTGGCTCTTACTTTTTCGACTGCTCAATCGCTTGGTTCAGATAGTGCTTCACCAATCGACCTTTGATCGTTTCGTGCTCAAGCAACTGCCCGGCCACCGCCTTGATAGCTTTTTCGTGAACTTCATCACTTAACATGTATTCTGTCTTGTCCAGCAATCGGCGGTGAAGCTTCTCAAATTGCCGCTCCGTGTTGGCACGAGTGCAGAGCAAGTGTTCGATCGCTCTCAAATCCGATGCGGCGCCACGAGGACAATACGATCCCGTGAAGTGAGCCTCTGCGACCATCCCGGCAAAAAGGACCAACACTTCGTCTTCTAGCCAGTCTTGCGTTGACTTAGTCCGGCCTTGGTCCATTTTGACCGCTCCCAAACGCACGCCACCCGTTTGTAGCTTCGCCGCGACAATCGTCGCTTTATGAATCGTTTTCCCCAACGAAACGGCCATCACGGCATGCCCGGCCTCGTGATAGGCCGTCGCCACCAAAGAAGCTGAGGGCGTTTCTGATTCGGTTGTTTTGATATCGTCGGAACTCATGCCAACAGTATACGCTGGCATTGGCTGGCTCACCGCATCCTTGAAAGGTTCCTGCTCGGAGTGGTATCGTAGGCGGTTTAGAAGACTGCATCCATGATGCCGCCAGTCGCGGGTTATGTAGCAGTACCAGTGGCTCGAGCCTTGCCGATCACCTTTCATGAAAGAACTGATGCGATTCGAAGTTGCGGGAAATCTTGTTGACGTTCATCTCGGCGAGATTTATCCGGCGAAAATATCGGTTGCTGATGGGCGAATTAGTTGCATCGAGCGGATCGAGACAGCTCCGCAGCAGTATCTGATGCCCGGCTTTGTCGATTCGCATATTCATATCGAAAGTTCAATGCTGTTGCCGGGCGAATTCGCGAGAGTCGCCGTCACGCACGGGACGGTCGCAACAGTTTCCGATCCGCATGAGATCGCAAACGTTTGTGGCATCGAAGGTGTTGAGCTGATGTTGCGAAACGCGGAAGCGTCAGAATTCAAGTTCTGTTTTGGTGCACCTGCTTGCGTCCCGGCCACCGTGTTTGAAACTTCCGGGGCGACGCTTGATGGCGATGCCATTGAGAACCTGCTTGCCGATCCGCGAATTGGCTTTCTGAGTGAGATGATGGATTTCCCGGGTGTACTCAATCGGGACCCCGCCATCATGCGGAAAATCAAAGCCGCTCTTGATCGAGGCAAGCCCGTGGATGGACATGCACCGGGGCTTCGAGGCGATGAAGCGGCTGCCTACGTTGCTGCCGGGATCACGACGGACCACGAATGCTTCACACGAGCCGAAGCCGAGGAAAAACTGGCTGCCGGTTCCAAGATTGCGATCCGGGAAGGATCTGCCGCGCGAAACTTTGACGCGTTGCAATCCTTGATCGACGACTACCCCGATTCCTGCATGCTCTGCAGCGACGACAAACATCCAGACGAACTTTTCATTGGTCACATTGATCGGTTGGTCGCTCGTGCCATCGCCGCCGGTTCCGAATTGATGCATGTGTTGCGAGTTGCTTGTGTGAATCCGGTTGAACATTACAAATTGGCGGTTGGACTTTTGCGAGTCGGTGACCCCGCGGACTTTATCGTTGTCGAAGATCTGGTCAAGTTTCGCGTAGCCCAGACGTACCTCGATGGGAATCTCGTTGCGGAGAACGGCCAAAGCCACCTCGCCGTTCCAGATGCTGAATCGCTGAACAACTTCTCCGCGAATCCAATTGACACCGAACAACTTCAGATAACAGCATCTTCATCGACAATTCGAGTCATCGAAGCTATCGATGGGCAGCTGATCACGAACACCCTTGAGCTTCCGTGCCGAGTTAAGGATGGCCTTGCGGTTCCGAATATTGACAACGATGTTCTGAAAATCGTTGTCGTAAACCGGTATCAGGATGCTGCCCCTGCAGTCGCTTTCGTAAAGGGTTTTGGGCTGCAGGCAGGAGCACTTGCTTCGTCGGTGGCTCATGATTCCCACAACATCGTCGCCGTCGGAACCAACGACGCGGATTTGACGACTGCAATTAACGCCATCATAGACGAGCGGGGCGGTTTGTCGGTCGCGAGCGGCGACGCAATCAACGTGCTGCCTCTTCCAGTCGCAGGTCTCATGTCGACCGAGTCATGCGAATCGGTCGGCGACGCGTACGGAAAACTTGAGCGACGCGCAAAAGAAGAACTGGGATCGCATCTACGAGCTCCCTACATGACGCTTTCGTTTATGGCGCTGTTGGTCATTCCTTCGCTCAAACTCAGCGACAAGGGCCTGTTTGATGTCGACGAGTTTGGGTTCGTGCCGTTATTTGTGTAAGCCGCTCGGAATACAAGCCAAGCTCTAAACCGGAATTACTCACGACGACAGGCAGTCAGGCAATTAAATTCTCAGGTAACTTTTCAGTGCGAAGGCGAACAAATTGATTTGATGAAACTTCACGCAACCGGTGAACTTTCAGCGACGACCGAAAAGGTTAACAGCTCGAGAAAACAGGCCCAGTTAAAAACTCCAGCCCACGCCTCGTGAATAATCCGGGCCAAACCTAATCTTTCTTACGGCTCGCAGCCAAAGCTCGAGCTTCGCGCAACTCTTGAGTTTGACCTCGGAAGTAGAATATCAATCCGAAGAACGCTCCAACGCCAGCAGCCGAAAGCACCAACGACGGCTTGTCGATAAAACGGCCCTCCAAGTTGGCGGCTTGTGTGAGCAACACGAGACCAATCGCACTGATCGCCAAGCCCAGTCCGTCTGACAAGATTTCGGTCAAGCTGAAATGGAACCGAGTTAGCATGATCAACTTACCCAGCACCAGTTGAAGCAGATAGCTAACCAAGCCGGCAGCCATCATCGCAAACGCGACCCAATAAAAGCCTGGCAGAGCAGCGGCCTTGTTTCCGAACTCCTTAATCGGGGTCAGGATGTGGTCGGTCGCTTCTTGTGCTTGGGGATCAGCATCGACAGCATCTTTCACATCGTCCAGCTTGTCACGAACGCTTCCCGCAGCCTGTTCGCCGACGTCGTCGTCACTTACTCGGCCGATTTGATCACCCGCCGTAGACTCCTGGCCCAGAGTCGAATTCATCACTGCAGGCTGCAACATAATCGCCACACAGAAAAGCAGCGTAAATAGTACTGAAAGTTTCACTCGTATTCTCGCATTTGAAAAATTTTCCGGCGTTCAACTTGCCGACATTCGAGTATTCGCTGGCGACCTAAATATATTGCCAGAAATCATTATGAAACTCGTGACGACAAAATAAGCGATCGGAGCAAAAATTGCCCAGATCGCCATTCATTTGAGGCTAGGCCGCTGACGTTATTTACTCACCAACGCAGTACAAGTACTTATTGGATCGAATCAAAAGTTGGCCTTTGCTAATCGCTGGAGTTCCAGAGAAAATCTCTGAATCGTCGGTTAGCTTGTTGGCAGCAACCTGCTCACAATCCGCATCGGCGTTGAACACAAACGTTTCGCCGTTGCCTTTGGTGAAGTAGACCTTGTCACCAGCAATCACTGGCGAGCCATAATCTGCGGAACCAAAACGACCGCCTGAACCGCCGTTTTTCGGTTTGCTGGAATCAGATGACTCCATGCGAGATTTATTGACTTCTTTACCGGACTTGATGTCGACAACTTGCATGATTCCGCCGCGACCAACGGCAAACATGTGGCCCTTGTAAACAACGGGGCTGGCGAAACTCGAACTCGTTTTTCCATTCCACTCAATGTGCGACTCCGTCACGTCTTTTTCTCCACCAGATCTGACTGCAACGCTTCCGCCGCCACTGCGACCGCCAACGGAAGCGTAGATCACGCCCTCACTGAACATTGGACTGGTGTAGAAACCAACGTCTTCACCACCAACGCCTGACACAAGCCATGCCAGCTTTCCGGTTTTTGGGTTGATAGCCCAAAGTTCATCTGGAACACCGATGACAATGTCACTCCGGCTATCGTCGACATCGACCACGATTGGAGTCGACCAAGTGTTGTCCATGGCTTTCGACTCGCAAACCCAACGTTGCTCGCCGGTTTTCTTATCAAGGCCATAAACGGAACGACTTTCCGCGAGAGCTGGCACGATCACGAGATCACCGCAGACCACGGGACTGGCCGCTGAGCCCCATTTTTTAGAGTCGGATCCATCACCGACTCTTTTCTTCCAAAGCTCATTGCCCTCCAGATCGTAAGCGATCACCCCGCCTTTACCGAGAAAAACAAACAGGGACTCACCATCGGAGACAGGCGTGTGAGAAGCATAGCCGTGTGCTGTGACACCAATGCCGCTGAAGTCGTCTTCCTCGACCGTTACTGGAATCGTCTTCGACCAGAGTTCGTTTCCGCTTTCTTGATCGACACATACAACATGGCGTTTCAAGTCTTCTTTCTTTCCAACGTTGTCGCGACTTTCACCATAACCTGAGTAGCAAGTCACGAAGATTTTACCGCCCACGACAATCGGAGAAGAGCAACCCGCGCCCGGTAGTTCCGTTTTCCAACGAATGTTCTTGTCGGGGGACCAGTTGGTTGGAGCACTACTCTCACTAACACCGCTACCTGAAGTACCACGAAAACGAGGCCAGTCGTCCTGTGCATCGGCGGACAGGCAGAAGAAGGATAACGCAAACAGTGTTGCGACCGAAAATATACATCGAGAAGGTTTTTTCATGAGTGAGTCCTGATTGAAAATTGTAATGCGACGAAGCTTCCGCTTAGTTGCCATCGAAATCTGGGCGATTTCCTTTGGCCGTAGGTTGCGGTGAGCGGTTTCCTCTACCGCCACCCGCGCCTCCTCCGGCGCCGCCAGACCAACTCTTGACCATCGTTTCGAGCTCTTTTCGATCCAACATACCATCCTTGTCTCCGTCGGTGGTATCGAAGATTTGAGCCATTCGATCGCCAGCTTCTTCTTTAGACAGCTTTCCATCTTTGTCAGCGTCGCGTTCCATGAATCGATCAACCATTGCGCTTGGATCGCCACCGCGACCGCCGCCAGCACCGCGACCGCCGCCGGCTCCTGGGCCGCCGCCGGCACCTTGACGACCACCGCCGCGCTGCGGAGCTAACTCAGTTGCGTCCAGCACGCCGTCTTCGTTCTTATCCAGAGTTTTCAGTGCTGTTGCCGCGTTTTTGATTTCTTCCGCAGAGATCTTTCCATCTTTGTCAGCGTCGAGGGCCGCCATTAATGGAGAAACCGGGCGGTCGCCACGTTGTCCACCACGCTGGCCTCTTTCACCACCGGGTCGCTGGCCTCTTTCACCACCGGGTCGCTGTGCTTCCGCAAGCGAAGACATGGAAATTGTTGCCAAAACAGCGAACGTCAAAATGAACTTATGCATTGAGTGACCTTTCAGGTGAGAGCGGGATCGTTCGGCCAAACAAGGCCGAGCCACGGTTTTAACACATTTGAAAGTACGGGGTGTCGGAGAATCGACAGCGGAAAACGTTTTAGTAAGCCGAATTCTCAATGTCCCGGTATCGATGAATACGAACGGTCGGCAAAGCGCACGAAAAAACGCTGCGTTTCAACTGAAAGGCAGCGTCGATGTTCCCTGGCACTGAGGCAGCAAGTGCTGCCTCAGTGCGCAGTAAGCTCAGCCGTGAGCACTTGATGAAACGGTTGACCCAGAAACCATAAGTCTCAACAAGCAGTATGCCCTTCCCCAGGGGGAGAGTGTGTGAGGATCCCGCAATCCCATACACGGCGGCCGAACTTCAAAGTTTTGTTCGGAGTGGACTCGTCCGAATATTTTTCGTTCAAGTTCGAGGCAACATATAGAGATCGATCAAAAAAGGGCCAAGACCAATTAAGGAAAAAAGGCTCGGTTTGGCTATTCGCTAGCGAAGAATAGGAAGTCTGCGAAAAACGCGCAGCGATAAGCAGGGATTAACATCCCAAGAACATGCGAAAAGTGGATTGCATGCTTAATTTCCACTGAAGCGGTGCCGTCTACCCATAGCAACTCGGGTACCGTAGCGAGTCACCTGAACACTGACTTACCGACTTCGACCAAACGGATTCCCAAAGTAGTGTTTCTGCCGCGAGCAGTTCACTTTCTCACCCGGTCGACAATAACCTAAAGGTCCATCACATGAGTTGATTGGATCGTAGATAGAAAAGTAAGGTAGGAATGCAGCCGACTTCAGATAGTGAAGACTTGAAACAATTGGTTGCTTGAAAAAGCCTCGTGTCTGTCCGTATCGCTCAAGGGCCACGTCCTCAAAATAGAGCGGCTTGTAAGTGATATCCGGTGCCGCCCATGCGAAGAGCTTTTCCGAATTCGCGATCGGCTTGCTTTCGCGATTGGTTAGCTGCCACGAAAGGTCGCTTGGGGATTTTCCGTCAACCGGTCGAATGCCAGGTAAAATCGAAGACATCGGACTCTGATTCCATTGCGTGACCGGTCTTGTTGGCGGCTTATTAGCTGAAAGATCGTCTGCGTCCATGTCGAGATCTTGAAGACTACTTAAATCGGGTGCCGCTGGCGGATCTTCGGAACCGCCGTCCTCGCGAGCCGGGGACTCTTGGGCTTGATGCGAAATCGCAGCAAAGCGAATCGCATTGGGCTGTTGACCGTATCCGGACTTGGCAACCGAGGGCGCCGCTATCACGAACAGAGGTTTCTCTGATTGTTGAGCTTTGGATTCAGTGAAAGCTATGAATTGGCAAATCATGGCCAACACTGCAAGGCATTGCATTCGAGAGATCGACTTAAAAAACATGGCTTATACCCAAAAAGAAACTGCTTCCTGTCAATTATCGACCCGCAGAATGGTCTCGATGGGCAAATTGCTTACCAAGGACAACCGTTGGCTAACCGGAAAAGTTTACCAGACTTAAAAAGGCGAGAAGCGGTTTCAATACTGCCATACAAAAGTAGCTCGGTCTGTCCCCGACCGTGAAAATCAAGATTCGCGAGTCTCGGACAGACTCGGCTAATGGGTTTTGATACCACTTTAGTTTGCAAGCGTTCCATCGCGTAACTCCAGTACTTGCCCAGTCGCTCGAGCCAACAGGCTTTCGTCGTGACTGACTAGCAGCATTGGGATTGCCGAGAGAACGATGCCGTTGCTCACAAAGTCGAATATCGAATTCCGCAGCGACTCTTCGACCGAACCGAGTGGCTCATCGAGCAATAATGCTTGCGGTTGTGAAAGCAGCGTCCTGCCCAATGCAACGCGATCCCGCTGTCCACCGCTGAGCTGAGATGGCTTTCGGTTCAGCAGATCGCCGACTGCAAAAGCATCGACAAGGCTATCGAATTGCCAAGGTGATGACTTTACAGCATCCTTCGATCCAAATAGTAGATTTTTCCGAACTGAAATATGAGGAAACAACGTGTCGTACTGGAACAGCATCCCGACGTTGCGGTTCCATGGTTTTTCGTTGATATCACCGGACTCGGAATACAGAACTCGGTCACCAATCGAGATCTGTCCACTGGCGGGAGTTAATAAACCTGCGATCAATGAGAGCAACGTTGATTTACCACTACCCGATGCCCCAACCAGTGAAGTTACTTCGCCACCCTTGGCTGTAAAACCAGAATCCACTCGAAAACCGCTCGCGTATTCGAATTGCGTTTTAATTTGCAGATTCATTTCGAGTCCTCCGTCACGTCGCTTTCAAGCCGACCACTGATCACGAGAGCAATCACAGCGATCAGGATTGAGAACACGATTACGGGAAGGCAGTTGCGAAATCCACCGGGAGTCTGCAGCTGGTCATAAACAAATAGAGGAATCGTTTTCGTTTCTCCAGCGATATTGCCGGCGACCATGATCGTCGCACCGAACTCGCCCAGACTCCTTGCAAAAGCAAGCAAGCATCCGGCAATTAGCCCACGACGCGACAGCGGCAGAACGACGCTCCAAAAGCACTTCCACGGATTGGCTCCCAGAGTTTTAGCCGCCTGGACGTAACGATGGTCAACGGATTCCAACGCGAGGCGCACAGCACGAACCATCAGCGGAAAAGAAACGATTGCCGCCGCCAGTACGGCACCCTTGAAATCAAAGACGAACTCCAAACCAAACAATTGGTACATCGTCCTTCCCAGAAAGCCATTGCGCCCGAAAGCCACCAAGAGCAGATAGCCTGTGATGACCGGCGGCAAAACCAAGGGCAAGTTCACGACAGTTTCGATCGTAACTCGAGCGAATCCAGTGCATTGAGAAAGCAGCCACGCAACCGCGATCGCCAACGGCAAACTAACAACGGTGCTTACCGTTGCGACCTGAAGACTCAAGGAAATTGCTTGCCATTGCTCATAGTTCATGGCCCAACTCTAGTTGCAATTTGCCCAGCAGACTACGGTAGCGAAAATCCGGATTCCTGAAAAATGGCCTTCGCCTTTTCTGACTGAAGCCACGAATAGAAATCGTCGCGAAGCGATTCATTGGACTTTCTCTCGTTCGTAATTTTGGCGACATAATAAACGATCGGATCATGAAGCTTGTCTTCGACCATTTCGATCAGCAGCAGATCGGTCAAATGGTTGACGTCGCTCGCATAAACAAACCCGGCATCGACCTCGTTGCTCATCAGCCACGCGACCAGGGCCGCAGCGTCTTTGGCGAAAACCAATTTCGATTCGACCGTTTCCCGGTCGCCATCGGCAAGCAGCTGGATTGCCTGATTTGCATACTGTCCAACCGGTACGGATTCGCCAGCAACCGCAATCGAACCAACGCCAGCGAGATTTAAATCCGCGAGCGATTCAATTTTTCCGGGATTCGAGCGATGTGTCGCCAGTACAAGGCGATTTCCAAGAAGCACTGCAGACTCTGTGCGACGATCCTTTACAGCCTCTGTCCATCGCGGACTGGCGGAGAGAAAAATGTCGGCCGGAGCTCCCGATAGGATTTGCTGGGCCAATCCGCTGGAAGGTCCAGAGACAACGACAATGCTTGGCTTTTCATTACCTTCCGGCAATTGCTGCGAATATGCTTCGGCAATTGCTTGAACCGAAGAAGCAGCACTCGCTGCGACAAGAACATGGATTGTCGCCCCATCGCTCTCCAGCTTCGGTCCGCAACCGCTGATCAGCGTCAGCAGAACGGCGATAACGACAAGCTTTGAACTGGTTGTTCTGCCAGTCAGCTCCTTTTCAGGTTTTGACCCACAGAAGTGATTCCTTCGAGAAATGGCTTTCATTCAGGCACTTTGGCACAAAGGTTGCAATATTGTATTGTCGGAAGTGGTTCGCCCAAGGTTGTGAAAGCAACTGAGGGCGGAATAGAGACGAGGCAGTGCTTGGGCTATGCGGTTAACGCCGTGTAGCCCAAGTCGTAATTATAAGAATTTGATTTTAACAGGGTCATTGAGGCAGTAGCCTCAATGACCCTGTTTTATTTTGATACACCATTATTGCACAACTGTTCAATAATTAAACATTCAATCGCAACTGTACGTTTCCAATGAACCCCTCCGTGCAACTAGTTCGGAAAATAAATTTCCGAGGTCGTCTTCTTACCGAAGGAAATGCTACGAGGCATCCAAAGGATGTGAGATCGCCCAGGCCCTCCGAATTCGGATCGCAACACTGTAATGGGCCAATTTTTGTTCGAAATACAGGATAGGCTATACTAAGTAATAACAGGGAATCTCAAACAGGCGACGAACGATGGCACCGAAAAGCGATCCGAACAAATTGTGCGATACCCTTTCGAAACTCCGAAGGATTGCCGTTCCCTGCGTTCTGGCTTGCTGTTTCAGTTGCTTTTTTGGCTCCACGTCCAATGCACAGACCGGTAAACAGGTTTCCGCTCCAAAGAAAACGGACTCCAAAGCCGAAAGCTCGCTCCCCGCACAGGTTTACCGTATCAATGAACTGATCGAGCGAGACTGGGCGGAATACGAGCTTAAACCATCGAAGGACGCAACCGATGGCGAATGGTGTCGACGGTTGTTCCTCGACCTGATTGGTCGCACGCCGACCGTCGACGAAGTCCGCGCCTTTCTGTCCAGTAGAGAAAAGGACAAGCGACAGGCTCTGGTTAAGAAGCTGCTGCACTCGGACGATTACACCGAAGAATTCGCTCGAAACTGGACCACTCACTGGACCAATCTGCTGATCGGACGAACGGGCGGCACAGCTAACAACTCTATGATCAACCGCGAGGGCATGCAGAAGTTTTTGCGCGACTCGTTTGCACGCGGCAAGCCTTATGACCGCATGGTCCACAGTCTGATTACGGCCAAGGGCACGACAGCTCCCGGCGATCCAGACTTCAACGGCGCGACGAACTTTTTGATCGACAAAGTCAATGAAGAAGATGCAACGCTCGCGACGTCGTCCACGACTCGACTATTTTTGGGACTGCAGGTTCAGTGTGCTCAGTGCCACAAGCACCCGTTCAACGAATGGGAGCAGGAAACTTACTGGCAGATGAATGCGTTCTTCCGTCAAGTGAAAGCGTTTCCTCGGCGAATGCGAGCCGAGACCGGAGCCAACTCTGAGCTCGCCGATCAGGATTTCGCGAGCCGTCGACGACGCGATTTCGAGGAAGCAGAAATCTACTTTGAAAGCCGCAATGGTTTGATGCAAGTCGCGTGGCCCGTGTTCGTAGATGGAACCACAGTCGGTCGCAGTGGTTTGGTGAAAGTCGTCAACCGCCGCGAAGAGCTTGCCAAGCTGATCACAACTTCACCGTACATGGATCGCACGATCGCGAATCGCATGTGGGCACATTTCCTCGGTTACGGCTTTACGTCTCCCGTCGATGACCTTGGCCCACACAACGTCCCTTCGAATCCGGAACTACTGGACTACATTGGAAACGAATTCCGCACCGCTGAATTTGACTTGCGGGAGCTGATGACATGGATCGTGTTGAGTAAGCCTTACGCGCTTTCCAGTCGCCGAACGAAGGCCAACGAATCGGATGATCCCCTGCAAGGTGTGGCTCCTCGGTTTTCGAATTTCTACATTCGGCAGATGCAACCAGAGCAGCTCTATGAGTCGCTGCTGGTCAACACCGAAGCGGCCTCTCGCGGCACCTACGAAGAACAAGAACGCCTGAAAAGTCGTTGGCTCCAGCAATTCAACCGGGCCTTCGGTACCGATGAGGGTGGTGAGTCGACTGACTTCAATGGAACGGTCCCGCAAGTGCTGATGATGTTCAATGGTGAGATGATTCGAGAAGCGACTAAGGCAGACGGCGGCAGCGTCATCGAGCAACTGGTTGCAGGTCCGGGATCGGCACAAGAAAAAATCAATCGCCTGTTTTTCGCCGGACTCTCAAGAGCTCCGTCGTCACAGGAAACAAAGATGGCATTGAGCCTGATCGAAAATCAGGCAGATTTGGGAGAGGGCCTCCGCGACTTGTGGTGGGTGATCCTGAATTCCAACGAGTTCATTTTCAATCACTAGTGCGGTCGGCCACGGGCGTCGAGCAGAACTCCTTCACAACTTCAATGGAACCCAATCATGAATTTCCAAACACCTAGAGGCATGAACCGTCGTCACTTCATGAGCCATCTCGCGGGCGCCTCAGCCCTCGCAGCGAGTGCTTACACGCTGACTCATGCGGTTGAAGCCAATGCCAAAGAGATGGTGAAGAAGCAAAAATCGGCGATTCTGTTGTGGATGGGGGGAGGCCCTTCTTCGATCGACATTTGGGACCTCAAGCCCGGTTCATCAAACGGTGGTCCGTTCAAGCCAATCGCAACCAATGGCGACATGGAAATCTGTGAGCACATGCCGCTGATGGCTCAGCAGATGGACAAGATGTCTCTGGTTCGATCCATGAGTACGCGTGAAGCGGACCACATGCGAGGCCGTTACTACATGCAAACGGGCTTCACTCCAAACCCAAACATCACGCACCCGAGCTACGGATCGGTTGTCGCACACGAGCTGGGGGTGGAACGCCCTGACCTCGACATTCCGGCGTTCATTTCAGTCGGCGGCGCAAGCGAGGGACCGGGCTTCCTTGGCATGGCCTACGCTCCGTTTAGTGTCGATGCGAATGGTCGTGTTCGAAATCTCGACATGGGCATTCCCGTCAACCGAATGAATCAGCGAACGCTTGCTCTGCAGATGATGGAAGAGAAATTCATCAAGCAGAATCGCGGTGCTGCTGCCATGGAACACGCCAAAGTGATTGACAAAACATTGGCTCTGATGACCAGCCAACAAATGCAGGCCTTCCGGGTTGAGTCCGAGGACGAGAAAGTCCGCGAGCGATACGGCGAAAACAACTTCGGCCGTGGCTGCCTTTTGGCACGTCGCCTTGTCGAAGCAGGCGTACCATTTGTCGAAGTCAATCTCGGCGGCTGGGACAATCACCAGAACATTTTCCAGACGCTTCAGAATCAGAAATTGCCACAGCTCGACCAAGGCATGAGCGCACTGATCAATGACCTTTCAGCTCGCGACATGCTCGATTCGACGGCCATCATCTGGATGGGCGAGTTCGGTCGTACACCACGTATTAACGGCAACACAGGACGAGATCACTGGGCTCGCAGTTGGTCCGTTGCGGTTGGCGGTGCTGGCTTGAAGCCCGGAATCGCAGTTGGCAAAACGAACGACGACGGAACAAAAGTCGAAGGCGGGTCTTACACTTCTCAAGATTTGATGGCCACGGTATGCCAAGCTTTGGACATTGATTTGAAGAAGCAGTTCATGAGCGGAAACGGCCGACCCATGAAAATGGCAAATGGTGGCAAGATCATCAAAGAGCTGACTTAGGGACGGTTTCAATCGGACAAGCGGCGCCGCTCGGGCTGGCCCAAGCCGAGAATACCGTAAACGCGAGTGCGGAACAGAATGGCTTACGACGCGCTCCCTTGTAGTTTCTTCCGCAATCGATGAATAATGGTGCCTCCACACCGTTTTGTCGTTTGCCTGAGGGTTTCTCAATGCCATCCTACGTTCAAAATATTTTTGCCGTCATTATCGGCCTGCTGGTTGGAATGGTCGTCAATATGGGACTCGTGACAATCGGCCCGATGATTGTCCCAATGCCAGAAGGCGCGGACGTTTCAACGATGGAAGGCCTCGCCGAAAGCATGAAGCTCTTCACTCCCGCTAATTTCATCTTTCCGTTTTTGGCGCACGCTCTCGGCACGCTTGCCGGAGCATTGACCGCAGCCAAGCTGGCGGCAAGCCGCAAGATGGGACTCGCGTTGGGAATCGGGGGCTTCTTCCTGCTTGGCGGAATTACGATGATCGCGAGTGTGGGTGGTCCGCTGTGGTTTTGCATCCTGGACTTGGTTGTGGCCTACATTCCAATGGGCTGGTTAGGCGGCAAATTGGCCGGCAAATCTGAATCGCCAGTGGCGTAGCCAAGCTCAGCCTGGGAAAACATCAACGTTTTCATCAGACTCTTGTGGCCCCGTTGAAACGCCAAGTTCCGAAAAGATTTTCTCGGCACGCTTCCATTTTGGCCAGTCAGCTCTGAGAAGCTTCATGCCGAAATCGACTCGGCCTTCTTCAATCCACAAGTTCAATGTCTCGCGTGACATCGGACCGAATTCTTTTTTTTCTAACGTACGCAAGATCCACGTGTGGTACGGCTTTTCTGCTGACCAATCTTTCGGTGGCGTGATCACGTTCACTTTAGCGCGAACAACGGGCGGCCGAGTTGGCCGAACGATTTCCGTCGCTGGATTAAGAAGACTTGGCTTGTCGCAGCTATTGGGGTCCTTAAGCCATTGCAAAGCCAATGCTGCATGTTCGTTTTTCGGATCAAGCGAAATGACTTTCGCAAAGTCGCGTTTGGATTTCTCCGCCATGTCCATCGTGTACCTTGCGATCCCGCGAGCATACCGAGCGGCTGCGACAGTCTTGTCATCGTGATTCATCAACTTGGCGATGGTTGAAAAATCATCAATCGCCGGAGCCGGTCGCCCCATCAAAACAAAGATCTTCCCGCGGGCAAATACGAGCTCACTGATATCACGGGGCCGTTCGAATCGGTGAAATGCTTTGGTCAACCAGATCAACGCATATTCATGCTGACCAAGCGCGGCTAACGCTGCCGCACGGCCGGAGTAAGCCTTCGGCAGGGATAGGCTCTGCGTCAGCACACGTTCGAAATCTTCGATCGCCTGCTGCGGTTGTTCCGCCTTCAAATAGGCTTGGCCGCGAGTCAGGGAAACCTCTGGCTGATTCGGGCTCAGTTCCAGCGAACGCGTAAAATCGCTGATTGCGTTGACGTAGTTCCGACGTAAGAAGTGAACGTTCCCACGCTTTTGATAAGTCACAGGATCCGTCGAATCCAGCAGCGTTGCGCGATCAAGTGCTTCGATGACTCCAGCATGTTGCCCAAGCTTTTGCAGAATGTCGGCATAGAGTCCGTAGTATCGGACGTTCCGCGGCGAGCTCTCGATAGCTCGACGAATGTCACGCAACGCGAGCTGATATTCTCTTTCGTGGAAACGGGTATTGGCCAGATGGAAAAGGGCTTGATCGTTCCCTCGGTCACGCTTGATAGCCGACTTGAAATCTCTGACTGCTTCCTTGTTCTTCCCACCGCGAGAAGAGTAAGCTTGGCCACGGCGAATCATTGTCTCGACGTTATCGGGATCCATCACCAACGCGTTCGTGTAATCCTCAATCGCCTGGTCAAACTTTCCGAGAAACTGCAACGCCAAGGCACGACGTCGAAAAAGGTCTGGAGTCGTTTGGCCACGTTGTTGCTGACGATCGAAGAACTCGATGGCCTTCTCCGCAACCGGCTTACCAAGTTTTCGATACTCATCCTGTGAAGAAGGACGTGTTGCAATCGCTGACTGAAGCCCGGCAATTGCATCGGTCCATTTTTCAAGGCGAGCACAAGCTGCCGATTTCCAAATCCAACTACCCGCGTGATTCGGACGCAAATGGCAAGCTTTCTTGAAGTCGGCATACGCATCCTGATACTTGCCCAGTTCATACAGGGCAATTCCGCGGAGATAAAGGAAGTTCGCTTTGATTCGAACGTCCTCTTCCAATTCTGCAGCTCGGGAGTACTCCTCAATCGCTTCGGTATAGCGTCCAAGCTTAAAATTGATCGACGCGAGCGTCGCGAAAACCTCCGGCTGACTGTTGTCGACCAGTGACGCTTTTCGACAATCCGTCAACGCCTCATCTAGCTTGTTCTCCTGCAGCCTGATCTTTGCACGACAGATATACGCGGGGAAACATGTCTCATTGAGTTCGATCGCCCGATCAACATCCGCAACCGCCTCTGCGATTTTGCCAATTGCAAGTTTGCATTCAGCGCGGCGAGCCATTGCATCCGTATCTCTAGGGCGAAGCTTGAGGAACTCGGAGTAATCTCGAATCGCCAGTGGATGATTTCTGATTTCTCGATAACAGTCACCACGCAGAAGTAGTGCATCGGTCGGCAACAGATCTGCGTTGAGCATCTTTGAAAGTTCATGAATGGCGACCATGTAGTCGCCAGCCTCGTATCGCAACCGACAACATCGAACCGCCAATTCAGAATCGCCCTTGGCGAGCAAAGTCAGCTGATTCAAGTCAGCCATCGCACGATCAAGATCACCCTTACTGCGATAGATCTTGATACGAATTGGCAAAACAATCGACCGGCAGTCAACCGGCCCGTCCATCGCGAACACACAAAGTTGCAGAACCTCACCGGCTCTGGCCGATCGGTATCCTCCGGTTTCTGACCTGTCATCGTAGATCAATTTTGCGAGTCCAGCAGACGCCAGCGCATGAGTAGGATCGATCGCCAGCGTTTTGTTGAAGCATTCTTCCGCGGCTTCGTTTCGACTACGACGAAAGTGCACCCAGCCCATTTCTGAAAGCGTCTCAACCGTCTTTTCCTGTTTCGAAAACCAATCTTCACAAGCATCGGAGTAGGAATCCATCAAGCCAGTGAATCGGTCGCGATCGTCCTCGGAGAGATGCCACGCTTTATCAAGATCGTCAAACGCACGCCGCCAATGATTCTGTTCGCCGCGGGCTGCAGCTCGCCATGCATAGGTTTGAGCGTCGTTCCAATTTTGGCTAATTGCCTCGGTACAGTCCTTCTCCGATCGCACGAAGTCGTCCAGTTTCAAATGGCAATACCCTCTCAACGAATAGCACTCACCAAGGCGATCCAGCGGTGCGGCGACAATGGCTCGGTTGATCGAACGAATTGCAGCTTCGAAAGATTGCTTTTCAATTCGCTGCATCGCTTTTTCGAGATGCAAGCTGGCCTCACGACTTGATCGCGGGATAGTCGGAGACTTGCGCGCTGTAACTGGCTTTCGCTGTACTGCAGTCACGGTCGCCACTCCGGATTCCTGAGCGGCTTGATCGTTCGATGTGTTCAATGTCCAGCCGCAATCATCGCAGCTGATCGCGAAGACGGTTAACGTGCTACTACAACTTGGGCAGCGATTCGACATGCGCATGGAGTTGAAAGGATGAAGAGTTCCAGCCATTCATTATCAACCAACACCATGTCGTAGTCAAACAAATTGCCCCAATACGTGAACCAGAGTAAAGGAATGAGGCTTGCGAAAGCTGTTTCAACAATGACAAATGATCAGATTAGTCTTGCTTAACATCAAGGGCGATCAATTTACCGACACGTGACTGTGCGTTGGAACGGAAAAATAGACGCCCTTTTGAATACGCTGGGATTGCTCTCGTAGGGCCTTTGAAAACAGTTGCCGACTTCACAAGCGTGAATTTTTTGATCGAAGGCTGGATTAAACTCAACTTTCCTTCGTAATCCAATGCCAGCAACTGGCTGCCGATGGCAAGCGTATGGGCCACCGGAAACTTAGGTTGATTCCATTTAATATCACCCGTACCCGCGTCGATGCAACGAAACGATCCATCGCGCATGTCTTCGCGGCCGCTCGTTCCGTAAAAATATCCATCACGAAAAACTGGCGTTCCGTAGTGACTTGCGAATGCCGTGCCATTGGACCAGTCAGGCTCAATCGCCTCGCCGTTGCCCTTCATGTTTTTCAAATCCACAACCGCCGCGCCGACGCGATAGGCAGCATTTGCAAAAATCTTGCTTCCAAAAGCGACTGGCATCGAAGCGACTGCCGTTGGACCGCGCTTCCCAAATGGGTTTGAAAACAAAATCTGTCCAGTGCTGGGATCCAATCCGACAAACTTTGTACGCGTTAGAAAAATAGCGATCGTTTTTTCACCGTACTGCATTGCGATCGGTGATGAGTAGCTGGCTTCGTCGTTGATTGCTTTCCATTTAACTTCACCATTCTTCGCATCGAACGCGACGACCGAAGCTCCATCCCGACCACCAACATTAAGCAATACAAGACCGTCAATCACGATCGGCGTCGAACCACACCCGAAATAGCCGGGCTGAGCCTTGAATTTCTTCCTCGCGTTCAGTTCCCACACGATTTCTCCATCGTCAAACTTGAGACACGCGAGTTCGCCATCCGGACCATGACAGTAAATATGGCCGTCCTGAATCACAGGAGTTGCTTTCGGGCCGGAGTCTCCATCCATCGCGCCTCGGAACTCAGTTGCGATACTCTGCTTCCAAATTGACTCACCATTGGTCGCATTGAACTTTTCTACAACCAATGACTTGCCCTTCACACCCTTGGGACGATGGAACAAGATCAGCTCTTCACCAAGCAAAACCGGACCGGCGAACCCCTCGCCGACATCTTGCTGCCAGACGACCGAAGGCGCATTATCCCAACCAATCTTTCCGGCTTCGGCAATCGTGCCGTTGCGGTTTGCGCCCAGGATCTGAGGCCATTCGGAACTCGACGAATTTTGAGCGAAAGAAACGGAGGTTGTGGCACAGATTGCAATCAAACAGGCGACGAACGAATACTTCATTTTGGTACTGCTAAAAAAATAAACAGGAAGAAATAATTAGGAAGAAATGGAGTGACATCAACCACAATCCGAAGCCAACGCGTTGCGCCGGCTAACTCTCGCTCGCCGCAGCGGCTATGATCTCGCGTGTGCAAGCTTACCGGGATCCCCCGAAACAAGTAACCGCCGGCGAGATTGCCGCGGAGGAAAAACAAGCGAAATTTTTGGACGCATCAGAGTTTTTCTTGATTTACATCTGCACCGAACCATTGCGTGGGGAATTCGTACGAGCAGCAGATACTCAAATGTTTAACAGCGTAATGAGTGGCAACTCAGGGATCGAGGAGTCAGCAATAGGACGAGAACGACCCACATCGGAGCGAAAATGCGATCCTTGAATTTGCCCATATCTTACGCAACAGTACTTGTTGCTGCCTGCATTGCTCTTTCGCCGCCACGGCTTGCGAACGCGAGTCCCTTCGTTGACGGACCAAAGCCAAATATCATTTTGATCAATCTCGACGACGCTGATACGGAGCTGCTCAGTGACGAGGCACTTGCAAAGCGATTTCCTCACCTTAGCGAGCTGGCGGGACGCAGCGTCAGGTTCAGCAACGTTCATGTGACAACGCCACTTTGCGGGCCATCGCGAGCGTGCTTGCTGCGGGCTCAATATGCTCATCACTGCGGAATCCGAGTCAACCAACCCGATGTACCAGCGGCCTATGGTTTCGACGGCGGCATGCGATCTTACATCGATCGTGGCTACACGCAGGACGACCTGAGCACTTGGATGCAGGACGCCGGCTACCACACGATCCACGTTGGAAAGTTCCTCCATCATCAAACCGTTTTTACGATTCCCGAAGGCTGGGATGATTTTTACTCGTCGCTCGGGGGCCGCTATTTCGAAACGTATCGAATCACGAATCGCAATGGTCCCGGGCCATACTCAGAACGTCTTGACCCCGGAGTCTATCGCACCAATGCCGAAGCCGCGGATTCGTTGGCGTTGATTCACCAAAGGGCAGTTTCGGAAGATGGCAAACCATTTTTCATGTTCCTGAATCCGTTCGGCCCGCATCGCCAACAAGAAAACTCTGGCGAAATGTTTGAAGCTAGGTATGCGGACCTGTGGCCAGATGCAGCTCCACCAGCATCACCGGCTTACGACGAAGCTGACATTCGCGACCGTTCAGGCCCAGTCAGATCGATGGCTCGATTAACGCCTTTTTCTCATCAGTACGTCGCAACCCACTATCGCGAACGACTTTTGGCAATGAAATCGGTTGACGACATGGTTGGAGACATCGTTGCCAAAGTCAACGAGCGAGGATTGGAAGACAACACATACATTTTCGTTACGTCCGATAATGGATTTACTCTTGGGCACCATCGTTTGCTTTCGAAAGGGACCCCTTCAAACCGGGCAACGAACGTGCCACTGCTGGTCGCTGGCCCCGGTGTGAATTCGGGTTTGTCAAAGCATCTACTGGCTCACATCGACCTCGGGCCAACGATCGTTCAACTTGCAGGGGGCATAACACCTGACTTTGTGGATGGCGTTTCGTTTGCAAGACTGATCACGGATCCGACGAATCCGACGGAAGTCCGTGACAACGTTTTGATTGAAAACTATGAAAAGCGTTTCATGTTCGGCCAGGAAAAGGAGTTTGCTTCGACAGCAATTCGCTTGCATGAAGCCCTCTACATCGAGTGGGCGTCTGGGGGCAGGGAATACTTCGATTTGAAGCAGGATCCTCAGCAGCTTTCAAACATCTACCGAAGCATTTCCTCGCAGACTCGTCAAACGCTTGCCGACAAGATTCGTCTCACAAAAAACTGGGCTCCCTCGGAAGCCAGCTTCAACAGGCCTTACTTCGACTTGGAAACCCTCGACTATCCGTTTGTGCTCGAAGGAATTGCCGAATCGACAACTGCAACCCGAGCCGTAACGTTGACGGTTCGTGACATGACGACTGGGAAATATTGGGACGGAAGCAATTGGGATTCTTCTTTCAAGCAAGTTGCCGCAAACATTGAGCATAGAAATGGGATGCTTAGTTGTTGGAATTTGCCACTCGATTTTGGCGACCAACGACCAACCGGCTTAATCAAGGCTTGGGTTTGGGGACTCGACTGGTTTTCTAACTACCAACCCCCTGACTCAGTCATTTTTCGATTGGGCAATACTCTGTCCGACGTATCGTTGACCAGCCCGAGCTACGCACAACGATTTACAGGAACCGTGCAATTTCGAGGCCTTGCGGTGTCAGGCGTTGAACCAGTGTTGGACAAACTCGAACTCCGAATTCGCGACCTCAACACCTCCGAGTTCTGGAATGGAAGCTCTTTTACGAATGGAGTTTTCTACCTGCCGTCGGAACTGGACGGCAACAATTGGAGCTACAACGCTTCGCTTCCAGATGGGACCTACCGTGTCACTGTTAGCGGTCGTGATCCCGACGGTAACGAATTCGATGTTAACAACCGCCTGTTCTATGTCGATAAACGGTTGGCCCGTTAACCAGCCTCGACTCCTAACGGTCTCTGTCCAATGAACCAACACACAACGCTTGTAACAGGTGGCACCGGCTTCGTCGGCAGCTACCTGCTGCCAATACTTGATCGAACAATTCTTACGACTCGTAGCATTCCGCGGGCTAAGAAAAAAGTCGGTGAGCACGGTGACGAATTTCTTGAGTGGTCGGACAAGCTATCGATCGATCCGAAAACGAAGATTGACGCTGTCGTTAACTTGATGGGTGAATCAATTGCCGAAGGTCGTTGGACGGCCGCGAAGAAAGAACGTATTCGCTCCAGTCGGATTGACGCGACGCGTGTGCTGGTTGATCAGATCCTCCAACTGGAGCAACTTCCGAAAGTGATCGTCGGTGCATCTGCTGTTGGCATCTATGGCGATCCGGGCGAAGCGGAAATTGACGAAAGCTACCCGCCAGCAAAAGGATTCCTCGGCGATGTGTGTGCCGATTGGGAAAACGAAAATCTTCGTCTGGCAAAACATGGCGTCCGCGTCGTTCTTCTTCGCATTGGAATCGTGCTGGGCCGCGGGGGCGGAGCGATGGAAAAGATGTTGCCATTGTTCAAGTTGGGCATCGGTGGGAAACTTGGCAGCGGCAAACAGTGGGTCCCTTGGATTCACGTTCACGATTTAGTGGGTATGATTAAGTGGGCCATCGAAAACGATTCGATTGACGGGCCTGTCAACGCGTCGGCTCCGAATCCAGTCCGCAACTGCGAGATGACTTCCGCGATGGCAAGTGCGGTTGGCCGTTTTGCAGTCCTGCCCGCACCAAAGTTTGCCTTGCGATTGGCATTGGGCGAATTTGCAAATAGCTTGTTCAACTCACAGCGCGTCGTGCCGCGCGCTGCGCTGGAAGGTGGCTATTCGTTTCAACACTGCAACATCGAATCAGCTTTAAAAGAAATCGTAAACGAATGACATGGCTTGGCTTGGACATCGGCGGCGCGAACATTAAGGTCGCTTCGTCCGAAGGACAGAGCCAGTCCGTTCCATTTCGTTTCTGGGTGGAACACCAACGATTGCAAGTAGCACTGACCGAGATCGTTTCCGGTTTTGCGGGGCAAGGTTCGGTGCACGTTGCGGCAACCATGACAGCCGAACTGGCAGATTGTTTTGAATCTCGCAAAGGTGGCGTCGAGCATATCGTTGACTGCCTTGACGAGGTTTGCAGAGGGCTTGACCTTTCGCCGCCCATTTACGCTGGCACGGATGTCGTGTTCAGAACCGTAAACGAAGCCAAAGCTGAATGGCTGAAGACGGCCGCGTCAAACTGGGCGATGCTCGCTGCATACGCTGGTCGATATTTACCGGATTCGACGGGTGTTGTTATCGACATGGGCTCCACAACAACCGACATCATCCCCGTTGCGGCTGGGCAAGTGGTTTCGCATGGCAAGACGGATTTACAGCGATTGCAGCACGGAGAATTGGTTTACGTCGGGGTGGCACGAACTCCCGTTTGCAGTCTGGTCGACAGCCTGATACTCGATGGCAACCAAATTCCAATCGCTCGAGAGTTCTTTGCTACGGTGGGTGATGCGATGTTGCTTTGTGGCCATCAAGACGAAGATCGTGGCGATACCGACACCGCCGACGGTCGGCCAAACACGCTGGAACATGCCGCTCGAAGAATCTGCAAAATGATCTGTGAGGACTCAGACAAAATTGGGTTGGAACAAACCACGAAATTTGCGACCCAGATCGTTGATCGCGTCGCAACTCGATTCATCGAAGGCATCGAAATGCATTCGTCGAAACCGACCGAAATTCTCGTCACCGGAAGTGGCGTTAACTTTGCGAAGCAGACGATTGAAAAAGCCCTACCGAAAGCCAACGTGAAAACTCTGGGTTCGTTTGTAGATGGTTCGCTCAACAGCGTTGCTCCGGCCTTTGCCGTTGCGGTGCTTGCCAGTGAGGGGCATCGATCATGAAACGCCGCGTCGTGAAAGTTGGCGGCAGCTTGCTTTCTGGCCCGAATTTTATGCCTCGGCTCAAGGCTTGGCTTGCTTCGAACTCCAACATGCAGAACATCCTCGTCATTGGCGGCGGCGACATGGCTGATGCCGTGAGACGAATGCATGAGCTTCTCAATGACGAAAAGTCGCATGAATTTGCGTGTCGTGCAATGAGCCTCAATGCAAGAGCCCTCGCTTGCAGCATTGTGGCGATCGAATTCAGCACTCACATCGACCAGCTGAAAAAAACCGACAATTCAACGGTCATTTTTGATTCCCTGGAATGGATCCTTGGGTGCTCCAGCGTCCCTGCAACATGGGACTTCACTTCGGATTCGATCGCAGCCAAACTCGCCACCACGATCGACGCCGACGAATTGGTTTTAATCAAGTCAAGGATGGGAGCACTGGACGAACCTGGGTTCGTCGACGTATGCTTTGCAGATGAATCGCAGTCGGTCAAATCGATCCGAGTGAGTACACTGGACTCATGAATCAACGTTCCAACCGTCGTGATTTTCTCAAAGGTCGATCATTGGTTCAAGCTGCGCGGCAAGCAATCGAAGATTTCGAATTCGATGTACCAGACCTGACGATCGATGTCGCGGAAACGAAACAGGCCGCCTACCTCGAAACTTTCGAAAAGAAAGCGATGGCTTGCACGTGGGAACTGATGTTCAACATGCAGCAGTATCCCGAATCGGGCTTGGCCGCCGCGAAAGCGATGGCACGAATCGACCAACTGGAATCGCAACTGACGATTTACGATGAGAACAGCGAAGTTTCTGAACTGAACCAGAACGCGTTTTCGGAATACTTCGCCGTCGCGCCCAACCTCTTTGAATTGCTACAGAGAGCGAAATCGATTCACGAATCGACAGGCGGAGCTTTCGACATTACGGCCGGCCAGTTGAGTTCGGTTTGGGGGTTCGAGCAACGAAACGGAAGCGTGCCCAGCGTTGAAATGCTGACGACGGCACTGGAATCGATCGGCATGCAGCACCTTGTCCTTGATACTGAGTCATCATCCGTCCGCTTTGCCGTGCCGAATCTGAAAGTCAACCTTGGGGGCATTGGCAAAGGCTATGCGATCGACCAGGTGGCCGGATTGATTCGAGAATACGACATCGATGACTTTGTATTGCACGGCGGACAAAGTAGCGTGATTGCTGCAGGCAACCAAAAAGACATCGAATCCGAAACAGCCAAGGGTTGGCCAATTGGCTTGAGCCATCCGGTCTTGCCCGACCGTCGCCTGGCAGAATTCTATCTTCGCGATTCCGCTCTCGGCACATCGGGAACGGCTCGGCAAGGTTTCTTTCACCAAGGCAAACGCTACGGTCACATCATCCACCCGAAGACCGGTTGGCCGACGGATCACTTACTTTCCACGACTGTGATCTCTGATTCAGCTGAACTATCTGACGCTCTTGCGACTGCATTTTTCGTAATGCCAATCAAAGAAGTCGAAAACTGGTGCCGTGACCACACCGATATCGGCGTCGTGTTGGTCAGCGATGTTGCTGGTCGCGACAATGGCCAAGTTCAACTCGAATGGTTCAACCTTGAAGATGAAGACTGGAAACGCTTGTAGTAAACCGTTTAAAAACTGGGCGCAGCGCATAACCTCAACGGCAGCACATCTTAACCCAACGGCAGTGATCTAACCCAACGGCAATCGCATCTATCCCAACGGCAACCCATTACCCCAACGGGGTTTATCCATTAGCCCCGGGTTCGAGAACCCGGGGTACTAATGTTGCCGACCAACGAACCCCCAAAAGGGTTCATTGAACGAACGATTGGAAACCAGATCACCAACCTGCAACAATAAATTCCAACTCCAGTTCCTCATAAAGGCCCAACGATGCCGCAATCTCTCGCCTGCGTCTACATCCAGTGGGTCTTTTCCACCAAAGACCGTCACCCTTACTTCAATGATTTGGAGGCACGAACACAACGACACTCCGCGCTCGCGGGCAAAGCCAAATCGCTGAATTGCAACCCAATCATTGTTGGTGGCGTTGCCGACCACGTCCACCTGCTAACGACCCTGTCTCGCACTTGCACGATTGCCGATGGCGTTAAGGAAATGAAACGTGGATCGAATCAATGGGTTCAGGAGACCTTACAGATCCAAGGTTTCAAGTGGCAATCTGGGTACGGAGCCTTTTCAGTATCAGCATCTCAACTTGACAAAGTCGTCAAGTACATTCGCAACCAAGAACAACATCATCAAGTTTCAGAATTCAAAGACGAGTTTCGCAGCTTGTTGCGAAACCACGGAATCGAGTTTGACGAACGTCTTGTGTGGGATTGATTAGTTGGCGCCCAGTTTCAAGTTAATGAACCCCCTTGGGGTTCGTATATCCCATGTTTCAACACCCCGGGTTCGAGAACCCGGGGCTGTTGAATCATCCCCGTTGGGTAAATCGGCGGTTGAACTTCGGCGATGTGCAGGCGGTTGAACTTTGGCGGGGTGCAGGCGGTTGAACGTCGGCGGGGTGCAGGCGGATGAATTCCGGTGGAGTACCGGCTATTTGCCTAGTCCGACGATTTGCCCCGCCACATCAGCCGGTTCAAAATCTGCTTCCAACTCGACCCAACGACATTCGGTCAAGTTGCGAAACCACGTCTCTTGATGACGGGCAAAACGTCGCGTTCGGATCAGCACTAGCTCACGAGTCTCCTCTTCGGTGTGTTCGTCATTGAGGTGCTCGATGACCTCCCGATAGCCAACCGCTTGAGCGGCGGTATGACTTAGTTCGCCAAATTTTTCCAACAAGCCCCGCACTTCTTCGATCAGTCCTGCGTCAAACATTGCTCCAACACGTTGCTCGATTCGTTGATGAAGAATCTCTCGCGGATGCCGAATCGCGAAAACGCGGCACTGGTCTGCAGGAGTCGGGCTGTCAAACTCCATTTGCCAGTGACTGATTGGCTTGCCGGTGGAACTAAACACTTCCAACGCACGGATGATGCGTCGGTGATCGTTCGGATGAATATTATGAGCCGCCACCGGATCAACCATCTGCAATCGCTCGTGCAGGAATTCACCGCCAGAATCTTCGACTTCCTTTTCGACCAGTTTGCGAAACTCCCAGTTAGCCGGAGGTCCCTCGAACATTCCGCGAAGGAGAGCTTTCAAATAAAGCGCCGTACCGCCGACGAAAAGAACCTCTTTCCCGCGACCGCGTATCGCATCAATTGTCTCCAACGCAGCGTCACGATACTGCGACGTACTGAAGGTCTCGTTTGGATTACGGATATCAATCAAGTGATGCCGAACGTCGCCGCGTTCATCGACGGGCGGTTTGGCCGTCCCAATATCCATTTCACGATAGACCGCCATCGAATCGAGCGAAATGATTTCCGCGTTGATCAGCTTTGCCAACTCTAGGCTAGTCTTAGATTTTCCGCTGGCGGTGGCTCCCGTCAGGAACCAACAGTTTTTGGCAATGTCAGAGTGATCGGTCATAAAATGGCGTTTTGTTACACGATTGCGAATCGGTTAAAGTATCACATGATCAACCGTATTCAATGAGCGAGATTCAGATGAATTCCAAAGGCCTAGCAATATTGTCGCTGTTCTGTCTGTCGTTGTTTACATTTCAGCCAGACAATCCAAACAATGAAATCGAACAGATTTTGACCAGCCAGGCCCAATGCTGGAACGCTGGGGACATCGATGGGTTCATGAAAACCTATTGGAAATCCGAAGACCTGACTTTTAGCAGCGGCGGCAAGACCACTCGTGGTTGGCAGGCGACGCTGGACAATTACAAGAAGTCATATCCCAAAGACCAAATGGGAACATTGAATTTCGATGGGCTTGAGATCACGATGCTTTCAGAAGATGCCGCCCTGGTTTTGGGGTTTTGGCATTTGACGAAGCCTCCAAAAGAGGATGGCGAAGCGGAATTGAAAAAAGACGGCAACTTTTCGCTTGTCCTCCGAAAGCCCGATGGAGCCTGGAAGATCATTCACGACCATTCTTCAACTGACGAGCCTGAGGACGGAAACTCATCGGTGAAATGAGCCGATTACGCACATGTACTGAGCAAAACAACACGAGACGAAAGAGTGCAAGAGAGTGGTTTTTCCATAGTTTTGCAGCCGCTCGCTTAACCATTCCGGATTGTCTTTTCCTTCCAATACACGGAGTGCGAAAACTAGGCAATGTGGGCCATTTTCATCAGCAATGACTTCTCTTGACCCTTCCCGCCAATCTGTCTACCGTCCGCCAAAAATAAGCGCCATCGGTCTGTCGTTTTCAGAACGTTGGCAACCACTGAGCTTCATTCGCCATGGAAGGCAAACCGATGAAGAAACTCTCTGCCCTTTCGCACAACCTGCGCCGCCGTTCATTCCTGACTTGTACCACAACTGTCGCAGTTAGCGGACTGCTGATGGCGACGGGCTGCAACCGGTTCATCAAACGGGCACAGAGTCCCGATGATGATGGGGACATTACTCGGTTCGAAGACAAATCGCCGACCGGGCCAAAATACATATCTGAAACCTGTGGCCTCTGGGGCATGGACTATGCCAAGATCGAAGGCATCGGTTTGGCAATGAATCTCAAGGGCACTGGTTCGGCGGCGAAGCCCGGATCGTTTCGCGAACACTTGATCGACGAGTTAAAAACTCACAAAGACGAGGTCAGCAATCCGCAGAAACTTTGCGAAAGCAAAGACACTGAAATGGTGATCGTGCGTGGTTACGTTCCTCCAGGAGCAAAAAAAGGCGATCACTTCGACGTAGAAATCAAAATTGTGCCCAACATGGAAGGAACGAGTCTCGACGATGGCAATATCTTCCGCACGCGTCTGCGAAAGATTGCTCAATTCAAAGGCAGACGATTGAAGGAAGGCTTGGTCGTAGGGTTGGCCGAGGGCACTGTTCTCGTGGACTCTGTTTTCGAAGCACGTCAGGACGAAAGCAATGATCTACATGGGTGGATTCTAGGTGGCGGTGAGACAATGGAGTTTCGCCCGCTCGGATTGGCGATGCGGACGCAAAACTACGGCCCGAAAACTACCACGCAAATCTCAAATGTAGTCAACGCAAGATTTACGACGCTAACGGAAAATGGGCGCGAAGGTATCGCCAATCCAAAAGACTACAAGACGGTTCAACTAGTTTTGCCCAAGATCTATCGTCACAATGTCAGCCGATTCTCAGACGTGATGGCCAACATTCGCTACAACGAAACGGCACAGGAACGAGTCGACCGCCTAGATGAACTGGCAAAGGAAATGACTGATCCAGCGACCTGTGCCATCGCCGCACTTAGGCTTGAAGCAATTGGACGCGATGCCATTCCGACGTTAAAACGTTCGCTCACCAGTCCCGACCTGGAACTGCGATTCCGAGCGGCCGAAGCATTGACGTACTGCGGTCAGTCAGAAGGCTTGATGATTCTCAAAGAAGTAGCCGAGATCGAGCCAGCATTCCGCTGGCATGCGTTGACGGCACTCTCAGTCAGCGACGATTCTGATGCGGCATTGCATCTTGAGTTGTTGATGCAATCTGAAAGTGCTGAAACTCGTTACGGAGCCTTCCGAGCGTTACATACTCGCAGCCCCGAGCACCCCCTCGTTTACGGTCGCAAATTCAAAGACTTCTTTCTGCATTCAGTACCGGTCGAGTCAACCCCGATGGTGCATTTCTCTCGCAGCAAACGGCCTGAAGTGGTCGTCTTCGGCGAAGCGAAAGTATCCGACGATTTCCTTTACGTTGAAACCGGTACAACGATCCGTTCAGCTGGAACAGGCAAGCTGAAACTGATTCACTACTCCAAAAATCACGGTCGCGAAGAAACCATTTGTTCAACGGATGTTATGGAATTGATCGAAGCACTTTCAAATCATGACTTCTCCTACGGGCGCATTTTACGGATCCTCCGAAACGCTCGCAAAGACGAAACTTTGGTTGCTCGCCTAGTCGTCAATGCGGTTCCAGGAACGGATCGTCAATACGATGAAGACAACCTTCAACCTGAAGTATCAAATCGCTACGCGTCCAGCGATCCTCCAGAACTGTTCCGTAACGGATCACAGATCGATGAGAAGCCCGCACGTCGTGTAACGACGGACTTGATCGATGGAAACATTCCAACCGCGGAAGAGTTACAAGCCGAAAAGTCAACTTGGGCAAAGATGAAGAGCCTCTTCACTAGTGGGACTTCGGAACCATAGAGTGAAAAATTCAAAAGTTTTCAGGGCACTAGGCACAGGATTCCATTTGGAAACTCACTGCACTTCTCGCGCCAAACTGTACCCTTTAAACTGTATTCTTTCGACTTGAACCGAAAACGTCCAATTCTTATCGGAGTGTCACAACATGCTTAAGGCCCTCGAATTAAGTGGCTTTAAGAGCTTTGCGGACAAAACACGTTTCGAGTTCCCTCCTGGAATTACGGTGGTTGTCGGACCAAACGGGTCCGGCAAATCGAACATCGTTGACGCAATCAAATGGGTGCTTGGTGAGCAAAGTGCCAAGTCACTTCGTGGCAAGGAGATGTCCGACGTTATCTTCAAAGGTTCGTCCGGGTCGAACGCGCGTCGCCCTGCCAACGCTGCGCAAGCAACACTCATCCTTGACAACGTTGATCGTCGACTAATTCTTGACGCTGACGAAGTCCACATCAGCCGCCGAGCATACCGTAGCGGCGATTCCGAGTATCTGATCAACGGCGAAACCGCTCGCCTTAAAGACATCCGCAACCTGATTCGCGGAACGGGTGTCGGCACCGATGCGTATAGTTTAATCGAGCAGGGCAAAGTCGAGCGGATGCTTTCGACCAGTCCCAAAGAACGCCGAGCCATTTTCGAAGAGGCTGCCGGAATCAGTCGCTTCAAGGCAAAGAAAGTCGAAGCCGAACGTCGCCTAGCCAGAGTCCAAGGTAACTTGGTACGCTTGGCGGATATCGTCGAAGAAGTCGGCAGTCGCTATCGCAGCGTCAAAGCCCAGGCATCACGTGCTGCTCGATATCGAGAGTTTTCCGATCGCCTGCAGCAGCTTCGGACTTTCGCTGGCGTCAACGACTGGAAGTCTTTTTCGGAAGAACTCTCGGAACTCCAAATAGTCGTCGACGAGAATTCCGCGGTCGCGAAAGAGCACGCTGAATTCGTCGAGGCCGAATCGAAGAAAGCAAAAACATTCGAAGAGCAGCTCGATGCTCTCTCGGAAACACTCAACGAATCGCAGGAACGATCCAGCACCGTTCGCGAACAGCTTGCTCAAAACGATTCACAACTGCAGATTAACCAGTCGCGACTGATCGACATCGACCAGCGCAAGGAAGAGCTCGAAGCTCAAAACGAACAGGCTGCCAAGCGAACTGCAGAACTAAATTCGCGAGTCCAGAAACGAAAGGAAGATCTCGACAAAGCAGAGATTGCATTTCGCGATGCATCGAACAAACTTGAAACATTGTCCGCCGAGCACAAGGCCGTCGACCAATCATTGTTGTCACTACGAGCCAGCGGAGAATCTCGCCGCAGCGAGTATCGCGAACTCGCGTTGCTTGTGACTCAGTATGGCAAACTGGTTTCGTCGAGCGACTCCAAGGTTCAAGCCAGCCAACGAGACCAGGATCGCTTGAGCGGCGTCGTCGAACGATTGCAAAATGACCTCTCGGATCAAAAACAGCGACACGAAGAGGTCTTGGCTCAGCAACAGAAGCTGAAAACGGAAGCTGAACGAACCGATGGTCGCCTCGCGGAAGCACGCAAGTCGTTTGATCAATACAAACAGGAACTCGCCGGCCGCAAGGAACGCCTGTCGGATCTAAAGAACCATCAAACGGGGCTGACGCAGCGAGCCAAAGTCATTCAGGAGCTTGAGAAAAGCCTCGAAGGGGTCAACGCGGGGGCCCGTGAACTATTGCAACAGTCAAAACAATCGCGTGAAGGATACCTTGGCGACATCGTCGGCCTTGTCGCGGATCTTGTCGCCGTGAACGTACAGCACGCCGGTATCGTCGATGTTGCTCTCGGAGAAGTCGCTCAATACATCGTCGTTGATGGTCGTGATCTGGTCGATGAACTTTCGAGCGAACGATTGAAACTCGATGGCCGCGTTGGATTGGTCCAAATTTCGTCGCCGCCTTCCCTCGGTGCGGATTTGCGCGTCGACCTTGCTGGGGAAAGCGGAATCATTGGCCGTGCACATGAGCTTGTGCAGGTTGATTCCCGTTACGAGAATTTTGCTCAGGCTCTTCTCGGCGGAACATGGGTTTGCAAAACGCTCGCCGATGCGGTTCGGCTTCATAACGGCCCCGGCAAGTCGGTTCGATTCGTGACGCTCGATGGAGAAGTCGTCGAAGCGGACGGCACTATCATCGCCGGGCCAAAATCAGTCACCGGCGGGATCGTCTCGCGTCGTAGTGAATTGCGAGCGATCAAGAAGAATCTGATCCAACTCAAATCGGATGTTGAAACCTGCAGCGAGCAGGTCACAGAACTGGTGGAACTTGAATCAACGGCCGAGAGTCAGGTTCAAAAACTGATCGAGGAGAACACCGGACTTTCGTCAAAGCTACAGGCCGAAACGGACAAGGCGGATCAAGTGCTTGGTCGAGTCGGTTCGTTGCAAGACGAATTGGCTGCTGCTAACGCCGAACTGGAACAAACGGGTTCCTTGCTGGCCACGCTTCTAAGCGCCTATTCCACTCAGCAAACAGACCTCTCAACGAACGAGGCAGCGGCTTCACAGTTATCTCAGTTGATCGAGAAAGAAGAAAGCGACGCCAGAGAAACTCAAAAGCAACGAGATCACCTAGAACGCGAACTGACGAAAGCCAAAGTCTCGGTCGGAAAATACGAGCAGCAGTTGGAAACGTTGCAGGCTCAAGTCGCTGATGAACGCGAACAGTTAACTCTGCAAGCAGACAACGAAAAACAGCTTAGTGTGCGGATCTCTGACGATGCTTCGTCCCGCAAGGCAGCGGAAGTCGCAATCGAAGTAGCTACAGAAGCGATTTCAAGATTGAGTCTTGAAAAAGATGAGGTCGCAGACAAGCTGGCCGCGATGAGCCGCCAGCGACTCGAAGTCGACGGGCAACGCCGCGAGATCACCAACCTCATTAACGAACGTCGCGATTCACTAAAACAAGCCGAAGAAAAATTGACACAAGGGCGTTTTCGAATCGAGCAAATTGGCCTGCAGCGCAGCCAACTGCTGGAGCGAATGCAGGAAGACTACGACATCGACATAGCGACACTTGACGAGTTCGAAGCTCCCGGCGAGGAATTCGACGAGCATGCAGAACGTGAAGAAATCGACCAAGAGATTACGGATTTGAGAAAGAAGCTTGGGCAGATCGGCTCCGTCAACCTCGAAGCGTTGAACGAACTAGAAGAACTTGAGGCGCGCTACAATCACCTCAATGGTCAATACGAAGACTTGGTTCAGGCGAAAGAGACGCTTGAGAAAATCATCGTTCGCATCAATGCTGATAGCCGAAAATTGTTCGTTGAAACGCTTGAGGCAATTCGAATCAATTTCCAAAAACTGTTCCGCCAAACGTTCGGAGGCGGCCAAGCAGACATCATTCTCGAGGCCGGTGTTGATCCGCTCGATGCCGGAGTTGAAATCATCGCGACTCCGCCAGGCAAGCCTCAGTTCAACAATTCGCTGCTCAGTGGCGGGGAAAAGGCGTTGACAGCCGTCTCGCTTTTGATGGCGATTTTCCAGTTCCGACCGAGCCCGTTTTGCGTCTTGGACGAAGTGGATGCTCCGTTTGATGAGGCGAACATTGGTCGATTTATCGACGTACTGAAGAGCTTCCTTGGCTGGACCAAATTCGTCATCGTCACGCATTCCAAAAAGACGATGACCGCAGCGACGACGCTATACGGCATCACAATGCAGGAGAGCGGCGTTTCAAAACGCGTCAGCGTCAGATTTGAAGACGTCAGTGAGGACGGTGAGATTTCCGAGGACGCAGTTCTCCGAAGCGATGACGACGCGGCATAGATCGTGTTTTTGCTTTCAACCACAACCGTTCTGCATTTTCGTGGTTGTGGCTTCCAGCCGCAATCGTTTTGCATTTTCGTGGTTGTGGCTTCCAGCCGCAATCGTTTTGCATTTTCGTGGTTGTGGCTTCCAGCCGCAATCGTTCAACCGCAACGACGGCTTCCAGCCGTTGCCCCTAAACCTTCGGACTGCTCCGGGTCCTAACCAGTTGCTACGGTGGCATTTCTACTTAAGATACATCCTAGAAATGCAACCCTTGACGACATCAACAGGCACACGACGTGGGAAAACCCAAAAAGAAAACGTTGGCTCAACAGGCCGATAAATATGTTTGCTACCAGAAATCCGTTCAATCGCCGGAACACGAAGTTGATTTCTTTGAACAAGCGTTCCAGGACGAGTTTGGCCGCAAGCCGAAATCACTCCGCGAAGATTTCTGCGGCACTTACGCGATCTGTTGCGAGTGGGTCAGGCGCGGTCGCGAGCGAACATCGCTTGGCGTCGATCTTGATCCAGAACCAATCGCATGGGGAAGCGAACATAATTTTGGACCGCTGACTCAGCATCAAAAGGCTCGTGTCAAAGTCATCGAACAAGACGTTCGAAAAGCAAATCGTCCTCGCGTTGACATTTTAGCCGCACAGAACTTTTCGTTCTGGTTATTTAAGACGCGTGCCGAAGTCTTGGAATACTTTAAGATCGCTCGCTCCAACATCGCTGATCAAGGAATCATGATTATGGACATGATGGGCGGCAGCGGCTGCTTCGAGGAGGGGCGTGTCGACAAACGCACGATCAAGAAGGGCAAAAACGGCTTTCGATACTACTGGAAGCAGGCAAGTTTCAATCCAATAACAGCAGACGCTCTATTCCACATCTCATTCAAATTCTCCGACGGTAGCAGATTAAAGAAGGCGTTTACTTACGACTGGAGATTTTGGTCGATGCCTGAAGTTCGCGAGTTGCTCGAGGAAGCCGGATTCAGTCACAGCTACGTTTACTTTGATCGCGAAGACGAAAACGGCGAAGACACCGGCGAGTGGTATCGAACGGAAGAACAGCCCAGCCATGAAAGCTGGATCGCATACATCGTTGCCGTCCGTTAGTTCGTTCGTGGTTTTCTGATTTTGTCATGGTGTCGGCTGTTAGTCTTCACCGCGAAACAAATTGATTGCGGTAGGAACCCACAACCAGCACCAACGTTGCCAAGCCATTCCGATCTAGGGTAAGATACCCGCAGGAGACAAACACCACTAAATCCAGGGATGACAATGAAACGACCTCTTTTGGCGTTCTTTCTACTGGCCGCGATTTCGTTTCCGCATCATGCATATTCTGACGAAACCGCCGCTCTCAACTTGCTTGTCAAAACGCTGCGGCAAACCAACGACGATACGATTCGCGGTTCAATTTTGACCGGCATGCTCAAAGGCCTCGAAGGGCGTCGCCGAGTACAATCGCCGCGGGGCTGGAATGAGTTAAGCCAGTCACTTTCGAAAAGCGAGGTCCAGAAAGTCCGAAATCTGTCGATGGAGCTTTCGCAATTTTTTGGCGACATCGAAGCTACGAAGGAATCGCTCGCGATTCTCAACGACTCATCCGCGACAGCCAGCCTGCGAAGAAATGCACTGCGTTCTCTGCTCGCCCAAAGAAACGAGGACGCATCCGACTCGCTTGAATTGCTGCTGGACGATCCTGATTTGGCGATCGATGCTGTCCGAGGTTACGCAGCGATCGAAAACGCAGTCGCTCCAGCAATCCTGCTCGCGAGGTACGGACAAATGGACTCCGACCTGAAGCGTTCCGTCATCGAAACGCTGGCGACACGCAGATTCTATGCTTCTCAACTTCTGAGCGCGGTGCAATCGAATCGGGTGCCTCGAGAAGATATTCCTGTCCACGTTGCCCGAGCTTTGAACGAGTTGCTTGGCGCACGATACGTAGAAGTGTTCGGAGAATTGCGACCTATTGGCGACGATCGCGAAAAGCTACTGGTGAAGTACAAATCGCTGCTAACACGTGACGCGTTAACCAATGGAAATGCCTCTCGCGGTCGAGCCATTTATCAGAAATCCTGCGCCTCGTGTCACGTCTTGTACGGGGAGGGTGGCAAGATTGGTCCCGATCTGACTGGCTCCAATCGCGCTAATCTTGACTACATACTGCTTAACAGCATCGACCCCAGCTACGACGTTGCTGAAGGATACAGAACTGTCATTGTGGCTACCGAAGATGGCAGGCTCATCATGGGCGTGGTTTCGGAAGAAGATGCGACCAAACTGGTATTGAAAACGGTTGAGCAACCTCGGCTAGTGATTGCGAAAGAGGATATCGTAGAGCGAAAGATCTCCAAGAAGTCCATGATGCCCGACGGACAATTGGAGCAAATGAAACCACAGGAAGTGATCGACCTGATCAAATACCTGAGAACCACAGAGCAAGTCGAGGTGTCGAAATGAACCGGAAAACAACGGCCCTGTGTATTCTGTTTGGCGTGTGTTTGACATTGGCTGTCAACGCCCAGGATTCACGCAACACGCTTCCCCAAAAGCAACATCGAACCAGCGATGCTCCTTTCCTGAAACCGGATGAAGCAGTAGCCAAAATGGCGATTCCAGATGGTTTCGATGTTTCGATTTTCGCGGCCGAACCGGACATCGCCGAGCCGATCGCTTTTTGCTTCGACGGTCGCGGACGTCTGTGGGTCGCGGAGAACTTCAACTACCAGACCCGCGGCAAGCACACCGAGGAACAGGTTAGCCGCATACAAATCCTTGAAGACACTGACGGCGATGGCGTCTTCGACAAAAAGAAAACGTTCACCGACAAGCTGACGTTCACGTCGGGTCTTGCCTGTGGTTTTGGTGGTGTCTTTGTCGGTTCGCCGCCAAATCTCAGCTTCATCCCGGACGCCGACGGAGACGACAAAGCTGACGGTCCGCCGCAAGTTTTGCTGGATGGCTGGGGAATCGATGATCGTCACGAAACGCTAAACAGTTTCATCTGGGGCCCCGATGGATGGCTTTATGGTTGCCACGGAGTATTTACTCGTTCAAGCGTCGGAAAACCAGGCGACTCGGATGCAGATCGACAATTCATCGACGGAGGCATCTGGCGATATCATCCGACGCGAAAGACGTTTGAAGTTCATGCTCGCGGACTTTCGAATCCGTGGGGGTTTGACTTTAACGATCACGGCCAGGGATTCGCAACGTGCTGCGTGATCCCGCATCTGTTTCACATTGTTCAAGGCGGCGTCTACCAAAAGCAAAGTCTGCCGCATGTGAATCCTCATGTGTACGACGACATCAAGACGATTCGCGACCATACGCATTTGTCGGCACATGGCGGGGCACGCTTCTATTTGGCCGATTCGTTTCCCGAACCCTACAACAAACGCAACTATTTGTTCATGTGTAACATCCATGAACATGCGCTGCTGACCGACTACATGGAATCGAAAGGTTCCAGTTTCGTTGGCAAGCACGGTGATGATTTCATGCCGACGAACGACCTTGCGTGGGTTGGTTTCAGTATCGAGATCGGTCCCGAAGGTGGCGTTTACATTCTCGACTGGCACGACACCGACATCTGCGGCAACTCGGTCAATTTCCCCAACAGCGGACGCGTGTATCGGATCATGCCGAAGGATGCGAAGCCGATGACGCCGCCGAACTTACCTGCGATGTCGGATATGGAATTGGTTGGGTTACAAACGCACGACAACGATTACTACGTGCGGCAGTCGCGATTGCTGTTACAGATGCGAGCCGCAGACGGCACAGACATGGCGAGTACCCATGAAGCATTGAAAGAAGCTTTAAACTTAGAGGCCAGCAGTCGAAAACGTTTGCGGGCATTTTGGGCTCTGCATGTTACAGGCGGTTTGAACGATAGCTATCTGAAAAAGATGCTTGAACATTCTGACCAACACATTCGCGGTTGGGCGATACAATTCTTTTGCGATGAAAGTCCGCTGAACGCATTCCAAGATGCAAGCCAAGCAGAACAATCGGTTGTCAGCGCTGACATCCTCGATAAGCTTGCTTCGATGGCCAAAGACGATCCGTCGCCCGTCGTCCGGAGCTTTCTGACGTCCGCAATTCAACGGATGCCATTCAAAGACCGCTGGCCGATTCTGGATGGGCTCGTTTCGCACGCCGAAGACTCAGGCGACAACAACTTGCCACGCATGATCTGGTTCGGTCTCGAGCCCATGGTTCCGCATCATCCAGAGAAAGCACTCAACCTCGCCGTCAATGGAAAGCTGCCAGTGTTGGCCGAGTTCGTTGCTAGACGTATGACGACTGGCGACGTTGCCTCAAATCTGAATCGTCCCAAAAAACCGAATCGCAATGAAACAAAGGAATGGCAGCAAACGATTCAGATAGTGGCTCCTGAATTCAAAGTCCACAATGTTGGTGAAGGTGGAGTCGTGCATCACGATGTCTTCCGAAACGCCATCGCCGTGCAAACTCATCCGCTGGATCCTGAAACGCCAAGCACACTCACTCGGCTTATAAAGGTTCCAGCCGACTCGAAAACGAAACTGAACCTACGGGTCAGCCATCATCCGCATGGCGATTGGCAGCTGAGAGTTTTTGCAGACGAAGCGCTGCTCACCGATCAAGTTGTGGGAAGCAAATCCGTCGCGAAGGACGAATGGCTGGACGTGTCGGTGGATCTGTCCAAATTCGCTGGTCGCACTGTCAAGCTCACGATCGAGAACAAAGCAAACGATTGGGCCAACGAATGGGCCTATTGGAATCGCGTCTCCGTTAACAGCGAACCAATCGCCAAAGATGCCAAGAAGAAAGCAAAAATCGTTTTCATTTCTGGTTCTCCCAGTCATGGCCGCATGCAACACGAACACCGTGCGGGCAACATGATCCTTGCCAAGGCTCTGAATGAATCCGGCTTGAACGTCGATGCTAAACTGGTTCCGCACTACGGCTACCCGCAGGACGAATCAATCCTGGACGACGCCTCAACGGTCGTAATTTTCAGCACCGGACACTCAGGACACGTGATCAAACCCAAACTGGATGAATTCGACGCCCTGATGAAGAAAGGAACCGGAGTCGTCATGATTCATTGGTCCACCGAGGCCGAAAAAGGAATAATGGGAGACAGGTTTCTCGAGTGGATGGGGGGCTTCTGTGACCTCGATTGGTCGGTGAATCCGCACTGGAAGCCAAACTTCAAGGATTTCCCCAACCACCCGATCTGCAACGGAGTTCAATCCTTCAGCGTTGATGATGAGTGGTACTACCACATGCGATTCGTTGACGAAATGAAAGGAGTGACACCCATTCTGACGGACGTGCCTCCTGCTCATACACTTCGACGCCCCGACGGAGCTCGCAGCGGCAACCTTGATGTTCGAAAAGCCGTCGCAAACGGTGAAACACAGCACGTCGCGTGGGCTTACGATCGTCCAAACGGCGGACGCGGTTTCGGTTTCACGGGTGCTCACAATCACGAAAATTGGCAAGACGAAAATTTCCGCCGCGTCGTTCTCAATGCGATTCTCTGGACAGCCAACGTCGAAGTGCCCGAAAACGGCTGCCCTTCTGCGACGGTAGATGAGAAAGAAATTCAATCGAATATCGACAAGAACTGAGAATCCAGAATCGGCATCATGCAATCCAGTCAATGGAGCAGCAAGACGGGAGCCGAAGTCTGGGCAACGCGTCTCTATTCATCCCGTCCGCTGGAGCGCATTTGACGACGCGATTCCAGTTGCTTGAGTATCGCTGTGATCGCTAAACCGTATCCAAGGTGGACGATTGGCCGAATCGGAATTGCATAGCGACCGAGATGCTCCCACGTCAGCATCACGATAACGCTATCGAGCAACAGCACAAACATGAATATCGCTCGAAGCTTGCCGGTGCAAAAGAAGCATCCAACCAGACCAACAACGATCAGCCAGAGATTCGCGACATTGAAGATCAACGGCACCGATGGATTAAAAAGGCCCCAATGGCTGAGCCCTCGATAAAACATCAACTGCGGAATTCGACGCCAATTGGCAAAACACCATTGCTTCGTTTTCTGCATGCTCGCCTGACCCGTCAGGTATTCGAGGTGAGCCAGATTGACGGTGTCCATGTTGACTGTCGCCCTGACTTCGCGTTGATTGTCGTTGAACACACTCGCTTGCCATTGCCCATGGGCCGCCAGCGACTCATCGCAGTACGCGCCAACAAAACCACACGACCCTGCCGTCCCAAATGGAGTGAAATGATCGGTGACCGTGCAGTTCCGCACCCACCAAGGCATTGAAACAATGATTGCCGTCACCAGAAACGTCAGTAAATGCGCCAACTTCAATTGCGTCATTCGTTTGCGAAGTACCGGAAATAGAAAACTGACAAGCAACGCGATCATGATCAGCAATCCGAGGCTCCAGATACCACGCGTCAAAAGCAGCGCCGCAAAACTGACTCCGCCGCAAAACCAACGCCCATGAGACGGTTCTTCCCACGCTCTCACGACCAACAGAAACGTGATCGCAAAAATCAAAACCGCCAGCGACTCGGTCGCCAGCGTTCCCGCGGACTGCATCACTGAGAAATCGAATGCCACAGTTGAGGCCGCGGCCATTGCAGGCAAGTAGCCCCAGCGAAGCGCGCAAAACGTTAGCAACAAGGCAATTCCAACGCTTACAAAAATGCAACCAAAAATTCTCGCGACCTCGTGACGCTGCCCAAAAATTCGGTAGATGACCGACAGCGCAATCGGATATCCTGGCGAGCGCAACGTCGTGGGGCCGCTGCCTTTGACCGGCATCAACCAAGCGTAGTTTCCATCGACTCGCGGAATTTTGTTCGCTTCAATGTATGTATTTCGCCAAGGCTGAGCTTGAAGATCAACGGCGAAGCCATTTCCCTGATTGAGATTGAAAGCAATGTTGTCGTAAAAAACACCGTCGACGTTCCACGGTGCCGGCGGATCATCGATTGAGCCTTCGCGACTGAAAGTCCACGCTGCGGTGACGCAAATCATCGCAAGCAGGGCCACGGAGAAGACGGTCGCTCTCTCGCGAAACGTTGGAAATTGTTTTTCGGGCGTCGGCAACAATGCTCAATTCTTTTCAGCAGCAAGTGTACGCAATATCTCGCTGCATCGAATCATCGCGCGGCCGTTATGGTAGGCCCCGTGCCAGGTTGACGTTCGAGACGTGTTCGAATCAGCACTGCCGTCCTCGTTTCGCGACGCCCACCAGCCTCCGCCGGACTCCGCTGGAGCAATCTGATACGTTTCCACGAACGCAAACGTCTTTTCAAAAACGTCCAGATACTTCGGGTCATCAGTCAGTTTGTACATTTCTAACATCGAAACCAAAGCTTCTGCTTGAGTCCACCACTCTTTCTTTTTATCGTCCGACTCTTTTCCAAGCGGCCCCGAGTAGTAGAACCCACCGTTTTCGACATCGAATCCAAATTTGATGCTGTGATCAACAGTCGCGACGGCCCAACCTTCAAGCGGCCGAATGGACCAACCGATCGTTCGGGCAGCATCAAAAACCAGCCAAGCACATTCGACGTCGTGTCCGTAGCTGGCACGAAGATTCGAGGGGCGATCAATCATCTTCCACTCGTTGGTCCAACCGTCAACATTGCAAGGATGCACCGGATGTCGAACGGTACTGGTGTTGATGACGATCAATTCGGCAATTCGTTCTCGCAAACGATCGCTGGGAGCAGCTCGATAAAGCTCAGTGAAAGCTTCGAGAACATGTAAATGAGTGTTGTAAGTCTTTGTGCCGACCTCGCCGACAAACTTTGGCTCGTTCGCATCGGTGATCAATTTCCAATCCGCGTAGAAGAATTCTTTATAGCCACCGTTTTCTTTGTCGTACGCTTTTGTCTCAAGCACTTCAAACAGATTCAGCGCCGCAGCCAAAGCGTCGCCTTCACCCGTCGCATTGTAATACGCAGCCAATCCATAGATTGCGAATGCGTTCAGATAGACGTGCTTTCGCGTATCGAATTCGCCCCCGTCCATCCTGACGCGACTGAAGTAACCGCCGTTTTCTCGGTCCAGAAAGTGCGTCTGCAGAAATTCGTATCCAGACTTCGCGGCGGCCAAGGATTCTTCCTTGTTGATTTCATTCCTCGCGAGTTCGCAAAAGAACCACATTTGACGCGTCTGAAGCGTCAAGAATTTGTATTCGCTTTCGCAGAATTTCCCCTCGGAGTCGATCGATTCGAAGTAACCACCATTCTTTGGATCGACGCAGTGCGGCAGATAAAAATCGACGATGGATTCTTGCAGCAAGTCGTCACACTTTTGAGCAATCGATTGAAAGTCAGGCTTGGCTACTTCTTGGGCGAAGGTCGGTGCCGCCAGAAAAAATGAAAGAATTGCAAAAACAATGCGTGAGAATCTCGTTCTAGGATCGTGAAACATGGGCAGCCTTGAGTGATTGGACGAGTGCAAATCTTAGCGGACGCCAAATGGAAACGCAAAACGTTAGCTGCTAAAATTCGCAATGTGAAACCCATACCGACACAAACCGAACGGACGATTCTGCTTTGGAGCATTCTCGCTTTCATGGCGCTGCTGGTGCCCCAGTGCTGGTCCACCGCACGCGGGCAAGGGAACGAGTCAGTTTGTCTTTTGTGGATCTCTGCCTACGCAAGCCTGCTGTTGTTTACCTGCATGGTTGCCGGCACCAAGCGTCAACCAATCGTTGCCATAGTCTCGTTGCTGAGTCTGACTTTGGTCTTCGCGTTCTCGTCAGTGAAGATTCAGCAGATTGGACCCGATCTGCCAAACATCGTTGGTGCAGACGCTACAGGATTGGCGCATTCAACTGATGCGATCGGATACCTGATCGCTGTTTGCCTGATTTCGTTTGCGATTTCGTTTGCCGCATCTTATTTACTGGACCGGTTCGTGAGACCTTTCTGGGGTACTGAAGCGTCTGATAGAGTACGGGCGGCAGGCGAATCTTCGGGCAAAACTGAAAATCCCAACCGCTTTCGATTCCTCATTGTCGTCGCGGTTGTCCTATTCCTGTTTCAGGCAACGAAAAACGTCTTGGGGACCAATTCTTCCGTGCAATTCTGGGGGCAAGCGTTCTTGATTCCAATCGGGTTTCTCTGTGTGGCAACGCTCTGCTGTGGATTGATTTGTCGGATTCGAATCTTTGGAGCCTGGGCTGTTGGTGCGTTTATGGCAATGGTGTCGGCGAGCGCGGTTGTCTCAATTGCTGTACGGAAAAGCGAGACGATTGACGCAGGTTTCATGTTGAGCGTATTGGTTGCTTGCGCCATGCTGATCGCGATCGTGTTCGCCTTACTTGGCAATTCAAAGAGGAAGATTCAATCGAGCTTTAGTTGGCTTTCGATCGCAACGCTCGGAATCGGTTGTGGCTTGGCATTCATGAGCTCAAAATATGACCTTCATTCATTGTTACTCGGTGACAGCCCTTTAGATTTTCCCCGTGCAGCTTTCCTTAAGACGCTGAATACTGATCCGCAAGTTCAGGTCACACACTCTAGGCGGAGCAGGTCGGCTGACGAATTTACTTTTGTTTTCGCGCCCGATGCCGACAGCACGTTCTTCGATCAATTCGACGCGTCTGGAATCTCCAACACCGGCAACCGAATCAGCATCATTGGCATGAATGAGACGGTGGATTTAGCCGGACTCAAAAACTGGCTGCCGGTACACATTCATTTATACGGTTGTCGGCTTTCCAGTCAGCAACTGGCAGAGATATCTCAACTTGGAATCCCAGTGTATCTCTTGACCTGCGAGTTCGTTCCTGGCGAAACGGTGGGCGTTCGCAGAGAGATTGGCCCGCAAATTTATCTGATGGCGACGGACCCCGGTGAAACCTCACAATTCATGGCAGCAATCGATGGCTTTGAAATGACGGGGGATTTGAAATTGTGGGCGGGCGGCACCACAGATGCTGACATAGAAGCGATACTGGACTCACTGGACTCAAACAAAACTGAATACCGAATCAACTTGCAAAACGTTCAGATTCCTGCAAGCCGCTTGCTGAATCGTAAGAACCTTGAATGCTTGTTGATCAGCGGATGTGATTTTTCAGTTTCCAATGAAGACAAACCCCTTGATCCCGACAGTTTTGCGATGGTTTTGAAAAATAAAGTCGGTGTTCAGGGCCGCATCGAGAACCTGAACGTGTTCTGGGGACTGGCACTCGGGACGATCGGCGAGTTTCAACCGTACCTCATCACGGAGGTTCGCAATGAGGACTACGATGACGCAGAGGCATTGAAGAATCTTCACTTTGCGTATGAACTCACCAAAAATTCGGACGAAATCGAAAAACTTTGGTCTCCGTGGTGCGATGCCGACATCATCTCATCGCTTGGCAAAATGAAATCGCTGACGGCACTGTCATTCGACATTGAATGGTTGGGCAATCCCCACCTGTCCAGTCACTTTTCATCACAGATTCCTGGCCTTCTTGACGTTTCGGAACTGGATCAGTTGCAGAACCTCACTGAGCTCTACTTTTCGCCCTTCGATCAGGTTGACGTCTCCTTTTTGAGTTCTCTCTCAAAAATGGAAACGATCCAGTTCACTTCTTCTTCAACTGGTTTTCACCGCGATCTGTTTCCGAAGTTGAAAGAAGTCCGCGTTCTGTTGGATAAACCAATCAAGAACGGTCTGATGAAGGAGTTTGCGGCCGTGAAGTCGCTTGAATCCATCGTCGTCGTCGATATCCATGCAACGAATTTTACAGAGGACAAATTTCTGAAGCAGGCAGTTCCGTACTTTAAAGGCAAAGTTGACGTTCGGGTCATCGACATTGAAGATGCCGGCCAACTGGCCCCAGATGATTTCAACCAACATCGTTTGGGCGTTCGCAAGAAGTGCATTGAGCAGTATCTCGATTAGGCTGTTTCCCCTCAAGCGATTCCGGCCAAAATGTCACACCGCGTCCCTCGCAACAGGACTGCAGGGATGAATTTGCAGAAAAACCGTACCACGCAGACCGCAATCAGCCTGCCTGCGACAATCCGGCTACAGTGTGACGCAACATTGAGTTATTCTGTGCGGCAATTGACCGGTTAATCCCGTACGAGGCGTTTGAATTTTGACTGGACCACTAACCCATTTTGACGACCAAGGCAAAAGCCGCATGGTCGACGTAAGCCAAAAAGATGACTCACGTCGGGTCGCGGTGGCTCGGGGAACGGTTCAGATGAAATTGGAAACGGCAAAGCTGATTCAAAATCGCGAGCTTTCCAAAGGCGACGTTGTCGGGGTGGCTCGGGTGGCTGGAATCATGGCTGTTAAACAGACGCCGAATTTGATTCCGATGTGTCACAGCATCCACGTCGATTCGGTTGACATCGATTTTGAGTTCATCAGCGAAAGCGAACTTTCAATTACTGCGACTGTTGGGGCGACTGATCGTACGGGCGTCGAAATGGAAGCTTTAACTTGCGTAACGGTCTCGGCACTGACCGTTTACGATATGTGCAAGAGTGTCGACAAAGGCATGACGATTCGAGAGGTCGGGTTGATCAGCAAAACCGGTGGCAAGTCAGGTGACTTTGTCCGCAGTTGAAGGAATCAGCGTGTCGAACGTAATCGGACAATCAGTTTCAAGCGAGCCGGATGCCGGCGCTGCTCCCGTTTCTCAGAATGGTCGAGCCGCGACGAAGAGTTCGCTCTCCACCATCTATGGATCGGTGCTCAATGAGCTCGCGAAAGTTGAATCGACGATCACATCCGAACTACAAGCCACTTCTCCGGAAGTAGAATCTTTACTCAGCCACAGTCGAAAGCTTGGCGGGAAGCGTCTTCGCCCTGCTCTGCTGTTGCTGACAGGGAAATCGATTGGGTCGATTTCCGAAAGTCACATCTTTGCAGCGGCGGCTTTGGAGATGATTCACCTTGCGACATTGATTCACGATGACGTACTCGATGCCGCGAAGACACGGCGACATCAGGAAACTGCTCACGCGAAGTTCGGCACGCGACCTGGCGTACTGTTGGGCGACTATCTGTTCACGCATTCGTTTTCGATAGGTAGCAAATCAAATTCGCTCGCCGCAGTGCAAATGTTGGCTCAGGCCAGCAACCTCGTTTGCGAAGGCGAGATCAAACAGAATGCTTGGCAGTCGAATTTTTCGATCACAGAAGCAGACTATTTGAAAATGGTCTCGGAGAAAACCGGAGAACTCTGTGCTGCAGGTTGCGGAATCGGAGCTTCACTTTCTGGAGCCGACGACAACTTGGTCGCTTCGTTCCAATCATTCGGACGTGATCTTGGAGTTGCTTTTCAGATCGTCGATGACGTTCTGGATTTGATTGGCGATTCGAACACCGTTGGGAAAACGCTCGGTACGGATTTACAGAATCGCAAAGCGACGTTGCCTGTGATCCATGCATTGGCGACGCTTGAGGGTGAAAGCCGGGAAAAACTGCTGGCCTGTTTGAATGCCGACGTGGTTTCCGTTGGAAACGTCGTCGAGATCCTGAACGATTCCGGATCAATTGAGTATGCTCGTTCGGTCGCCAAAGCGACCGCCGAACATGCTGTCGCATTCGCGGCGAGTTTAGCAGAGAATGATGCATCAAAGTCGTTGGTCGCTATCGGCACGATGATGCTTGAGCGGACTTATTGATCTGTAAGCGAGTCTGTCCCAGACTCGTGCAGGCGGCTTCTCAGTCTGGAACAGACTGAGCTACGTCTTGGCCATCGCGCGCGATTCCGTACTTCGGTGTATTCGGCGGTATGCAAAAAACTCAAACAAGCTTTACCAACGCAAACTTCTTCTTCCCGCGCCGCAAAACAATAATCGACTCACTGGCTTTATCGGCAGAAGTCAACTTCGTTTCGATATTATCACGACGAGCATTGTTGACATACGCTCCACCTTCTTTGATTGTGCGGCGAGCTTCGCCTTTGCTTTTGCAGAGTCCTGTAAGAGCCAGTGCGTCAATCAAATCAAGGCCTTCTGAATCCAACTGAGATTTGGAACACTCGCCGCTTGGCACATCCCCGAAGATTTCATTCAGATCGTCATCAGACAGATCGCTAATTGCGGCGCCGAACAAAACATCTGATGCCAGTCTGGCACGTCGCAATCCATCTGCGCCGTGAATCAAAGTCGTCACCTCCTCAGCCAACCGCACTTGGCTCTCACACTTCGCCGCATCTGCATCACGGCTGCTCGCCAGATCGGCAATCTCCTCCTCTGACAACTCGGTCAGAAATTTCAAACACATGTCGACATCGCTATCGTCAACGTTTCGCCAGTATTGAAAGAACTCGTAGGGCGACGTTCGCCCACTCGAAAGCCAAATCGCACCCGACTCGGTCTTGCCCATTTTGGATCCATCCGACTTCGTCAGCAGCGGACACGTGATGCCGTAAAGTTGCTTCGAAAGCATCCGTCGCCCCAAATCGATTCCGGCCGTGACGTTGCCCCATTGATCGCTACCGCCGATTTGCAATTCGCAGTTGTAGTCCTGATTCAAACGTACAAAGTCGTAAGCCTGTAACAGCATGTAGCTGAACTCGGTGTAGCTCAATCCTGCTTCGCTGGTCAATCGGCTTTTGACGCTGTCTTTACCCAGCATCACGTTAACAGGGAAATTCTTCCCAACTTCTCGCAAGAATGCGGTGTAAGAAAACTCCTTCATCCAATCATTGTTGTTTACCAATACGGCTGCCGTGTCACCGCTTTCGAAATCGAGCAAAAGTCGCATCTGAACTTCGATACCGGCGATGTTGGCCGCCAGCTGATCTTCATCCAATAGATTTCGCTCAGCACTTTTGCCACTGGGATCACCAATCATGCCCGTCGCACCGCCGACGATTGCGATCGGACGATGGCCCGCTTTCTGAAATCGTCGCAGCATCATCAGCGGCAGCAGGCTTCCGACATGCAGGCTGTCAGCCGTCGGATCAAACCCCGCATAAAGAGTTCGCGAGCCTTCATTGAGCCATTTCGGCAACGCGTCGTCGGCCGTTGTTTGATGAATTAGGCCGCGCCACTGGAGTTCGGAGAAAATGTCGTTCATTTTGAGCTGCGAGGTACGGTTTTGCTGTTGGATTCAGGCGAGCAATATACCGCGAAGACAGTTGATCGCCCATGCTGGTTCGGGGTTGGCGAAATCGCCGCAACGAACAAGCCAATTGATGCTTTGACACAATTAGCAGCGAAATACGGGCTGCTCTAGCAAAACGCTGGAGTTTGCACGTCATGGTTAAGCGATGCATTAACTCGCACTACGGGTTGCTTGTAAATTCTCGATCCGCACATGTTCCGCATCTCAAAACGATTCACCTAAGGCAAAACCAACGTCCTTACTCTGCTGCAATAGTGGGGATCATTCAAACTTTGCGAAACCATTAGGCATAAAATCTCGATTTGATATTCGGTGGCAAACCTTATTGCGGAGCTAACCAATGGGTTTTAAGGTTGAGCTTGTCGAAGATTTTCGACGTTACATATCTATTTTTCGACGAGTCCAATCGGACTCGATTATTGAATTGAAGCGGATTTTTAGCTGCCGATTTGCAGCAATTTCCGAGACGCCTACTGGAGGATCTCGTTCTACGCTTTTTCAAGGAAGCAAAATGCTTTTTCCTACCCCACGTAAACGAAGCCAAAGTCGAACCACTTCCAACGGTCGACGATTCCAGAATCAGTAAATTGAATATGCAAGACTCGAACAACGACTACCGCTAACAACATTTTTTGTCACAACGTTGACCGATTCAATCGATGCTGATGATGGCCTAATTTCACTAAGAGAGGCCATCAACGCTGCCAACGCCAACCAACCTTTGAGTGATGCGCCGGCGGGTGAAGTCGATGGAGACCGGATCGTGTTTGCCGAATCACTGGGCGCGGGCTCCGTCGAACTCTTGCTCGGAGAATTGGAGATCACAGATGATCTTGTGTTGCGAGGCAGCAAGGTCCCGTCCGAGTTCAGTACGACTTCGATCGATGCCGGCAGCATGAGCCGAATTTTCAACATCAACACTCCAGAACGAGTCTACATGCGTTCGCTGGTGTTGGATGCTGGAGCAGCGGATTTAGGTGGTCATGCACTGATTGGCGAAGGTAGCAATGTTGTTTTTGTTGACACCCGTTTTCACCGAGCCAGCGCCATCAGTGGCGGTTCGCTCTACGTTGAAGATGCAAGTCTGCGGTTGGTTGAAACGAGCTTTTTCGACAACGAAGCCTCCGGCAATGGAGGTGCGATTCATGCCAGCGGTGACAGCAACGTCTTTATTAGGGTGACTAACTTCGGCAATCCCGATGGAAGTTTCGGCAACACTGCCGATGACTCTGGCGGTGCCATCTTCGTGACGGACAGCGCTCAGTTGACAACCGACGCAAGCTTTTTCGGCAATAGCGCGACCGAATCAGGCGGTGCAATCGAAAGCAGGGCGTTATCGAAAGTGAATCTATTCGGAAACGCAACGTTAGTTGGCAACTCTGTTTCTGGCGAAAATGGAACGGGCGGAGCAATCTCCTTTCGCGGCGAAACGTTTCACGCTTCCGAGGCAGTGTTCTCTAACAACAACGCCGATTCCGGCGGCGCCGTTGCGGCCTTCGGATCGGTTTCAGTTCTCAAGGACGTGTCAATTGAAACCAATACTGCCGAAAACCAGGGCGGTGGAATTCTGCTCGGTGGCGGCAGCAAGATGTATCTCAACGGAACAACTATTTCTGGCAATACATCTGAAAGACAAGGCGGCGGCGTCAGCGTTCGAAACGCGTCTTTTGTCGTTACCGACTCTGTCATTCGCGAAAACCGCTCTGAACTCGCTGGTGGTGGGATCTATTCAGGCGGAATCTCGGATGGTTCTGTCTCCTTGCGGATCGTTGATTCCGTCATCGATTCAAACAATACTGCTCGCGGCGACGGCGGCGGAGTTGCAATTCTCAGCAACGCTATTTCCGTTATTCGGTCCTCCACGATTAGCAACAACAGTATTGAAAGCCTTGTTCGAGGTCGAGGTGGTGGTCTCTCCTTCACAGGATTCGATTCAGGCAGCGTGCTCATTTTCGACAGCAACATCAGTAACAACACCGCAACGTTCGGCGGAGGGCTTAGCAGTACTCGAGGATATATGCTGGTTTCTGGAGGTAGCGTCAATTCCAACTCTGCTGATGCAGGAGGCGGGATTTACGCGCAAAGTCAAACAGCCGTTGTGGGAACGAGCATTGAATCCAACTCTGCGAGGCAAGGTGGCGGAGCGTATGTCGCAGATTCTGGCAGATTGATCTCACGAGCGGACACTGTTTTTGAGTCCAACACCGCCTCGTTTGGCGGCGCTTTGTTCGCGAACCGCGGGTTCGCACAAATCGAGCAATCTCAGTTTGTTGGAAACGAAGCATTCGCCGGCGGAGCTGTTCAGGCTGGATTCGCTGGCCAAGTCTTTATTCGCACATCCAATTTCTCGAACAATCTTGCTCGCGACAATGGATCGGCCATCAATGTTGAGCCGGGTGGATTAGCAGTAGCTGAAGACTCAGAATTCCGTGCCAACTCCGTAACTAATACTGAAGGCGACAAGGGAGTGGTGCGTGTAAAACGGCAGGGATACTTCGGAAATCACGACAATCTGTTTGCCGAGAACTCCCCTGGTGAAGACGTTTTCCGCGAATAGAACGCTTGCGAATCTTTGGATCTACCGCCATCACTGTGCACGACAGTGATGGTTTTTTCGTATCATCACCCAAACATACAAAACAATTGCGATTCGTCTTTTGCAATCATTTCCCAGTCGCTCAGGCATGCGGCGAAGCTCAGCCTTCGTTCTGTGATCGCTTTTTCTCTTCTCGCAGTTGCGGCGACTGGTCTGTACTCAAGGAGATCCAGACGCTCCCTTTGCTGCAACGTCTGGGTGAAACTGAATCGGCAAAGAAACACTGTCTTTGTCTTTGGCAAGAGCTTCAGGACTACTACATTCTGTTCTTTATCATTCCAGATGAGGCAAGGAAGCCTTCGTCAACGCTCGGCATCTCGCCAGATCGTGGCACAGAGCATTACCGTTCGAACTCAAAGCCAAATCATGTCACGTATTGTTTATTCGCCCAAATACAACATCGGATTCTATGGTCTCGAGAAGCTACATCCGTTCGATTCTCGAAAATACGGCCGGGCTTGGAAACTGCTCCACGAGCGACTCGGCCCGCGACTCAGGGAAATGCACATCCGTCCGCGACGGCAAGCCAATTGGAACGAACTGCTCCGAGTTCACTCGGGCGAATACCTGCTGAAGCTGAAGAAACCTTCTTACGTTGCGAAAGCTCTCGAATTGCCGCCGCTGCAGCGTCTTCCGGGATGGATGATCGACTGGCACGTACTCCGTCCGATGCGATGGGCGACGCGGGGAACCATCATCGCCGCCGAACAGGCCCTTGAACACGGACTCGCGATCAACCTCAGCGGCGGCTACCACCATGCCTCTCCGAAACGTGGCGAAGGATTCTCGATATATGCCGATGTTGGTGTCGCGGTGGCGTCAATGAGGGCCAGTGGCCTGCTGAATAAAGACTCGCGAATAATATGTGTCGATACCGATGCCCATCAAGGCAACGGTGTCTGCCATACGTTCATGGACGATCAACAAGCATTCATTTTCGATATCTTCAACAGCCAAATCTATCCTACCGATCCGCAGGCTCGACATCGAATCGATTGCGAAATTCCGATCGATTGTTCGTGTACTGACCACCAATACATGCATCTATTGGAAACGCGACTACCTGGATTTCTCGATTCCGTCGCAAAATCAGAAGTTGGAATCGCGTTCTACAACGCAGGAACGGACGTCTTCGCAGGCGACCCGCTGGGCCACCTGAACATCTCGGCAGAGCTAATTCTCAGACGTGACCTATATGTCGTTAGCGAGCTTCGCAAGCGAGAAATTCCGACCGTTATGGTGCTTAGTGGCGGATACACGAAAGAAAGTTTTCGACTGGTTGCCAATTCGGTGACGAGGCTGCTCGAATAATTCAGAGTCGTGATTCGCGACCAGCTAATGTTTTGCAAACAGGATCATCCATAGCCAGAAGGCGTGGGAAGCAAAAAGAAGCGTAGCGGTCAAACCAAGCCAAACCTTCGCTGTTTGGGAGAGTCTAAGTCGGCCGATAAAGATCGGACGAATTGCGATGGCCAAAAATAAAAGGGAAAGGAGCGGCATGAAGACTGAAAATGCGGCGGCCAATACAGCACGCCATGCGTGCTTTTCGCCGTCTGCAAACTGCGACTCGATATCTTCACGGCCAATCGCTGACCCACACGACGTGCTTGGGGATTCATAGGGGTTATCGGTCACGCGGCCGAGGTTTTCCGTAGCGACTGACGGCGAATAGATCTGCTCCACAGCAACAGCTGTTGCCGGAAATGGTGACTCGACCTCGTCTCGAATTTCTCCGCAGGACCAACAAATCTCGAAGCCCCCTTCGACTTCTTCCATACACTTGCCACAAAACCAAGGGGCTTTGTCGGGAGCAACATAAGATTCGCGAGTCGCGATAACGATCGCCTTGGCCCGTTGAGCGTTTTCTTGCCGCACAAGAACCTTCACGTCCCCAATTGCAGAGCCGATGTAGCTTAGGGCGGTGCTCAAATCTCCACCGTCAACGACGGCATTAATGCCTTGACCCTCTAAGGCAATTTTTAGCATATCGGCTTCTGCAGCATTGCCACATCCTGCGATGGTTACCAGTCGGTTGGGATCACTTCTCATGGATTGTGTTGCATTGTATTGCTGATCAATCGACTGGCTTGACGACTGGCATCCGCCGTGAGCCCATCGAGACCATCGGTGTTTCGAATCAAAATTCGGTCGCGGGACGAGCTTCACTTGGCCTCCAAGAAGGCTGGAAGCCACCGATCAACGTTGCTTACTGGGCTGGTCCGTTAAATCGTATCGATAATTCATACGTGATTACGCCGCTAACGGTGTGTTTTTTCAGTGCAGAAACGTAATTTGGATCTTTTTCAAGAAACTTGGCGAGTGAACCTTGACGACATTCCGAACTCTTCTATATTCACGCCCCTGCAGTGAGCAATGGCGAAAGTTATTGTGCATGGCGGACCTGAAAAAGAGTTTCAGATCGAGTCAAGTTTGCCTCCGGGCGGGTCGATCATTGCTCTTGTCGAAGCGATCAAAAACTTTTTGAGTTTCTGATTTTTGCCGTTGACACTTCAGGGCCCAACCATAGAATTGCGGCCTACTTGCTAAGCGATTAGCAAGGGCGATATCCTTCTGGAAATCGTTTGTACCACCTTTCTGGTGATACACTGTTCTTTGACAATTTGGTAGAGACCTCTTGTAAAATTCTGGAGTGCTTCGGTGCTCCAATTTGAAGTTTTAGAAGAACAAGATCATACGAACCAAGCTAGGTAGCAATTTATTCCAGCTACTTAGCCCGGTCAAACTAAAAGCATCGATGAGATGCGTTGGCAAGAACTTCGGTTTTTGATCCAACCAATTTGGCAGATCAGTAACCTTCGGGTTGTTGGTCGAACTAACTATGTTAGTCGTCTGTGATTTGGATCCTTGTCTTTCGAGGCAAGGTAAAGAGTTGCAGCAAGCATATAATTGAAGGGTTTGATCCTGGCTCAGAATGAACGTTAGCGGCGTGGATTAGGCATGCAAGTCGAGCGAGAAGTTTAAGAAAGATACTTCGGTTGATTTCTTAAACGGACAGCGGCGAAAGGGAGAGTAACGAGTAGATACGTACCCAGGGGTCCGGGATAGCTGCGGGAAACTGCAGGTAATACCGGATAATGTTTCCGAACCAAAGATTTATTGCCCCCGGATCGGTCTGCTTACTATTAGCTTGTTGGTGGGGTAATGGCCTACCAAGGCGAAGATGGTTAGCGGGTGTGAGAGCATGACCCGTCTCACTGGAACTGAGACACTGTCCAGACACCTACGGGTGGCTGCAGTCGAGAATCTTACGCAATGGACGAAAGTA
>CAYGUE010000013.1:0-74554 GCA_964352885.1 uncultured Pirellulaceae bacterium
AGTCGTACTCACCGACACGTTTGGCAGGAGTTACTGCAGGGAAGGCATTTTTTTCGGGGACGATCGTGGCATCGTTTCGGTGGTTTGGCGTCGGAGCAACGGTCGCAAACTTTCCATTTCGGCAGTTCGAGCATGCGCCGTTTTTGAGATCGCTAGATTTCTCGCCACACTGCCTGCAATTGGAATCGACATCACTCATGAACCCATCATAGCCACTGCGAGAAGAATTACTTCCACCCGCGGCCGAGATGCCTCGCAAGAAAAGAAGCTTTCGCTTTCTCGACTTTAGTACCGTGAATGTCAGGTCGTGCTCGACGGGCAAGAGCGATCCTACCGCGGCGATCAAGCTCAGCATCGACTTCGGATCCAATAATCAAAGTCGCCGAAACAGATACGCCCGGACCACCAACGCTGCGACCGCTTGAACGAAATCCAGGTCGGCGTTTAGAGTACGCTGCGCCGTCGGTTCCGCCGCCAAGGTACATCGTGCCGCCATCGGGAACACTGACGACCGTGTTGATGCTGAAATTGCGAACCGTCGGAAGTTGAACGGTCGTGTTCACTGCTGGAACTTGAGCACAAACGAGATCTGTACCAAAAAGGCACAAACCAAACGCAACAATCAATCGAAACATGTTGGCTCCAACTTGTAGGCGAGTCTGTCTCAGACTCGTACCATTGAATTGTCAGTCTGGGACAGACTGACCTACGATTACGAAGGAATCGACTCACCGGCGACCAGATCTTCCACTGTTTGACGCTTGCGAATCAGGTGAGCTTCGCCGCCATCAATCAGGACTTCAGCTGCCATCGGCTTACTGTTGTAATTCGACGACATGACGTAACCATACGCTCCGGCACACTCGATGACAAGGAAATCGCCAACGGCAGCTTTCGGAAGTTCACGCGAACAAACGAAACCGCCTTCTTCTTGTGTGAAAATGTCACCCGATTCACAAAGCGGACCACCGACGATGACGTTTTGAGTCTCATCGGTTGACTCATTCGCAAACGCGACCGACATCGGATGATAGGCCCCATACAGAATCGGACGTGCCAAATTATTAAAGCCCGCGTCGACGAGGTAGAACAAGTTTTCTCCCATCGTTTTGATCGCACGGATCTCGCTGATCAAATAGCCGCACTCCGCAACTAGGAATCGTCCGGGCTCAATTTCAAGGCAAACGTCATGACCAAATTCCACCGCAAGTTCATTTCGTACAGAGTCCCAAAGCTGGAAGTAGCGATCGATGTCCAGCGGTTGATCCGAATCGCGATAAGGCGTCGGCAAGCCACCACCAGCACTAATCGTGTGAATCGAACTGCCAACTCCGAGTGCCGTTTGCTTCATTGAATCACAAACTTGAGAGAGATGCTCGAAGTCGGTGCCAGAACCAATGTGCATGTGGAGACCAGCGACAATCAGGCCGTGCTCTTTCGCAAGATCAACGCATTCGTCGAGTTGATCGTGCCAGATTCCGTGCTTCGAAGATTGGCCCCCGGTATTCGTTTTGTTGCTGTGGCCATGTCCAAATCCCGGATTGATACGCAACGTGATCTCGCGTCCAGGTGCCAGTTTCCCAAGCTGTGCAATCATGTCTGGTGAACCACAGTTGACCGGCAAATTTTCCCGGACTACCAATTCCAATGCTTCACGGTCAAAAATGTCTGCCGTGTAGACCACTGGATGCGGTGAACCTGTCAGAGGAAATCCAGCGGTTCTCGCACGATGAACTTCGCCCGAACTCACCGCGTCAACCAGGACACCGTTTTCACGCATCAGATTCAGCACGGCAATATTCGAATTCGCTTTTTGTGCAAAGCGAATGACGTCGAATTGTTTCAACTGTTCGATTCGCGCACGAATGGTTGCCGCGTCGTAAACGTAAGTCGGTGTGCCATATTTCTTCGCCAGCTCAAGAACATTGTGGCCGGAGATTTCATTGCGAGTGATCGAAAACTGTTGAGTTGCGGTCATGTGTCGACTAAGAATGGGGAAAAGAGTATTTGAAGCCTTGATGATACAGGTCGAAACGTGACATTGGCAATGCTTTGAAATTCCTATCCCATTAGAATTGTGCAAACTTCAACCCTCCAAGAAACAAGTTGTGAACCAGGATCCAGTCCCCAACCCCTATGCTTCGCGTCCAATCCCCACGGCATCGTTAACTGCTGAAGAAACGCGGCACAAATATTTCGCATTTGAGTCATCAGTCCGTTCTGTTGGGATCGTTTTTTTCCTCGCGTCGTTAATAGGGATTCTGGGAGGAATCGCTCTCGCTGGCAACGCGATCGAATCACTAAACAGCAGAAAACCTGCGACCGATTACGGGTCGATTAAACTGCTGTTCGGCATTGGATCCATCGCAATTGGAATCAACTGGTTCATCATCGGAGAGCGACTGAGATCACTTTCAGTAAAAGCAAGAATGCCAGCCATTCTGTTTTCCTTCCTTGGTTTGCTGGCGGTCCCGCTCGGGACGATCGCCAGCATCTATTTGCTGCATCTGCTCAATGGCGAGCGAGGAAGTTTCGTATTCTCAAACGAATACAAAACAATTCAGTCGGCAACGCCGACTTTCAAGTATCAACAATCTGGACTCGATTGGTTCCGTGCATTCGTGATCCTGTCACTGTATGCGATTGGAGTCGGCATATGGGCATCGGTCGCAGCCGCCTTACTCTTGCAACCATAAAAGTATTTCGCTGGCAGATCTCGATTCATATTGCAATGAACTGTGTTGCCGACAAAAACCTGTTGATCATGCAAGTCCTGCCAAAGGCCATGTGAGTATTTGCCGCCTGAACTCTGTGCTCTCCGCGTCTCCGCGTTTCAAAAAACCTTGCGTGGATGGGTTTGAAACACCCATGCAAACGATTGTGGCGGGAAGCCACAACCACGACTTCGCTACTCTGACTTTGGTCGATCGACATTTCGCTGAAATGATCCATCAGCAATTGACCAAACGAACGCCCAGTGCATCCCCAGGCCAGCTAAAACCAACAGGTGAAAGGTTTCATGTGGGCCCCAGACTTTCGCAATGAAAGTCGGCAAGCCCAGTGCGTTCGACAGTGCGCCAATCGTGTAAAACAATCCGCCAAGAACGACAAACCTCACGCCCTCAAACCCAAACTCTTTCCATATCAACCACGAAGACACAGCGCCCGCCCAACCCATCAGCAAGAATAAGCCATCTCCCAAAACGGAAGGGATGCTGTGAAAGAAAATCGTCCGGAGCGTCACGCCGACAACCACGATCAGCCACAGAAAGACGGGAATCACCCATCGCTTTCTTCCAACGAAAAGCATGCCGTGAATCACGGTGAAGGTGCTCGCGATGAGCACGAAGATGGATGCCACATCCAATCGCAGCATCACGTCACGTGCTGTGCCGCCAACGGCCATCATGTGATAGACAAAACTCATCGACAACATGAACAGCGTGGCGATGGCGAATTGAAAGCAAAACCAGAAGTTTGTACGTGACTTTCGGGCGCTGATCAGTAGGAAGATAGATAACGCGAAGAAGACAACGGTCCCCACAAGATGAGACAAACTGCTCATCGGATCGTTGAATCCACTAATTGAATACCATTCATCCATCGTGTGCGTTGTGCCCGATTTGCCAAACGACTGCGGCGGACGCCACAACCACGTTCTATTGTATGTTGCTCGTCGTGTTCGCTTAGGCCTGCCTCTGGCGGGGACAGGGCAGGCGGAGGCTAGAAGCCTTTCCGAAACATGCAAACGATTGCGGCTGGAAGCCACAACCACGGCTACCAACGAAGCCAGCGACTCGAATCGTGAAGCCACTCCGGCATCGAACCAAGCTCTTCATCGTTTGGCGGGCCAGTCAATCGGACAACGCCGTCTGCAGTGATTGCCAGCGTATGCTCGAAGTGAGCGCTGGGTTTTGAATCACCCGTCACGATCGTCCAGCCGTCGTCTTCCTCGAAAATCTCTTTGACACCCGCGTTGACCATTGGCTCGACGGCCAAAACCAAGCCCGGCCGAAGGTCGAAGTCCTCGTCGGCAAGTAGTGAAGGTGAAAGGTAATTCGGAACCTGAGGCGGCTCGTGTAGGTTCTTGCCGATACCGTGGCCGACCATCTCTTCAACGACTGAGAATCCGGCTTTCAGCACGAAGTCTTCCATCGGCTTAGCAACCTCTGACCACTTCTTGCATTTGCCCATCAAGTCGATCGCCAGATCCAAAGTCTGCTGCGTCACTTCCAGCAGCTTTTTTGATTCTTCATCGATTTCGCCAATCGCATGCGTCACGGCCGCATCGCCACACCAACCGTTGACTCGGCAACCAGTATCAACCGCAATAATGTCGCCGTCGACCAACTGGCGATCCGACGGAATGCCGTGGACGACTTCGTCATTGATCGAAGCACAGATCTCAGCAGGGAAGGGCGGTCGCTCTTCAGTTCCGCCGTAATTCAAGAACAGAGGCGTCGCATCATGCCGAGCGAACACATCGATGTAGACTTGGTTGATTTCCGCAGTTGTTACGTCGGCCTTGATCATCCGCGCCGCGGATTGATGAGCTTCCCAAACGACCAAGCCAGCCGTACGCATCTTTTTGATTTCGCGTTTGGAGCGTAGGACGAATCGGAACATGGTATTCGGTTCACGGTTTTCGGTGTGTGGTTCATTGATAAACTGCGGTCGTGAGGCAACCACACACCTCACACCGAAAACCAAACACCTATTTCTTCTTCGGACGATGAATCTCTGTCGCCGTGCCGTAGAAAACTTCGGCAGCATTCATCATCGTTTCGCTGAGCGTCGGATGAGCATGAACCGTCTCGGAGATGTCGCGAGCGACACAGCCCATTTCAATCGCAAGTGCAGCTTCAGCAATCAGTTCGCCAGCACCGGGCCCGACAATACCGCAACCGATAACCTGCTCGCTTTCCGGGTCAACCAACCACTTCGTCATGCCTTCGGTGCGTCCGATTGAATTGGCACGACCACTCGCAGCCCAAGGATATTTGACGACTTCGTGAGGAATATTCTGAGCTTTGGCTTCGTCCACGGTTAGGCCAGTCCAAGCAATTTCCGGATCGGTAAAGACGACAGCCGGAATCGTGCGGCGGTCGAAAGAAGTCGCGTGTCCCAAAATGACTTCGACTGCGTGGCGACCTTCGTGGTTAGCTTTATGAGCCAGCATGGGTTCACCAGCCGCGTCACCAATTACAAAAATGCTCGGCTCATTCGTTCGCAACGACTCGTCGTGAACGATGAATCCAAGCTTGTCCGTCTGAACGGCTGTATTCTCAAGGCCAAGGTTTTGTGTATTCGGACGACGGCCAACCGATACCAGCACTCGGTCGTATGCTTCGGTTCCAAATTTACTGGGACCTTCGAAAGTCACTTGAACCTTGTCACCATCAAGAGTCAGCGAACCGACTTTTGTGTCCAAGTGGATTCGATCGCCAAACAGAATTTTCAGGTTCTTCGCCAACGGCCGAACCAAATCGCGATCGGCTCCCATCAGCAAGCCGTTTTGTAGCTCGACGACGCTGACTTGTGAGCCAAGATTTGCGTAAACGGTTCCCATCTCCAATCCGATGTATCCACCGCCAATGATCAGCATTGTTTCCGGGATGTCGACCAGATTCAAAGCGCCGGTCGAATCCATGACACGATCAGACCCAAGATTGAACGCACCCGGCATCGCTGGCGTGCTTCCTGTTGCGACGATCGCGTGCTCGAAAGTGATCTGACGACCTTCAGGAATTGAAGCGTCGTCTCCTTCGAGTTCGATCGTTGTCGGATTCACGAATTTGGCACGAGCCGTGATCACAGTGACTTTTCGACTTTTTGCCAGACCATCAAGGCCAGCGGTCATTTTGTCGACGACTCGGTTCTTACGGTCGCGAAGCTTATCCAGCTCAATCTGCGGCGTGCCAAAGCTCACGCCCCAATCGTGCTCCAGCTCAACGGTTTCAGAAAGGACTCGAGCCACGTGCAAAAGTGCTTTTGAGGGGATGCAACCGCGGATCAAACACGTTCCGCCAAGCCGACCTTCGGACTCAACCAGCACAACGTCCAAGCCTTCGTCCGCTGCCAGGAAAGCTGCCGCGTAGCCACCAGGACCGCCACCAATTACGACCAGTTGAGTTTGCATCGTTAAAGTTCCCTTGAATGATGAATTTCAAATCAACGACTAGAAGCCGTCGTTACGATCATGGACCAACAAATACGACAACCGCAAAAAAAAGCGACAGCCAAACAGGCTGTTGGGCTGCCGCGTTCTTGAATTAATCGTGTCGCGTTAACGGGACAGGAATTCGACAACCGTGTTCGCGTCCACTGGAAGAGTAATATCTTCCGCTGATGGAGTACCTTGAACGGTCGCAGAAAGCTTCTCTGTATCGAAGCTGACCCAATCGATTCCTTCGCCTGTTACGCCTTGCTCACGAACCGTTTGGTAGTAACTAAGCAAGTTAGCTTTCGGACGGATGCTGATCACATCGCCAGGGCGAACATGATACGACGGACGGTCCATCTTGGCTCCGTTGACCAGAAAGTGACCGTGAGCCACGCCTTGGCGAGCTTGTGGGCGAGTTCGGGCAAGACCAACCATACGAATGACGTTGTCAATTCGCTGCTCACAAAGAAGCAACAGGTTCGCACCAGTATTACCCTTCTGGCGAGTGGCCTTGGTGAAATAGCGACGAAGCTGTCGCTCGCCCAAACCATAATAGTGCTTGATCTTTTGCTTTTCCATCAAAGCCTGTCCATAGTTGGACGGACGACGGAAGCGAGTGTGCATACCCGGAGGTTGGTTACCTCGTTTGTCGAGAGCCTTGAGTGCTCCCGAGGATTCGTAGATTGTCGCTTGCAAGCGACGGTTGATGCGGCCCTTAGGCCCTGTATATCGTGCCATCTTCAATGCTCCTTTGAGCGTTTGGTGGAATTTCTGGCGAATGACTTTCCGCCAGCTTGGCTCTGGACATCGGAGATCACCGAGCAAGGCCAAGATTCAAAGATCGGACAATATCGCGGAAAACGCCAGTTCTGCAAGGGCTTTTTCCCGAAATAAACGGCTGTTTGCCTGAGCAAATAGACGGTACGATTCTCGCTCGAACCATCTATTTCTAAGTAGAGTCCCAAAAATGGAAGCCGGAATCGTCGGTTTGCCAAACGTCGGCAAAAGCACGCTTTTTAACGCACTTACTGAATCAAAGTCCGCAGCCAGCGAGAACTATCCGTTCTGCACGATCGAGCCCAATGAGGGCGTCATTACCGTGCCTGATGATCGGCTGGACAAGATTACGACTTACATCACGCCCCAGAAAGTCATTCCGGCGGTCGTGAAACTGGTCGATATCGCTGGCATTGTCAAAGGAGCCAGCGAAGGCGAAGGGCTGGGCAATAAGTTCCTTAGCCACATTCGTGCCGTCGACGCGATCCTGCAAGTTGTCCGTTGTTTCGTCGATGATGACGTGATTCACGTTAGCGGCGAAGTCGATCCGATGGCCGATATCGAGACAATCGAGATGGAGCTTATTCTGGCCGACATGGAATCCCTGGAGAACGCTCAGCAGAAAGCTGGCAAGACCGCCCGCAGCGGAAACAAGGAAGCCATCGCTCGGCTTGCCGTCATCGAGAAATGTCTGGCTCAACTCGAAACCGAAACTCCATTGAGAAAGCTTGAACTAACCGAACCGGAAGAGCTTTGCATTCGCAGTTTCGGACTGATGACACTGAAGCCATTGCTCTACGTTGCCAACGTCGCGGAGACCGATGTCGACGGCACTTCAGACTTGGCCAATAAAGTTCGTGACTACGCCGCCAGCGTTGGAGCAGGATTCGTCGCCGTGTGTGCAAGTATCGAATCTGAGCTCGCCGAGATCGCTCCCGAAGATCGAGGTGAGATGCTTGAGGCTTACGGTTTGAAAGAACCAGCACTCAACGCTTTGGCCCGCGAAGCTTACCGGACGCTTGGCTTGCAGAGTTACTTCACGGCCGGCGAAAAAGAAGTTCGAGCTTGGACCGTCCCAGTTGGCACAGCTGCACCGCAGGCAGCTGGCGTGATCCACACCGATTTTGAGAAAACGTTCATTCGCGTCAACGTGTTCACGCTGGATGACCTCGTTGAACACGGCAGCGAAAACGAAATCAAGAACGCTGGTAAAATGCGTGTCGAAGGAAAAACGTACATCGTTCAGGATGGCGACATTTGCCACTTCCTTTGCAACTAGCCATTCGCAAATCCCAATACAAGCCCGAAGCGCAATAGCGCAAGCGAGTGAATAATCTCATGGAGTTTCGATTCACTCGCTTGCGCTCTTGCGCTTCGGGCTTGTATTTGCACGGTTCGATTTTTCCATTTCCCGTGGCTATTGCCGGATGGAATCTGAATTTTGATGTGATGTGTGCAACTTCAAAACTTGCGTTTCGAGCTTGTATTGTGTCGTGATTCGGCACAGCATCAAACCTGATAATATATTTGCAACTCACCTCACTCGAACGGAACGACGATGAATCAGCTCGACCAACTCAAACAGTTTACTAAAGTCGTTGCCGATACAGGCGATTTCCAATCGATGGCTGAGTACCAGCCACAAGACGCGACAACGAATCCGTCTTTGATTCTGGCCGCCGTAAAGGATTCCAAATACGAAGCGTTGGTCAAGGAAGCCATCAGTGGTGCGGCAAATGTTGATGCGGCCATCGATCGCGTGCTGATCGCGTTCGGCAATGAGATCCTGAAGATTGTACCGGGACGCGTCTCAACAGAAACCGATGCGAGGCTTTCTTTCGACACACAGGGCACGATCGACAAAGCTCGCGAGCTAATCGCGTTGTACGAAAAATCAGGAACACCGCGCGAACGCGTACTGATCAAAATCGCCTCGACATGGGAAGGCATCCGTGCAGCGGAGATTCTTCAAAAAGAATCAATCAACTGCAACCTAACGCTCATGTTTTCGCTCGCGCAAGCGGTCGCCTGTGCTGAAGGCAACATTAAGCTGGTCTCGCCATTCGTTGGACGCATCTACGATTGGTTTAAGAAAGATACTGGCAAAGAATACGTTGGCGCTGATGATCCAGGCGTGCAATCCGTCACCGAGATCTTTCACTACTACAAAAAGTTCGGACATGAAACAGAAGTCATGGGGGCAAGCTTTCGAAACATTGGCCAGATTATCGAACTCGCTGGCTGCGACCTGCTGACAATCAGCCCGAAACTTCTTGAAGAGCTTCAAAACGGCGATGTCGAAGTCGCCAAAAAACTCGATGCTGCTCATTCAAGCACGCTCGATATCGCGAAAGTTAACTGCGAGGAGAAAACGTTCCGCTGGATGCTGAACGAAGACGCCATGGCGACCGAAAAAACCGCTGAAGGCATCCGCAAATTCTCCGCGGACATTGTCAAGCTAGAAGCACTTATTGCTGGCTATCTAGGATAACGCCGAACTTTAAATTGGCATCTATAAATGCCCGACGTGTAACGCTTCGAGGCTGTGATTTTTTGCCGAAAACATCATACGTTGCGTAAGTTTTGAAGTTGCACTACGACAAGCCCGAAGCGCCAGCGAGTGAATAATTGCATGGATTTTCGACTCACTCGCTGGCGCTTCGGGCTTGTATTCTGTGCTCCTGTCCAGACTCGACTCTCACAATTGCCTAGGCAACGCTTGCTTCGGGAACATTCGGCTCGTAGATCGCCTTGATGCTTGGCTTCGAAAGGTAAGCGATCAAGAAGCCATAGAAACCGATCTTCATCAGCGCGATGAAGGCGCTAAATCCGACTGCAATTGCCAACGCCATCGTTGCGGCACCATCTGGTATCCCGCTCATTCCTTCGAACGAAGGCATGGTCACCCACGTGACGACAACGGTCAGGCAATTGTAAAAAATGGCTGCCATACAAGCGGTTGCTGCGAACGAACTTGCGTCTGGATGACGCTTCATCAGAAGAAAACAACTTGCGATGAAACCCAGTCCTACCAAAACGCAAATTCCGTTGTGCAAGTAGACGACCAATGAGAACTTCTTGAGAGTCTCGATGGCGCGTCGGTAAACGACCGCCTCTTGCCCCTTGCTGCTCATTGAATTTGAGATTTGTGCCGTGTCGATATTCGCGACAACTGTTTGGCCGATCGCTCCAAAGGCTCCACCAATGACCCCCAGGACTCCGGCGAGCGTTAAGAAGCACGCAATGAATGTTACAAATCCTGTTGGCGTTTTTCGCGCTGGGCGGAATGACTGGGACGGGTCAGCGATTGCGTGACCAAGAACAGTCGCTTGAATGTCGCTTTCCTGCGCCACGTAGCCTTCTTGCAGCTCCGCCGGCAAGTACTTTGCAGATGATAGTTCGGTTGTCATCGTTGAGATTCCAAGTTGGATTTATTACTTGGAAATCTAGAATACAGCAGGCCTAGGCCCGCGGGGCAAGCGTCTCAAAAGCAGGCAGTTTCTGATTGCACTTGCCGGTCGGAAACGATTAGGCGGGATGTATCAACTGTCTAGTGCATTTGCCCAACCAGCGATATGAGTTAACCCACTAATTCAGCGGCCCTTTCGTCCAGATAGAAAGTCACTGGACCCTCTGACGAGATGAAAGATGTCGGATACGTTTCCCAAGCACCCGTCCGACCAAAAATCTCGCCCAGCACGCTCGCCTTTCCGGATCCCGTGACCAAGAAGTCGATCTTCTTCGCAGCATTAAGCACTGGACCCGTCATCGAGACGCGCTTTTGCCCGGACTCTGGATGCGTCGCAACCGCACAAATCGCGTCCGACTTCAGCAGCTCGATTTGATGCGGAAAGATCGAAGCCGTGTGACCATCGCCACCCATGCCAAGGATCAACAAGTCCAACACTGGCAAACCGGCATCGTTGAGCTCGCAATGCGCTTTCATTTCTTCGCCGTAGCGAATCGCTTCAGCTTCCGGATCCGATTCACCGATCACGCGATGTACATTCTCTTCCGGAATCGAAACGTGATCCAAAAACAGCGACTTACAAACACCGTAGTTGCTCTGAGGATCGTCCGGCGACACGCAACGTTCATCGCCCCAGAACAAATGCACTCGGGACCAATCCGCCTTGTCAGCGAACTGCTTCGCTAGGATCTCAAACAGCAGCGTCGGGGTGCTGCCTCCAGAAAGCGAAACAGTAATTTTTTCATTTGATTGAGCATTCAGCCAGTCGACGAAATCTTGTGCAAATGCACTCGCAACGGCTGGATTGTCGGCAAAAATCTTCTTGGTCGCTTGCATGGTTTGAATCGCGGGTGTGCTTGAGTGGAGTCCGAGAACCGGTTCAGTCCAGCATCATATCAGATACAATCATGGCCAGGCGTGCCATCGAAAACACAAGCAGCTCGCCCTTTGCCGCTGCTCCCAGACGAGAAAGCTCAACATGAATCCAATCAAATGTTCATCTCAAAAATCAGTTTTATTGACCCTCTTGTTTGGAGCCATCGCTTTGCTTGATCCGAACTCTGAATCTGCATTCGCACAGGAAACCGAAGTGACTCCCCCGATCGCCTCAATTAAGCCAATGGTTCTGGAGAACCACGGAATCAAGCGAACCGACAACTACTACTGGCTACGCGAGCGTGAGGATCAGGAAGTCTTGGACTACCTCAACGCAGAGAATGACTACACAGACGCGATGCTGGCCGATATTGAACCACTCGAAGAAAGTCTATTCACTGAAATCAAATCGCGAATCAAACAGGATGACGCTTCGGTCCCTTATGCCGATCGAGGATTCATCTACTACACGCGATTCGCGGAAGGCATGCAGTATCCAATCTATTGTCGAAAAGTAGAAAAAGATGGCTCAGACGAAGAAGTGATGCTCGACGTGAACGAGCTTGCCGAAGGCCATTCGTTTTGCAGCGTCACGGGCGTTCGCGTCAGCCCCGATAACAAGCTCGCCGCGTTCGGAGTCGATTTCACTGGCCGTCGAAAATATGACTTGCGATTCAAGGACCTGACAACCGGAAAGTTTCTGGACGACGAAGTTAAAAACGTCACTGGTGGTTGCGTTTGGGCCAACGACAGCCAGACCGTTTTCTTTACGCGAAAAGATCCTCAAACGCTGCGAGCTTATCTGATCGTTCGCCATAAACTTGGAACGCCGGCGACGGACGACGTCGAAGTTTTTGAAGAAACGAACGAAGAATTCTCCTGCGGAGTCCGCAAGTCACGCTCGCGGAAGTTTATCTTCATCAATTCCAGTCAAACACTCAGCAGCGAAACTCGATACTTGGACGCGGATAATCCTGAAGACGAATTTAAGGTCTTCGCGCCACGGGAGCCCAACCATGAATACTCTGTCGATCATCTTGGCAAACAGTTTTTCATTCGCAGCAACAAGAACGCGACCAACTTCAAATTGCTCACCGCTGGCCAAGATGCTCATTCGCAAAGCGAATGGAATGAGAAAATCCCGCATCGCGACAACGTTTACTTGGAAGGCGTCACATTGTTCGAAGAATACCTCGTTCTGTCGGAACGCGAAAATGGCCTCGTGCAACTCCGCATTCAAAAAACGGACGGCTCGAATGATTTCTACATGCCGTTTGAGGAACCCGCTTATGTCGCTGGTGCTTCGCCGACTCCCGATCCATCGACGACGAAACTTCGCTATCGCTACACGTCACTGACAACGCCGACGAGCACTCTCGACTTTGACATGGTAACGAAAGAGAAGAAGTTGCTGAAGCAAACCGAAGTCCTCGGTGGGTTCGAACAGAAGAATTATCGCACCGAACGTGTTTGGGCGACGGCACGTGATGGCGTCCAAGTCCCTGTATCGATTGTGTATCACGTTAACACCAAACTCGATGGAACGGCACCTTGCCTGGAATATGGCTACGGTTCTTACGGTTCGAGCACCGATCCGAGGTTCAGTTCAGCCAACCTGAGCCTGCTCGATCGCGGATTCGTCTATGCGATCGCTCATATTCGAGGCGGTCAGGAGATGGGCCGGCAGTGGTACGAGGATGGCAAACTACTCAAGAAGATGAATACGTTCAATGACTTCATTGACGTCGGCAAGTTTCTGATTGAGAAAAAGTATGCCGATCCTGACCGACTCTATTGCCGAGGCGGTAGCGCGGGAGGCCTGTTAGTCGGGGCCGTGATCAACCTCGAGCCTGAGCTATACCACGGCGCCATCGCTGCGGTACCCTTCGTCGACGTCGTAACAACGATGTTGGACGATACCATTCCTCTGACCACGTTTGAGTACGACGAATGGGGCAATCCAAACACGAAAGAGTATTTCGACTATATGCTTTCGTATTCACCATACGATCAGGTGTCGTCAATCAACTATCCAAATCTGTTGGTCACGACCGGCTTACACGATTCACAGGTTCAATACTGGGAACCAGCGAAATGGGTTGCGAAGCTTCGCGTGATGAAACAAGGAGACAATCTGCTGCTGCTGAAGACGAACATGGATGCTGGACACGGGGGAGCTTCAGGACGATTCGATCGACTCAAACTTGTCGCAACGAGCTTCTCATTTCTATTGAAGCTGGCCGGTATCAAAAAGTAGCCTTGCCTTTCAACGCGATTCGTTACTTCGCGTCCGGAATCATGGGTTCCAGCCAGATCATGAACATTTTGCGAGCCTTTAAAATCTCCTTCGGTATGCTGTCCATGGCTGACGGGTGGAATTCACCTTTGGAATATAGCATGGCCACTTTATCTGGCTCAAACGTCTGTAGCGTCTGATGGCCTTCAACGGCCGATGGTAGGTTGGTGAAAAATTGGGAACCATTGCCCATTTGGTCGTCCGTCGGAAACGCTGCGAGGTACGTTTGCAGCCAAGTGAATTCATTTGCGTCATCGCAGATTTTCGTCTGTAGACTATTGCCATTGATATGCTGGATCGTCCATGTCGTTCCAAAGTTTGTCGGCATTTTCTGCAGACTAACAATCAGTGTGCCCTGTGACTCACTATTGGAGATCTCGCGACGAGCCAACTCGAGCGGAAACCCCGTAGCTGGGTCAACAACTCCCGAACCAATACGCAACATATACGATTGGTTTCTAGGCAGCTGATATCGAAACGCAAAACTCATTTGCGGATAGCCACCCAGTCGCCGGATGTTCAGTTTTGTGTCGTCGTCGACATCAAAAAAGCCCATCTCCTCGCCGTATTCTTTGAACTTGGCCTTCGTTTCGGCCACTTCGTTGTTGGCGGAATAGATCGCCACCGAAAGCGCAACGACACCAGAAAGAAGAAGAAAGGTCAGCAATGAAAATGAGCGAGGCGTTTTCATTGAGTCACTTTGCGATTGAGAAAAATGTGAACAGGGAAACGCAAGTGTTTGGAATCCATACCGAGACCGAAAAAATTATACAGATCCAAATTGGCTTTGCTTTCCATCGGAGCCAATAGCAGGCAAGCAATAACAGACCTGTCGCCAATTGAATGCCACTGCAGACAATCAAGATCCTGGGCAAGTCAAGAAACATCGACACAACTATACCGTTGAAGGCGCTGAAAGCGAGCAGAACTCCAACGAGCATGCACGCGTTTCGAAGCGGACTCTTTCGAACTTGATTCCGCATTAATTCGGGACGCATAAGAACTAGCCAAACGGAGCAGGAACAGCACAAGAACATTTCAGTTTATCAGAATGCCACTGTTCTGATCTCGATCAATCGTGAAAACGAATTGCTGACAACTGGATGGTGGGGAAACTGAGCATGCAACCGGCTCATTTTGAATTGAATTCAACGCCTGACTGTTTCATAAAAAGCCTGTAGACTATCGCTTTCAAATGCAATCGACACTTGCCCAAAACGAACCATGATTAAAGCAGAATTCTCCAAACAACTCACGACCTCTCTGGACGAAATCGAGCAGGCTGGCCTCTACAAGCGTGAACGCCTGATCGATGGGCCGCAATCGGCATCGATTCCGGTTTCGAATCCATCAGGTCGCAGCGACGTTCTGAATTTTTGTGCCAACAACTACCTCGGGCTGGCAGACCACCCGGACCTGATCGCCGCTGCGAAGGATTCGCTCGATCAGTACGGATACGGCATGGCTTCCGTTCGTTTCATCTGCGGTACGCAAACGATCCATCGCGAACTTGAGATGAAAATCGCTGATTGGCTGGGCTACGACGATACGATTCTGTATGCAGCCTGCTTCGACGCCAATGGCGGATTGTTTGAGCCATTGCTCACTGCAGAAGATGCCATCGTTTCTGATTCGCTCAATCATGCGTCGATCATCGACGGCGTACGGCTCTGCAAAGCCAAACGGTTTCGGTTTGCCAACTCGGATATGGCGGACCTGAAAACCCAGTTGCAGGCGGCAACGGAAGCCGGCGCACGCAACATCATGATCGTGACCGATGGCGTGTTCTCGATGGACGGCTATATCGCAAAGCTTCCAGAGATCTGTGATCTGGCCGATGAGTTTAAAGCACTCGTAATGGTCGACGACTGCCATTCAACCGGATTCCTCGGTAGTGGAGGACGCGGCACTGCGGAGCATCATGACTGCATGGGCCGAGTTGACATTTTGACGGGAACGCTGGGTAAGGCTCTCGGCGGTGCCATGGGTGGATTCACTTGCGCCAGCCAAGCAATCGTTGACATGCTGCGACAGCGATCTCGTCCGTATTTATTTTCAAACAGTTTAGCTCCCGCGCTGGTTGGTGCATCGATGAAAGCCATCGACTTGGTTAGCTCCGATGAAGGCGATCAACGTCGAAAGCAGCTCTTCGAAAACGCGAATCGATTCCGAGCCGGCATGTCTGCGGCGGGATTTACGTTGCCTGAAGGCGAACACCCAATCATTCCCGTGATGCTGGGCGATGCCGAACTGGCACAACGAATGTCGACCAAGCTTCTTGAAAAAGGCATTTACGTTGTCGGGTTCTTCTATCCGGTTGTCCCAAAAGAAACGGCCAGAATTCGCACTCAGATGTCGGCCGGACACTCTCCAGAACAGGTTGACCGGGCAATTGCAGCGTTTATCGAAGTCGGCAAAGAGCTAGGCGTGATCTAGCGCAGTTCGGGGATACTGCGATGCGGCCATGTATTTGCCGCCTGAAATCGAATCCGCAGAGACCATCTAATGAATTAGAAGAATGAGCTTGCTTCTGCCCGCTTCTTCTAATAAATTAGAAGCGTCTTCCATTTCAGAGGCTTTATGGCACGTTCCGCATCAGTTCATCCTACCGAGTTCGAGCTCGACGTACTCAAGGTACTTTGGGAGTCTTCGCCGCTGACCGTACGCGAAATTCGCGATGCGATGGCGAAAGCGGGGCGAGACAACGCTCACACGACCGTGATCACGATTCTCAACATCATGGTGGACAAGAAGTACTTGAAGAAAAAGAAGCAAGGCAAAGGACACCTCTTCTGGCCTGTTGTCTCCGAAGAAAACGTCTCAACGAAAATGCTTGGCGACATGGTGCATCGCGTATTCAGCGGGTCTGCAAAGTCGCTCATTCTGAACCTGCTCGACGGCGAGGACATTGCCGAGGATGAATTAAAGGAACTGCGTAAGCGTATCAACCAAAAGATGAAGGAGCAAAAAGAATGAATGCTCCGTTTGAAATTGCTGATCTTGCACTGCCAATCAACCCGGAGATCTGTTGGCGAATTAGTGTGGCTCTGATTCACACGACTTGGCAGGTCTTTTGCCTGTGGGTTTTGGTCTACATGGCTTCTCGGCAGAAACGTTTTTCATTGCATTCTCGATTTCAATTCTCGTTTGCTTGCCTGTTGCTCGCTGGCTGCCTTCCGTTTCTGAACTATCTCGCGCAGGGAAAAACTGCGTTGCCAGCATCCGTTTCCTCAGCCGCACACGAATTCGATGCTTCGGGTTCGGTTTCACTTTTTCGCCCCAGCGAACTGGCCAGTATAAGGCTCTCACAGAACGACTCGACCGCAGAATTACCCGGCTCCATCTTGTCGTCTTCGACTGACGTTGCGAGTAATAGGGACGTTGAACTTGCGCCGTCGCTGCCGGGCTATTGGAAAGTCAGCACGACAACGGTGATGGTGCTGGCTTATTTTCTTGGCGTCGCTTTCATGCTGCTTCGCCTCGGGCAAGCGATTGGCAAGCAACATCGACTTAAAGCGACCCGGGATGCCACGTTTATTACCAAGCAGAGTCACCCAGATCTGTTTCGTGCCGCAAAGAATGCCGCAACTTCTTTACATCAAACACTGGCCACACAAATCACCGTCTATGAAGGTACAGGAACAGCTTTCGTGTTGGGGATCCTTCGCCCCGTCATTCTGGTTAATGCCTCGTTGCTTTCAGGCCTAACGCCGGAACAGTTACAACAGATCCTTGTTCATGAGCTCGCACACATTTATCGACTCGATCCCATCACGCAGGTGATTCAACGCTTTGTTGAGTCCATTCTGTTTTTTCATCCCGCCCTCTGGTGGATCAGCCAAGAAATTAGCCAATTGCGTGAACATTGCTGTGATGATTTGGCCGCGCAGAGTTCAAGTTCAGCCGAGTTCGCCAACACACTGCTCGACTGTTACTTTTTGCAGAAAGACCTCGCTGCAACTCAGCCAGAGTTGGCTTTGCCAGCGATCGGGAAACACACCAGCCAGCTGACTTCTCGAATCGAAGTGCTATTGAATAAGGAACAAGTTTCAAAACGTTCCGAGTTACGAAATTACTCGTTGCCGTTGATAGCCAGGCTCGTACTGGCATCAATGTTTATTGCCACAGCACTGACAACGCTTTCCACAAGATCAACAGCCGAATCCCTCGCCAACCAAAAATCCCCGGAAGACCAAAATCCCTTTGCCTGGATTCCAGTTGACGACATCAACGACACGACGATAGAGCAACCTCACCTCTGGTTCGCTGGAACTCGATTGGCAATGCAAGAGAATGTTCCACAGGACATCTCCATCGAAGCGATGGTCGATCCAGGAATGTGCCAGTTCGCCCAATGGCATTTTGGCGACTCAAGATCCAATCGTGTTGCTTTGTTGGTCGAGCGGGACGGCGCCGAAGTTAGTCGAGTCTTTTTGGACATGGATCGCGACAGGAACATTGAAGCGGATGAAGAACTGAGCATTCAAATTCACGGCGGCAAAGTCTGGATCGCGAGTCTCGCTGCCAAAGTCGGCGAGGGTGACGACTTAGAAAGTGTCACGCGTCAAATTGCAATTTATCCACGGAAAGACCGCGTCCGAATCAGAACGCTGGGATTCGCAAAGGGCGAAATCGAGATCGCCGCGCAGACTTACTCCGTTCGTCGGCTCGACACCGACGGCGATGGCATTCCTGTTGGCAACAAAGATCAATTGTGGGTCGACCTGAATTCCGATGGAGAGTTTGATCAGATTTCGGAACGATTCAATATGGCGGATCACTTGAATGTCGCAGGTCAGCGATTCATCGTTCGATCAGACAGGATCGGCCACTCCTTAACGTTGACTCCTCAAACCGACCTGGGGCAATTGATTTTCAATTTGGAACTCGCAGACAAAACGGCAACGATTGAGAAACTTGAAGGCACGCTTCGTGACGAAAATGGAATGCTGATTGCCGTTCGTCTTACGGGCGAACCGATCTCGGTTCCTACCGGAAGGTATTGTCTTGAAAACCTCGTGCTACAGGTTCGTGACCAGAAAGACGCTACTTGGCGAATGACTCTTTCCCGGGAGTTCGACATGGGGTGGATCGAAGTTTCATCGGGAGGCACTCAGCAAGTTTCTCTTTTGGATGGCTTTGAATTTACTGGAGCTCCGATCCACGAAGATGACGAGTACACCGGCTTTCAGTCACACGTCATCCCGCAGGTATACACAAACAGGGGACTGGCAATCACTGATTTTGTCCGACTGGAAAAAGGTGTTAAGCAGGGCCACCAACTCGTGGATCGACTGGTAAAGATTAGTGCAGCCAATTCCTCGGTTCCGAAAGGCCAGGCGTGTTCAGGTTTTAACTGAGGCCGCCTATCGAGGGTGCCCGTCGGGCATCGAGGAGTCAGAACAATCGGTTCCGTTTCGATCGACGCCAGTATCGACACCGGGCCGATTCTTGGCGAAGTGAGCCATTCGTTCGAAGTTCATTTCCCTCCTGAGTGAGTGAGGGTTGTTGCAAATCATTGAAGGAAAATTCATGAATCCAAAACTGACATTCCTTTTCTACATCCTCGTTGCCTTTTCAGCAACGAGCATCTGCCTTGCACAGACGGCTGACACCAAAGTAAGCGTTCGATTCGTCGATACGTCGGGCCAGCCCGTTACGCCTGAAACTGCTCTGTTTTATAACGGCGGTCACGGCAAGCCGATCTCTGTCGAAGGCGGGCAAGGCGAAGTACCTTCTGGGCGGGGCATCGTTGTCGCCAAGGCGGACGGGTTTCAGTTCTCAGGCACAGTCCTTTCAGGCAGCGACGGCAAAGTTGTCTTTTATCGCGATAGCGAACCGTGCGAGGCGCTTGTTCAATCGGCGTTTCCGTTGACTGATGAGATCAAATCCAAAGTCATCGAGGCGCTGAAAGAAAACTTGTGGGAAAAAGTCAAAGACCAGCCTGAGAAGCCAACGAGTGCGCTGCAGATTGTTGGTGTCTTGGCGATGGTTGACCCCAAAGGCGCCCTTGCTTGGCTGGAAGAGAACGAGCTTCCCGGTCAGATGGGAATGATGATCCAACAACCTTCGCTTCTTGCGATGATGCGAACCGATACTGAAGAGGCATTTGATCTGATTAGCCAAATCGAAGACTCAACGATGCAGTCGATGGTCCTTGGAGTATTCCTTGAGAAACTTCCAGCGGACGATCCTGCGATGCAAGCCGTCGAATCACGGCGGCTTGAGGTAAGCCGATCGGTCAAGCAGCCCGCAATGAGGCTTGCGATGCGAGCTTCGATGGCCGAGCACTATTCACTCACTGGCCGCCCAGAACTTGCAGACAAGATTGTGCAGCAGCACCTTGAAGAGGCGAAAAAATTGCCTTCCGGCGGCTGGTCGGCCTATCCACGCAGTCTCTTTGCAGCATTGATTGTGGAACAGGATCCGGAACTTGCACTGGAATTGATCAAAGTAATTGGAAAGCAGAACGAATCAACACGCGCTCAGGCCCGAGTCGCATTCTCATGTTGCCGCACGAATCCTGATTTGGCAATCAAGTTACTTTCACTTTATGTGCCCGATGAAAACACGATCACGGTTTGGAGACACTCAATCAAGATCACACATCGGATGGCCGTTGAGCAAACCGACGCAGCGAGAAAGCTCGCCGACTCAATCGACGAACCCAATCAGCGAGCTTGGGCACTTGGGTTGATGGCAATGCGATTGAACAAATCCGATACGGCAACAGCAAAAGAGTTATTGGCCGAAGCTATCGATGCTTTGTCCGCCCCAGCTGCTCGCAACCAGCAGTGGTTCCCTGTTGGCGGAACCTTGGCGGGGCTTTTGCCTATCGCTCAAGAAGTCGATCCGGCGAAAGTGCGACCGATGATCTGGCAAGCCGTTTTTGAAACGTTGCCGCGAACGCGATGGGTCGAAGGCACCAGCAACAAAGTGAAAATTCAGTCGGTGGCTGGTGCAATCGCTCGATTCGACCGAGACCTTGCGACAGCACTCGTTGGCCAAACGGAAGTCGAACTGGGAAACATGTTTGCCGAATCGGCGGCGAGGCAAGCGTTGCTCGATCCGTCCGGATTGGTTGAGTATACGGATCGACTTTGCTCACAAGATACAATTCGGCAGAACCGCATGCTCACAAAGCTGACGGACTTGGTGACGCAAAGCGAAAACGACTTTTGGGATTCGATTTCCAAGCCAGGAATGCTGAACTGGCCCTCCGAGAAGTTTGAAGAGTTTTGATGGATTGAAAGGCCAGCCGCTTGTGCGTGGCTGGGGCGTCTCGCCCCAGTACTAAACCAATATGCTGCGGCGAGACGCCACAGCCACACTCACCAAAAGGAAACTCACGTGATTCGCTTAATCATCTTCCTTTCAATCTGCGTACCGCTTCAGTCCTCACTGGCCGTTGCTCAACAGCCACCGATGTCACTCGAGAAACGGATCGAGCTGGCAAAGAAACTTCTCGCGGTGGACCGCGCCGCTGCGATCGCTAACCCATCAGAATCCTCTCGAACAAATCTCTTCACAGAGACCTATGCGTCAATCGACCCGAAATGGACGGCAGACTTCATTCTGAATAATCCAATCAAAGGCCAGGAGGGGCTTCTCTACGAAAACAAAACGATCCGCCAACTTTTAAAACATCCGGAGGAGCTTTTAGAAAAGCAGACCCAGGAACTGGTCGACTACTATCCATTCATGAGCAGCAACTACATTCGACTGGCCTTGGAAAACCTTCCTGTAAAGCCAGAACACGAAACACTGCGGAAACAGCTTGTCCAGAAAGCTTGGCATCGGCTCGACGAGGCCGGTGCTGACACCCTTGTCTTCCAATACTTCGGTCCTGCCGACGGCTCTCACTTGCCAGACAACCCTGAACTTGCCAATCGAATCAAAAAGAATATCAACGAGTTCTTCCTTTCTGGGAAAGCGGAGGAAACTTGGAAGACCGTGTCGAAGCAGGGTCCCAACCCTTACATGTTGGCACGATTGAAAAGACTTGCACCCAAAGGATTTGACCTGAGTTTCCTCGGTAAATACGCAGCCGACTCTATCGTGCATGGATACGAATTGGCGCAGGTGCTCGGAGACGCAACTTTGAGCCGCGAGGAAAAAGTCAGTTGGTTGGCTAAAAAAAATGAATACGTTTACGGCAGCGAAAACCACGAGATTCGAATCTCCGCAACGAATCTTGGCTTGATGGCCAAATATGACATTGAGAAATCGCTCGCGTGGGCGGAAACAGCCGACAGCCCGATCACTCGCATCGTGGCAAAACTTTCTATCGCACCAGCGCTGGCGAAGCAGAACAAGGAGCGTGCCATTGAGCTTGTTCGTGTGTGCTACCAAGACTGCCTCGAAATTGACCCGAATTTACCGATCAATCGAGGTGATCAGATTCTCCTCAACACGCCGCCTGTTCAGGTCGCATCTTCAGGACTAAGAATCGCTCACCATTTGGATGCGGACTTGTTCGACAACTGCCTGCAGCAGACTTTGCAGCTGATTGAATCGGATCTGGAACCGACAACTGAATACGATCGAATTGGAAGAGTGTATCGCGCCCTCGCCCACGTCGCTCGTTACGATCGAAAAGCAGCCAAGGACATTTTTGATCGTTGCTCAAGCGAAGTCCAAATTGGTATGGCCCCCGAGTTTTTCGTCGCTTTGGTCGCGATTGATCCGGAAAGCGTTTGGGATGAATATTCAACGCTCCCACAGGGCACTGAACAGTCTGATACGGCCCAGTACGGATACATATTGCGAAGCATTGTTCCAGCACTCGTGCAACGCGAGGAAAATGAATTTTGGGCCAAGCTCGATCGGTCACACTACGTGGACTTCCCCAAGTCCATCTTCGAACAAGAATAAGCCAATCAAGCGGCACAAGTGACATCTGATCGCAACCACGGCTTCCCTCATTCTTGATGTGTGACGGCTGGAAGCCGTCACTGGGTATCCGGTAGAATGTTACGCTACGCCAAAGAGCTGAAGCCGAACGCTTTGAGCTAAGATGGTTTGATGACTCAATTCGTTTAACGGCAAGCCGCAGGCGACTGCGTTTTTGCTGTTGGACGCAATCGCCTGCGGCTTGCCGTTAAACAAACAAGCACAACCGACGACGAATATAAACTCGCACACCGGAAACCCACCATGAAAGCACTCCTCAAAGCCAAATCGGAACCTGGAATCTGGATGGACGATGTCCCAATGCCGGAGATCGAGCCGAACGAAGTCCTGATCAAAGTTCACAAGACTTCGATTTGCGGCACCGATATGCACATCTACAAATGGGACGACTGGGCGAAGGCCACCGTCCCAGTGCCGATGGTCACGGGACACGAGTATGGCGGCGAAGTTGTCGAAGTGGGCTCCGGAGTGCGTCGTGTGAAGGTCGGTCAACGCGTTTCGGGCGAAGGGCACGTTGTCGGTAACCGCAGTCGAAACGCTCGATCCGGTCGATTTCACCTCGACCCCGACACCAAAGGCATTGGCGTCAACCTTCCGGGGGCATTCGCCGAGTACGTCAAGCTTCCTGAGTTCAACGTCATCCCGCTGCCAGACGATCTATCGATGGATGTTGCAGCGATCCTTGATCCGCTGGGCAACGCCGTCCATACCGCACTCAGTTTTGACTTGGTCGCAGAAGACGTTCTGATCACGGGCGCTGGTCCAATCGGCGTCATGTCTGCCGCCGTTGCTCGAAAAGCTGGCGCTCGGCGGATCGTGATCACGGACATCAACCAGTGGCGATTGGATTTCGCAAAGAAGATCAATCCTGACATTCACACGGTCAACGTTGCGACTCAGAACCTGCAAGAAATAATAAATGCCATTGGAATGCAGGAAGGATTCGATGTCGGTTTTGAGATGAGCGGCGCAGCTCCCGCGTTCGATCAGATGGTCGACAGGATGATCATGGGCGGCAACATCGCCATGCTAGGGCTTCCTGCAAAGCCTTTTTCGACCGACTGGGGCAAGATCGTTCTGAAAGCTCTGACGATTCGAGGCGTCTACGGCCGGCAAATGTACGACACGTGGTACAAAATGCTGGCGATGCTCGACAATGGCTTGGATATGACCGACATGATCACGCATCGATATGGATGCGATGACTATCAAGCCGCATTCGATGTCATGCTGACCGGCGAATGCGGAAAAGTGATTCTGGATTGGCAATAAATGCCTGCCTTTTCAACAGCGAGTGACTTGCCTAAAAGCAATAGCTACAAACAACATGCAACCGTGGCTACCAGATTTGAATCGCCGTTTCCAATTGCACGTCAAGCTTATCTTTCACCTGCGTCTGCACCAGATCAATCAACTTGATAACGTCACCGACCTTAGCATCGGCTGTTGCTACGAAGTAATTCGGAGCGGCATCAAACAATGACACGCCGCCGACGCTTGATCCTTTGAGTCCGGCACTTTCAATCAAGTCACCTGCGGACTCACCGCCGTGGTTCTTGAAAATGTAAGCTGCGTTGACGTCTGCAGGAGGCCGTTTGGCTTTGCTGACAATCCACAACTTCTGCATTTGTTTCGTCAGCGCCTCGGGAGATTCCTTTTCGAACTCCGCTTCGACTGCCAGGATCACCAACTCGCCAAGGCTGGATTGATGAGACGAAAACGCAACTTCGTCGCCGCGATAGGTTATCTGCTCGCCAGTTCGCTTCATCACCTCGACGGACCGAACCCACGTTCCGATATCGACGTTGGGGAAGTTGATGTTGCTGTGCAATGCACCACCGATTGTGCCTGGCATTCCCACAAGATGCTGCGGACCGCTCAATCCTTCCCGGACCGCATTGGAGACCATGTGCGACAGACGCGCACCGCCGCCAACGCGCATCTTGGTTCCTTCGATTTCGATTTGGCAAAACGCCGGACTAGAAAGGTGTACGACCAGTCCCGGTACACCGTCATCGGGAACCAGCACGTTACTCCCGGCGCCTATCAACCGTACCGAAACATCCTCCTCGGAGAATCGTTTCACGATCGCTGCCAGCTCATCGACGCTGGTCGGTTCCGCGAAATATTCCGCAGCACCACCAATTCGCAGGCTGGTCAAAGGAGACAGAGGTTCGTTCTCACGAACAAAATGTTCGAAACCGGAAATCAAAGACACGTCGAGCTCTCAGTAGAAAGTCAAAAAAGTGGTGAGCGAAACGCAATTTTCATCACATCCAACCCACCACAGAATACACTTTTTCAAGGCTCTCCCGAAAGGCCCCTCAAGGCATCGTTGTCAATTATCGCCGGCGTCGAAACATCGGCCGAATTCCTCTCTTATTGAATGGCCGGGCAGAGACCTCGCTGTATCCGCGATTACTGACTCGTAAACCATCGGCCGTACTACCCCGCGAGCCGGAGCTCCATATCCCGTACCCCCGTCACGATTGGCTATGGGAACGCCGAACGATGCATGAAACTACCGCCGTTAACTGCACTAAAATCAACGATCGCCGCTGTTCGAGCCGCCGGAACAGCGTGCCTTGCAGCCCAACGGTTAGCTTCGCATTCGGCTTGCCGAACCGGATTCCCACGTTCTATGTGTCGCAGCAACGTGCGGTAGTCGTGTGCCCAAGAAGGAACCCAAAAAAGAACCCAAGACTGGCCCCAGCTTTGCACAAGTCTGACGGTTGTATTTAACCGCCGCTTCGTTGCACACCGAAGCGATGCACGCATTCATGCTTGCCGTGCACGAATGTTTGTTGACTCGCGTTCCAATTTTGGAAGATTGATGCGACTAGCGTTTTGATCCAATCATCACCCAAACGATTGGCCGGATTGATGAGGGATCCAGAATCAACCAGCCCAACCCTCGAGAGAACCACATGGTTTGAGATGAGCTTCTAATCGCTGGCATTTGAACGCACTCAATTGAACGCACTCAATTGGACGCACCCAATTTTCAACACCCGCAAATATCGCTAGCAGTAATTGCCGATTGATGGCAAAGTTTACCGATTATGTCAGTTCTGCTGAAGACGAAGACTTGACCGTTCCGATTCATCAAGAAACTGGTCGGTTCAATGCGCAACAATCATGCGCCTGATCTTGGAAACTGCCAGCATTTGCAACGAATCATCCTTCCGAATTGACGGAGTCCTCCATGGGCGACTTTAACCTTGTTACCGCACTGTTCCTTGTTCTTTCAGGGCTGATTGTGGGCTATTGGTTGTTCTACCGGGACCGCAGCCAAGAGGAAACAGTTCGCGGCAAGCTGAAGAAGGAAAACAACGATCTCCGTCGCTCGTTGCAAACGTCGCAAATTGCGTTCGACTCACTGGACGAAAAGTTCGGTCGCCAGCGAGGCCAATTGAACGTTTTGCAACAACTCTGCGACGATTGGTCTTCCAGTCGCGAAACGTCTGAGCGCGAGCGAGCACAACTCGAAGCCGACCTGTCTTCAAAGTCATCTCGCGTTTCGGAGATCGAGAACGAACACCGCGACGAAAAACGGAAACGCGTCGAGCTTGAAGATCAGCTTCACAACCTGTCGCAAGAATCCCTCACGGTACGAGCCAACGTTGAAAAAGAATGGCGTAACAAGCACTCCGCAGCAGAAACGGCGCTGAACAAGCAAATCTCGAGTTTTCAATCGGTCAAGGGTGATCGAGACAGTGTTGCGAAGCAGCTGCACGATGCCAATGCTCGCATCGCGGAACTCCAGTCAGAGATCAAATCCAGCAAGAGCTTGATCGAAACTGCGACTGCAAACGCATCCGGCTTAAAGCAGGAATACGTTTCGCTCGAAACTGGCCTCAAGTCAACTAACAATCAGCTCAAGCGAGCTGAAGCTGAAATCGCGAAAGCAATGTCTGAAAAAGATGCTGCTGTTAAATCGACAGCCGATTCCGAAAAGAAGTTGGCCGTTCTCGAAAAGGACGCAGAAACGCTCCGCGAGCAAGTTGGTACACTCCAGCAGAAGCTTGAAACTGCTCAGTCTGCACTGGCTTCAACTCAGCAACAACTCGCCCGGGTCAGCGAGCAACGTGACCAGTCGATGGAATCCGAAAAGGCAACCGGAGTTGTCGCAACCGGATTGCAGAAGCGATTGGACAATCAGGAATCAACCATCCACATGCTTCGCCAAAGTCAGGACGATGCGTTAGAAAATCTTAAGCACGAGCTGAAAGTCCGCACAGAACTCGAATCGAAGTTCGATGCTCGGGCTCAAGCGATTCGTGGTGACGCGGATAAGATGCGATCCGAATTCGAAGCACAGATCGCCAAGCATGGTGAAGAAACTGATCATCTGAAAGCCCGCTACGAATCGCAGTTGGCAAAACTTCGCGAAGACACAGACGGCATCAAGGTCGATCACGAATCAAAACACGAGGCTCAGCTTAAGGAGCTTCGCGAGCAACTCTCGCGCCAGGCAGCTCAGTACGCTGAACATTCAAGAGATCTCCGCGGCCAGCTGACGCAACAACGTGAGGAACTGAACGCCGAACGTCAAAAACTGAGTGCTGAGTCTCAAGCGATGGCAGCGCGTTTGAATTCGACGAAATCACAGTTGAAGACTCGAATCGGCGAACTGGCAACTGAAGCGTCGACATACACTGAGTCGATCGTCAAGTTGGACGCCAAACGCGAACAGCTTCAACAGGAACTTGATTCGGCTCGCAAGCAGATGCAGTCACAACTCAAGCAGGACAGCGAAACGATTGGCGAACTTCAACGTGAACGCAACGACCTGCGTGCCGAGTTGGAAAAATTGCACTCAAGTATCGCGCCGCTTCAGGAGCAATTGGACTCGTATCGCACGTTCACAACCGAACTAGACCTCTCAAAAGCACGTGTTACTGACCTCGAGCGCAGTCTGATGCAACGCGATCAGGAAACAAAACGACTCAAAGCTCAAGCGAATGAGCTTGAGCGACTGCGTCAGCGGTACCAGGACGCAAAGGATCGACAAGACAACCTTCAATGCCAACTCGATGAGATGGTTTCACGACAGATCACTCGAGAGTCAGAGCGATCAAATGACCTTGCTCGAATCCACGAATTGGAAGCTCAACTGAAAGCCAGCCTTGAAACGGTCGAAGATCTCCGAAAAGAGCGAGCGATGGTTCTAGCTACGCTGGCTGAAAAACACCAGGAACGTGCACCGGAAGCGACCATCATTTCGTTCACGCAAGCGATGGAGCCATCGGCATCCGTTGCGACAGAGAATTACGACCCCGAATACGGTGGTCGCATGCGTCGCGATGTGAACCGCGGGCTTGTGTTCACGGAAGCACCTGAATCTTGTGACGACCTGAAACGGATTTCGGGCATTGCCGAAGTTCTTGAAAAGCGGCTCAACGATTTCGGAATTTACACGTTCCGCCAAGTGATCGAATGGAAGCCGGAAGAGATTGAAGAGTTCTCTCGATTGCTCGCATTCCGTGATCGAATTGTTCGCGACGATTGGCAAGGACAGGCTCGTTTCTTCTACAACCAGAAACGAAAAAGCATGCGTACGATTGCATAGGCATCCGACATCCGACATCCGTCAGTACGGCTCATCGGCGGAGACTCCTGAGATCGAACCATTCGCCTTTTGGTGTGGCGAGGATTTCATTGACCGGAGATGTTACTTTGGGATTGATGAAGGAGCGAATCCCTCCGTCGCTAATGCATATCTGGAGGCTCATCCCGAATCAAAACAGTGGTCGAGATTTGGTGATTTTGGATTTTACCGACTGGCCATTAAGGACATCTATTTCATCGGCGGATTCGGCGTGATGGGCTGAGTGACAGCCAACGACTACGCGGCGGCAGAACCTGATCTTCTAGCCGAGGCTGCTGGCGAGATGATCGATCACGTGAACGGAGACTATGTCGACACAAAGTTCCTGCTGATTCAACACCACCTAGACATCAAGGCCGATGACGCACGCATGACGGCCCACGATCGATACGGCTTCAACTTCAGAATGAAAATCGAATCCAAATCGCAAACTCACCGATGGAAGTTCGCAAAGCGTTGCTGGCGATGGCGGCCGAACGCGGAAGTAGCCGGAGTGGCAACACTTCGGGAACCGCCGTGTCACTATTTCACCGGCTAGGATCTCATCAATCAATATCACAGGCAATTCTTCCAGCTTTGGCATAATTGAATCAATGCCAATCGTCTCGGACAACTCGTTGGGATAAGCCGCCGACTGCAAGCTGACTTCAACTTTCCGGACCGAATCCGTACCAAAATTCGCCACTTTTAGATTCATCCATTGCCGCCCATCGCACCCGTTTGTGCCGCAGTCGATTGATCAGGTGAATCAAGATCGGCAACCTCACCATCTCGGTCAACAGGCCAGCCCAAAGCAACGGAGATGCAGTGAAGATGTTTTGCATGAATCAAGTTGTTAAGTTTCAGCTAAGCGGGCATCCATCAAGTAATTAAGCAGAGGGTACCTTGAGTCCATTTTTGACACGCTGAGTCCGTGAATCATTGAGGCTTCGCGTGTACCGGAATACCGCTCTGTGCACTGTCAAACGATTGAATGTGTGGTTTCCAATCTGGCGATCGAAGTTTTTCAAGCATTCCCTTGATGGACATCGACTTCGAGGCTATCTGTTTGTGATGTTGGCAACGCTTATTGAACTTGTTCAGTTCATCAGCTGTCGGCTGATACTCGGCGTCGAATGGAACACCCAAACCAAAAAGCAACGTGTAGTATCCCTCCAACCCAAATTGATTGAACGGACCAATCAACATTTGCTTGGCGAAAAGAGTCGGACCGTTTTGTTTGTAAAACTCTACAACCGGAGTGGCGCCGCCCAAATCTACGTCATTTCGACAAGCTTTCCAAAACTCGGTATCGAGCCGCGCATTAAATTTGTAATGGATCGCCAGGAAATCTCGGATTTCATCCCACGACTCGCCGATCGCATGGTTGTATGTGCTTCGCTGACTATCGTTTGGACGAAACTGGCAATCGTACAAGCTCTCCGCAAGGAATCTGGCTTCGCCGCAAATCGCCGCCAGCGACGTCGCTTCCAAAGGCTCGACAAACGCCGATGCGTTTCCAACGCCAACAACATTCTTGACCCAAAATCTTTTCAGTCTGCCAGATGGAAAACTCACGATTCGGGTCGATTCGATCTTTGGATTCTGCTGACGAAACTCAGCCTCCGCCTGATCGTCCGAAATAAATGAGGACGAATAGACGTATCCTCGATTGATTCGGGACTCATGCTCAATTTGCCAGCTCCACCCGGATTCCATCGAATCGGCAGCAGTATATGGAAGAATTGGTTCATCTTCGCGTTCCCACCCACCTACTAGGGCGCGATCGCAAAACAACGCTGAACGGTAATCCGTATATGGTTCTTTCAAGTGTTGTTTGAGCAAAACAGATTGAAAGCCCGAGGCATCGATGAACAGATCTCCCGTAACATGTTCTCCCGATTCGATCGTTAAGTATTCCACTCCCGACTCGTTGAGTTTCACATCCGATACATCTGCGTCTCGAACGATGACCCCCAACGAGATGGCATGTTTTTCCAAGAAGCCAACGAACTGTTCATTCTCAAAGTGGTACGCAGAAAAGTTCGCAATGAATGGCAATCCATCAGATGCAATCGGAAATGCTTTTCCCGCATCCATTAGTGAGGATGGCAAATCTACATCCGAGAAATTGTCGCCGCAGTAGAATCCATTGGGACGCGACAACTCCGGCCATTTGGCATCGAGTTGACGTCCGAACGAATAGTTAAAACAGGGGCGTGACCCCCAACGAAACTGGATACCCAGTTTCCATGTCGGCGCCGCCTCTCGGTAGAGATCCATAATAGGAATCCCCAAGTAACCATGAAGGTTCTTTGGGACTGCTGCGGTCGTACCTTCTCCTACCCCAATGATTCCGATCTTCGGTGAGCGAAGCAATTCGATTTCCAAATTGGGCAGTTTGGCCTTGAGCGTAATGGCCGCTAGGAACCCTGCGCTTCCACCACCAAGCACCGTAACCTTTTTGACTTATTTATTAATTGATTTTCCTTTCCGTCCTTTTTCAGCAGCCCTCGTGTTGCCCAACCAAAGACGATTTCGGGTAAGCACCGAACTATCGAGGCATTTCCATTCGATGGCTCAAATAATGAGCCAGCACGGTATCCAAAGGATCTCTGGTTCGGACGAGTGAATAGGCGATCATGTTTCTGGCTCAGCCTCGTCGCACTTTACCCAACAACTCCTCCAACGCACTCATCTAAACCTTCTCGCAAAACCCGCGACTGGACGTCATGCGGGCTTTCCGAACTCCTACGAGCCCGACAACATTCGGTGCCATTTAAAACGGGATGTCGCCTTCATCGTAAGATTCCGCGAAGGCGTCGTTGGCAGAACCAGAGTCTGCGGGTGCTGCTCCGCCGCCGGCGACAACCTTGAAACTGAAAGCTTCCGCTGAGAGGAAATACTTCACTTCGCTGTTGGCATCCTTCTGCCATTTGCGACCCGAGAGCTGATAGCTGATCTCGACTTCGTCGCCAACTTTCATTTCATCAACGGTATCACATGCATCCCGTAAAAAATCGACCGGCACGTAGTTCGTAAATCGCCCATCGTCTTTTTCGAGCACGACGGTTCGCTTGCGGAAACCTTTTTGGCCGAACGTTTTTGTTTCTTCGATCACATGGACGATGCCACGAACAGTTGATGCTTCACTCATTTTAATTCGGCCTGCGGGTTAACGAGACAGGCCGCCCTGTACAATTCGATGTTAATTTTGACAATGCTTGCCGGGATCCATTTGACGCATTGGCTGTTAAGTTGTCAAACGTCCATTTTTCATTTCCTCGATAACCCATTGAAACGCATCATGACCAAGAAAGTTGACTTGAGCTACCATAGCCGTCGCTGAAAGACCTGCACCAAAACGCAAGAGTTTCTTGCGAACGCCGGAATCGAATCAAAAATCGAAGTCGATGCCAAAAAGGAAACGCATCAAAAAAAAGACGCGATTGGCGTGCTAAAGAAAGCCGGTAAGCTCCTGTCAGCAAAGGGAAACAAAATCACCGAGGTTGATTTGAAGAAAACGGACTTGAGTCAAGATGAAATCCTGAAGCTGGTTTTGGGGCCGACTGGGAATCTTCGCGCGCCGACGTTGCTGGTCGGCAAACAAATGATCGTCGGTTTCAATGAAGAAATGTACGACGATGTTTTTACCGGCTAAGTTGCCGATTATTTACGCATGCTGAAACGATCTCGGTCCAATCGACCAGAAACTAATACCTGTAGCTGAACCGCTGCAAATCCTCACGATATAACTCTTCGGCCAAGCTGCGCGATTCGTCGTCAAAGTAGTCGCGATAGTGGGTTCGCTTGGTCCAATTGGATTTGGGGAGCTTCTGACTACCAAGTCCGACGGTACTGGCAACATGAGCGAAGTCTTCAGCCAGATTCTCGAATCGGCCAATGAAATCGACAAATTGAATTCCGTGGTAGGGGTGCGTCTGAGGAATGATATGGTTTTTTAGCCGCGTGAATGGATTAGGTTTTATCTGATTGTAAAAGGGGTGGCCGAAAAGGGCGCTGTCGTCCAATCCCAATTGGATCACTTCCTTCAGAGACAGATTCAATGGCTTGCCGTCGGGGAGATTCCAAGCGTCGTCTTCTGTTCCTTCGCAAAACATCTTCCAGCCCGAGACAACTCGATCGAACGGATTTCTTACAAATGCGAATTTAAAAAGGTCTTGCCACTCATCTGGCAACCGCTCACCAAACCATGGACCTTCGTATTTTTTTTCGAACACAACATTTCGAATCGAGTTGCCGCCTGTTTTAGGAATATGGGCGAAGACGCATCGCGGCTGGTTCAGCAAGAAAATTGGCATGGTGAGGCTGGAAGATCTTGAGACAGTGTTTGATCAAAACTTGAATCTTTGGCAATAGGCAATAAGCAATCGCCGCTTCTAGGCGCCAATCACCAAATCGCTAACCGAAGATCGATCATCTTTGTGAGCAACCTCCACACCCAGCAGACCAGCCAACTCTTCAAGATGATAGTTAAAGCGACGCGTAAACAATAGGGTCTCTGGGGCTTCACCGCCGGCGACTTCGATCTTATTCACGATCATGCCGCCCAGTATCTGCATTTGATAGTCTGACTTCGGCAACGAATGAGTTTTCGAAGGTAACAATAGTCGATTCTGTCGCAACTCCCATGCATCGCCGGCGTCAACCAACTGCAACTGCTCCCGAGCGGCAAACGGCCCAATGCCCCGTTGCGGGAAAACAGTCAACTCCTTCTTCGTTGGTTCGCCGTAAGACTTCTGAACCAGGGTCCATACCGAATCGAAAAGAATACTTCTCATATAGGTCACCTGCCGCTTGACCCAACAGAACGCCGTGAGGCATGCCAGGAAAATCACGAGATTCAAAATCGTCGCCCAGAACGGACTCCATGCGTAGACCGCCATCAATGCCGCACAAGCTGATTTGTTTGCGACTTCAAGCATCGCGTCGACAAATGGAAACGGCATCAACCAAACCGAAACTTCAAAGAAAAACTTGATCGTATTGATCACGACAATGTTGATGATCGCGGCGATTGAGAACAAAATGTCCGCCGTCATGGAAAAGAAACCACACTCAATGACCGGCATCGCTGCCATCGCCGTCGCATCACCCACTGCTGGATCGAAAGTTGCCGAAGCGACGCGGATCACGATGATGGCAATGATTCCAGACCAAGCTTCCAGTTGATCGATCGCCTGACCAATGGGCTTGCTGACTTTCGTCAACCGCGGCAACGAAGTGACCACAGTCAAAATCACAAACGCCCAGAGCACGGCTGGGTTTTGCAAGACAGGGTTATCGCTAATGAATTCATTGAACGGAAACCAGTCGCCTCCGAATTGGCTGATACCGCAAAGGCAGGCCAATCCGAAGAACGGCGAAATTGCGATCGGCGCCAACGGACCGAGCCATTCGAACGCCGAAATAGATCCAACAAGCTCGGTAACTTTCTCGTGGTCATTCGATGAAAGCGGATCAGAACGCAGGGCCTGCGGAATCATGTCCTGCAACTGAGCCGCTTGAATTTGTGGCTGCGATTGCAACAACGAAACAATGGCGAAGACAGCAACAAGGATACGTGTTAATCGCAATGCGATCGTTTTGTAGTTTGGCTGATATCGTTCGAGCATAATGCGGCTTTGATTGGCAATAATTGGCAAGGCCCAATTCTACGCAAACGCTCGCTAAAACCGAAACACCGTTATTACCCCGGAGCCAAAATCTAAAAGGGCAATTCTTCAATAACGCGACTACTTCTCGTTGCCCCAATCAGCATCCACAACACGTGTATCATATTTCCCCTCACTTCCGCTCGACGAAACCGAAGTCGTCGCTCGGCCGCCTCGAGAAAGCGACAGCGGAATCAAGCTATTGTTGCGAAGGCTTACGCGATTTCTGATGATCAGCCTTCCAGCATCGTTGTAAACAACAATCTCAGGTGTAAGTCTCGACGATCGAACATTTACATAAACCGACTTGCCCGAATCGACCTCCAGCGACGCAAATAAGTACCAATTCACTGCTCCCGATTCCCACCAATTTGTGTTTCGTGGCGACTCAGCACAAAAGCTCGGCCGCTGAGCCCCACACAAGACCTAGAGATGTACAACGGATGAACACGCCAAGGTCATCATTTGTACGCCTCGACGAGGCACTCGTTTCTCGCGACTGCAATACCTCGTGAAACGTAGGCAAATCACGACTCCCGGAAACTTGGCCGAGTTTGGCATCAAGTTCGCTTATTGATCTTTGGTTGCTAGGCGGACGGGTGCCGCGGCATGATCAACTCTGAGTGTTCCTGGGAGAACTACGATGGTCCTGAAAATGATTGGCTTCTTTTTCGTTTGCCTTTGGTCCGCTGATTTTTTGAGCGGATTCTTTCACTGGATCGAGGACACATACTGCCTAGAAAACTATCCGCTGATTGGAAGTTTCATCTGCGAGCCGAACATCGAGCATCACATCGATCCGCAACTGATGGTTCGGACTGGGACGTTCATTTCTAGGAACATGCTGCAATGGGGATTGTGCGCCGGGATGTTTGGCGTCATGTGTTGCATTGGATTGGGTAATCCGTTCACGTTCGTGACGTTGCTGCTGACTTCATTCGGCAACGAAGTCCACCGCTGGAATCATTTGTCAAAGACCAGTCCGTTTGTGACGTTCATGAAGGACTCGGGTTTGATTCAGATGCAGCGACAGCATTCAATGCATCACAAACAACCTCACAATCAGTATTACTGCGTTCTGACATCGCAAGTGAATTCTGTTTTGGAACGAGTCAGTTTCTGGCGAAGGCTGGAGTGGTTCGTGGAAGTCACGACGGGCATCGCTCCAAAGCGAGACAACCGACGTGATTCACCGTCGAAAATCAAGCAGGCAAGGTCGGAAACAAGGGACAAAGCAAAAGCTTCCGAGCAAGTTGCTACCCATGGCTCGTCAGAACGGATGTGACCAGCCTCCGTGCCTCATTGATCGCACTGGTTTGGATGAACTTTCACCATCTGAGCATTCAGAGCGATGTCCTCTACGTAGTCACTGGGAACGTCGTCTTCATGGCAGATGGCTTCGACTGGGCATTCAACGACGCATGCCTCACAATCGATGCACGGTTCCGGATCGATATAGAGCATTTCAGATCCGATGTGAAAACACTCCATCGGACACACCGTCGTGCAAGCCATGTCTTTGCAGCCAATACATTTTCGCGTAACAACATGAGTCATTGAGATCTCCAAAAGGGGGAAATTCGTGGTACAAACGTTGTTCCGGATTCGCAGATTGAAGCGGCCACAAATTCTGATTATTTCCTCTCTTTGTTGGTCGAGCCCCTCGAATGGACAGCCACTTATCCAAAATCTTGCTGGATCGATACCACGATGGAGATTCAGCAGCGGCTTTCGAGATCTACTCGCGGTACGCGCAGCGGATGTTCGCACTAACCAGAACCAGAATTGGCAATCAACTCACCGGCAAGATCGACCCCGAGGACATCACGCAGTCGGCGTTTCAGGCGTTCTTTGCAAAAGCCGACCGTAACGAGGTTTTTTGGAGGCAGCAGGGCGATCTGTGGCGATTACTCGCGGCAATTTGCATCAATCACGTAAAGCGTGAAGACGAGTTTTTTGGGGCTGCGAAGCGAAACGTGGTCAAGGAACAGGCGATTGAATCGGAGATTGGCGACCGGCTTCACGGGACCGAGGTCAAGCTCGCTGAGTTGCTAGGGTCTTTGCTCCATAATGAAAAGCCGCTTGTTTCCCAAGTCGCGCGAGCTCGACTTGCTGGATTCACACTGACGGAAATTGCAGTTGAAACGGGACGTTCTGAACGGACCGTTCGACGAGTCCTGCAAATATTGAAAGCAAAGCTGGCGACCGAATCGACGTTGAATCTCGAATCGCATCCGCACGAAGGAAAGGAACGGGGTGAAAAGAATCAGAATGTGCCGCGGTTTGATGCAGACTACAACGACTTCGAATTGCTAAAAATGATCGACGCCGGTGCGTTCGGCAAAGTCTATTTGGCACTCGACAAGAACTCTGACACACTGGTCGCGGTAAAGGCGCTACGCCGAGATTGGATAGGTGACACCGCTGCAGAGAGTTTGTTTCTGAACGAAGCGAAACTGCTCTCGAGGATCACACATCCAAACGTGGTGCAATTCATCGATGCTGGCCCATTGCCAAACGGTAGCTGGTTTATCGTCATGGAATTAGCGAGCGGTGTGACTTTTGACCGAGCCATCCAATCGCGGGTCGAGACAATCAACGTGCTCAACTGGTTGCACCAGATTTGCCAGACACTTGAATTCCTACATCGAGAAGGAATCGTGCATGGCGATCTGAAACCAACGAATATCACTGTATCCAACGACAATGTTCAACTGATTGATTTTGGTTTTTCCCAACAAGCCAAAACGACTCGCGAGAAATCGAAGGGTGGAACTTCGGGGTTCATGCCGCCTGATCGTCATCTGACGCCAGCGAGCGACATGTTTGCTTTTGGCAAAGTCGTTGAATTCGCAATCACGGAGTACGCCAACTCGCTGCCCAACAGCACCATTGCTATCGAGTTGAATGAGATTGTAAAACTCACAACTTGCCGCGATCAAGATGAGCGAGCGGTCGCTTCAGAGACTTGTCTGCGAATTGCAGCCATGATCGAGAATGCGAAAGATGCAAAAAAAGACCCGGAATCATCGCGATGCCCCACAGAAAAAGCGCGGTGAGAAGGCTACTATTTTCAGATAGAACACTCATTAAGTTCATTTGTTCTTTGCGGTCCCGATTCGCTAAGATGCCCTCATGATAAAAATTCACCCCTTCAATTTGGCTGTTATTGTTTGTTTCGCTGTTCTGGCGCTATCGTCTGCAACGGCATCCCTGAAGCAAGACCCGATTCAGGGCCTTTGGGTTTGGCGATTCGAATGGATCGCCACCCCTGAATCGCGGGAAGAACTTCTGGGGTTCTGCGAGAAGCACGGCTACAACCTTGTACTGATGCAGGTGCACCTAGACGACAATAGCGGCACGCCCGTTTTTCGGGATCCCGTGGCAATGCGTAAGCTCGTGATAGACGCCGCCGCTCGCGGGATCGCGGTGGAGGCTCTGAACGGTGAAAAAAGCATGGCACTCGAGGAGAACTGGCCTCGGACCCTCGCGATCCTCGACGCGATACTTACTTTCAACGAAACCCTGCCGGACAACGCCAAGCTGGCTGGCGTTCATTACGACATCGAGCCGTACTTATTGCCCGAGTGGAAAGAGGGTGGCGAGAAGCGTCTGAAGATCATGGAAGACCTGCTTGCGTTCTACGTCCTGGCGAAGGCGAAAATCGAACGCCAAGGTATGGCTCTGGCATGTGACATTCCCTTCTGGTTCGACGAGAAGGTCAGCGAGGGTGACAGTTGCATCCTCGAGTTCAACAGCGAGACCAAGAATCTGCACCAGCACATCCAAGACCTCTGCGACTATGTCGGGATCATGTCGTACCGACGCCACGCCACCGGAAACAACAGCGTCACGCAACACGTGGAATCAGAGTTGGCATATGCCGAGAAAATTGGCAAGCTCGTCATGACCGCTCTCGAAACGGTTGAGCTTAAAGACGTCCCCCAGATCACGTTCTACGGCCAGCCAGAGGAAGATTTCTGGAACACCCAAGCTGAGGTCATCGAAGCGCTTAAGGATCGCCCGGGCTTCGGCGGCATGCTGACTCACTGCTGGAGCGGCATGCGGGAAATGATGGAAATCGGCAAGACAGAATCTGCCACCAAGTAGTCTTCTGAAGAAGACGTATTCGAATCGGGATCTCGCCCCCTCCGAATGTCCGGCTTAGGCTTGGACGCGGCACGAAGACCGACCAGTGAAAAGCGCCAAGATCGCAATAAAAAAACCCGCGGTGAGCGGGCTGCGACTTTCAGATTGTCGTGCGAAGTCTACTCGCGGGGACGGATAGCGCCAGTCAGTCCGGTGTAATCGCAACGGTCTTCACCGTGCCAAAGTGGACGGCCTTCAAAAACTCGCTGGCGAAGTGCTTCGATCTTCTCAGCACTGCCCGCAGGAGCGTCTGTTGGGATAAACTGCTCTCCCTCTTTCGGAACGAAATCCTCATCGTGACCGTACTCGAGAATCGCTTCGAAAACGTTATTGATTTGCTTACGCGAAGACATAAATATGGACCTTGAAAGTTCTTAAATAATACAGGCCGAGTGCTACGAAGAAGAGAAACTGTCGTCGAGCCTAAACCGATGACACTTCTGCTAATTCAAATTTTTTTAGCAATCCAGTTTGCCCATCCCCACTCAGACGAAACGAGAGATCCAGAGTCCATTCTGGTTACTGGCAGATCATCCTTAGCCAGCTCGGTAGGCATTATTGCCGACTCAAACCCAATGTCAAGAAAAATTAACAAAGTTTGGACGCCATTTTCCACACGCCTAATGTGGTGTTCCACAACGCACATTTGGCGAAGGAATAGCGATACTTATCGACCTTGATGATCAGGGATCTGATGTATTCTCGAGCCCCGAAGAATCACCCGTAAACGGAGTTAGGGGCTTCATGATTCGCTAACCGCAACGAAAAGCGGATGGCGGTGTTTTCCGGCATCATGCTAACGACATTAGCTCAATCCTGAACTGCACAAAGCTCAGGCTTTTTACCGATGAGCCGATCCGTCGGTAGACAGTTACGTCGCCACCTACTCTTGGTCGCTACCCCCCGATAGAGAGGTCTGCGATCAAGTTCACTTATCGATCGTTATTTAATCTGCTGGGCGCTGCCCGCATTTCGCAACTTGGGAATCTCAAAGAATCCGGCAAACTTGGCGTTCACAGCCTGCTTCCTAATCGGCTGACAAGCGCTGTCGGAGCAGACTTGGCCGCTGAGCTGGACTTCTTGAGTGAGCTTCTGCAAATCAACTCCCGGACGTACTTCTATCGACGCGAAGAATTGAATCTGCCCTTTGTGCTTCTCGATCCGCTGTTCGAATACTGGATCTTTCGCGATAACGATCGGCGATTTGTCGGATGCAAATTTCGAGATCATCCGAAGATCTTTTGATGGCAACGCAACGAGGCGAGTTGGCGAAGGCGAACCATCCGAACTCAGAGAATATATGTGGTATCCCTCGTCTAGATCAAGCTGCACAACTAGATACCCCTGATTCGTGCCTTTTTCGAGATGAATGCGGCTTGCGAGCTTCCAAGGGCGTTGCGTCTCGATGGCGGGAGCAACTTGCATTCCCGGGCTTGTTCCGGCAACGCCCCGAGTTTGGGCAGATGACTGAACTAGACCTTGCTTTGTCTGGGATTCTGGTTGAATCCCGACGTTCGACAGCGCCGATTCCTGCGATTGCGATTGGCTTGAGGATTTGGGCTGTGCCGACTGCGGCCCGGGCCGAAACTGCCCAAACGCCGAATTGGCATTGGGTATTACAGCAAAAACTGCGGCCAGAACGATTGAGTGAAATAACAAGTTTTTCATAAGATCCATCCTTGGATTGGTTAGCCTGGGCTTCCGTGCCCCGATCACCATTCGAGCCGGACAGTAGCAGGAACTTTTACGCAAGCCAATGGAAAAGTAATCTCTGTAGGCAACTTCGCTTTGGCTCTTTTCGCAGCCCGAAAATCCGAGGGAAATGCTTTTTAATAGGCGTTGTTCGCTAGCGACAAGCTGCCAGAACAGATCAAGGAATCGAAGTCTCGAACAAAAACACAAAGGCGACGAACCAACCCAAATAACAGATTAACGGCGAACCTTCTGTGCCGGATACGATTTTGAGTGCAATTTGAGACACTTTCGATATGTGCTACTGGACCAACGGGCAAGCATTGGTAGGCTGTTGACCAATGGAATAACTTCTCAGTCATCGTCGTTGAGATCCAACAACGAAGTCAGCGAAGATTTCACCGTGATCATGCTGCCTTGTACCCTTCAGGATGAAGACCTGCCGCACTTTTCTAGGCGCCTTAAAACGCTTCTTGTGCATGCAATCTCTGAGTGGTTTAAGCTGCATCAATCTTGTTGAACCACAGGAAACGTTATGCGTCATGAGACTCGCCGCTCCCTACCCGCTATTCTGATATTTCTTCTTTCACTGATTCAATTTTCAGCCATTCAAGCCCAAACCATCGTTGAAACTCCGGACCAAGTCTTGGCCGCGGCAACGAAAGCTTCGCTTGATGGTGACTACAAAGAGGCGCTTGCGAATGCCCGCAAAGCTAAATCAGCAGCACAAGGTGACCTGAGCTTTGCAACTCGCTACTTGGTAGCTGCGGTTGAAATGGCTGATCTTTCAGATGATCGGCATCGCAGCTCTTTGTTTAACGAAGCTCTCAAAGCAGCCAATGAGCTTGAGGTTTCCAAAGTCGGAGACGGCACTCAAAACCCCGAGTTCGCTTGGCACTATATGGTCGCAATGGGCAAGCTTGGCGATTCGTTGTCCCCGTCGAGCCCAAAGATTGCCCGAAAGATCTTTGCGGCTCAATCAAAAGTCGCGACCAACCTTCGAACCAATCCCGGCTTTCCAAAGGAGTCGCTGTCACTGCTTGCCGAGCCGCTGATGAACATGGCGATTGCTAGTGCCATTGGAAAAGATGCGGACGCGACGCTGGCAGCCATGAAGCCCGCTTTCGACGCGGGATTTACCAGCTTCGACAAGCTCCTCGAAAATGAATTCGTCCAAGACCTCAAGTCCAAAGAAATCGACGCTTTGATCAACAGCAAGTTTCTTGCTTACAAGGGGGATCTTAAGAAATGGGCTCGCGAATCCGTCGCCAATTTCACCGCCTTCGATTTCAAGTTCGATGTCGCTGATATCGATGCAGGACGAATTCGAGACTCAGATTTCGCAGGAAGAATTCTTGTGCTGGACCTTTGGGCAACTTGGTGTCAGCCTTGTCGCGAAGCGATTCCGCACTTCGTGAAACTCGATGAAAAATTTCGTAGTGACATGGTTGATGTCGTTGGCGTTTCAATGGACAACCCCGACAATCCACGAAAATCGCTAAAGGTCGTTCAGAACTTTGTTGACGAAAATGGCGTCGAGTACGCGGTTGCCATGGGCGATCGTTCGATGATGAATCAGCTGGCTCCGGGACAAAAGCTGCCAACGGTTCTGTTCATCGACTCGAGCGGCAAAGTTCGCTTCATTGCAGAAGGCCCACATACCTTTTATCAGTTGGCCGCGATTACGAACGAGCTAATCGAGCAGGAAAAGGACTCTCCGACCAGCGTTCCTGCACATACTGAGCAGTTCCAGTAAAAGGACGTTGTTTTTCGGGAGGCACTAGCCACCGATGAAACGCGGATGTTCAAAGATCGATACGAACGTCGTTAGACGCGAAGAATCATCTGTGTACATCTGTACTAACGTGCACAACTCCATCACATCACAAAGTGTTTGAATCCGGCATCTCGTACAATCAATTGGTCCATCCAAAATCTTCTTTTGCGGAAGAATGCCGGGCGCAATCATGGCTTGGATCCGCAAATCTTCCCGTTTCCTGACATTTCCATCTTCATCGCATTCTGCTATCGTCCCGCGTCTCATTCCTGACTGCGGGCGACAGTTCTGTGCGATTTTTTATAGTCATTCTCCTTTTGTTTTCTGGTTGCCACGCGCTTCCCGCAACCAAAGGCCTGCTCTTGAGATCGCTCGATCCACCGGGAAAGCGAAAAGTTGTTCGCGGGCAACTGATCATTCACTCAGACTTTCATTTGCCACGCCGGCATCGATTGCTGGACGAGTTGGAACAGCGGCGTCAGGACGTAAAAGAACTGTTGAACATCCCGGTATCGGATGAACCGATCCATGTTTACCTTTTCGAGAACGAATCGGCATTCACGGACTATATGCAACGCAAGCATCCTCTGTTTCCAAACCGCCGTGCGTTCTTTGTCAAAAGCGATACTTCCTTAATGGTGTTCGCATGGTGGGGCAGCCGCGTCGCGGAAGATCTGCGGCACGAAGTCACTCATGGCTACGTTCACAGCGCAGTCAATGACATTCCATTATGGCTCGACGAGGGCATCGCCGAATACTTTGAAACACCAAGAGCAAACAGCGGGTTCAACTCGCCGCACTTTCATTTGATGCTCGAGAAATACGACGCAGGCCAGTGGCAACCAGATCTCCCGCGATTGGAAAAGCTTCGTAAAGCTGGAGGGCTGACGCAGATGGATTATGCCGAGTCATGGCTGTGGGTACACTATCTCCTGCATCACGATGTTCAGACCGCTGGTTTGCTGCAGACCCATATTGAGGAAGTTCGCCTTAATCCTGCAACCGCTTTGCCGCTTCACGAGATGCTGACTGAAGCCAATCGCGACGCGACGGAACTACTCAGTCACCTGGAGTATCTGCGAAAGAAGGTGAGCCCATGATCCTGTTGATCAGTGAAGACCTGATGATGTCATCAACCGTTTCGGCGGCTGTACGATCCGATGGCGGCACGTTTCGATTTGTCAGTTCCGTCGAACGCGCAAACGTAAAGCTTGCAGGCAATGAATGCGAATTGTTGCTGGTGGACTTGCAGACAGCCGGGCTCGATTGGGAAGCGCTTGGAAAGCTTCTGGAGCAGGTTTCTCGCGCGATTGGCTACGCCCAGCATGTCCATGTGGATCTTTTGAAACGCGGCCGATCGCTGCCGTTTGAACAAGTGCTAACCCGTGGCCAAATGCATATGAGCGTCGCTGCCGTCGTGGGAGGCGAAAATCTGTAGCTGTAAGAGTCCTCGCCAAGAAATGTCACCGGGTGTGATGTCTTATCCTGGCATACGACATACTTACGTAGGCGTGATTCACAGCCCCTGCAAAACGACTCATATCATTGATTCTGACCGGCAACCAGGCCCAACACCGTTCAATGAGAGTGAATGGCATCGCTTCGAATCGGTTTCCCCTTCACTTGGGGATGCTCGCGCAAGCGTGAGGCATGGCACCCAATCGCAGATTCCTGTCTTCGTTTAACGCTATTGCGGTTAAGCCGCACGTTTCTTACTTGTACGCGAACCGAGCTGTCGCAGTTGATCTTCGACGTCAAGAAAGTTGAACACTTCGTATTCGTCGTCCGGGAAGAACAATATCAATTGTGACGAAGCATGCAGCATTCGCGGCAGAAACTTCCATCCGGCGGCGAAAGCTTCCACAGCGAAAACATCGGCGTCGTCGCATTGAATCACGACCAGATCCGTTCGGAGATGCGAATTTGCGATCCGCTGAATTGAGCTGCCAAAGTCTCCAGGCACCAATTGAGCTTTGGCCCCCATCCCGTTCAACTGCCGGTGCATTTCAATCAGCTTCAACTGAGTCTTAGATGCCCCCCGCCCGTCGAACATATCGATTCCCGTGTAGCGAATCGTGGAAGAACCACTGTATTTCTGCGCGACGCGAATCATCCGTTCACAGCGAACGCCTTCGCCAAGCCCAACTTCGACAATCGATCGGAATTTGTTCTTTTTGATCGTACGATACGCGATTCGATCATTCGTCGGCTTGGAGAAATGGCTCCACGAGAAATATTGCAGCTTCGAAACAGGTTTCATGACTCAGACCGTACCTTGAGCGTTCGCGTGACTATACCAATTCAAATCGGCGCAACCCCGACAAAACAATCAGGGGAATCGGAGTTACGTGGACAAATCACCGAATCCAACAGGTTTCGCTGTCCGAATCAGATTGCTCAATCGTTACAGATTACCACTTAGGCAAGTGCTGAACGGCGTTTTCGAGCTGGTCAGGCTCAAACCCAAACCAAAGCGAAAGCAAAACGTATAGTTCCCGGCAGGTCTTCGAGAGGACTTCGAAGAATCCCCCGCGGAACATCATGTTTCGCACTTCCTGCTGCTCTCCACGCCCAAATGGATTCCGGCGTTTCCCTCCATGATGGTTTTCGTGAGGAACGTGCGCGCACCTCTCGTTGTCGTTTACCTGCGCGCCGTGAGTAGCTCCCATGGGACGTAGTCGACAATCCAACAACGAACGCAGGCGACGATTCGAACAATTCGAACAACGTTTGGTTATGAGCGCGCAAGGAATCAGCGCTGCCGCTCCTGATATCGATCAGCTGATCGAAGAGCTCGTTCCCGCCACCGTTGATTCTTCGCTTGTTGATTCAGTCAATGACTCCTCATCAAGCACTGCTGAAGCATACGGCTTTGATGGGTCTGGCCAGACGATCGCCGTTATCGATTCGGGCATCGCATGGGATCACGCTGCACTTGGCAGTGGTTACGGCGCTGGAAACAAAGTCGTTGGAGGCTGGGACTTCGCCGAGAACGATTCCAATCCGTACGACGATGGGCCGGCTGGATTTCACGGCACCCACGTCGCCGGCATCGCAGCCGGAAACGGAAACGGCTTCAAAGGTGTCGCTTCAGGCGCTGACCTGGTTGGCCTGCGAGTATTCAATGATCAAGGGATCGGCAAAATCGAATGGGTCGAATCCGCACTTCAGTGGGTCCGCAACAACCTAGACTCATTCGAAAACCCGATCACGACAGTTAACATGTCGCTGGGAGCTGACTGGAACACCGAAACAATCAGCGACTGGAATGTGATCTCCGACGAACTTGCGTCACTCAAAAGTGAAGGCGTGTTCATCAGCGTCGCAGCCGGAAACGACTTCAAGGACTTCTTCTCAAAAACCTTGAGTCATCCCGCAGCTAACAAAAGTGTCGTCGCGGTTGCCAGCCACGATGCCAACAATCAACTCAGCGATTTCAGTCAACGCGACGATCATGTTCTGGTCGCACCAGGCGAAGACATTCGCAGCTCCGTACCGAATTATCTATTCGGCACGCGAAAAGTTGATCAGCTATTGGGTGCCAGCGGCACCAGTATGGCGGCTCCCTATGTTGCCGGAGCCAGTGCTGTTCTGCGCAACGCCTACGCTTACATGGGCTACGGCGAAGTCGACCAGAATACGCTATATGAAACGTTCTGGGAAACTTCGAACCAGATTTACGACTCGATCACGCAGACAACGTTTCAGCAACTCGATTTAGACGCCGCGATTCAGTCGATCGTCGGAAGCGCAAATCCAGTTTCTGGCGACACGGTGACTCAGATCGGCACCATCAATGGTGGTGAAATGATCCGCGGAACGATCGCCGCGGCCGGTGACGTCGACCAGTTTCAGTTCATTTCCGCAAGCGATGGCCAAATTGAATTGACTCTTGAAACAACTGAGCAACTGGAACCTACGCTTGAAGTCACAAATAGTCTCGGACAGCAAGTCAATCTTCAGTTCGATGGCGATCGTGTTTACATCCACGTGATTGCCGGCGAATCGTACGGCCTAGAAGTCTCCAGCGACTCGGGAACGGGGCACTATCAAATTTCGACTCAGTTTCAACAATCAGCTTCGGCAACGGAGCTCGGCATTATCGAATCCATCGAAGTTACGGACTTCATTTCAAGTGAGCGAACCTATTCGCTGACCGCAAGCAAGACTGGGCCGATGGCGTTTGGCTTCGCGACAGATTCCCCTTTTGGTAAGATTGAGGTTTATGACTCAGCGATGAATCGCCTGACGTCGCAACAGGTCGTGAACGGTCGAACAGATTTCCAGTTCGATGTTACCGAGGGCGAGTCACTCTTTGTGCTTCTGGAAGCTGACGGAGAAGTCGAGTTTTCTGCTGAGAACCTTGTTTCCATCGAGAACGGCACGCTAACGGTAAACGGCACTGAAAAAGTAGACTCATTCGTCATCAACGATGGCAATTCGCTCGACGTCGAAGTCAACGGAACGCGGTATCGGTTCCAACAGGCTGATGTTTCATCGGTGATGATCCACGGTGACGCCACGATGGATAAGCTCGAACTGAATCTTAGCGATCGATATGAGCGCACGATACTTCGCCAAAATCGCGTTGATGCCTTCGATGGCTCAAAAACTTTGCGAGCAGTTGGATTCCAAACAATCGATGCCAAAGGTAGTGGCGTGTTGACGGTTGCGGGCTCGGAAGCAGATGACAAGATCCACGGCAACTACGAACACATGTCGATCACGTCAGGAGATGCCCGGGCAACAGGACACGGGTACGACATGGTGATCGCAGACGGCAAGGGCGGATACAACTCGATCGAGTTCATTGGCGACGCAGGCAACGACATTCTGTTTTCGAAGAACGACTACAGCGTTTTGCGGAACGGTGAAGCCAGCTTGGTTGCGATCAATTACCAACGCCTAGACATTGACGGCAGCGGCGGACATGACATCACCAATCTCTTCGGCTCGGAATTGGATGACCAACTGACGCTGGGGGCTGACCTAATTGAAGTCTCCAACGATCGGACCAATCTCTCCGCAACGGGTTTTGAGCGGGCGACCGCGTTTAACGGGAACGGCAACGACGCAGTTGTGTTCAGCGACTCCCAAGGGAACGATCGCTTTCTGTTTGCCAATGGAACATCTCAGCTAGTCACTGATTCCACTCACTTGGTTGCTCACCAGTTCTCCAACGTTACTGTGAGCTCAACTGGCGGCTACGATGTCGCTCAAATCAGTGGAACCGTGGGCAACGAACATCTAGACGCATCAAGAGACCGCACCGTACTACAATCCGAAAATACCAACATCGAAATGAACCAGTTTGATCGCGTCAACGTTGTCGCGAACTTCCAGGGCTACGACACCGGCACGTTCAACGGAAGTCAAGGCAGCGATCAGTTCATTGTCGACAGCAATAGTGCATCGGTCGTGTTTGATGGCGGATCCATTGTTCGCACGGTTGGTTTTGTCGACGTTTCATTCGATGGAGCCAGTGGACATGACATGAGTTTCCTAAACGGCACCGAGAGTGCCGATGTATTGGACGTCAATCATGAGCGAACCGTTTTCCGAACTGGCAACGTCAGAACGGTTGCTCGAGGCGTCGAATCAACTCATTTTGATGGGCATGGTGGCGGAGACGCTGTCTACGTCGACGACGTGCAGACGCTTGATGTTGTTGCGTTGATGGGCGATCGAGCAATTGCCGTTTTAGAGAATCATCGAATTGAAGCAGAAGGGTTTGACTTCCTCGAGGCCACCGCTGTTGAGGGAGCCATCGCGGCATACGACATGGAACGCGTTGATTTCCAATCCGTATTGCGAGGACAGTGGCAGCCGCAACACTGAGTTTTTCAGAATTTTCCCTTGAGTCACAAACAGCTTCCAAAGCTGAACGAACCGTCACCCGCATTCAGCTGCATTCGCTCGGTGGAAGAATTGCCTTAAACGGTCACCGCATCGGTTTGGCGGCGAATCATCTCTGCGTACTGTCCGTCGGCAGCAATCAATTCATCATGAGTTCCCGACTCAATCATCTCGCCATCATCAATCACAACGATCAGGTCGGCGTGCGTGACGGTGGAAAGTCGATGTGCAATTACAAACGTGGTGCGATCCTTTAACAGCTCCGCCATCGCAGCCTGAATGAGTTGCTCGCTTTCGGTATCGAGGTTGCTAGTCGCTTCGTCCAAAATCAAGATCTTCGGATCGGCAAGCAGGGCTCTGGCGATCGACAATCGTTGCCGCTGCCCTCCGGAAAGCTTTACGCCGCGTTCCCCAATCAACGATTCGTAACAATCTTCCAGATCGACAATAAACTCGTGAGCATTGGCTTGCTTGGCGGCGGCAATCACTTGCTCCATCGATGCCCGCTTGTTTCCATAAGCGATGTTTTCAAATACAGTCCCATCGAACAAGAAGACTTCCTGCTGCACCACACCCAACATCTCACGAAAGCTCTTCAGCTGATAATCACGCAAGTCACGGCCATTGAGTAGAATCTGTCCCTGAGTCGGATCATAAAAACGAGACACCAAATCCGTGATCGTTGTCTTGCCAGCTCCGCTTCGGCCAACGAGCGCAGTGACAGAGCCACCTTTGACTTTGAGATTGAAGTTCTTGATCACATCGGTGCCTTCGTTGTAAGCAAAAAAGACTCCATCCATTTCAATCGTTTCAATGGGAGGGCTTGCTTCAATCGCGTCTGGCCTGTCCGGTTTATCGATCGGAGATTCAAGCACTTCAAACACCCGTTCCATCGAAGCCAGCGAACGTTGCAGCTCGGTCAGCGATTCAACGATCTGCCAAACAGGATTCAGCAGCATGAAAACGTAGAACTGAAACGCAGTGATATCTCCGATCGTTGCTTCGCCGCGGACAAACCAGTAGCCTCCCATCCACGTGATGACCACTCCGATCAGCCCCATCAACAGGCCCCAGCAACTCCACAGCAAGATCTCACGACTGGCGGCGAACATTCGCATCCGCATAATCGTGTGATGGCCCAGCGTGTACTCTGTATCCTCACGATGCTCTCCACCGAACGCACGAACATCGCGGATGCCCTGGAATGCTTCACCAACGCGACCGTCAACAAACGAGACATCTTTTCGAATGGCTCGATACACAGGACGAATACGGCGGATCGCAATCATGCTGAGCAACATGATCGGCGGAATGATGCCCAGCGCAGCAATGGCCAATTTCCAATTGATGAAGATCAGAATGCCCATCGCCAACAGCAATCGCAGAATCGCGACTCCCGGCGAAACGACGGCCATCTGCATCAGCCCGGTGGTTTTGTTGATATCGTCCGTCAGCCGCGAAATGATGCCGCCGACTTTCATATCTGAAAGTTGATCCAACGGTAACTTCAACAGGCGTTCAAACAGGGCGCGTCGCAACGTCAAGATCACGCGAACGTTTAGCAATTGCTGAAACCAAGCACGGGTCATACCGCAGGCTCGTGTTGCGATCACGACAACAAGGAACATTCCGCCAACGACATTCAGCGCCCAGAACTTGTCGGCATCCGGTCGCTCCGCCAACAAAATCTCGTCAATAATGTATCGCCCAAACAGCGGCGCACCGATTTCCAGCACGGCGACGGTCACGGCCAGGCCAATCAGAACCACCACCATTTTCCAGTGCGGCCACAGCTGGCGAATGTATTCTTTAAAATAGCCGCGTTGCCTTTGCTTCTTCTCTTTCTTGCTGGCAGAATCCGACGAGGAACTGGAGGCTTTTTCATCCTCGTCCTTTTCGTCATCCTCATCTCTTGGCTTGTATTCGCCTTTGCGAAACTTGTCGAGGAAATCGGTAAAGCGGACTCGAGATGTTGAAATACGGTTCATTTGCAGAAGAGAACAATCAGGAAGTGGAGAGTCCTATTCTTGGCACGGCGACCCATGCAGGGAACCGCAAATCTCAAACAGAATATTGTCGGTACTCTTTTCCAAACTGGGAAGAGGTTTCGATTAACTCAATTTTACTTTCGTCGCATAGAAGGTGATTCTACTTTTTGTCGCGAGGAAGATGGGTTTCCAAACACAAATGGCAACGAAGTCCCGTATCGCTGTCGAAAGGCAAGCAAGTCAAAAACATTGATCGAACCGTTGGCGCCGTAGTCCAAGTAGAACTCGTAGCCCGGAGATCCTGAAACAGAGTTGTAACTTTGACGGAACACGAGCAAGTCAAAGATATTGATGGTCCGGTTTCCGTCGGAATCGCCATAGAAGCTATAGAACCCATCGGCTTCCTCGTCGCCGAACACAAAGTCCTCACTCATCGGAACTCCACCTCGCGTGACAAAACTTCCGGTCAGCGTTAGCTGATAGTTTCCGTCAACCAATGCGTTGTCGGAATTCCGCACATGAGATGCAAACTGAATCGTAGCGATCGTTTGGTTGTCGATGAAATGCCGCGAAACGCTGGTCAAAACTGTTTCAAATGTCTCTTCCGTTTGGGTGCTACGTTGCACAACGGCAACCGCTCCGTCTGCTAGGTCTACATCTCCTTCGAAAAAAATGGTGATCGACTCAACGGCAGAACGTTGCGATTCCCCAATGTTCAATTCGATGTTGGCGACGGTGGGGGCAGCGTTGGTTATCGAAAACTGGACATCATCGACAAAGACTGCTCCGCCGGCATCATCATTCTGCTCAAAAACAATTGCCAAACGGGCTTCAACAGCTCCGGCGGGCGCGATCGACAACAGCTCATTGTCCAGCCAGACATCGTTTTGCGTCGTAGCATCGGCGATCACGATCGATTCCGATGAAATGTACTGGCTTGTTCCGAACAGTCCGTAAAGTTCGCTGTAGTAGTCAATTTTGAAGTAGACCGCGTTATTCGATCCGGCAATCGAATCCGCGGAATTGATCAAGGATCGTGCAGAGGCACGAAATTCGTCGCCGGCGGACACAGAAATCCCCTGTTCAATACCCGAGTAGTTTTGCTGTCCGTTGAATTGACCGAACAGCTTTAGAGCCTCTGCACCCTCGTCAACGTTCTCATTTCCGCTGCTGAGGTTATTAAACAGGCTATCACCGAATTTGGACCAGTGAGCGATCGAGCCACCGTCGTCTTCAAAACCGCCGTTTTCAAAAGTCAATACCGGACCCAGCGCAGACTTGGTGTACACGTGCACATAGTCAATCTCTAGTTCCTGCGGCCAAACGGTTGAACCATCGGGATTGTCCAGGAATGTTCCACCAATTGCTGTATTCAAAATCAGCCGCATATCGCCGACATCGTTGGTCAGAAATCCGCCGACATCCGAATCACGTGTTGTGTAGTGATGGACATCGTCGACATAAAATCGGATTTGCGTGGGGTCCCACTCAACAGAGTATGTATGGTAGCTATCGTGATAGTTGACATCCGCTCCATCGTGACGAGACGTCTGTTCAGCGTAAACGAAGCTCGGCGCGAACGGAGGATTGGTACCATAGTGAAAAGCACTGCTGGTAAGATTCGGGCTGTCCCCACGATTCTCCATGATGTCGATCTCGCCTTCACTTGGCCATGGAGAGGCTGCCGTATCTGACAGCAACCAGATCGCTGGCCACATCCCCTTTGACGTTGGCAACTTCGCTCGGACATCCCAGCGACCATGTTTTTGATACGAATTGCTCTCGACTAGCCCACTGCGAAACTGCAAACCTCGAGACTCGACGTTCTCGCTCAGAATTCTCAAGCTGCCTCCAGAAACCGAAACTTGCCCTGGGAGATAATCCTGCAACGAGTTATTGGTAGGTGAGTTCGTGTTGCCTGCTGTCCAGAGGCTGGAGTCCAGAGCGGTCGTATCGAATTCGTCATACCAGGCGACGTCGTAACCTGATCTTTGCGGCGGTTGCGCAAACGCCAATTCAATTGTCAGTAACGAACATGCAGCAAAGAGAAAAAGTAGGATTAAAATCTTGATTTGCATCGCGAGGCCCAAAACTTATGGGGGATGAAGACTGTTATCGTGGCTCCTGAGCGGCAACTTCAGATCGTCGACAGAGATGCAAGAATTTCAATCTCGAAACTTTTCGTTCAACGACAAAGCTGGTCATGACACCGGTTTCAGGCACAATATTTCGCTTGAAAACGCTACCGAAATTATAGATGCTTGAGCGGACTTTGGTCACCTATTTCGCATTAGAAACACCAGATCTCGTTTATAGAAATGCTAAAGGGGGGGTTCGTCGCGGATTGATTCGTCTAAGTTATCCGGAATAAAATGGTCACCAGCTTAATAAATAATCCGTTGAAGTTAGCCGTTGAATAACAAGCCCATCACGATCACCGACATCGCCAAGCGAGCCAATGTTTCTAAGAGCACCGTTTCGCGGGTGATTAACGACACAACGCCGGTTCACGAGGACAAACGAACGGCAGTTCTGGCGGCGATGAAAGAGCTCAATTTTGAGCCGAATGTCTTTGCACGGAGCCTCGCCAGCGGGCACTCTCGCACGATAGGTGTACTGACTCAGAACATCGGAAGTCCGTTCTACGATGCAATCTCCCAGGGAATCCTTCGGCGAATGGCGAGCACGGACTACTCGCCAATTTTCGCTGATGGTCGCTGGCATCCCGCGGCAAACTTGGACGCGGCTGAGACATTGCTTGGCAGAATGGTTGACGGTCTGATCATCGTCGGCAGCTCGCTTCCAGATGACGCACTGGAGAGACTTAAATCACGGGTCCCAACACTGCTGGTTGGTCGTGAGCTCGAAGGATGGGAAAACCAATGCCTGTTCGTTAACAATGAACTGGGGGGTTACAAAGCCACCAAACACTTGATCGGTCTTGGCCACAAACGCATTGCTCATATTTCCGGCATCCACGACCACCAAGACGCCATCCGACGTCTGGCAGGATACAGCAGGGCACTTGCAGAAGCCAACATCAAGAAAGATCCAGAGCTCATTTTCGAAGGTGCGTTCGACGGAGATTCGGGAGTCGCTGCAATCGAAAGCCTGATTTCACGGAACATAGACTTCACTGCTGTTTTTGCGGCGAACGACATGACTGCTTTTGGGGCCGGACTCGCGCTCTATCGGCGTGGCATCAAGGTCCCCGAAGACATTTCAATCGTTGGTTTTGACGACCAGGCAGAAAGTGCATTCTTCACCCCGCCTCTGACGACTGTTCACCAGCCCGGACATGAACTGGGAATCGCGGCGGCAGAATCCGTGCTGAAGATGATCGCTGGTGAAGACTACGAGATTCCAGACTTGGTCGCCAAATTGATCGTCCGAGAGTCAACGCGGCAGCTAGACAGTTGAGGACACCGGAACACCGTGCCTTGGACCGATGAACGACAACACACCGCAAGCCCCTTGCATTTGGGGGACACCCGCCAAAAGAATCCAAATAACGGCTAGGAAACCAACGTGTCGGAAGCGTCAAAGCCTATTTCAGTCGAATTATGGGGTAGCTGACCGAACATCCGAACTTGACCGAAAATGAGACGTATCTACAATCAGGTAGTTCTCATTCCTCCTGCGGCAATCCCACGTGCGATACTCTTCCTCAAAACTTGCTCCTTGGATGGCGATCTTTTCGCTGTTCCTTAGCAGCGTTTTGACGTGGACGCATCAGCATGGCGATTGCGGATGCACGGAATCAGACACACACTCACATCAAACACAATCTCCAGTCCCCGGATTGGACAACTTACCCGCTGGCGATTGTGAGTGCACCGATTGTGATCTGCCAGCCCCTGAACACTCACCTTCAAACGATCACGATCCAGATTCGTGTTCTGTTTGCCGCATGGTGTTGGAGCATGCAGTTGAGACGATCGAATTTGCTGCCGTCGAATCTGACGATGTTTCGTGCGTTTCGGTTCTCTTTGCAGTCCAGACACCAAAGCGGGACATCGAATCCGGATGTTTGACTCGAGGACCACCTGCGCCAACGGCGTAGCGGTCTTTTCGTACTCAAATTATCTATCCGGACATTCATTCAATGAAATCTACAATCTCGTCGCGCCGTGGTTTTACGCTGGTAGAACTGCTTGTTGTGATCGCCATCATCGGTATTCTCATCGGCATGCTTCTTCCCGCCGTACAACAGGTTCGCGAAGCTGCACGCCGTATCCAATGTGCCAACAACGTTCGTCAGCTCGGCCTTGCGGTCATGAATTACGAAAGCGCATTCATGCGTTTTCCATCAGGCTGGACCACCGGCAGCGATTTTCAACCACTCGAAGAGCCCGGCTGGGGTTGGTCTGCAGAGATCCTTCCATTCGTGGAAGCGAACAACGTTCACCAGCAAATCAACTTTGCAGTCGCGATCGATGCTGAAGCTCACGAAGAAATCATTCAATCCGTCGTTACCGTTTTCCTATGTCCGTCTGACCCAGCTGATGAGCTTCAAAATCTGAACGTTCACATTGAAGAAGATGACCACGACCACGACCTTGTCGCGGCGCATGACGATGACCACGATCACGACGAAATACTGATGGCTGCACGCAGCAACTACTCGGGCATGTTTGGCAGCGGCTCCCTAGAAGACTATCCTGGGCTTGGAAACGGAGCCTTCTTTGCGAACAGCAAGATGAAACTGTCTCGCTTCACCGATGGGTTGAGCAACACGATTATCATCGGCGAGCGAACCAATGATCATGGCCCAATTTCGTGGGTCGGAATGATTCCCGAAATTGATGCTCCTGCGGCTCGCATCGTTGGAGCTGCCGATCACCCTCTTTCCGACGACCACGGTCATCTGGAAGACTTCGGCAGCAACCATCCGGGCGGCATCAATGTCGTGCTTGGCGATGGTTCAACCCACTTCGTCAATCGCGATGTTACGCTACAGGTTTATCAGGCTCTCGCAACGCGAGCCGGTGGCGAAGTCGTTACGATCGGCGATGCGAAGTAGTTTGCTGATGGGATGGCATAGGCTGCCAGCTTGTGTGCTGCAATGCCCACGGGCGGAAGCCGATGCCACCCTACTAGCTACCTTGATTAGCCAACCGCGGCTTTTCCTCACCGGTGACTGCGATCAGCTGTTGCCGGAACAACTCGCTTAGCGACTGAAGCTCCTCGATGTTGAGCTGCTCAGTACGAGCGTCCTCTTTCAGGCCGGCCGCTGCCAACACTTCGTCGACTTGCTGTTTTGAAAGCTGGCCTTTGAAAGCAGCGACTGCAACGCTTCGCATAAATTTTCGGCGATGAAAAAACATCGCTCGCACGAACGCGTAGAAGAAATCAATGTCCGGAATCTTCGCCGCTTTTTCTGGACAGTAAGTGATCTTCAAAATCGCCGAATCGACTTTCGGGCGCGGCCAGAACACATGTGGTGGCATGACGCGAACCAACTCGGCGGCGGCAAGGCTCTGCACCCATACGCTGAGCGAACCGTAGTCCTTCGACCCAGGTCGAGCCGTGATTCGATCGGCCAGCTCTTTCTGGATCGTTACGCTTAAGATCGCGGGAATGACATCGCTACGAAGCAAATTCGCGATAATCGGCGTGGCAATGTTGTACGGCAAGTTGGCCGCAAGTTTGAAGACCCGATTCGGATTAGCTGCGAGAGCCGCTTTGACAGCATCGATCACTTTGTCGTCGAGCTGATTCTTGTTCTTAAGTACGTCCTGCTTCAACATCTGAATGTTGTCGAACGACTCAAGTTCTTCTGAGGCCATCTGATAAAGATGGCTATCGATTTCGACTGTGATCACATGAGCCGCTTGTTTGGCCAGCATTCCGGTCAGCGACCCCATGCCCGTGCCGACCTCAAGTATCACATCGTTCTTGCCCGGTTCGGCGCTGTTAGCGATCATCGTAATAAGGTTCAGGTCAACCAGAAAGTTCTGACCGTGTCGCTTGTTGGGGTTGAGGCCGACGTCTTCGAAACGCTTCGAAAGGTACGAAACAGTTTGCCGATTGACTTTCTTGCTCGGGTTTTTAGCCGCAGCCGAAGCTTCCAATAATTCGGCGGCAGCGATGGCTTCTTCGGTCTGCGGTCTGCCCGTGATGACCGCTCTCGCACGAGCCGCAATTGCTTTCTTTTCTTCCAGACCTTTACGGGCGCGTGCCCACGGATCATCGACGGGTGCCGCAGCTTGAGCTTCCTTAGCCTCTTCTAGGTTCTTTCTGGCGCGTGCCCACGGGTCGTCGGCTGGCGCTGCCTCGTTGATATCGTTAGTCTCGTTTGAGTTGTTGCTGGACATACTTGGCCAATAAATCAGTTTCAATATTCACGTGGTCGCCAACCTGTCGCCCCCCCAATGTAGTCACATCGAGTGTGTGCGGGATTAAGGCAACGCTAAATCGGTCTTCGAGTACCTCAACCAAAGTCAGGCTGATCCCGTCTACCGCGACGGAGCCCTTGTTGGCCATCTGTCGGGAAAGTTCGGTGGGAACTTCGAACCAGAATGTGGCCCATTGGCCATCATTCGTCCTCGCGGCTACCGTGCCGACAGCATCGACGTGCCCTGTGACATAATGGCCTCCCATCCGCGCCCCAACAGCGAGGCTTCTTTCGAGGTTCACCGCATCGCCGGGACTCAACTGCCCCAGATTCGTCTTACTGAGCGTTTCTGAGCCAGCCTGAAAAGTCATTTCGGTTCCGTCGATCTCTACGACGGTCAGGCAGCAACCGTTGATGCAAATGCTATCACCGATTGCCGTGTTTTGGCTGCAAATTTCGCCCTGAATCCGCAATTCTGAAGTTTCTCCCTCGGCGACGGCATATTGAGAGACCGAAACGAGGGTACCTTTTTCTTCGACGAGGCCGGTAAACAAAGCAGACGACTCCTTGGCAGTAAGATTGGCTTGGAGGCCAAAGTCTAGGACGGTTGGACCTCAAATTAGCCTTAGCTGATCTCTAGAGAAAGCTGAAAATACGCTCAGCGCATAAAAAATGAAGGGTTCCAGCTCGCCGCTACCGGAACCCTTCTAAAGTTGGCTGTCCGATTAGGAAACTAGTTCCTTCTCAGAGACCCACAGCCACTTGTGATATCGACTTTCAACACTCACTTGTGAACTAAAAGAAACAACATAGGGCTTTGTCAGCACAACAGGAAACGTCAGATGTTAATCTGTACCGCTGGTAGGGCTTGCGTCAGGCAAAGGGGACCATTGCTCTCCGAGTCTGACATCGCCGTTGGCAGTTTCGTTGTCAATCGACCTTGTGTAAGATTGTTCTCGAACGATCTGAAACCTTAATCCTATTAGACATCTCCAATGAATTCGAATCAGCCGCAAGTCGCGAAACTTGCTCTTGAAGACGGAACTGTATTCACCGGATTTTCTTTTGGTGCAACTGGAACAACGACCGGCGAAGTTGTCTTCAACACTTCGATGACTGGCTATCAGGAAATCCTGACGGACCCGAGTTACCGTGGTCAGATCATCACGATGACCTACCCGGAAATCGGAAACTACGGCGTCAATCCGGAAGACGTTGAAAGCGTCCGGCCGCATCTCAGCGGATTCGTCGTTCGAAGTGTGAGTGAAATCGCAAGTAACTTTCGCGCGAATGACACTTTAGATGAATACCTCAAGAAAACGGGAATCGTCGGCATCTCGAACATCGACACGCGCGCACTCGTCAGACACACTCGTTCGCAAGGTGCAATGAAAGGAATCATCTCGACCGAAACGCTCGATGATGAAGCGCTGGTTCAAATGGCAAAAGACAGTCCCGGGTTGGTTGGTCGTGATCTCGTCAAAGAAGTCCTTCCAGATCAACCGTTCGACTGGAATGGCCCCTTGAGCGAATGGTGGGACTTGCGAAGCGACAATCACAAGTTGGAAGGCGAAGAGATCAAAGTCGTCGCGATCGACTTCGGTATGAAACAGAACATCGCCAGACACTTGATCGATCAAGGCTTCACCGTTCGGATCTTGCCAGGAACTTGTTCTGCGGAAGAGGTTCTGGCTTGCGAGCCCGACGGCGTTTTCCTGTCAAACGGCCCCGGCGACCCGGATGCCCTGACCTATGCAATCGAAATGATCCAGGGCATTTTGGGTAAGGCACCCGTCTTTGGAATCTGTCTCGGACACCAACTATTGTCGCTGGCTTGCGGAGCGAAGACATACAAACTGAAGTTCGGCCATCGCGGGGCGAACCAGCCAGTTCAAGAAGTCGCCACGAAGAAAATCGAGATCACAACTCAGAACCATGGCTTCTGCGTCGATCCTGATTCGTTGCCAGATTGCCTTGAAGTGACACATTACAACCTGAACGACAACACGATCGCTGGCGTCCGCCATAAGACGTTGCCCGCATTCAGTGTTCAGTATCACCCGGAAGCATCAGCAGGCCCCCACGACAGCCAGTATTTGTTTCGACGTTTCCGAGAGATGCTGCAGGGCAATTCGGTGGCTCAGTAGCCCGACCGACAGCCTCGCTGAACTCGATCGCATTTACAAAAGCTCGCAAAGGACGCGAAGACTTCGTTGCTTCAGGCTTCTTGTTCGAAAACAGAACTTTGCGACCTTGATGCAAATTTCTGAAGCACTCGTCAAATCGAGAATCGAATTAGTGACAGCCAACAAGCGACAAACATCACGGCGGGTCGTGCCCGCCTTTGCAAAAAGGTTGGCACCTAACTAAACGCCACGCAGTTTTCCAACTGCCTTTGATCGCCCCGTACTTTTTGAACGCTTCGATGGCATAGACACTACACGTCGGCTGGAAACGGCACACGCCGGGCAATAGTGGACTGATCGCAAGCTGATAGAAACGTACGAATCCAATCAGGCACTTTCGAGGCACGCTCCATAACCAATTGAAAATCATTGGCTTACAGCTCTTCGATGGTACGTTGGCGATCGCGATTGATGTTCAGCTTCAACACGTCTGGGCGCGAGTAGTGGCCTGAGATATCAAAGTTCTGACGCTCTCGGAGGACTTCGTTGTGGTCGAGCGTCGCCGTCAGGAGTTTCTCTTCGCCGCAATTTGGCTCGATGATCCAATCTCCATTGGGAGCTGCAATACAAGAGCCACCGTCAGAGATCACTTCCGACCCAAAGGAATTCAACACCAAGTCGCGATGCGGAAAGTCGTCAGGCACATCTGACTTTCGCAGTAGCCCAGAAACCGAAAGCACATACGAACGTGCCTCGATCGCGGCGAACCGGGTGATGTCAATCGTGTTGCGTTTCGCACCGGGCCAAACGGCGACATGAAGATTCTCTCCGAGTCCATGCAATGCTGCTCGCGGCAGCGGCATCCAATTCTCCCAGCAATTTAATCCGCCAATCTGAAACGGTCCCAGCGGAAACGTTTGCAAACCATTCCCATCGCCGATCCCCCAAGCCAACCGTTCTTCGTAAGTTGGCATCAGCTTGCGATGGGCGTTGCGAACTTCTCCGAGTTGGTCGATGTAAACCAAGGAACAGTATCCCGTATGGCCGCCTCGATCGGTCCCCAGTTCATAGCAGCCAATCATTACGGCGATGCTGTTCGACTTCGCAAGCTCGCAAATCGGCTGAAGATCGCCCCGCTCAATATTGACAGCCTGTTGCAAATAGTGAGCGTGGATATCTTTCTGAATATCGCATTCAAATTTCGAGCCATGCGTCGAACCCAGCCAAAACGGATAGCCAGGCAGAACGGTTTCGCCAAAAACAACCAACTCACACGACTCGACAGCAGCTTGTGAAACGTAGTCACAAACTTTGGCCGTCGTCTTTCCGCGGTCCAACCAAACCGGTGCGATTTGGGCGAGCCCAATTTTCAGTTTGCTCATTGAGTTAACTCTTTTTTCCCGATTGTCCCAGCGTGAACGCGATCGCGAACGCACTGATCATCCCCAAACCCAACCAAACGAAATCCAGCATTCGAAAACGGGTCTTCAGGCTGCTCCAGAAAGTCCCGTCGGAATCGAAACGCGTGATCATGTCGTCAAGTCCCTCTGCAATGTCGTCGAAGACGGCCATCTCAATCTCTGGCGTCCAATTCGGATACTTCTCTTTTGTCGACGCAACCAATTTGTCGACCTCATCCTGATCCAACTTCAACAATTCCTCGTTGACGAGTTTCTTGAGTTCCGTCTCCTGCTTTTGACGCTTCTCAAAATCAAAGTCCTCGTCGTAGGATTCAAACGCATCGTCATAGTTCCTATCCAGCTCAAGATTGATCGACGACTTGGCAATTGCCTTGAGCTCCTTCGGAATGTCGCCAGACTCGCTCATCGCGTCCAACATGGCGAGGTATTCATGTCGCTTGGGTGACCAACCAAGATGATTTAGTCTCGCATTCCTGATCGCTTCATCTCGCTCTTTTTGGTCCATCGAAGCATATCGATCCATCACCAACTCACGAAGTTTTCCTTCACGATCCAACCTTTCGCTTTGGCTCGTGTCCTTGTAGTAGCCCTCGTCAGTGTCACCATCGAGTTCCAGCAACTTTGACACGGCGTGCTCTAGCAAACCTTCATCGTCGATTTCTTCGGCCTCAACCATCGAGTCAAGAATCGCTTCGGAATGCCAGGAATGCTCCATCCATTCCGGATGAGCCGCTCGCACGTTCTCCAGCATGGATTCCTTTTCGTCACTGCTCATTTCGCGGACAGCTTCGCGGACTTTTCTGTCCAGCTCGAGTTCTGATTCGGACTCGACGTCGTCATATTCGGGCATGTCATAGATGCTCTTGTTGGCAAAGAAAGCATCAATTTTCGATTCTGCGATCTCTTTTTCAACTCCCACAAGTTCGCCATTGCTGTTCATATCTTCCATTACGCCAATCGACACACCGGTATCGGGCAGCAGGAAACTAAGCTGCTGCACTGAATTCATGGTCGAGACTGCAGCCATGATCACGACAGCTGACACGAGACGCCCGAACAGCATACAAATTAGAGATCCCAACGTCGTCGCCAAGCAAAATTTTATCGATGGATCGCGGGCAATCAAACCGGCGAGACATCCCACAATCGCTCCGATCGCCCAGGCGAACACCTGAGCACCAACACCGAAAAAGCTGGCGACGACTCCCCAGATCAACGCCAAGAACATCCCAACGCCGACCGCAGCGAACCAAGCGCCGACCGAGCGACCGGTCGTTGGCCCTGGATTGCCCGTGTCTCCAACTGATGGGGAATAAGCGTTAGATTTCTCAAAGGACGGGTTCTCGTACGACGAGGCGAGGGCTGGATTCATCGGCAATCCAACCGGTGTTGCTTCAACAGGCGTCCCGACCCTCGGAATCGAATCGGCATTTCGCTGCGGAAGCGGGGCTTGCTCCAACACGCGCCCGCAGATTCCGCACATAGTATCCGACGGATTGAAGAGCTCAGACTGGCAACTCGGACAGACTGGATTCACCGCAGCCTTTGGAACGTGCGCCATCGTCGGTGCCTCAGCGGCCTGTGCCGTTGGTACTTCCACTGAAGTAGCCGCGACCGGGACTCGAGTTGCATTCTGGCACGATGGACATTTGATCAGTCGGCCGGCGTATTTTTCATCTACTCCGATTGCCTTTTGGCAACCGGAACATCGAAACTTGATCATGCGAGTTCTCGTTTTGGATAGTGGCGATGGACTCACTATAAACGATTAGTTGCCTGGCTTCCAACTTGGAGCTGGGCTTAAACTCGCTTCCGTCTTCCCGTCACCACGCCAAGACCAACCAACAAGAACAGGATTCCGCTTGGTTCAGGGACCGCAACAAGAGACAAGTTATCAATGGCGACGTAGGTTGGTGTGTTGATACCAAACATACCGACATCAGTTGATCGAAACTCCAGCCCGATCATGGATGCGTTCTCAACCCCGGAACCCCGTAGATCAATGAGCGTCCAATCTCGCAGAATAGAATCTCCGTCGGCGAGGCTGATTGGATCAGATGAAGCGAGGACAGTGATCTCTTCGATGCCGCCGACGATATCGACGCGGATACTGTTGAGGACGACTTCAAAACTGTCGCCCGGGCCAAACGGTGTGGCAGCTGAGTTTCCATTCTCCAGAATGTGAGCCGTCGTTCGCGTGTTGTTGATATGCAATGAATCAAGTCGGAAACCAGCATCGATCTGAAACCGGGCCTCATTGGGAGCAAAGCCGAATAGGACTCCCCAAGAATCCGAACCGTTGACGCCAACTCCAGAATTCGCTCCAGAGGCAACAACGGTATCGTTGCCGAATTGGAATTCTTCAAACCCGCTGGCACCACCTAGCGTCCAGGAAGTGCGATTCGAATAGGCTGCTCCGTTCCAAGAATCGAACGATGGGTTATATCGGGTCACAAATTCGACAGGCCCTGACGAATATCCACCAGCGAGATCTTCGCCACGGTACGCCGAATCGCTCGCAAGCGATGCTCCGACGTCCTCAAAGTCAACGACCATTGTTTGCGCGTTAGCAAATACCGAAGAGCAAGCTGCGAAGATGACGGAAAACAGGATGCGTGTAGTCGACTTCATATTGATGAGTCTCATGATGAAAATTTCAAGTTAATCTTGGATACTATGAACACGGAATCGCAGCGACCTCTAGTAGCTGCCAACAATTTCGCTGCCAGCCCGCGTACAAATCGCTGCAAGTATTTCCAGCTCAAGGTTCTCCGGAAAAAATCGGACGTGGCCATCAGCAAATGCGGCATTCGCTCCCCCGGGATGACGCGAACGAATGTCATTCTCAAACGCTGGTGCGGCATTGATCGCAAACGCTTGATCGAACAGATTTAGCCCATTGATCCACTGGCCATCACTGAAGTCGCTGTCTTCGGCGACAATGATCGTGTGCGAGGATCCGTCTGGTATGTCGCGATGTGACCGAGCGTCCCCGTAGATCATCAGTCCCTTCGGGGGATCATTCGGTCCGGTGATTCGTTCTCCGTACATGCCACCGTAGTCGCATGGTCCTCGGCCGTTGGAAAGCTCCGTTCCTCGTAAACTTGACGGGCAAATGAAAACGTCGATGACCACCGCTGCACCCGCAGCGTTATCGGCACTGTCAAACGCTTTCTGCAAGTCCAGTCGCTGAAAGACGCTTTCCTGTTCGAGAAAAGGAAGCAGAAACGCACTCCATGCAATTTGAGTTTCGTCAGGACTCCACGGTCCCCGCCAACCGGTTCCTCCAACGGGAAACTCTTGATGTGCGGTGTGATAATTCTGCAGCGCAAGGCCAAGTTGCTTTAGGTTATTTTGGCAAACCGTTCGTCTGGCTGCTGCTCTCACAGACTGAACCGCCGGCAGGAGCATACCGATCAGAATGCCGATGATCGCGATTACGACCAAAAGCTCAATTAGCGTGAATGCGCAACGAGAGCGCAGGGATACATTATTTTGACGTGGCATGAAAAAAATTTACAAATTCAGATCCGATGCTCCCTCGCACATCGCCATCATCGTCAACAACTGGCAGGTATTCTGGCTCTTGATGATCAAAGTCAGCCTTCTCACCAGCAAGCTGGCAATGGCAATGAATGGACTTTGACGAAAATCAATTACAGCGGGCGGGGCCGCGCCGGATTCACACCGGCTTCCCTTTAACAATCCGGCAGAAACCGGGCTGTCAGCAATAGTGTTGTAGCCGGAGTATAATCGATTTTCTATTTTCGCCCTCGATCGAATTAGCAATTCAGCTAGGGAATCGCTCCAATATCAGCAGAAATAGACCGAATAGGAAGAAGTAGGCACGTTCATCCAATACCCCATCCATTTATGATCCGTTTCTTTGGAAAACAAAACAAAGACGAACTTGATTCGTATGAATCTCGTTTGCTGATCGTTGAATGGAAAGTGAATTTGGTCATCGCCATCGTTGGACTCCAGCTTCTTCTAACGGTGTTCATGATCGCCAAAGATCTCTTGATGCCCTCAACAACCACGATTGTCATTTGCAGCATCGCCGTGATCGCTGCCATCTGGTTTTTCCGCAATCAGATCCCGGGGCTGATCAAGCGGATGGTCGTCAAACAGATCGTTGGCGAAAACGCCCCAGTCAAGGAAACTGCTCGTCGCGAGACAGAAGAATCGATCCGATAACTTCGCTTCGCACCAACAACGGCGTTCCGTGCTTTCAATCCGCGCCATTACCCGCAATAATGATGTCCTGATCGATTAATTCTGAAGGACTGATATGAAAAATGCGGTAGCGTTGATTCTAGGTGGTGGACGTGGTACCAGATTGGCACCATTAACTTCAATTCGCTCAAAGCCTGCCGTTCCGCTAGGCGGCATGTACCGCTTGATCGACATTCCGATTTCAAATTGCCTCAACAGCGACATCAATCGCATCTATGTGTTGACGCAGTTCATGTCAGTGAGCCTGCACAACCATATCAAAAACGCCTATCAGTTCGACAACTTTAGTGGCGGCTTCGTCGAGCTACTTGCGGCCCAAGAAACACTCTCTGCGGGAACCGACTGGTATCAGGGCACCGCTGATGCCGTCCGTAAGAACCTTGTTTATTTTAATCAATCCGACATCGATTACGTTGTAATCCTGTCTGGAGATCAACTGTACCGAATGGACTACAGCAAACTGATTGAAACGCATATTGCGAAAGGCGCCGACGTCACGATCGCTTGCCTGCCGGTTTCTCGTGAGGACGCCCGCGGATTCGGCGTGATGCAACTCGACGATCACGGTCGCGTTACCGGGTTCGTTGAAAAGCCACAAACCGACGAAGAAATTGACGCTGTCCGCACAGACCCCGATTGGATTCGCACTCAAGGCGTCGATCCAAAGGGACGAGACTGCCTCGCGAGCATGGGCATTTATGTTTTTGGGCGAGAACTGCTGAATGAACTGCTCGAGGGAAGCAGCTACACGGACTTCGGAAAAGAAGTCTTCCCGGAAGCGATTGAGAACTTCAAAGTCTATACGCATTTGTTTGATGACTATTGGGAAGACATTGGAACAATTCGTTCCTTCTATGAATCCAATTTGAACCTAGCGACAGAAAAACCATCGTTCCGGATGGTTCAGGGGAACAAGCCGATTTACACCCACGCTCGATTCTTGCCTCCAACCAAGATCGGAGATGCCAGGATCAAAAGGAGCCTGATTTCAGGTGGCTGTGACATTGGTGATGGTGTTGAAATCGAAAACAGCGTGATTGGCTTGCGAACAAGAATCGCTCCAGGCGTGAAGATCAAGGACTCAATCATCATGGGTGCCGCGTATTATGACGCCGAACTGCCCGCAGAAGCCGACACGGAAATTTCGCTTGGCATTGGTGAAGGCTCCATTATTGAGGGATCGATCATTGACCTCGATTGTCGTATTGGAAAAAACGTGCGGATCATCGACGGAAAAAATCGCACGGACACTTCTTTGGATCACCCTACTTGCGTTATCCGCGATGGCATTCCGATTGTGATCAAAAAGTCCATCCTTCCTGACGGCTGGACCCTGGACGACGAAGTTTAATCGCGGCAAAGTCAACTCGAATCAAATCAAAAGATTTTCATGAAGTTCAACATCACTTGCCTCGCGCTGGCAATCGTCTTCACATCGCTTTGTAGCTTGTCAGCCCAAACCGTTGACTCGCCGTCATGGACGCAGTTTCGTGGTGATACCGGGCTTTCGAGTACTGATGCTCAGACGCCAACGCAGTGGACCGAAAGTAACTACGTCTGGAAAGTCAATTTGCCAGGGCGCGGATGGTCTTCGCCGGTTTACGCCAACAACGAGATTTGGCTCACCGCGGCCACCGAGGTTGCCGCTTCGGAGGAGGAGATCGCCGCGAAACTAGAGGGTGTCGAATACGCTCAGATCAAGACGGCAGCCCAAGCGATCACGATGCTTGCGATTTGCGTTGATCTGAAAACGGGCGACCTCCAGAAAGTCATCGAGCTTGGCACCGAAAGCAACCCGCAACTCAACAATCCGATGAATTCCTACGCTTCGCCGACATGTGCGATCGCGGACGGCAAAGTCGTCTGTCATTTCGGAGCCCACGGTACTTGGTGCGTCGACGCCGACTCCAAGGAAGTCGTCTGGGAACGCAAATTCGTGATCGATCACAGTGTCGGAGCAGGCTCGTCGCCGATCATCGACAGCGGAAACGTGATCCTCGTTTGTGATGGCATCGATGAACAATACGTTGCGGCAGTCAAACTTGCGACTGGCAGCGACGCATGGAAAACGGATCGTCCAGATATCGTTGCCGACAGCAAAGAGTTCATGAAGTCCTATAGCACTCCGGTGGTCAGGGAGATCGATGGCGTTCGCCAAGCCGTTGTCCCAGGAGCCAACTGGATCTGCGGCTACAACGTGGAGACAGGCGAAGAGGTTTGGCGAGCCAAATACGGTTTTGGGTTTTCCGTTACTCCGATGGCAGTCTTCACGGAAGGCAACTTCGTTTTCTCGACTTGTTACGGGACGACAGAATTCGTGGCGATCAAACCTGGCAAAGGCGACGTGAGTGATTCAATTCAATGGCGAGCACGCAATGCTCCAGCAATGGCCTCGTTCGTTGCGGACAACGGCATCATTTACGCAGTCAGCGATCGTCCCGGCGTCATCAAATCGATCAACGCGAAGACGGGCGAAGTGATCAAGAAGAAACGTTTCCTTGCGAACGTTTCCGCTTCGATCCTCAAGGCAGGAGACCACCTCTACATTGGTAACCGTGATGGCATCATGAAAGTTGTCAAATGTGATCCAGAAATGGAAGAAGTCAGCTCGTTTGACTTCGAAAGCGGAATTTATGCGACACCCGCCGTTATCGAAAACGACTTGCTGATACGCACAAAAGACTTCATGGTCCGTATTCGAAAGTAAATACGTGGCTGTGACTTGCGGACGCAGTAATTTGCCAAAGCACTTTTTAGGATTCAACACAAAATGATCGTCGATGCACACCACCATTTCTGGGATCGAACCATGTCCGAGTTCGATCACTCGTGGCAGGAATCTGAAGAGCACAAACCAATTTGCAAGTCGTTTTTGCCCGCAGATCTCGCGCCGCACCTCACCGCAAAAGGCATCGACAAAACGATTTTTGTGCAGACGCAACACAACGTGGCAGAAAACGATTGGGTTTTGGGACTCTGTGAACAGAACGACTGGCTGGCCGGCGTTGTCGGCTGGGTTGATTTGGCCAGCGACGAGTGCGAGGCTCAAATCGAAAAATACAAGTCGCTGGAGAAGTTTCTCGGTGTGCGGCACATCACGCAAGGCGAAGCGGACGACGACTTCATCGTCAGCGAACCGATTCTCAAGGGGCTGGGCTTGCTGGAAAAGCACGACGTCGCGTTCGATCTACTATTCTTCGTCAAACACATGAAACACGGTGCGACCGTTGCCCAGAAGTTCCCCAACCTGAGACTCGTGATTGATCATTTGGCCAAGCCGGTGATCAAGAACGATAATATGGATGGCTGGAAAGACGACTTCATCGCCGCCGCCAAATGCCCCAACGTATACTGCAAACTTTCGGGCATGGTGACCGAAGCCGACTGGGAGAACTGGAAACCAGCGGATCTTAAGCCCTACGTGGACCTCGCTCTTGAGCATTTCGGGCCTGAGCGATGCATGTTCGGAAGCGATTGGCCAGTCTGCGAGTTGGCTGCGACTTACGAAGAAGTCTTCGACGCTCTTGTGGATTGCATGGGCGGACTTTCAGACGACGAAAAGTCACATGTACTTGGCCAAACCGCGATTGAATTCTATCGTTTGAAGGTGTGAACCTTTAACCGGAAAGTAAATATGCTCTGGCGATCTGTCGGCCGAAATCTCCTTTTCAAATTCCCAGCTGAATGGACTCATCATTTTTCGATGGGAACCTTCGCCGGTCTGTCTTCGTTGCCGGCAATTCCGTCGATCGTGCGATCTCGGTTTACCGTCAAAGACCCGCGACTGGCATCAGAAGTTTTTGGATTGCGTTTCGCCAATCCGGTTGGCTTGGCGGCTGGTTTCGACAAAGACGCAAAGTGGTTTCCGGATCTCGCTAATTTGGGATTTAGCCATGTCGAAGTCGGCACATTGACCGGGCAGGCTCAACCCGGCAACCCGAAGCCTCGCCTGTTTCGGTTGCCAGCCGACAACGCGATCATCAATCGCATGGGCTTCAACAACGAGGGTGCTGATGCGGCCGCGCGGCGACTTGCGAAGACACCGAAGGCACGCCAAAGCGATATCCTGGGAATCAACATCGGTAAAACGAAAGTCGTCCCTATCAGCGAGGCGATCGATGATTATCTATTTAGTTTTGAACGTCTGTTTTCGTACGCGGATTACTTCACGATCAACGTCAGCTCTCCGAATACGCCAGGGTTGCGCGAGTTACAGAATCGCGAGCCGTTGATCGAATTGCTGAACCGATTGCAGGAACTCAATTTACGGCTGTCGACTGATCATGAAATTGCTAACAAGCCGATCCTGCTGAAAATTGCACCAGACCTCGGTGACGGTCAACTGGAAGACATCGTTTCGATCGTAAAGGAAACAAAACTCAGTGGCTTGATAGCAACGAACACGACGATCGCCCGTGATGGGCTCAAAACTTCTGACAATCAGGTGGGAGAAATTGGCAACGGTGGGCTCTCCGGAGCTCCTCTAACCATTCGCAGTCGCGACATCGTTTCTCAAGCGTTCAAACTTGCCGACGGTGCGTTCCCAATCATTGGTGTTGGCGGCATCATGAACGGCGACGATGCTTGGGAGATGATCAGCGCAGGTGCTTCGCTGGTTCAACTTTACACGGGCTTCATTTACGGCGGTCCGTCGATCGTGAAAGAAATCAACAAGACGATCCTGCGGCGCCTATCCGAGTTAAAACTTGACTCAGTCTCTGATGCCGTTGGGCGCGGGGCGTAGCGTGAACCAGAGGCAACTCCTTGATCGCGAATGGCTTGTCGGCGTTCCCAATTCGCCCGATCAAATCACGGTTCTGCAATGGAATTGCATTGCGGACTGGGCGGCGGGCGCTTTTCCGAAAGTGGATCCAGAGTTCCTGACGTGGAAATATCGCAAGCCGTTGATTGTTGCCGAATGCCTGCGAGCCGATCCGGACATTATCTGTTTGCAGGAAGTCGACCACTTCGATGATCTAGACGCACTACTGCCTGAGTATGACGGCTATTTCAAACTAAAAGGAACGAGTCCAGTCGATACCAGTAGAGACGGTGGAGCCATTTTCTGGAAACGCGATCGCTTTCATCGTTCAAGAACAGTGGATCTTCATTATTCGACGATGTGCCTTCGCCCAGAAATGAAGCAGGTTTTGATGTCGCCTGATTTGACTCTAAATAGATCCGACGGCAGTACCGCTTCGATTCGAATCGTTGCAACGCATCTAAAAGCCAAAAAGGGTTTTGACGAAGAACGCCGTTTGCAATGCCAGGCCATCGCCAATTTTCTCAACAAGCAAGTTGTTTCGGACCTGACTATCGTCTGCGGAGATTTCAACACCGACCCCAATTCTTCCGCGGTGGCGACTTTGATCGCAAATACAAAATCGATGCCACTACAAAGCGTGTATCGAGCGGTGAATAAGAAAGCAGGCCGCGATGCCATCGAACCAAAGTGGACAACTTGGAAAATCCGCGACGAAGTTAAGAAGGCAACCATCGACTTCATGTTTTACGATCGGAAATCATCATGGCAGCCAATCGACATCTGGCAGATCCCGGCCGAGTCGCAAGTCGATCTTGATGTCGCGTTGCCCTGTGCGAAATATCCCTCAGATCACATGTCGCTCGCGACGAAGTTTGACTTGCGATGCTGAGCCTTTGAACCCGGATTATTCACGAGGCGTGGGCGTCAAACAGGAGGCACCTGCTTTCAATCAACGACGGTCGACCGGCTGACAAGTTTTACCCCGACCCAGTGTAAACTAGATCGTTTCGGCGGAAGAGCGGACAAAAAACCAGAGCACTCTTTGGCTTGAGCGTTATGGCTTACGTTTCTTTACGCTTTTACGGTCCGGGCGGTAACCTTCCCCCGGCGCGAAACGTGATTGCTTCCGTTTACCTTTCGACTTGTCACCCTTCTTCTTACCGCTACCGTTGGGCTTGCCATCAATCTGATGAACATAGCGTCCCTGAAACTGCTTTCCAGCACTTGTACGACGATGCTCGATAGCTTCCTTCGGTGGCTTGGCTGGAATCAAACAATCGCAACCGCTACCAATCAAATCTTGGCGACCTTCAGACTTGAGAGCCTTCACGACTTCGAAATAGTTTTCAGGCTTGAAAAACTGCATCAACGCACGTTGAGAATTTCGGTCCTTCAACTTCTTGGCGATGAAGACCGGCTTCTTTGTGAACGGGTCCATCTCGGTGTAGTACATACACGTCGCGACATCCAGCGGCGCGGGAATGAAGTCTTGCACCTGATCAGGTTTGTAGCCATTGCGTTTCAAGAAAACGGCCAGCTCGATCATCGACTTGACGCTGCTTCCCGGGTGACTGGAGATGAAGTAGGGCACGATGTATTGCTTCTTGCCAGCCTTCTTTGATTGCTCACGGAATTTTTGAGAGAACCGGGCGAATTCGTCGATGCCGGGCTTCTTCATTTTGTCCAGCACTTCGTCATCCGCGTGCTCAGGAGCAACTTTCAACAGCCCGCCGACATGATGTTCGGTCAGCTCTTTCATGTACTCCGGACTGCGACGAGCGAGGTCCATTCGAATGCCGCTGGCGACCAGCACTTTCTTCACTCCTTTGACTTCTCGCGACTCCTTCATGATCTGAATCAGTTCGCTGTGATCGGTGCCGAGCAGTTTGCAAATCTTTGGATGCACGCAAGACTGTCGTCGGCAAACCGCTTCGACCTCCGGCTTCGTGCACTGCATTTGATACATGTTGGCCGTTGGGCCGCCGATATCGCTAATGGTTCCCTTGAATTTCGGATCCGCAGCCATCGTTTCGATCTCACTGATGATCGATTCTTTGCTGCGCGACTGAATCGTGCGTCCTTGGTGAGCCGTAATCGAACAGAAAGTACAGCCACCAAAACAGCCACGCATGATCGTGACGGAATCCTTGATCATCGTGAACGCTGGAATCGGCTCTTTGTAGATTGGATGAGGAGCCCGCGTGTACGGCAAGCCGTAGATTGCATCCATTGCTTCCTGCGAAATTGGAAACTGTGGCGGATTCACCACGACGGTTTGCGTACCGTGAACTTGCGTCAACCGTTTCGCGTTGAAGGGATTCGTTTCTTGGTGAATGATTCGAGTCGCATCGGCAAACGCAACTTTATCTGTTTTGACTTCTTCGAAACTGGGAATCGCGATGGTGTCTTCACCGGTCGGCGTTTCTTCGCTCGCACCGAGCGTGTAGGCGACGCCGCGCATGTCACGAAGATCCTTAACGGTCTCACCAGCTTCAATCCGCCGAGCCATTTCAACAATCGGATTCTCCCCCATGCCAAAGCAAACAAGATCGGCCTTCGCGTCAAGCAGAATCGATTTACGGACGTTGTCGCCCCAGAAGTCATAATGCGCGAGCCGACGAAGCGATGCTTCAACACCACCGGCAATAACTGGCACTCCCTTGTAAGCTTCACGAGCGCGATGACAGTAGGATAACGTCGCACGATCTGGCCTGAGTCCAATTCGCCCGCCCGGCGAATAAGCATCACTGTTGCGAACTTTTCGATTCGCCGTGTAGTGATTAATCATCGAGTCCATATTGCCGCCGCTGATCGCGAAGAACAATCGCGGACGACCGAACTCACGCCATGCATCACAGTTCGTCCAGTTCGGTTGTGACACGAGGCCGACCCGGAAACCGGCTGCTTCGAGAGTACGGCCCAGGATCGACATCGCGAAGGAAGGATGATCGATGTAGGCGTCTCCGGTAACAAAGACAATGTCGACTTCGTCCCAGCCTCGTTTCTTGGCTTCCTGCATCGACATCGGGAGCCAGCGACTTCCCTTGGGTGTCGGCACAGCAGTACCGTTGAGCACCTCAAGACGTGCACAGGCTTTCTTGGCTTCGACGATTGGAAGTTCCATAGGGACGATTCACAGTTGGAGGTTCGGAGACCGAAGGAAAGGCGTTCAAATGCTGAAACTTAGCAGCTTGCCCAAACGGATCGTTGAGGCGTAAATTTCTGCGAGACGCAAATTTTCCCTGTTCGCGTCGACACTCGCCCATTCAGCATCGCTAAACTCAATGAGAGCTGGGTTAAATGAACTGGTTATCGTAGGAGCGGTGGGATGGGACCACAAGTTAAAAACCGGAACGGCAAGTGCAAACAGGTTGTAATTAGGACGGAGAAAGGGGTTGTGGCCTAAATCCCTATCGATGAGACGATGAATGAGAACGCAATCTACTGGTGTAGACGATTCGACAGCCGTAGCCGACTCAACGAGGCAGACCGGCTCGAAATGAGAGCGGTTGAAGATAAAACTGCCTCGGGTGAATTGTCTGGACACTTCGATTTCTCAACGGAGCGGCAGCTGGTCGAAGGCGCGTTTGGCGATTTGAATCCTGTCGGGATTCTAGCCAATCCTTGCTGGTAGCGTCATGCGTGGAATCGATCGTCGATGCTCCCTTTTGCAAAAATGGCACGTTAACTGTTGTTGGCTTGTTGAAACTGCGGTGTTGCTTCGAGGAAAATGCTAGAATCCATTCCACACTCTCGCAACGTCGATTCGAAACTCTCCGATGTCCTCAACCACAAACAAGCCGCATGTTGTATTCATTCACGGCATCGCGGCTCCACGGTTGGTGTTCCTTTATCTAAAGTGGCATCTGTCCCGCAGTGGATTCACGTCGCAGATTTTTGGCTATCGAAGTGTTTTTAAAACCATTCCGATTCACGCTGATGCGTTCACGGAACGGCTGAAAGAGATTGAAAACGACCCTCTAATCGATCAATTCCACATCGTTGCCCACAGCATGGGAGGCATCGTTACGCGTCAGTCACTTCTGAACTATCGTCCGGGAAAATTAAAACGATTTCTGATGCTGGCGACTCCCAACGAAGGCTCCTCTGCAGCCCGCAAACTGTCGGCAAGCATTTTCGCTTTCTCAAAAACGCTGAAACAAATCTCTGACGAAGAAGGCAGCTATGTTCGCAAACTTGGCTTTCCAGACGGTATTGAAGTCGGCGCAATTCACGCCAAGGCGGATCGTGTTATCACTCGTGAGAGCAGCAGACCGTTCGCCAAATCTCCGTTTCTGGAAATCGCCAGTGGCCACAACGATCTTCTCATCCGGCCAGCAACCGCCAGAGCCGCCGTTCAGTTTCTAGGGACGGGTCGCTTTTCGTCCGATCACGAAGCTTAGTAAAGTTCGGTGCCGAAGTTAGGAACAGGAGGTTGAGAATTGGACTCGCATTCCATCAACCTGACCGAAGATCCTAACGACTTTGCACCATCATAAATGCAACCAGTCCAAATGATGGCTGCCAACGAAACAACCATCAGCAGCGCTGGTATCCGCCCGAACTCTCCGAGCGACTCATGAAACTTCGGAAGCAGTGTGGGAGCGAACGGAATAAGGATCAGAAATGCCACCGCTGCCAATGCGGTGCCACCAAGAATCGCAAAAGTTCTCATGTCCGAGAAGAAAACGTACCACCGTGCAAAAATCCAAAGCAAGACTCCTGCCAGCAACAACCCGCTCACCAACACAAAAAGCACCGTCAGCCACCATTCGATCTCAAAGGGAATTTGGAACAACAGCAGAACGAAGGGGAGCATGAAAGACGGAATCATACGAAATGCAGTTAGCTTCAAGAGCTGCGCCGCCGTATCTGCTCGACTCTCTGAGACCCCAGTAATCCACAATCGACCGAATGACTGCGGCACCCTCGCCAAGAAACTCATTGGTATCGCCACCGCCAACATGAGCGATGCGAAGCAAGTAAAACCTGCGGTCGCCGCGATTTTTCCTCGAGCCGCGAACATGACGCTGGCCACCATCAATGCCATTGTAAGGCCCCAAAACTGAATCGTCTTGGAATAATTTTTCCCAAGCACCATCCAACGAATGCGTGTGTACAAACGGACAGACATATCAACGCGCTCATTGGAATCTTGCCTGACTTCCTCGCTTTTGGATTGCTGCAACATAAGAAACGAAATGATGCCATCCTTCTGTTTGAATGAGACTGGATCGATCTTCAATGTCGCCAGCGTCCCAAACCGCCAGAGCAATGGAACGGCAGACAAACCAATTCCGGTCCCAATCCAATTCCTCGAGTCCAACGATAACTCTCGATAGAATCCGTAGATTCTGGCGGGACCAGCAGGAGTCGCGATGACGGCAAACAGCACTAAAAACAACAAACCAAATGCGTGAAAGACGCGTCCCTCGCCCCACCCGATCCAAGGACTGAAGGCGATCACGAAGAGTGCTCCTCCGATTGCTTCAGGGAAAGTTCCATAAACGAACACGATCATCGCAGCATTCAGCAACCACAAACCGGCTGAGATTGCGATCGCGACCGAGGCGCAAGTCTCGTTCATTCCGGGGACCAATCGACGTCGTTCCGATTTTTGATAGAGGCACGTCATATGCCCTAGCCCCATCGAGCAGGCCAATGCGAACATCGTGAAAAAGAATGGAAGTCCCCATGACGTTGACGCACTGATTGCCAAAAGTAAGGCGACAATCGTCGCAGTGATAATGAATGGCGTATCAGGCATCAAGGAACGTGCCGTCCTGTAGATACGCCGGGAACCAGAACTGGAAACTTCGCTCATGATGTCAGCCCCATGAAAAGTTCATCCAACCCGACGCTCTCCGCGACGCCGGGAGAAACCAGCGTTTGCCCGGTTTGCCCACCAATCAACAAGCTGAGTCTCTCCTGTTTTTCATCGTTCCAGTCTTCAACCCAAACCTGAATTCGATTTCCGTCGACGCGACTGCTAATGTAGCCGCTGAACTCTGACAGATTCACCAACGGTGCGTCCGCACGCAGGAAAATACATTTCACCTTCTCTTTCAGTTCATCCAACGCTCCGTGGTAGGTCATCCTGCCATCGTGCAGGATCGCGACATCAGCTGCGACACGTTCGATATCCGTTGTGATGTGACTTAAAAACAGAATCGTCTGACCCATTTCATCGTTGAGCATCAGCAACGCCCGCAGAAACTCCTGCCGCGCCGCCGGATCAAGGCTGGCAACGGGCTCGTCCAGCAATAGTAAATCTGGTCGATGTCCAATCGCGAGCAGGATTCCAACCTTTTGTTGCTGTCCCTGACTCAGTTTGTAGATCTTCTTGTTGTTGTCGACGTCCCATTCGCCTCGAAAACGCTCGACCAACTGCGCGTCCCAGTTCTCGTAGAAATTTCCCACCAGGGCGATCGCATCCTTGACCTTGAGC
>CAYGUE010000014.1:0-72281 GCA_964352885.1 uncultured Pirellulaceae bacterium
ACTTCCTTGTTCGTCGGTACCAGCACGCCAATTGTTTTGTCTGACGGGAGAGAGTCATGAAGTTCCCGAACTCGCTCAACAGTGGCGACTTTGAGGTTCTCATTGCGTTCGCGAACAACCGGCGCTTCGCCTCTTCCGGATCTTATGGTTTCGTCTGCAGCATTCGCCGCGTATTCGACCGTGACATGTCCGCCGAGTTCCTGCTTGGCAGTAGAATGCAAGTTGAACCAATCTTCCCAACCGTGGACGGCGCGATTGATGACGTCGTTGTCGCTCTGATAGTCGTTCAAATGCATGAAGACATCGTTCACGAAGTCAATGATGACTTGCGAGCTGCGATAGCTGGTCGACAGAGGTTCGGCTTTGTCCAGCCCGTCGAGCTTCCGTTCGACCAGGTCAAAGATCTCCGCCACGCCACCGCGCCAGCCAAAGATCGCCTGCTTCATATCGCCTACGCAAAAGAACGACCGCAGCGGATCATTCGAATGGCAAACTGCTTTCGCAAAGGGCTCGAGCACGTTCCATTGAGTCGGAGAAGTATCTTGAAACTCGTCCAGCAATAAGTGGCGAATCTGGTGGTCCAAACGAAACGCAAATCGATCCGTGTCCCACATCGAAACAAATTCAACGAGCCGTTCAGTCACGTCCTCGAAACGCATTTGGCCCATTTCCGCTTTGATCGTCTCAAGCCGATCGCCATACATCCCCAATAGCGCACACGTCGCCCGGTTTTGCTTGATCAGTCGCGTCGTGATCCATGCGCGGCAATGTCGAATCAAAGCCTCTAACAGGGCAATGTTCTCTTTAGGCAAAATGATGCGTCGATATCGCCCCGTCCCCTCCAGTACATTTAGGAACCAGGTCTCTTCAGCAAGATCACTCCAGGCTCCGTTCTCAATGATTGGAACCATCTTGGTGTCCCACGCTTTGGTGAGACTTGGTTTGGCAAACTCCATCGATTGCGCCTGAGCCGTAATCTCAGCCAATTCTTCCTCGCTCAAGAACGTCTTCACCTCGGCCAGGCAATCCCAAGCTTCAGGCTGCGACTCGCGGCGAATCAAATACATTTGCTTCACAACGTCACGAACGAGCGTCGCGATCTTGCGGCTCGATTCTCCTTTGGCTACCAATGGCAACAGCGTCGCCACGTCTTCCTGACGCAACAGGTCGTGGATTGTGCGGCGCGACAACATTTGAATTTGCTGTTCATCGACGATATCCCACGCCGGTGGCAATCCAAGTTCCAGCGAAAACACGCGTGCCACGCGATTGAAGAAGCTGTCGAGCGTGCCAATCTCCAAACGATGTAGATTCCTAAGCAGCTTCTGCAAAACCTCCGCAGCACGATCCTGATCCAATGGAACACCAAGCTCCGATTGCAATCGCGCCGCCTGTTCCGTTGACAGTGCTGCTCGCGAGAGCCGCTGGATGATCCGGTCAAGGATTTCGCCGGCGCCCTTTTTCGTGAACGTCGTGGCCAGAATTTCCTGGCAGTCGACTCCCGAAATCAACAGATTCAAATAGCGATTCGAAAGCTGGAACGTCTTGCCTGTTCCCGCCGAAGCGCGGATGACAATGTTCTCAAAGATCCCAGAGGTTTCCGTTGGAATGCGTTTCTTTACCACGGCGGATTCTCCTCAGCGGGGGCACCAAACTCGGTGGCCACGATCGCGTCGCGTTCAAACACATTGTCCTGGCAGATGGCTGCATACTTCTCCGAAAATATTGGCGGAGGGTTTGCGGGCGGACCAAACACTCCGGCTCGAATTTGGCGAATGACTTTGTGAGCTTCCTTGTCGGCATAGTCAAGCATCGACGAATCCCAACGAGCCTTCGCGAACTGGATTTCGTTCAGGTTCTTGGAAAGCAAAACGTAGCCCAGTGTCACGTCGTCTAGGTTCGCACCTTTGAGGATGTCAACTTCCTTCACAAGATGTCGGTACAGCGGCAGTTGCAAATCGATCCATTTCTTGTTTTTAAGATGCGCCTTCTGCGGATCGTTCCCCGAATCCGAAGTTTTGTAGTCCCAGACAGCAACTTTGCCTGTGGTTTCGTGCTGGTCAACGCGATCAATCTTGCCTCGGATGGTGAACGGTTTGTTGTCGACCATCAGTTCGTGATACAGCAGTTCCTCGCAGCTAACAATTTGCCAACCTTCCTCGCGCTGGGCGGCTTGTAAGCCTGAAAACTTCTCCAGTCGACCGCGGAGCTGCTCCAGTTGAATTCGCAGCGCCGGCAAACGCGAGCCAGAGTACCGAATGTTGGCTTCGGCATCCAACTGCTTGCTCAACCACTCGAAAATCTCGCGGTCGTCTTTCGATTCTTTAATGTCCGCTTCGTAAAAAGACTGCAATACATCGTGCGCCAGATCCCCAAACGTTCCGCCGCTCATCTCGGACCAGTCATCAGTCGTTTCGTCGAGCCGCAACACATGCTGTAAATAGAATCGGTAAGGGCATTTTAGATAATCCTTGAACTGCGTGACTCGCATCGAATCAATCGGAGTCGCAATGTGCGGACGCGGCACAGAGAATTGTTGCGAGGTGGTTTCCTCAACCAGACTTTTTTCGCGCAGCCAAAAGTTGTTTTCGTCCCGGCCTTCGAAACTGAAAAACGAATAAGCTCGTTCGGCAGAAGTCTGTTCGCCTTGAGTAAACAACAGGCGACTGGGTTTGAGGGGATCCTTGGCCGCGTTGTTGCGGCCTGAAATCAGCAGGTAGTCTTCGCGGACTGAAGTGATCAGCGTCAAAGCGTAAACGTCACGGGCAAATCGTCGGTTGTTATCAAGGATTCCGAGCTGTTCGCAAAGTTTGTTTGGCAGAAACTGATGTCCGAATTCGGAAGTCGGCACATATTCGTCGTTCACGCCAACGATCGCCAACACCGGTGCGTCATCGAGAGGCAGTTCCAACCAACCAGCGAACTCAATTGCATCGATGATCGGCGGATCGACGACTCGCTGATCTGACGCCGCCTCGAGAGCCCATTCGAGCGATTCGACAGCAGTGCAAGTCGTGCCGAATTCTGGAGGGACATGTCGATGGTTCGCCAACGCCGTGTGCATTGCCTGGCAAGCCTGCAGTGTTTGTTGATCGAGCGCGATGTTGCGGTCAAGTTCACGTTCGCCGTAAATCACGACCAGAATATCTGACCAAGGCTCCGTCCACAGCGAAATCTCCTGCGGTGGTTTGTCGAGCGGTCGGAGCAAGCTGGCGATGAGTTTGTGAACGGTATTGAGCTGCTTGACATTGTCGGCTTCGATGGATGCTCGCCTCTTTGAGCTCGCGTCGCCTAAAGTGAACCGTTTCGCAATCTTTGCTGGTTCGCCAAATGGATTTTCGTCGCGAATTCGAATCCAATCAGGAAGCTTTCGGTTTTGGTAATCGTCCAACGCGTCCAAGTAACCGCCGCCGGAGCTTTCGCCATCGTCCAACTGCTCGCATAACTGATCGTTAAGCCAACGATACATGTCCGGATGCCGCAATAAAATGGCGAACGCGCTGTAGTCCTGCTGCTTGAAATACTCGCGGCACGCCAACATCAATCGCACGGGAGCGGTTTCGCCCAATGGCTTGCCGGCAAGGTTTCGATGCGGCAGTCCGATCGAATTGATACTGCGTTGAAGCTGCGGGATCAGCTCTTCCGTCGGCACACCGATCGTGACTTCGTCGGTTGAGTAATTTTTGTTGAGATGCGTGATAAAGTGCGCCGCACTTGCAGCTTGATCGGCTGGCGAATCGACGTACAAAATCTTGTCGTCAGGTACGTCAACGGATGCTTCCAGCCACCGCTTCGTGATTAGGTTCCCAAATTCGTCAAAGCGATCCGAATGCGATACGTCCGCAGCGATCATGATCGTGACTTGCGAAGTCAGCTGTTTCAGCATTCCAGCGATACTGCGATTGATGTCGGCAGTGGCAACGAGCACGATGTCTTTTTCAGTGTGGCATCGTACTTCCTTAATGTCTCTCTTGAGTCCTGCAGCCGCAATGTAGTTTCGAGCTGCCTGACGATCCCATAAGTCAGCCTTTTTAAGCGTCTGGTAGTAGCGATTCTGGACTTCTTTCAGGACATTCCAGCGTTCGAGCTCATTGTTCAAAAAGCCATCCAATTGGGCGACTTCACGCGAAACACTATTGAAGCTCCAAACGTCGCTAGCCAGCCGAGTATGCAATCGGGAAAGTAATCGCGCTAACGGCTGCCAATCTTTCAAGTCTTCAACATCGGCCCTTCCGGTCAGGCATTCGATTTCCTCGACCGGCGTTTGCTCCAGAGCTCGCGACCAAGCAATTTGCTGTGCCAAATCCGTCGCCAGAAGCTTCTCCGGCTCGTAGAGAAATTCCGGAAAGTCACCCAGCGTTGTGATCTCCGGAGGCGCGAATGCAGCCTCGCGATCTTGAGCCTGCGTTGCGAGCAATTGCATCAACCGGTGCCGTGAGCGAGACGTTGGCACGACAACGATGCAATTCGACATATCAAGCGCAGCGCCGACCGAAGTAGAATCGGCAAAGTGCATCTCAAAAAGTCGTCCTGCTGCGGTGACCAGTGGTGGCTTGTGCAGCCCCAGCATTATTCGGTTAATCGGCGGTCGTTGCAATGTTCATTCCGTTAGATGGGTCATCCTTCGGAATTCATGATACCGGATTGAGGTCAAAAAATCATTCCAGCCAAAAATTCGGTCTCTAAACGTCGTAAGGAAGTAGCCGTTCACGTTCAAACGGTCTTTTTTCAGGACTCATGGCGTTCAACATCATCCTGTTCATTTTGCTTGCGAAAAAACGAACGAAGGACTTACCTGTGTGGTGCCTCGCATCCTCGTGCACACAACCGAATGACCGGCAACGTTGACTGAATTCAATCAACAAATTCATTGCCAAAGCTGCCGCCCGGTTGCGATTCCTATTCTTTCTTCTTTAGCTTGAACAGGAAACAACCATTCTCTTCTGTCGATTCAAACGCATCCGGGCGAGGTCCGCCCATGCCGTCATAGCAAAGCAACAAATGCCCGTCAGAGTCAATTTTTATGACTCCCTTCGCAGGTGAACCAATTTCTGCCGGTCCAGCGGTAACGGCCATGTCAACTTCGACAGGAGTCTTCTTGGTGTTTAGTTCGTAGCTCATCTTAAACGACTGCTCTCCTTCGCCGATCGCGATGCCGTCCTTCGTGAACACAACATCGCCAGCGATACTTTCCGCGGCACTTTCTTTACCCGCTCGTACGCCTTCCACAATAGACCAGGTGCCGACGACTGCTTCAGCCGTGAATTTCGACTTTGCTTTCTCAAGTTCAAAATAGAAACAGTTGTCGCCTTCAACCGTTTTGAAATCCGTGGGTCGATCACCACCCATTGGGTTGTAGCACAACATCATTTTGTTGCCGTCCAATTTGACGATTCCCTTAGCCGTGCCATCAGGGGCCGGTCCCGATTCGATTTTCATGTCAACTTCGAAAGGTGACTTTGTGGAATCGAGTTTGTAGGACATCACGAACTTGTTTGGCCCTGCCGGAATCGTAAACTCTTTGTCGGTCACTGAAATCTCAGTCAGGCGTTCCTTAGCAATCTCAGCACCCGAGCGAGTGCCTGACTTGATCATCCAATTGCCTGCAATCGATGGCGATTTCTTGTCTTTCGCTTTTTCTTTCACCGGCTTACCACCGTTTTTGACGCGAGCAATCAGTTTTGCAAATCGCGGATCTTCTTTGATATTCGCCAGATCTTCGTCGTTCTCAAATTGGGCAACATCGAGCATGCCGCCATCCACGGCGTTTCCAAGACACTCAAATGCTTTGTCCGCATCCTTCTTGATCGCGTAAACACAGCCCATGTTGTAGTGGCCAAGCATGGCAGCTTCTCCACCCATTTCCGACGCTTTCTTGTGCCACTCGAAAGCTTCGTCGTACTTACCTTCCATGTGCAAATCATAGCCCTTCCGCATAACTTCCTGCGGTGTTTCTTGGGCAGAGACGTTTGCCAACTGGGACATAACCAACAAACACAATAAGCTCATTGCTGTTCGTTGAAAAATCACCATTTTGTGTGCGCTCATTTCCTTCTCCTTCTGGTTTGCAAAAGCAATGTTTGAAGAAAGAATTATATGCGATCCTGAACTCGACGCAGCTACTAAAACACAACTTTGAGCATTGCAGACCATCGTTCGCGGCGCGGTCATTGCATTTCCATTTCACGCAAGAACACCTGAATCGAAGCGACTTCCTTGGCAGATCGCTGATTCGGAAGATCAGGCATCAGCGATTGCGTCGCATCTACCGATCTGAATAGACGCGTGTCGTCTCTTCTTTGCTCACTGGCGCATCACGACCATCAGCCTTCATCTTGACCACTACGCGGTGGTCGCCTGCAGTGCGGCCTTTGGCTTGCACGATCACGTTCAGCTCTTCGCCCGAACGAAGGCTGGTGATCGCCTCGAACAGGATTTGTTGGCCACGAATCTCGTTTCGCAAGTCACCATCGACGGCTGTCGGTTCCAAGCCTGCCGGAAAGTCGACCTGCAGAATAATGTTGGAAGCAGCTTGAGTCCCTTGGTTAACCAATTTGATTCTGTAGCGGGTAGCCGCACCGATCTCAATCGGATCGACAACATCGTCGATGTCGAAGAACACATCGATCAAATGTTCCACATTCAGTTTTTGAACGGTTTCTGATTTCTGGTTCAGGTCAGCTGCTGCTTCGAATTTAATATTCTGCTCTCCGGCTTCGATTGGAGTCGAAGTGACTTCGACGTCTCCAGATCCTCCCGCAGCAAGGTCTCGCATCTGCCAAACAACTGTGTGCGAGTTGCGGTCATAACGGCCTCGGTTATTGGCATTCACGTATCGAAGGCCACTTGGCAAGCGAGCGACCAACTGCAAGTTCGTTGCGTCTGCCGTCCCTTTGTTGGCAACGGTGAAAGTGTGAGTCACCTGTCGCTGGATAAACCGCAGGGTTGGTCCATCGCTGGACGTTTCAAGTTTCGGAGCAATGATCTCAATGTCGGTTTCGTGTTTGGCTTGAAGACCGCCTTTGGCAGATGCGAACATGACGTTACGAAAACGCCCGACTCGCGCGGCTCGCAAACCGAGCTGTATCCGGCGAGACTGGCCCGGCAATAAAGTGCCGACTTCAAATTCTAGTTCGCGTGATCCGTCCTGATATTCTAACAGCTCAGGAACTTCTTCCTGAATGACGACGTCCTTCGCGGGGCCGTTGCCAGTGTTTTCAACGATAACATCAAAGACGACATTGTTTCCGATCAAAATTTTCGGATCGGTAGTGTGGCTGATTTTCAACTTCGGCTGCGTGACCTTGGTTCGGTTGGAAGCTCGACCGCCGAAGTAAAACTGTGCGACGCTTCCAATTTCACCAGGCTCGGTTGGTTTGACTTGCAATAGAATCGTTCTCTCTTCGCCGGGCTTCATCGTGCCAAGCTGCCACTGAATTTCGCCGCCGCGTGATTGCGACGATGGTTTCGGATTCGCATCGATGAATTCAGCTCCAGTCGGAACGCGATCGACAACTAAAACATCATCAACAGCGACTCGTCCGACGTTGCGAATCTTGATCTCAAAGTCAGCCGTTTGGTTGACTTGAATCTCTTTTGGACTCGACTTTTGAATGATCATCGAAGGAGCCTGAACGCCTTCGTATTGACGGTCACCTGGCGTTGGGCTAACGCGACTGGCCTGCATTGCGGGCACCCGACTGTTGGCTGATGGCATTTGCGTAACTGTCGATGCTCGAGGTGGTGCCGCCGTTAAATTGTTGCTTGCTGGCGGAATAGGATTGTTGTTTTTAAGACTTGTTCCGGCCGTCGACGATCGTGTGAAAGGATCACGAGGCAGCCCTGATGGAGTCACCGTTTTGGCAGGAAATCGTGTATTGGGCCGAGGCGACGGCGCAGTACTAAAAGGCGTGCGAGGCTGCTGCGTTGAAGTATTCGCAATCGGATTCAAAGGACGGCTTTGGAAACCACCTGTTTTCGCCAAGTCGGATTCGAATGGACGCTGATTGAGGGATTCAAGCGAAGGGTTGGCTTCGACTGGTTTGATTGGATTTGAATTTTGAGTGAAAGGTGAAGCTTTCGCGATCGGTCGACTCGGTAGCTTATCCGTTGAATCAAAAGTAGAAGACTCTGACCCTGTTGGACTACCACCGAGAGCCGATTGGACTCTGCCAGTCGCGTCATTGGCTTTTTTTCCCAAGTCGCTGCCGAACTGACTGAATCGGCTCGATACATTACTTGTTGCGTTATCAACTTTCTGCTTCAAGCCATCGACGGTTCCGTCGATGGCTTGGGGGCGTGTTGAAGCAGGTGGTATCGCGGGTCCGCCGATGCCGAACGATGATCTGGCTGATCCATTGTCGAGCAGTGCGATGCGGTCTGAAGGAGGCGACTTTGACGGTGACAATGAACTTGAACCAGGCGAACCAAACGTGCCCGTTGTTTGGCGAGGAGAAACGACGACCGGAGTGGTTGCTGGTTTCAGGGTTGTCGCAAAGGTGCCTGACTTGTTCACGATTGGAGTGGCAGGCATCGTTGGCTTGGTGTTGGCGACTGAGCCACCAAAAGTCGATTCGGATTTTTCGACAACAGGTGTTTCTTCAATGGGATTCTCACCCGAACTCACTATAGCCACAGGCGTTTCTTCGCCGCCGAGTTCGGCATTGTCCGCTAGTGGATCTTGATTGCCAGACAAAGATTGAATGACCGCAAACGTGCCGAGTGCTACGAACAGTCCAACGGCGAGAAATCGGCCGATCAAGGCTCCGTTACCGCGAGGAATGGAGTCTTCGCGTTGGTCCTGATCTGTGAGTTCGTTTTCAGTCATCGTGTCATCCGGTCGATTGGATATTCAACGGAAGGACACCGCGACGAAGGTTCTACGAAGATCGTCACTGGCGTCCGTGCCATCGTGTTTTAAGGTGGGCAAGTGGCTCAGGGGCTGAGAATAGCGCCATCTTTAATGTGTTCGATACCATAAGAATCGATTTTTGAGCAAGATCATTTGCGTTTTGGCTTGAATCGGCAAGAGACCGGAGAGTCGCATTCGAGGGGAATCACAGCCCGAAACGACGGCAAGTTCCCTGATTTTTGCAGCCCTCGCACCTCGCTTACGCTTCGGGTTAGGATATCCACGGAAGCATTGTTGTTCTTTCTACGAAAACCGGTCCCTTGAATTCTCCAGCCAAAGAAACTGATAGCACCATTGAATCGTGGTTCAGAGACGTGCTCACAAGCGAGGCTTCTGCGATCACGCAGGCCGCTGATCGTGTTGGCGCAGAGGTCGCCGAAGCAGTTCGCACGATCCAGTCGAGCGAAGGTCGGCTGATCGTTACCGGCATGGGCAAGATGGGTTGCATAGCGAGAAAAGCTGCTGGCACTTTTTCCAGCACCGGCACGCCCGCGATATTTCTTGATCCGGCAGATGCCCTACACGGAAGCTTGGGGATCGTAGGTCCTGAGGATGTCGTGTTGGCAATCTCCAACAGCGGCGAAACTTCTGAATTGCTGGATCTGGTGCCATATCTATTGCGTCAGAAGTTGCCCATCGTTGCGATCACTGGTTGTACAACCTCATCCCTAGCTCGGCAAGCATCCATCGTAATCGATGCGAGCGTTGACTCCGAAGCCGATCCGGATTCATTGGCGCCGACAAACAGTTCCACGGTTGCCCTCGCCTGTTGCGATGGTTTGGCCGTCACGTTGATGCGGCTAAGAGGATTTACGAAAGAGCAATTCGCGATCTTTCACCCGGGCGGGCACCTTGGCAGGAAGCTGTTACTGCAGGTCTGCGACCTGATGCATCGCGATGACGAAGTCCCGATCGTTGACATCAGTTGCTCTCTTAGGGAAGCGATCGCGATGATCAGCCTCAAAAATATCGGAACGGCGCTCGTCAAAAACGATGCCGGTCACCTCGAGGGCATTCTTACAGATGGCGACGTTCGCAGAATCTTTGAAACAACAGCAAACCAAAAATCCAATCCGCTTGGCGACTCCGTTGCCACATTCATGGTCAAAAATCCTGCGTCGATCCAGGTCGATACCTTGGCCGCAGTTGCCTTGAATGTCATGGAACAGCGACATATTACGGTACTCCCAGTACTCGATGCCGACCAAAAAATCGTAGGCATCATTCATATGCATGACCTGATCCGCAGCGGATTGGCTTAGACATCCCCAAACCAGCATGGGGAAACGCTGGCGATTAGGCTAAAATCGATTGCTAACAATCAAACCACGAACCAACACCCTGCCAACGTGACTGAAACGCCTTCAGAATCTTCCCCCCTCGATATTGAGGTGCTGCCGACGTTGGAAATTCAAACCAGCGATCAGCTCACGGTCTACAACTCTGAATCGGAAATCAAAAACCCGATTCAGATGTACCAAAACATTGCTGCGGATTTCTGGTCGGGCCGCGAACTCGGATGGCGATTGTTTCTGCGGAACCTTCGTGGGCTCTATCGGCAGACCTTTTTGGGCTTGTTTTGGGCTTTCCTGCCACCCATTGCGAACACGGCCGTTTGGGTTTTCCTCAGGCGAACTGGAGTGTTCGATCTTGGTGGAAATCTAGCGATGTCGATGACAGTCTACATTTTGACCGGCATGATCCTGTGGCAAACTTTCATCGAAGCCTTCCAAATGCCACTCAAGGTGATCAATCAGAACCGCGGTATGATCGCTAAGCTGCGTTTTCCGCGAGAATCTCTGTTGCTGGTCGGCTTGGGAGAAGTGCTTTTCGATTTTGCGATTCGATCATTGCTTTTGATTCCCGCTTTCCTGTGGTACGGGGTGACACCAAACATCGCGATACTTTGGGCATTCCCAATTTCGCTGCTTATGGTTCTGTTTGCTTCGGGCATGGGCATGATGATCATGCCAGTTGGCTCTCTCTATCAGGACGTGAACCGATTCATTGGCATCGCCATGCCGTTTTGGATGCTGACCACGCCGATCATCTACGTCATTACAGACGAGATGCTTAAGAACCCCAACTCTCGTCTTCTGGTTTGGCTTAATCCTGCGGCGCCACTGCTGGTCTGGGCTCGGGATTTGACTCTCTTTGGAGAATCCGCATTTGTGATGCCAGGCATGATCGTGGCTGCTGTGAGCATTCCGATTTTCCTTCTTGGCCTGGCTGTGTTTCGAATTTCCATTCCCGTGATTGTTGAACGGATGAACGCGTATTAATCCATGAGCGGATATCCTGACAATTCGAACTTGATTCTGGACGTCAACGACGTTTCCAAAGTCTTCTGCCGCAATCTCAAACTTGCGATGCGTTACGGGATGTACGATCTTGGGAAAGAAATCATCGGTCGAGGCGCCGATCGCGCCGAAGGCAGGCTTCGTCCGGGAGAATTTTACTCCATCCGAAATGCCAATTTCCAGATCGCGCCTGGCGAATGTGTTGCTCTGATCGGTCCTAACGGGGCGGGTAAGAGCACGATGCTCAAGATGATCAATGGCTTGATTAAACCGGACCGTGGCGAGATTCGTATCAAGGGAAAGATCGGAGCACTAATCGAACTGGGCACTGGCTTCAATCCGATTCTTTCCGGTCGTGAGAACGTTTACATCAACGCCGCAGTATTGGGAATGTCGAAACGTGAGGTCGACGCAGTCTACGATGAGATCGTTGATTTTGCAGAACTGCACGAAGTGATGGAAGCTCCCGTAAAGACCTACAGTTCGGGCATGAGAATCCGTTTGGGATTTTCAGTAGCGGCCAATTTGCGCCCACAATTGCTGTTAATCGACGAAGTACTTGCTGTCGGCGACGTCGGCTTTCGTATGAAGTGCTTCAAGCATCTTCGGACGCTGGTGAGCAATGGCGTTTCGATCATTCTGGTAACGCACGCGATTGGGATGCTGCAACGAGTCGCCACGCGTTCAGTCGTCTTCAACCGTGGTCGCATCGTTCATGACGGAGAACTTGACGCAGGCTGTGCGGTATACGAGGAAATTCTTGGCGCGTCGGAACGCGTGCGTACGGAGAAACTTCAAAAGGAAAGTCGCGAGGCCGAAATCGCGGACGTCGCCGTGGTCAACGGGCGGGATGAACCGCAAACGGAATTCCAAACCGGTGATTCGTTGAAGCTGCAGATATTTCTCAAGTCAAAAAAGAAGATTAAAAACGCTCGCGTGATCGTGGCGCTCAATTCACCTTCGATCGGAACTGTTTCGTCAGTCTCAACGGCTTATCAGGAAGTCCGCTTTGACGTTGACCCGGCAACGCATCCCGATGGTCGATTGCTCACGCTTAGCTTCAAGGAGCTACCACTGTTGCTCGGTGCGTACCATTTCAACATCTCGCTCTTTGGACCTGAGACGACCGAGTTTTTTCATCGCCGAAGCGGTTGCGGAAATTTCCGAATCGTCGGTCCACCGATCGATGTCTACGGGATGGGGATTCACGGGATCTTAAAAGTGGATCACGGTTGGAAGCTGGATTAGGTCCAACCTTTCGATTCGCATTTTATCCCGGATTATTCACAAGGCGTGGGTGTCGAACCAGAGAACACCTATTTTATTGGCGCACGAATTCCATGTTTGCGGTTTTGGCAATTCAACTACTGCGTGAATTTCTCAAATCGTAATATTATTCACGTTACCCTTGAATCGTTCAAAATGGTAAACGCGACGCCCGTCGTCGTGAATAATTCCGGTTTATTGACGGAAAACCAAGACTTCGCTTGGACGCTACAATTCGACACGAACTTCACCTTTGAAAATCGCAAACTCGACGCCGCGATGTCGAATTGAAATTGGCAGCGGCAATTGCTCGCCTTCACCCATCTCGTTCGGGTCGATTTCGGAGTGCAAAAGAATTGCTCCCGGTTGGAAAGTCGCCGCATCGATGCAGTAGCTTCTCAAGTCAATATGATCGAAGCCCTGATTACCATCGATCGAAATGACTTGCCCTGGCTTAGCGTAGAAGCAGTCTTCGTTTGAGTCCTCATCACCATGAGCCACGACTTCCGTGTCGGTCCACGGGTTGTTGGACGCCTGCTCAACAGGCTCATGACCCGGCCCGATTTCGTCAGCTGATGTGATCCAATTCCCTTCTTCTGGGTAGGGCTCCGCTATCAATCGCCAGGCGTGATGCTCTCCGGATGCCTGCCTCGCTATTACTTTTTCCGTTATCTGTTGGGCGTCAACGATTGGTAGCGTTGGCATGACGGGAATCGGGCCATCGATCTCGTAGACAAACGGATCGACTGAAAAACGAGCTTCTGATTCAGCTGCCAACGATTCCAAGTTTTGCGGCACGATTCGAGGAAGACTTTCCTCTCGCGTATCCTTGAAACTTTCTTCGACTATGGACGGTTCTTGAGGCATAGCATTGGGATCGATCGTGATTTCAATGATCTGCGTTGTTCTCGTTTCTCTCGGCCCAATAAAGACGACCTGCGGTTTGCGAGGCTGATTGGCGACGCCGCCATTTGCTTCACCATCTGTTTCGGGAGAGAGCTGACTGGCCAAATCAACGAGCGATGGTGCCATCGTATCTTGCGCGTCAGCCTTGACCGGAAAGGACGCGGCAGTGCCGATCGAATTTTCTTGATTAGTCATTGAGAGCGTCGCGAGGAAGGAGGTCGCAGTTCATTCAGTCTTCTTAATTGTCGTCATCGTTGCCATGAAAGTACATCAAACGTCAATCCTGTCGAATATCCGGTCAAAATTTACAGTTTTGAGGGTCAATTCGGCATTCGAACCGACTCAATCGCTTGAGTCCCGTTGACCATCAATTTTTGTGACAACTATAATCCTCGACTCGTATACCCCGGATTATTCACGAGACGTTGGCGTTGGACACGGAATGGCAGGCTCAAACTGAGTCTTGCTGAGTTATCCGCTTTGAATGCTCGCCGATTGCAATGGTTACCGATTGGTAACTCTCAAACGCTAAAACGTCAAAACGACGCCCGTCGTCGTGAATAATTCCGGAACACACATCGGAAACGAAAGTCTCATGAAAATTCACGAATACCAGGGAAAAGAACTCTTCAAAAAGTTCGGCGTCAAAGTTCTCGAGAACCGCGTTGCCCGTTCGGGTGACGAAGCAGCTGCTGCATACGATGCCCTCGGCGGAGCGATCGCAGTGGTCAAAGCCCAGATTCACGCCGGCGGTCGAGGTAAGGGAACTTTCATCGAGAACGATCAACAGTATGGCGTTCAACTGTGCAAATCAGCCGATGAAGCCAAAGCTGCTGCGGAAGCCATGCTAGGCAACCATCTGGTCACGATTCAGACGGGCCCCGAAGGCAAACAAGTCAATCAGGTCATCGTCGAAGCAGGCTGCGATATTGCTCGCGAGCTGTATCTCGGCATCGTGCTTGACCGCGAAGAGAAGCTTCCCGTGTTGATGTGCTCGCAAGAGGGCGGCGTTGAGATCGAGAAAGTCGCTCACGAAACACCAGAGAAAATTTTCAAACAACATTTTGATCCCACTGTCGGCATTCAGTCGGATCAGATCAAGACGCTATGTGATCAGCTGGAACTTTCAGGTGACTCCGTTGCGGCAGCGGACACGTTCATGAAAGCTCTCTGCAAACTGTACGTTGATCTCGATTGCTCCCTCATGGAGATCAATCCCCTAGTCGTGACAGGCTCGGGCGAATTGGTCGCCTTGGATGCAAAACTAAACTTCGATTCAAACGCTCTTTTCCGACAGCCGGAAGTCTTGGCAATGCGTGATCTTTCGGAAGAAGAAGTATCCGAAGTTCGCGCTTCGGATGCTGGCCTAAGTTACGTCAAACTCGAGGGCAACATCGGCTGTCTTGTAAACGGTGCGGGACTCGCGATGAGCACGATGGATATCATTAAGCATCACGGCGGGCAACCTGCTAACTTCCTCGACGTTGGCGGTGGAGCAAAAACCGAAGCCGTCACCGAAGCATTTCGCATCATCCTGTCTGACGAGAACGTCAAATGCGTGCTGGTCAACATTTTCGGCGGAATCATGAAGTGTTCAACGATCGCGGAAGCAATTGTGTCTGCCGCCAAGACAGTTGGCTTCAAAGTACCGCTAGTCGTGCGACTCGAAGGTACCGAAGTGGAACAAGGACGGAAGATTCTTGAAGAGTCAGACGTTGACTTGATCACAGCGACTGACTTGACGGATGCTGCTGTAAAAGCAGTCGCAGCAATCTCGTAGCGTGACTCAGTTCTCGCTTCCCCAAAACAAACAACAAATCAAAAACGGAATTAAACAATCATGAGTATCCTGATCAACAAAGACACTCGCGTCATCTGTCAGGGCATCACGGGCAAGGTCGGCGAATTTCACACGCGTGGATGTCTCGAGTACGGTACCAAGATGGTCGGCGGCGTCACGCCAAAAAAAGGCGGCCAGGAAGTTGCTGGTCTGCCGGTTTTCGACACGGTCGCTGATGCGGTTGAGCAAACGGGTGCCAACGCAACGATGATTTTCGTACCGCCACGCTTTGCAGCAGCCGCGATCATGGAAGCCATCGAAGCAAAAATCCCTGTCATCTGTGCGATCACCGAAGGCATTCCAGTCCTCGACATGGTTCCAGTCTACAAAGCCTCTCAGGCTGCTGGCGTTGTGCTGGTCGGTCCGAACTGTCCCGGAGTCATCACTCCGGAAGAATGCAAGATCGGCATCATGCCGGGTTACATTCACCGAAAGGGTAAGGTCGGCATCATGAGCCGCAGCGGAACGTTGACTTATGAAGCCGTTTGGCAAACTTCGAACCTTGGTTTGGGCCAGACAACCTGCGTTGGTCTTGGTGGCGACCCGATCGTTGGAACTTCATTCATCGACGTACTGAAAATGTTTCAGGACGATGACGAAACCGAAGCGATCCTGATGATGGGTGAAATCGGTGGAACGGCGGAAGAGGAAGCTGCTGCTTACGTGAAAGAACACATCACGAAGCCGGTCGCTGCCTTCATCGCTGGTAAAACAGCCCCTCCCGGGAAACGCATGGGCCACGCTGGAGCAATCATCAGCGGCGGCAAAGGAACAGCCGACGAGAAGATGGCTGCCCTCGAAGCCGCGGGCATCGAAGTCGCTCAAAGCCCTGCTGACATGGGCACCGCAATGGCTCGCGCGATCGAAAAAGCGTAGATGGCATAGGCTTCCAGCTTATGTTCGGTCACCAACAGCGGAAATTCGCATTTCCTCACTTCGGAAGGAAAGCCTACAACCGCGATTGTTTTCCATCGGTGGATCCTACCGATCTACTTTCCGCGCACAAAAAAGCCCTGGCTCATCCACCAGGGCTTTTTTGACAGATCGTCGGAAGATCTTTGATTCGTTGCTTGGCTTTGGGTCACTCGATCGCTGTTTCGATCTGGGTTGAGTTGCTCCCCCACATGCTGCCGGTTTGGCCACCGACCGCATTGATCGCTGCGATGCAGACTCCAACGATCAACATAAGCATGACCGCGTACTCCACTAAAGTTGTTCCTGATTCGCCAGTCAGGAAGTTTTCAATATTGGAGATAAGCTTGGCCATCATCTTTCACCCGAGGTGAGTTGTGCTGAATTGATGAAAGTCAAGCGATGCACACGATGTACCAAACGTTTGAAATCGGAATTCCTCGGAAAAAACCCATTTTTTGAAAACTGGACCGTTCGTTTTGACAACACATGTTGCTAAAAATCCACATGCGGATCGTTCTGGTCAACAATATTCTTTGTTAACATGTCCGGCCTCATGCCCCCTGCCGTCGCTGCACAATTGCAAAGAATGAACGAAGAACAACTCGATGTAATTGCCGTTGGAGCCCATCCCGACGATTGTGAAATTGGCTGCGGTGGGACACTGGCGAAAATGGCTCAGCAAGGACTGCGCGTTGGCATCGTCGACTTGACGGACGGCGAACCGACACCGCTTTGCGATGACCCTGCCATTCGCGTCGCCGAAGCCGATGCGGCAGCCAAAACACTGGGCGTCGCGAAACGCATTATTCTGGACTTGCCAAACCGGCGACTCTTTGATTCCTTTGAGGCACGAGTCGAACTGGCAAAGCAGTTTCGAATCTATCGCCCTAAACTTGTGCTGGGCATTGGGTGTAAAACACCTCTTGCATCGCCAGACCACTGGCAAGCCATGCAGATCACTGACGCAGCGATCTTTTACAGTCGACTCACCAAATGGGATGAGCACTTCGACGGCTTACCCGTGCATCGAATCCAACGCCAGCTCTACTATTCGTTGCTCTACACGGGCGACTTTGCTGGTATCGAAGCAAAACAGATCGTGCACGACATCTCGGACACGTTTGAGCTCAAAATGGAATCTGTCCGCTGCTACAAGACCCAGTTTCCGCCTGACAAACAGGGAGTTTTCGACCGCGTCGAGCACCTCGCCAAATCATGTGGCTTTTCCGCCGGCGTGAACGCAGGAGAAGTTTTGACATCGACCACTCCAATCGTTTCCCGACACCTGTTTGAAACTCTGCTAATTGACTGACCATGCCTGTTCGACGTGTCCAATTCGATTCAATTTCCGATGGCGAAGCTCCCGTGAGCCTTGCAGGCATCTTTGATTTGCCTGATAGCGAACCGACGGCAACTGCCGTGTTTGCTCATTGTTTCACTTGCACCAAAGACATCAAAGCGATTGCTCGCATCAGTCGATTTTTGTCGAGATACGGAATCGCAGTGTTGCGTTTTGACTTTCGCGGGCTGGGGGGAAGCAAAGGCACCTTCGCTGATTCAAACTTTCTGACCAACCTCGACGACATTCGCGCCGCCGTCGCATTCATGACGAAAGAAGTCGCCGCTCCGCAGTTGTTGATTGGCCATTCGCTCGGCGGCGCCGCGATGATGTCCATCGCACCCGAAGTTGAATCAGCTCGCGGGCTCGTGACGCTAGCTGCTCCTTCAGACACAACGCATCTTGTGCAAACGTTATTGCAGCTAAACCCTGCGATCGGGTCCGCAGGGCAGGGCGATGTCGTGATCGGCGGAATGACACATCATGTAAAACAACAAATGCTGGACGTATTGCAGGATTTTGATTTACCATCCCGCATCAAAAATCTCATGATGCCGCATTTGATTTTCCATTCAAAAACGGACCAGACCGTTGCATTGAAACACGCTCATAATCTACTCGACTGGACTGGTGGCCCAAAACTGTTGGTCACCGCGGGTGAGTCAGACCATCTTTTCATCGACAATCCTAACGATGTGAAAATGATCGCGGATTTCGTACACGCGTGGTTCGCCGGTCTGTAGAGTCGCGAATGTAGCCCGGCTTGTCCCAGACTAGGAACTTGCTGCACGAGTCTGGGACAGACTCGCCTACTGCTTCTAGCATCGATAGCGTCGTGGTCTAATGCTCAAAACATCCAACTCTTCAAATTCAATCCGATGGCGAAACTCTACTTTTACTACGCGGCGATGAACGCCGGCAAAAGCACAACTCTGCTGCAAGCTGCTCATAATTACGAAGAGCGAGGCATGAACGTTTTGCTCTACACGCCTGTCATTGATGATCGGGACGGATCAGGAACGATTTCTTCGCGACTTGGCCTGACTCGAAAGGCAATTCCGTTTCAAAGCCAGTTCGATTTGTTCGCGGATGTGAAAACTCGGCAGGACGATTCAAAGATCGGCTGTGTGTTCATCGACGAAGCCCAGTTCATGTCAGCCAAACAGGTGCTTCAGGTTTCTCTGGTCGCAGACCAACTCGGCGTGCCCGTTCTTTGCTACGGACTCAGAACCGACTTCCAAGGTGAACCATTCGAAGGCAGCAAGTATCTTCTCGCTTGGGCTGACGAACTTGGCGAGATCAAAACGATTTGCCACAGCGGCAAAAAAGCGACGATGAACGCTCGCCTTGATGAAGATGGCAATCGCGTATGGGAAGGCGAGCAAATCTCAATCGGCCACCACTATGTGGCACTTAGTCGAAAAGAGTTTCGCCTGGATAAAGTTTCGCCGGTGGACTACCAGATCGAAGAATAGATCGATCTTCGATCTACTCATTGGTTGGCCTACTTTGCGTGAGATGACAAACGCGCCGGAGTCGCCTCGGTGGGATCACTGCTTTCCTTTTTCTTCTGCCATGCCAAGTTGGCCGATTCGCACCGCTGCCAGCGTCACCCGTGAGGCTTGGTTAAGCGAAGAAACCAACGCAATTACCTGACTTTGGATCGGTTGGCGCCCGGAAAAGTCGAAACAATCGAGTTCGATGCGGTTGGCAATGAAGAGGGAACTCAAACCCACCAACTGACCGTCCTTGTAGACGGCCAGCCGGCTGGTGAGTTGACACACTCCCTGCTACATCAGAGCGTGCTTGACATTCAATAGTTACCAGATTTTGATTCGCTCTTCGTCTGGCTTGTACAACCGATCACCTGGATTTAATTTGAACGCCTTGTAAAACGCATCAATGTTTGTCACCGGGCCGTTGGCTCGATAGGCTGACGGCGAGTGCGGATCCGTCAGCAGTCGATTCATCATGTCTGCGTCGCGATACTTGCGAGCCCAAACACGAGACCAGCCAACAAAGAACAGCTGATCCTGATTCCAACCGGCAACTTCAATCGGAGCTTCTCCCTCGAGCTCAATCGACATCGCGCGATGCGAGATTTCGAGTCCTGAAAGGTCAGCAATGTTTTCGCCAAGCGTAAAGTTGCCTTTGACGAACTTGCCCGGCAATGGCTCATAGCCATCGTACTGCTTGACGAGCTGCTTCGTAAGTTTTTCGAATGCCTCACGATCTTCGTCCGTCCACCAGTTATTCAGATTTCCATCGCCATCATAGCGACTGCCCTGGTCATCAAATGCGTGACTGATCTCGTGGCCAATCACGGCACCGATACCGCCGTAGTTCAGCGGAACATCTGCATCGGCAGAGAAGAAAGGCGACTGTAGAATCGCAGCGGGAAAAACGATCTCATTCTTGGTCGGATTGTAGTATGCGTTGACCGTCTGTGGAGTCATGCCCCATTCTTCGCGATCGATTGGCTTACCAAGCTTGCTGACCGAACGATCGTGTTCAACTTTGGATGAACGAATCATGTTGCCCACAAGATCATCCGGCTCGACAACCAAAGCGGAATAGTCTCGCCACTTGTTTGGATAGCCAATCTTGGTGCGAATCTTGCTGAGTTTGACTTTCGCTTTAGCTTTCGTTTCGTCCGACATCCAAACCAAACCATCGATGCTGTTCCCGAATGCAGTGAGAAGATTCTTGACCAGCCGGTCCATCTTTTCTTTGGCTTCCGCCTTGAAGTGACGCTGCACGTAAACCTTGCCAACGACTTCCCCCAAAGCTCCGAACCCGCGTCCACCGGAGATCGCGGCAATCGCACGCTTCCAACGAGGACGCTGCTCGGTGACACCGCCAAGTTCTTTTCGGTGCAGGTCGAAGTGTGCCAACACAAATGGCTCTGAAAGATGTGGAGCAAATCGATCGATGAGCTGAAACTTCGCATAGCCCTTCAACGTATCAAGCGAAGTCTGCTCAAGAATCTCATCTAACTTTTCGAAGTAGCTAGGCGTGTTAACGATGACTTCATCGCCCGGCACAACTCCAGCGGCTTCAAACATGGTGTTCCAGTCAACGCCTGGTGTAAGAGCAGCGAGGTCGGTGGTCTTGTACTTATTGTATCTTCCTTCTGCGTCACGAAGCTTGATGTTGCTCCACGAGGCATCTGCAAGGCGAGTTTCAAAAGCAAGAATGTCTTCAGCATTGCCATCGGTTCCGGCCAACTGCATCAGCTTGTCGATGTACTTTACGAATGCTTCTCGAGCCGAGCGATTCTTTTCGTCGCCACGGACAAGATAGTAGTCGCGATTCGGAAGCGTTGTCCCGTTCTGGACAACATGTACAATGTATTGTGTCGAAACTTTCGCGTCCTGCGACACGTAGGCTCCAAACGGAGATGCAATACCCATCTGGTCAAGCGTGCCGAAGTGCCGATATAGATCCCCTTTCGTCTCCAAAGCATCGATCTTTGCGAGTTCATCCTGAATCGGAGACGCGCCCAGTTCGTTGGCGCGTTCGACATTCATGTATGCTTTGAAGAAATCGCCGACTTTCTGCTCGTCGCTTCCTTTTGCATGCGTACCAGCAGAAAGTTCTTCAACGATTGTCTTCAGGCGACTCTCCGAAAGATCGGCCAGCTTTGTGAACGAACCGTAGTTCGTTTTGTCTGGCGGGATCGGCGTGTTCTTCAACCACGTGCCGTTGACGTATTCAAAAAGATCATCTTGGGGACGAACGTCACGATTGAATGACGTCGTGTCCAAACCGGCCGACTGTTCCTCTTGAGCAATCGCACCAGCAACGCTCGAAAGCCCGATGGCAATTGTAAGAGAAACGCGAAGAATGGAATTCATGTTAGCTCGCAAATGGGGTTACCTGTTTATCAGGGATCCATTATCAGCGAACTCGACTCAACGGAAAGGGGCGGCAGGACAAAGCTTACCGTCTTGCTTACTTTGCGTCCTGTTTGATCAGATTCGAAAGCGCATCTTTATCGGTGAACTCGCCCTGCACGGCCCGCCTTGGAAAAAGCAATTTCGGCACGGCTCCTCCCTGGAGGTCCTTGTACAACTGCACGTGATACTTAACGTAAGCTTTTGAAGTATTCTTGCTGAGCTCAGTTTCAATTTGCTCCTTGCCGACCAATTCAGCGGCTTTGGAAAGAGCCGTCAAGTGGTTTGGAGCCTTGTCACCCTCAAACATCCACTTGTGGAACGCTGAAAACTTAGCTTTGTCGCAACGCCAAACCGCAACGGCAAGCTCCGACAGTTGGCAAGCTTCGCGGTGAACTTCGTGATCCTGTGTAACTGCTGAATTACATCGTGTGTGCATTGGAACCGGCAAGACGACAACCGCAAGATCATCGCCCATTTCGGCCTTCACTTGAAAAATGGCTCGGCTTGTTGTGCGGCAGTGCGGGCACGTGTAGTCAAACATTTCGACGAACACGTGCTTGGCAGTAGGGCTGCCATCAATCGGCCACTGATAGGCATTTATTTTTTTTCCCATGAACTCAACGATACGCTGCTTGGGTTTTTCCTTCTTCAAAGCCTTCTGCTTGCCTTCTGTCTTTTGCGAAGATGCTTTCGAATTTTGGGCATCCCCTTGCTTGACTTCCTGTTTGGCAGGCTGCTGCAGGACCAGCATGGCCTGGAATGGAAACCGATAAGCAATAAGCTGGCAGAAAATTTCGCTGCTGAATCTGGCGGCACGAATGAGTGCTGTGTCTGCTTCCGTCGCTTTAATGGCTCCGTCGTCTGTGTCTTCCGAGGGTGGCTCAAACAGATCTTCGTCCCCGTCCTCGGGAGGAGCAAAAAGCATATCGTCGTCAGGAGCGAGCATCTTCTCATCGTCGGTAGGAGCTCCCTCAAAGTCCTGCGGAGCGATCACATATGTTTCGACCTGACTCTCAGCGTCATTATTCGGAACCACAACTGGCTCGTATTCCGTGATGATGAACTTGGGAGGCTCTTCCGAGTTAACCTGAAGTCCGATCATGACTGCCAAGCCTGCGGCAGCAAACCCAGAAACAGTTGCCATCTGCGGCAACGCAATCCGGTTCTTGCATAAGATCGCGGTGGCGATCAGCAAACCACAAGCATGAGCCCCGAGGCACCAAGGACAAAGGTGCTCCAAAACGAAGACCTGCAGGAAAGTAAAATATAGAGCGGCCAAGGCTGCAGCTATCGCCAAGCCGGTCACTGCGACCCAAGCCATTTGGCGGGTTGAATTTGAGAATCGGCTAACAGACGTGACCAACGCGGCCGCGATCATTCCAAGATACGTCGCCAGTGCCATGGCACTTACTGGGACGCTCATCAGCTTGGACCATTTGCTGTAGATAACGTGCGAGCAATCGAAAAGTTGACCACCACTGCAGCCAACGATCTCGGAAGCAGTTACCGAGACGTAGGTCAAATACGCAGAAATACCCAGTGCGATTAACATCGGCACTGCCAGCAAAGCGAGAAACCACCTTGACGGTAGAGCAAATGAAAGGAAGTTGACGCGGACACGATTATTTCCGTCGCCCGATACAGCTTCGATGGATGTCAACACGTTTTTGCTTATAGAACTCATGACTGGCCTTGAATTAGTGCACCACGATCATATTTTGGCTAAATCTCTTTTCTGCTGGAATATCAGCAGTAGCAATTGTCGGTTTGCGGCAGATGTGTCAACTCGAAACATGGGTTCAAGAGAAGTCGACCCCTTTTATACCTTGTTTTGCAATTCATTTGACTACCAATTTGCCCCAAAAGGGTATTTCAACAAGCAACGTATTGTTCGTTTTGGCTAGCGAAAGACTAGGGTATGTAACGATTTTCATGGCTCGATTTGAGACCGCTTTCTCGCTTTCAAAACGATATTCGTCAGACACCAACGGATAGATGTTTCGGACGCAGTTGCTGGCAATTGGTGAAAAAATGAGTTAAAAACAAATTGGGTCGAGCACGTCACTTGGCTTACTAAGACATCATGGGGAGAGTGAGATGCCAGGAATTTTAATCGTCGATGATACCGCTGTTGATCGCCGATTGGCCGGTGGTCTTTTGGAAAACGATCCCACTTTGGACGTATCGTACGCCAAGAGTGTTCAGGAAGCGTTGCTTCAGATTTCAAATCAGCTTCCTGACCTTGTCGTTACTGATCTGCAAATGCCCGAGTATGATGGTTTGCATTTGGTCAACGAAATCAATGAAAAATACCCTGAACTTCCCGTCGTTTTGATCACGGCTCACGGCAGCGAGAACATCGCCGCACAAGCACTCGCTAGCGGAGCAGCCAGCTTCGTGCCAAAGTCTGACCTGGCCAACAGCCTTTACGAAACGGTCATGTACGTGCTCTCGCTCAGTCGCTCCAACTCGCGGAATCGGAAGTTAATGAACTGCGCGAGGCGAAGCGAGTTCGAGTTTACGCTTGACAATGATATTGAACTGATTGATCCACTGGTCGACATGATTCAGGAGATCGTTGGTTCTCAGGAAATCTTCAGCCAGCGTTGCCAGGTTCAGCTTGGCGTCGCGATGGAGAACGCTCTGACCAACGCGATGTTCCGTGGCAATCTGGCCATGAACCGCGAGGATTTCGTGGTTCTTTCTCGCGATGCAATTTCGGTCCGTGCAAAAAGCAGCGAATATCGCGATCGCAAAGTACATTTCCGTGCATTAATTACACCGGACAAAGTCGAGTTCGAGATCCGCGATGAAGGTGAGGGCTTCGATACCAGTCAGCTACCTGACGCTTCCAACCCTGACAGTTTTCGCGACGGCGTCGGTCGTGGGCTAGTTTTGATTCAGGCTTTTATGGACGAAGTCAACTACGAAGATTCGGGGCGAAAGCTTGAAATGGCGAAGTTCAGGGTGAATGCACCGGCGACGAATCCGCGCTAAAAGACAATCTCTTCAAGCCGATGGCAATCGGCCTTTCAGGTTTGGGAAAAACCTCTGAGGGACTTCCTGGCTACGGTTTCTGCTCACGGGCAAAATCTCACCGTTGCTCATCATGATTTTCGCTACCCGGCGGCACATTCTTTGAGCTAGCGCGCGCGCATGTGGAATTCACAATGTAAGAATAAGAACGATGCCCTTGCAGAAACGTTGGTCTTCGAAACGAGCCAATAAAATTAGCCAAGTTTCCCAGACGATATTAAAACGATCTTCGCCTGTGTGGAAACCTCGTTGTGTCTTGCGGCAAATATGTCGATTTCCCTTCACATATTTTTTGCACGACGGAAAATCACCGTCCGTTTCCGATATACTTGTGACAATTGCAGATCTGCCCTAGCAAGTTGCTTTTGGGTCACTCGACCTAGATGGATGGCTTTGTTCGCGAAGACAACTGGGTGGTTCCTTAGTCCAACGTTGTGATTTTAATGCTCTTCTCAAAGACGAATTACCTCCTCGAAGTCGCACTGTTGACTGCAATGGTGTTTTCTCAGTCGCAACTGGTCGCGCAAACCGAAGAAATGGCAGTCGCGGATGCAGTCGCAGCTTTACAGGAGCAATTGGAATCAGCCAGCTTTGAGGAACGTGACGAAGCCGAAAAATCCATGATTAAACTGGGCTCGGTCGCGTTGGATCACATCTCAGATCCATCTTCCGAATTTGAGGAAGATCTCAATTCCCGCTTGACCCGAATTCGCAAGCAACTCGAACAGGTAGCGATCGAAGAAGCAATCTCACCATCGAAAATTACGCTCAGCGGCCCTATGTCGCTGAAGAAAGCGTTTGCCCGAATAAAGAAACAGACCGGCAACGTGATCGCGCTCGCCGAAGGCTACGACCCTGCGTTCCTTGAAAAAACTATCACCCTCGATCTGAAAGATGCGTCCTTCTGGAGCGCACTCGCAGACGTAACAGCCCGGAGTGGTTTGGACTCTACGGTTTACGGTGGCGCACTAGGACAGACGTCCGTCGTTCCCAAACCACCAGCCGATCCAACAATGGTCGACAAAGCTGTCACCGAGACGCCTGCCCCACTCGATGAATCAGGGATCTTTCGAATTCGAGTCTCCAGCGTCTCCTCCGCAAAGAACTTGCTTAGACCGGGCCTCGACTACACACGTGTTGATCTGGAAATTCAATGGGAGCCGAGGCTCACTCCGATATCGATCGATATGCCACTGAGTAAAGTCTCCGTGGTTGATGAGGATGGAAACGAACTAAAAGTTTCCAATCCCGATCAGGTTCTCTCGGGCACCGTGCAGCAGGGCATCAATCAAATAGAGATGTCGTTAACGCTGGAAAACATTGATCGGAAGATCACAAAAATCGGCTCGATAAAGGGCCGACTCGAATGCATTCTTCCGGGCCGACGCGAGAAGTTTCGGTTCGCGGAAATTGGTGGCATTGAAGGTGAGCCCAAAATCAGCAAGGCCGGAATATCCGTGCAGTATTTGGGATACGAACAAAACGAAGACCTCTATGCTGTCAACGTTCGCGTTGCGATGGAATCGGGAACCGAAGAATTTGAATCGCATCTTGGTTGGTTGTATGACAATCCTCTCTACCTGATCAATGACGCTGGAAAAAAGGAACCGTCCATTGGCCATCAAGGAGGAGACTTGGACAAAGATGGAGTCACGATTCAATACTTCTTCGTCGATGAGCCAGCAAATTTTGGATTGCTTTACGAGAGCCCCGGAGCCATCGTTTCTGTTCCAGCCGACATTTCGCTCAAGGACATCCCCTTACCGTGATTCACTTTCGGCAATCAATCTTCCTGTACTTGCTGTGGGTCGCGACCTGCTCCGTTTCCAGAGCTCAGGACTCATCGGTCGTCGCTACCGTTAATGGGCAACCTGTTTCGCTCAACGTTGTCCACCGTTTTCTCGACCGATCGTTTCAAAATTTGCCAGATCTCTCGGATCGCACCAAGCGAGACGATTCCGTCATCCAGATCGGAATTGAACACTGCATCAAACAAGAACTTGTCCTGCAGCACTTACGGGCGGGAAAGTTCAAAACGAGCGAAGACGAAATCGATACTAGGCTTGTGGAGCTAAAAACGCAACTTGAGCTGACCGCTCAAAACTTGGATGTCTTCCTCGCAGAACTCAAACTCTCGGAACAGGAACTGCGTCGTGAAATCGAATGGAAAACTTCGTGGCGAAAATACGTGACCAATTATGTAACTGTCGAACACCTGAAGAAACAGTTCGATGAGAAGCGAAAGTACTTCGACGGAACGAAGTATCATGTCGCTCAAATCCTTTGGAAACAAGACACCGCAGAGACGAAAACGAAAGCAGCTAAGGTTCGACGACAACTAATGGACCGGGAAATCGATTGGCCAAAGGCCGTCAAGAAACATTCTCAATCTGCGTCTGCCAAAAACGATGGAGATCTTGGATGGATCCAATATGCGGGCCCAATGCCCCGAGGATTCACTCGTATGGCGTTTGAACTTAAGCCAGAACAAATCTCGCAGCCTTACGCTTCGAAATTCGGGACGCACTTGATCCGATGCATCGAAGTCACCCCCGGAACAAAAACGTTCGAGGAAGTTGTACTTGAGTTGCGCGAGCGCGAGACCAATCGCTTGTTTGATTTGGTTGCGTCGCGGCAACGTCAGGACGCAAACATCGAGGTCAGACCTACCCAGAAGATTACCGGTGATAGCACTGCTAGCCCTCCAATCCATGAAAGATCGTCTAATGGTAAGTGATCGCGCATTGCACGCAACTAACGCCTTCCCCTCATGCACGCAACACCTGCATGACCCGCAATCACACTGCGGCGCTAAACTTTCTATCTGGCAACAGCCGATCTAAACGTATACGAAAGAATCTTTGAATTTTCACGGATGACAATTCTCGGCGGGCGGGCCCTGCTATATCGATTAACGATCAACCAGATCATCTCGAACGGAATGGGACCTGTTCGCTCTGCCGGAGGCAGCAGCATGAGTCAGGTTTCAGGATCACATCGGCGAATAACAACTGTGTTTGCCATTCTTTGCGTCAGCTTACTATGCACGCAAGCCCAAGCCCAAGTTGGCAAGGACTCGGGGCTTTGGAAATGGACGCCTATCGCAGAGCACCATCATTCCATCGTGGAAATACATTCAGCCGGTGGCGTGGGCACTGGGGTCGTCGTCGAGATTGACGAAACCAAACCGCTCAAAGGCGGGCACGAGGGATACGTTCTTACGGCCTTCCATGTTGTGCAGGATGACAAAGGTGACGGACTGATCAAGGTCAAGTTCCGCAATGGCAAGCGTGCCAAGAAGTGTCGCATCGTGCATGCTGATGAACACAAGGATGTCGCGTTGCTTTGGGTCTGGATTCCAGAGGGAGTTCCAACCTCACCTATCGCTACGGATCCAATCGAAAGCGGCGATGAGCTTGAATTCGCAGGCCTCGGTGGCGGTTCTCAACTCAGTTGTTGTATCCGACACTTTTCAGCAACTGCATCGTCTCCTTCTAGCCTCGAAAAGATTTTCGCAGACGTTCCTCTACTTCCCGGAGACTCTGGGGGTCCAGTATTTAATCAGAAGAATGAGGTTGTTGGCATCATTTCTGGCGGTTGGTTCTGGTTCAACAGCGGCATAAAGACTCCAGCTGGAACGTCGATCCGCACGACTTGGCCCGCACGGGCAAGCAATGTTGGGCCGCTGCAAACGCTGATCTCTAAGAAAAACAAGAAACTTGCTTCCACCGAAGCCGTCAACAAGAAATACTAGTCCGAGATTTAGTCACAAAAAAACCGACCACTTCTTCTCGCTGGTTGCTTCCCTGAGTCGCGTAGTGAGCGTGCAACCAAGCGAGTCGGTGCGCAAAAGATGCGACAACTTTATCTTCGAATACGCTGCGTTTTCGATGTCACGTTTGTTGCCTCCTTTTGCGATCTCCATTACAAGGACCATGAATCCATCGCCGATATGCACCGAATATTCTGCGGCTCTAATCAAAAGCCTGCGAGCTCCATCGAATTTTTGACACGAGTAAGGGCCAACATAAAAGCAGCTGTTCTAAGACTAACCTGGGCGTCTTGAGACTGCTGCCAGACCTCTTCGAACGCAGATGAAAGAATTGAATCAAGTTGCTGGCGGACACGATTCAAGTCCCAACTGTAATACTGGCGATTCTGCACCCATTCGAAATAGCTCACTGTCACGCCGCCCGCGTTGGCAAGGATGTCCGGCAATACGGTCACGCCACGCTCGAAGAGTACCTCGTCGGCATCTGCATCGATTGGCCCGTTGGCACCTTCGATAATGATCTTGGCCTTGACGTCATTCACGTTCTCTTCGTGAATCACTCCACCGAGAGCAGCAGGAATCAGCAACTCGCATTCTTGAATCAGAAGATCATCGTTACTGATCTTTTCCGCACCTGCAAATCCTTCAAGGCTGCGATTATCAATAACATGATGCAGCGCCGCAGGAATATCGATGCCTTCTTCGTTCATGTAACCACCCGAGACGTCACTGATCGCGATGATCTTAAACTCAGACTCGTGCATGAATTTGGCGGCGTGCGAACCTACGTTTCCGAAGCCTTGGATAATGACGCGTGTGTCCTTCGGACGGTGCCCCATTCGTTGCAACAGCTTGAAAGCAAGAATGCCGACACCGCGTCCGGTTGCTTCTTCTCGGCCTTTTGCTCCGTAGTCCTCAACTGGCTTTCCCGTTATGCATGCTGGGTTGAAGCCATGGTACTTCTCCCATTGATTTCGAATCCATGACATTGTTCTTGAGTCAGTTCCCATGTCGGGTGCTGGAATATCTTTGTCCGGACCGATGATCTCGTGGATCTGATCGATGAACTTTCGAGTGATTCTTTCTTTCTCTTTCACGCTCAAACTTCTCGGGCTTACACGAATGCCGCCTTTGGCTCCGCCATAAGGAATGTTGACGACCGCGGTCTTCCATGTCATCAACGACGCCAATGCTCGAACTTCATCCAGATCAACTTCGTGGTGGTAACGCAATCCACCTTTCATCGGTCCTCGCGCGTTGTTGTGCTGCACGCGAAAACCCACCAACGTTTCCAATCGACCGTCATCCATCTCGACCGGCACTTCGACCGTAATCTCGCGGCTCGGCATCATCATGAGTTTTCGCCATGAGGGATCGAGATCCAGTTGATCCGCGGCCCGGTTAAAGTAATGCTGAACGGTTTCGAACGCGTTCATATGGTGCTTGCGTTGTATTGGTACTGGTTTGTTCATGAGAGACAGAAAGAACTTTCGGGGAAAGCCTGTGTACGGTTCGCCAGACGGAATTGTTGATTTACAATAAGGTCTAATAGAGGTTGCGGCAATTGGATAGCTTTCAAAATCTTCGAATGCTTTTTGAACCCCCTTAAATTTCTGCTTACGGAAGCTTAAACATTCATGACGCAAATCCCAAAGATTGGAACCGATCAATTCTGGGAAGCCATCCGGAAAAGCGAATTGCTCTCAGCATCGGAGTTTTTGCAAGCTCAGCAAAGCTACCAATCTCGGGAATCGGGCGTAGATTCTGAAGCAATCGCGATTTGGCTCATCAAAGAAACAATTCTGACTGAACTTCAAACTGAAGTTTTCCTCGCAGGACAGTTTGGCCCCTTTGACTTTGGGCGCTACCGCGTTCTCGAAAAAGCTGCTGGCCCCAATGTTTGGCTAGCCCGAGACCGAATGTCGAATCACCTCGTTTGGCTTCATTTTTTTGAGGGCCACTCACAGGACGACTTACCACGATGGGACGCGATCGAGGCAGTCGCAGAGAAATGTCGTTCTATCGACCATCCGAATCTTGTCCAGATCTACGAGTGCGTTGTCAATCGATCGCACCGTTTCGTTGCAACCGAAGTTGTGGGCTGCGATTCGCTGGCCACAAAAATGCCGATAAAAAGAAGGCTTACCGAATCACAATCGCTCGAGATCATTTACCAAGTCGCTACAGCGATTTCAGAATTGGAATCGAATGGAATTCGGCACGGGTCGCTGGCACTTCACCACGTCTTTCCCAACTTGAAAATGGGCATTACAAAAGTGTTGCTTCCATTGACGCATGCCGAAACGGAGTGCGAGCGTTCGGATGCAATTTCACTCGGCCGAATGCTGTTTCGTCTTTTGACGGGACGAGATGCTCCCGAATCTGAAAAGATTTCAAAAGCCGGCATGAAGAGGTTCCTGACGACGCTGAGTACGAGAGACGTCTCTGAAGAAGTCAGCACGCTGATTTTCGACGCCGTCACCGCCGACGATTCGTTCACCGCCCAACAATTTCTGCGGCGCGTTGTCGAGGTCTCCGGAAATGATTCCGTTACCAAAACAAACAGAAAGCCTTCAGCCACAGAAGCCGTTTTCCTTTCAAGGCTTTCCCCTTGGGTGACGCCAAAACCAACCGTTGCGGATTCGCTTCCTGAGTTGAACGCAACGAAGTGCGAGGGTGCCGCTGCTGCTCCACTGCGCCGAACGAAGCAATGGCCCGTGGCCGCGTCACTTGGTGCATCCTTGTTTGGCTTCGCCGTTTTACTCGGCACCATTGCTTTGGTAGCAAACCTCAAGAAACTGGATCCGCCACGTCCTACAGTCGCGAAGCTCGAAAAGACGGAAACAACAAATCTGGCAGTTGAAACCGTCGCTGCCAATGAGACCGAAGCCAAACGTAAAACTCTTGCTGAATTGCTCGCAACTCAAAGTTATATCCAAGAGATCATCGCTGACGACCAGCAAACCTTGTGGGAATCTCCCACGACCGGCTTCCCGATCGACGTGAGCTCACTGCCACCTTCGCCGCGAATGATAGCGGCAATCAATTGGCAATCAATCCACGAATCAGAATCCGGACTTCGGACAATCAAGTCACTTGGCCCGCGAGTCGATTCAACGCTTCGCCAGCTTGAATCCCGCATGGGCTTCCCTTTCGCGGCAGTTGAGTCGACGACGATCTCATTCCACAGCAATCTGACTTTCGAATACGAATCGTTCGTGCTGGTCGAATTGAGCCAGCCAGTTCCGCTTCATCAATGCTTGCAAAATTGGCAGCAACCATCGCCAATTCTTGGCATTGAGAACGCGTTTGAGAAAACGCTCGGCGATGCTTGGTGGATCAAGGAAACGGATCCTAAAAGCGGAAGCGTTCTTTCTTTTGCGGTGGGGCCATTCGAGTTGGTACAGCAGGTTGCGAAAGGCGAAGTTGCAGCAATCTCGGGCACACTTCGAAAGATGGTGGCCAGTTCGGACTCTGATCGAGACGTCAATCTGTTGCTCCCGGTCGTATCGCTCTTCAACACCGAAGGACAGAAGCTTTTCTTTGATCATAGAAAGTGGATGAATGAATTGCGTTTGATGTTGCCCGCAGCAGTTCGAGGCGTTTCCGTCAGCTTGCACCACGCCGACGGCGACTACATCGAATTTCGCATCGACCACACAACCGACCTCAAGCCTAGCGAAGCTGCGACAGCAATGAACCAGCGGATCGAGTCAACGCTTGAGCAATCGCAACGGACACTCCGACAGCGTCAGGCATTGCCGTATTGGGAACCGGTTCGAGCACGATTCGGTGCGATGCTTCGCGACCTTTCTGGTCAACTTCGCTGGGGCAGCGAATTCGGAGAGGTCGTCGGAAACGCGTGGCTGCCACCCGGGGCAATGCACAATTTCTTTGCGGCGACGGAGTTGGCGATCGCCTTCGAGCCGCAAAAAGCGAATGTCGCGAAATCCACAGAATCTAAAACTCCCAAAACTTTGGAGGAACTTTTGGCAACCCGCCGCGATCTAAACATTGCCAATCCGCCGGATTTGAATGTTTTGCTGCGAGATATTCGGGAGGAGATTTCGGATCAGTACCTAGACTTACCTTTTGAGTTCAACATTCGACTCGCTGGAACCGATTTGCAAAAAGATGGGATCACACAGAACCAGCGTCCCGGCCCATTGGAAATCTCCAACCAATCGGTTGCAGATATTCTCACGCAAGTCATGGTTTCCGCAAATCCGAATCGAGACATCGCGGGAGCTTCCGATCCGAATTGCAAGCTCGTTTGGGTCGTCACCGAAGATGCCGATTCATCTGGGAAGAAGTTTGTTTTGATCACGACACGCACAGCCGCCGGACAAAATGGTTACGTTTTGCCAGAGGTATTTAGAGTTCAACCTTAGTTCATTGTTTTCGTTCGCTGGAGATCAATTCGTGGAACCGTTTCAACTGGTTTGCAAAAGCTGTGCAGCGAAACTGAAGGTCAAGAACCGGTCGGCTGTCGGTCAACGTTTGGCATGTCCGCGATGCCGAGAGATGATTTTGGTCGAGGCGCCCGATGGGCACGACATCGGTGAGTCGCTTGCGTTGACCGGCGACTTCGATGACATGGACATGGATTCCATTTTAGAAAAGCGCCCGCAGGAAGCGCCGAAGCCGATCCCGACTCTGCCACCGAGACCGAATAAGGCACAACCCCCGATCCGTCAACCAACCAAACCAGCGTTGGCTCCAGGGCAGGAGTGGGTGAATCCGGCAACGAAAAAGAAACAGCGATTGGTGTTGGTGGTTATGGGAGCGATCGGCTGCCTTCTCGTTCTTGGCGCCGTCATTGTTTCCATCCTCAACTGGTCCGGGTCTCGCAACGATGAAATCGCAGAAGTACCAAACAAAGATCCGGACGACAGCGCCGTCATTGCAGAACCCGTTGTTGAACCAAAATCGGATTCAGATGTCGCTATCCCAGTTGAAGATAAAGTGACTCCAGCAACGGACGCAACTCCGGAAGAAGTGCCCGGCGACCTCGTCTTGGACACGCCGCCCGAAATTGGAGCCCCGCCGATGATTGATGGTGTTACGGAAACGGCCCCCAAAGTTTCGGGGAACGTGACGGAAAGAAAAACGGAAGTTGAAGGATTTGGAGACTCCCCTGCGACTGATATCGCCATGTCTAGCGATCCACCAGCAGTTACGCCCTCGGTAGAAGTCGCCGAACCGAGCAACGAATTGGACAAGCTCAAATCGATTCTGGCGGAGACAGGAACTTCACTTCTTGAGATTCAGGGAGCAGCTTCGAACGTTCGCAACGAACTGGCCGTCGGAACACCGAAATACTTTTTTGAGAAGTTTCCATTGGAACTCGATGATCCCACCCGTCGAAAGGATCAAGTATTGCTGGAAGTCACCTATGAAAAGCAATCGCTCCAGACCGTGCTGCATGAACTGTCCGCAATTTCCGGCTTGGTGCTGACGATCGATGTACCGGCCATTGCGGCCGCGGGTGTTGATTTTAATCCGCTGATTGACCTGCGAATGGAGAACGAATCAACGTCGTCCGTCGTTCGCAAAGTTGCCGATTCAGTGGGTCTGGCCGCCGTTGAAACTGACCAAGGATTTTGGATTACTCTCAAGGAGAATGGTGACCTCAAGCAAGATTCGATTAGCATCGCCGCCATCATTGAAAACGAAGAGGATGCACAGGAACTGATTCGCGTTATTCGGCAATTCGTTTACCCAGACTCTTGGAAGCCAGATGTAGCTGACCCGAACATCGCCCCTGCGCAGCAACCCAAGGGAACCATCAACTTTGCCAACGGGAAGTTTGAGTTGACGAATACTCCCGCGGCCATTCAGGAAGCTCAAGATCTGGTCAATGGAATCAAAGCAGCGACTCGCGGTGATTTGGGAGGATCACGATTGCTGAAGCCTGTCGCCTGGCTTGACAAGGGGGCATTTGCGAAAGCCTATGAAGGCGAAAATTCTGTTCGTGTTCCGATTGCGAAATTTTTCAGAAAGCTTGCCAACGAATACGAAGTTCAGGTGATCGCTGACTGGCGAGTGCTCACGCAGAACGACTGGACGACCGACGCAATGGCTCCAAGCTGGATTAACGAAAGGACCCTCGGTGAGGTCGTGAAAGAAACAGCGCATGGTTTACAAACTTCCTTTTATGTTGCCAACGAGAACACGGTTTGGCTCACTTCCCCCGAAGTCGCTAACCAAATATTTGTTCTTAAGCTGTATCCAATAGAGAAGCTCGCAGGCGGAAGGCTCAACACTGAGCGACTCAACCGAATCCTGTTTGATGCCCTTGGTCCGCAATTGAACCAGCCGGGGGTTTCAACGACGCTGCTCTCTGGCAAAAAGCTTGCCGTTGTGCGTGCCCCGCAGACGCTGCAACGTCAAATACGGGCAGTCTTCACGGCAATCGAATAGATGGATTGCGAGAATATTCGATACCGACCGGATGACCGACATAATTAGTCGCTCGCTTCAACGTCCAATGCAAAGACGGATTGGAAATCAGAGAATCTGGCTCAGGAAAACCTACCTTTCGAAGGTGATTTGCTCTCCATACCTCTCCATTTGGCTTTGTTTGCTTCGACAACATGAAAACCTCTGCCCGTAAGCAATTTCGAGTACTCGCAATCGACGATAATGTCGCGATTCACGAGGACTATCGAAAAGTTCTCATTCCGCGGCACTTCGACAAGGCGTTGGCAAAGTCAGAATCACTTCTTTTTGGCGATGCGCCCAAAACAACTTCCGCTGCAGAGAAATTCCAGTACGAAATCGATTCTGCCTACCAAGGCCAAGATGGATTCGAAATGGTTCGCCGTTCGATCGCCAAAGGCCGGCCCTATTCAGTCGCGTTGATCGACGTGCGAATGCCACCTGGTTGGGATGGCGTCAAAACTGCCCAGCGCATTTGGAAAATTGCTCCGGAACTCCCGATCGTGCTGTGTACCGCTTATTCAGACTATGGATGGGAACAGATCTCGAACGAATTGCCTCGGACGGATCAGCTATTGATCCTGAAGAAACCATTCGAGCCATTTGAGCTACGCCAGACAGTCGCTTCGCAAGTTGCACGTTGGCAGATGAGCCGCAGCGCCACCCGTAACCAACTGTTACTCGAAGCTATCGTTGAACGCCGCACACGTCAGATTGAATCAACACGCGACGTCGTTTTCACTTCATTGGCAAAGCTTGCAGAGTCACGCGATCCAGAAACGGGTGAACACCTCGAACGCATTGAGTACTACACCCGCATCCTAGCCGAACGACTCGCAGAATCAGGGCCTTACCAAGGCCAGATCAATCGTTCCTATATCGAATATGTTTCTCGCTCCAGCATCCTTCACGATATCGGAAAAGTTGGGATTCCGGATAGCGTTTTACTGAAACCCGGAAGACTAACGCCTGAAGAATTCGAGATCATGAAAACGCATGCCGTGATCGGCGCTGACGCCTTGGATGATGCTGCGAACCGATCACAATACTGCGACTTTCTTTTGACAGCCGCGGAGATCGCGAGATCCCATCACGAGCGATACGATGGCACTGGGTATCCCAATCAGCTTAAACAACAGCAGATTCCACTTTCTGCTCGGATCGTTGCCGTCGCGGACGTATTCGATGCCCTGACTTCTGAAAGAGTCTATAAAAGTGCGATGTGCCCTTTCGATGCAAAGGCACTAATCAAATCCGAGCAAGGCAAACACTTCGACCCCGTGATTGTCGACGCATTTCTCTACTGCTGGGACTGTTTTCTCGAGCGTGCGTTGGAAAATCAAGCTCAGGCTGAGGCTCAGGCTCAGGCTCAGATTTCAATGCCGGCGATCGACGAACCAGACCTTGAAATGTCGGCGTCCCGGAAGATTTGATCGAATGAACTCTAAATTCCCCCCACGTCCAGAGGTGTCGACAGTTATCCGTGAAGACGATGATGTCCGTATCATGATTCACAACTTGCTGCAGAACACTTCGGACATGATCTACTTTAAGGATCTCAACTCTGTTTACACCTTAACCAGCGAGTCATTGCGAGCGCGGTTTTGTGATGGCCCCCAAAGCACCCTCGTTGGAAGGTCAGACTTCGACTTCTTCGACCTTGAGTGCGCGGCACGATTCTTTCATGATGAGCAGGAGATCATTCGCACGGGTAAACCGCTGATCGGAAAATCAGACATGGAGATTCGCGACGGAAACAAATCGTGGGTCTTCGTGTCGAAACTCCCCCTTCGCGACGAAAATGATAATATCATCGGCACGTTTGGAATCAGTCGCAACATCACTGAACAAAAACTGACTGAGCTGAAATTGCAAGAGACTAATCAGCAACTTGTCGAGGCTTCTCGTCGAGCTGGAATGGCGGAGATTGCGACCAACGTGATTCATAATGTCGGCAATGTGCTTACCAGCGTAAAAGTTGCTGCTGCTCATTCAGATGAGATTTGCAGCAAGATTCAATTCGAAAAAATCAATCGCGTCGCCGACCTGATCGAGGAGCATGCGAATGATGAAGTCTTCTTTCAGGAAGGAAACCGAGGCAACCACATTCCGGACTACCTTCGTGGACTGGCTGAGCACTTCCGTTGCGAACAGGAGAAAGTCAGGAACGAACTCGCAGACACACACCGACACCTTGAACACATCAGCAACATCGTTGCCCAGCAACAAAAACATACGCAGGGGTCGCGAGTCATTGAGACAGTCGATCTTTCCGAGCTGATCTCCGATGCAATTGTGATGAGCAGCAGTTCGCTGAAGCGACACAACATCAAGCTCATCCGTGATTTTGAAGAAGGACTCCTCACTGAGACTGACAAGCATCGCGTTTTGCAAATCATCGTGAATCTGATTCGAAACGCAAAGCATTCCTGCCTTGATTCGACAACCGCCCCACGCCTCATCAGAGTATCTGTTAGAAGTTCGTCTGACGAAAGTTTCTCGATCAGCATTTCTGACAATGGAGTTGGGATCGCAAAAGAGAATATAGTGAAGCTATTCACGCACGGATTTACCACTCGAAAGCAGGGCAAAGGCTACGGGCTTCACAGCGGCGCGAACTCGGCCCGTGAATTGGGGGGTTCGCTGTCCGTCCGCAGTGAAGGGCCCGGTTTGGGGGCGACTTTTGTGCTCACCCTGCCCGGAAAGTTGAAGTAAGATATAAAGGCCTGATCGAAAGGCCCAAAATTGCATCCTGGTTATCTACTTCGAACTCCTGAATTCACAAACACATGACATTCAAGTCCTTCTTTATCGCCGGATTTTCATTGGCGATCGCACTCGTTTGCTGCACGGACAGCATTCACGCTCAGGCCAACCGTCGCGACAACGGCAAGTTCAACCAGCAAGACAAATTTCGTCAGCTGGAAGAAGTCCTGCCGACTCCCGGCTCGTATCGAACGGCTTCTGGTGCTCCCGGACATGCTTACTGGCAACAGAAAGTTGACTACGAGATTTCGATTTCGCTCAATGACGAAAATCAGACGCTAAATGGATCTGAGAAGATCAGCTATACGAACAACAGCCCAGATAAGCTGAAGTATTTATGGCTTCAGTTGGACGGAAACATTTTCCGACCAGACTCTGCCGCCAGCCGCGGCCGAACCGCAGGCCGATTCGGTCGCAACACGCTCAGCTTCGATCGCATTCCTATTGGGTCGATGCAAAGTATGCTCGCCAAAGAGGTATTTGACGGCGGATTCAATGTCACTGTCTGCAAAGACTCTCAATCGAACGGGGAACTTAAGCACACGATTGTTGAAACGATGATGCGTGTTGACCTGCCAATGCCATTGGCAACCGGCGAGACTTTCGAGTTTCAGGTCGACTGGAACTACGAGATTAACAACAGCAAATTCGTCGGCGGTCGTGCCGGATGCGAGTACTTCGAGGACGACGGCAACTACATCTACGAAGTCGCTCAATGGTTCCCACGCCTTTGTGCCTACACCGACACCACCGGATGGCAGCACAAACAATTCTTGGGCTCCGGTGAATTCACATTGGAACTTGGCGACTACATGGTCAGCATCACGGCTCCTGCGGATCATATCGTTGCGTCGACAGGCGTTCTTCTGAATTCGGGTGAAGTACTTTCAGAAACTCAACGTGAGCGGCTCAAGGAAGCTGAGTCCACGGAGAAGCCGATGTTCATCGTCACTCCTGAAGAAGCGGAGGAGAACGAGTCAAGCACTTCAGAAGAAACAAAGACGTGGATCTACAAAGCCGATCAAGTTCGCGATTTCGCTTGGGCTTCGTCACGGAAATTTATTTGGGACGCGATGCAGCACAACGTCGGCGAAAAGCCCGTCATGGCGATGTCGTACTACCCGAAGGAAGGCGAGCCACTGTGGAGCAAGTATTCGACTCATGCAATTATTCACACGTTGAATGTCTACTCGCGTTACACTTTTGATTACCCCTACCCAGTCGCAATTTCAGTCAACGGTCCCGTTGGCGGCATGGAATACCCAATGATTTGCTTCAACGGTCCACGCCCTGAAAAAGACGGCACGTATTCGGCTCGAACCAAATACGGATTGATTTCCGTGATCATTCACGAGGTCGGACACAACTATTTCCCGATGATCGTCAATAGCGACGAGCGTCAGTGGACCTGGATGGATGAGGGGCTCAACACGTTCCTGCAGTATCTTTCTGAGCAGGAATGGGAAGAGAACTATCCTTCGCGTCGCGGCGAACCGAACGACATTGTTAGCTACATGCGTAGCAGTAATCAGGTTCCGATCATGACAAACTCGGAATCGATCCTGCAGTTCGGGCCCAATGGTTACTCCAAACCAGCAACGGCGCTAAACATCCTTCGTGAGACCATTCTCGGACGCGAACTGTTTGACTTTGCTTTCAAAGAGTACTCCATTCGTTGGAAATTCAAGCGTCCGATGCCAGCCGATTTCTTCCGGACCATGGAAGACGCTTCTGGTGTTGATCTCGACTGGTTCTGGCGTGGCTGGTTCTACTCAACGGATCACGTGGACATCGCGGTAACCGGCGTGCGACATCTGAACGTGAGCACGGGGGATCCGGAAGTTGAGAAAGGAATCCAAAAGGAACTTCGCGATGAAAAACCTGAGACACTTTCGAAGAAGCGAAACAAGGAACTGAAGAAACGTGCGGACGATTTCCCGGAACTCAACGATTTCTACAATGAGTTCGATCCACTCGATGTGACGAAGTCCGACCGCAAAGCCTACGAGAGTTTCCTGAAAAGCCTCGATGACGACCAGAAGAAGTTGCTGGAAGAAAAGCGCCACTTCTATCTGATCGACTTCGCAAACATCGGTGGATTGGTTATGCCGATCATCTTCGATGCAGAATTCGAAGACGGCAGCAGCAAGCGTTACATAATCCCAGCCGAAATCTGGACTCGCGACAACAAACAGGTGACTCGAATGATCATCACCGAGAAACCAGTCGCGAAAGTCATCGTCGATCCACGGTTGGAAACTGCGGACGTCGATTTGTCCAACAACTATTTCCCTCCTCAAATCATCAAGTCTCGCTTTGAGTTGTTCAAACAGTCAAAGCAGAAGAATCAGATGCAAAAGTCGCAGGCCGCAGAAGATGGTGAAGACAAGGAAGAGAAAGAAAACGAGGACGAAGAATGATTCGCAGACAAAGTGTCCTAACCCTGATCGCATTCGCACTGCTGACCGTCTTTGTTAGCAGTGCCATCGCTTCTCATCCGTTTCACGTAACGCGAGCCGAGATCGACTACAACGCAAAACGCAAGACCTTTGAGGTCGCGTTATGCATTTGGCCTGAAGATCTTGAAAAAGCCGTTTCTAAACTGGAGAAGCGTATCGTCGACATTGATGCGGAGACAGAAGAAAAACGCAACGTGTTGTTCAAGAAATACGTTGCCAAGTCTTTTCGATTCATGCCGCATGAGTTGAAGGAGGACGAGGATCCGAATGCAGCAGAAATTCGCTGGGCTGGCTCAGAAATCAAAGTCAAACAAGGTTGGCTTTATTTCGAAGTCGATGCGTCGTCTGCAGCATCCAAGTGGACGATCGAGAACGAGATGTTTTTCGAGCTTAATGACGACCAGATGAACCATATCGAGATCCGAATTGGAAAAAACTGGACATCGGAAACGTTGTCCGTTAAACAGTCTTCGGTTGATTGGGCACGAGAGTAAAATCCGTTTAGGGTGGTGGTTTTTACAAGAATCCATTTGATTCTGCTCCGCCTTCACTCAGCGGCAATTCGTCCATCCAGAATTCGGCAATTGAATTGCTTGGCATGCGATTTGGATTATCGTTCATGCTTCTGATTGTTGTTCCAATTTTCATGGCACCATCCCTGTTGAAAATGTACAGGGAGTGCGGAATTGCAATGCCAAGAGAACGCTCAATCTTCTTTGGTGGCTCTTTCTGCTGTTAGTTTTCGCTCTCATTGTCGTTGCGAACTGGGGACTCACCGCCGAGAGCGTCTTTCCAGTTTCTTCTTGAATGTCGAAATGTTAGCGAGGCTAAATGACGGTATAATTTCGGTGCGAAGTCGTTTAACTATTTCCAATGCGCACGATGAGACACATGAGTTCAAACAAATTGTATTTTGCTTTGGTGATGACCTTTTGGACGATTTTCCCGCTCGATATAGCAGTCGGGCAGGATTCAAAAGGAGAGAAAGCAGACATGATCGTAACAGGTGGACATTACTTCGATGTCCATGCTGGCAAGTTCAAATCCAATTCAGGCATTGCCATCCGGAATGGTCGGTTCGTTGACGCAACGTCTGCTGAGAAAATCATCGAACTGGATGACTCACAATACATTCTGCCGGGCTTGATCGACTGCCATGCTCACTACAACGTCCGGCTGATCAAGAAACGGCGCGAAGAGTTTGAATTCATGCCGATCGTCTATCTCGCCAATGGTGCGACGGTGACTTTCTCATGTGGCGAATTCGATCCTGAATCAATGCTAAAGCTGCGAAAACGAATTGCAGCCGGCGATCAGATCGGGCCTCGCCTGATCACCAGCGGACCGTACTTCGGTCGTGCTCGTCCGGGTTGGCGCGGAGACAAACCAGAACAGGAGATCCGCGACGAGGTGGATTTTTGGGCAGAACAGGGAACGGGTGGCTTTAAAGCCAAATCGATTGATCCAGAGTCATTGAGAATCCTCATCGAACAGGCTCACAAGCATGAGCTTACTGTAACGGGGCACCTGGGATCCGGCTTTCGGAATGGTGTGAATCCACGTGAGGCAGTGACCATGGGGATCGACCGCGTTGAACATTTCCTCGGTGGCGATGCGATGCCAGATTCAAAATCGGCCTACGAGTCGTTGCAGCACATTCAATCAGGCACGCCTGCGTTCAAGAAAATCTGTCAGCACTTTATCGACAATGACGTTTACTTCGACTGCACGCTGACTGCCTACGGCTATCTAGGAAAAACGACTCCGGAAACTCATGAGGAGTATGAATACTGGATCAACGAACGCGAGTTCTTCACGCCGCACATGCAGGAGATCGTAAAAAACCAGAAGCCGATGAAGGGAATGGAAATCTATCAACGCGTTTACCGAGCCAAACAAACAACAATCGCAGCGTTCTATGAGGCCGGTGGAAAAATTACTTTGGGGACCGATCATGTCAGCAATGGAAACCATCTTCCTGGCTTTGGCATTCATCGCGAACTGGATGCGTTGGTGCGAAATGGAATTCCCGAAGCCGATGCACTGAAAATCGCGACGATCAATGGAGCTCGTGCTTTGAAGATCGACAAGGATCACGGGAGCATCGAAATTGGCAAAGTGGCTGATCTGGTAATCATCGAGGGAAATCCGCTGGAGAGAATCCGCAACACGCGGAATGTTCAGACGGTTGTTCGCGCTGGAAAAATCTATGATGCCGAAGAATTGCTGGCCAAGGTCAAAGGAAAACTTGGGCCTGAATCCAAAGACGAAGAATCAGCCTGGTAAATCGCCTCGGCGATGTGTCTAGCTACTTTTTTGCCCGTGTTTGTAGTGTTCTCCACGGTTGCCCTGCGTGCCCTTGCCCGAAAAATGGCAAGTGCATTAATTGCCGTGTCCAATTTCTAATGCGCCACCGATTTGCTTTTACGATGACAACTGACTCAAACCGAAAAAACGACCAAGAAACCGACAACCGACTGCCAACGGGCGAATGGAATGGTTTCTATCTTGAATCACACCGTAGCGGACGAGGCTGGATGAGCATGTATCTTGCTTTCGCTAACGGTCGCATCAGCGGAGAAGGAACCGACTATGTTGGCCCGTGGGTCGCGACCGGAAGTTATGACCTCGACACCTGTCTCTGCTCGTGGGGCAAACAGTATCTCGGCTTGCACAGCGTCATGTACTCAGGCAAAGTCTCCGGCGACGGAATTCGTGGCGACTGGCAAATCAAAGGCACGTCAGGGCCATTCCACATCTGGCCGCGTGGCATGAACAATACGAACGAACTGTACCTCAAGCACGACATGGATATTCCGGTCAGTGGATCGTTTGAAGATTCATTCCAAGATTCGCTAACCGAGCAACTTGAGCCGGCTTTGACGTAACGATAACGAACAAGCTAGGATTTCGTTAAACGATTTGAACAAAGCCTTTTAATGCAATTCGAGGCCTACGAGCGACTAGCTGACAAGCATCGCCGAATGCTTTTCATCGCAGCTGGAAATGATTCGATTGCATACCTCATCCGCTTGCTCGCCGGTCAGCGTTGATTCCTGCGATCGCAGCATGACTGAAAGTAGCAATCGCTTCTTCGAATCGCCATCCTTCTTCGCGTCACGAAACGTCTCGCGGTAGAGAATTGATTCAACCAAATCGCCACCAGCGTCGCGAACGGTTGACTCAAGGTCTAGCCAATGAACGCTGTTCTCAACGATGAAGTTGAAGTCGCGAGCCATCGGAGGGAAAGGGCTCTGGTCAACATGCTGCGGAATGATGATTGCCAGTTCTTCAAGAACCGCCAAGTCAATCTCAGCCAAGGAAGTCTTGCCTCGAAGACCGTAGAGCTTCCTACCTGCCGTCGAAAGCTCTCCGATGAACCCAAGCCGCTTACCCGCAACCTCAAGCGTGCCGCGACGACTTACGTCCAGCAGTCCAAGTTCGCATTTCGAAATCGAAACGCTTTGCACTGGTTCGATTCGACGTACGATCGCCTCGATGATGCCCTTGAGTGCGTAGTAGCCATTGCCGGTGACGATTCCCAACATGGTGGGCTGGTCAGGAATCGGTTTGCCTTCAACCCGATGATAAACCTTGGCCGTCTCGAACAGATCGATGTGCTGATTCGAACGAGCTTCGTTGACGCGGCGAGCCTCCAGGAGGCTGGGAATGAGAGAACGACGAAGCTGATCGACGGAACCGATGTTCTGACTGGCTTTATCCAAAACTCCCGGCATTGGTTGGCTGCTACGAATAGCTGGCTGGTCCGTCCACGGGCTGAACGAATCTGACCATTTACCAGGAATCAGGCTAGGGCAGAGGGCTTCGTTGTACCCGCCAGCCGTCAAGACGTCACGAACCTTACCGAGGACTCGATCTGTTTTCTGCGTGAACGAAGCCGCCATTGGAACAAGCGCCGTATCGGGAACGTTCTCGAATCCGTAGATGCGGCCGACTTCTTCCACCAAGTCGACTTCACGCGTCAAATCATTTCGCCACGTCGGAGCCACGACCGTGACTTTTTGGTCATCCGAATCGGTTACTTTCGCGCCCAAAGCAGCAAGAACTTTGCGCGAGACGGCAGCCGGGATGTCGATACCCAGAACGCGTTTCAATTGCGCAAGCCGCAAAGTGATCGTCGCTGGGGTCTTTGGTCGATCACCGACGTCAACGACTCCTTCGAGCAGCACCCCACCAGCCGTATCAAGAATCAGCTCGCAGCAACGTCGGCTGGCCCAATCGAGTTGCTCAGAATCAACATCTCGCTCGAATCGAAACGAAGAAGGACTCTGCAACTTCAGCTGCCGTGCCGTTTTGCGGACCGAAAGCTGGTTGAAGTAAGCTGCTTCGACCAAAATCTCGGTCGTCGAATCAGAGATCTCTGATTCGAGCCCGCCCATGACTCCGCCAAGTGCGATGGCGTTGTTCGCGTCTGCGATCACACACATTGCTTCGTCGAGCAAGTAATTCTTGTGATCAATCGCTGGAAACTCTTCTTTATCGCCACCGTTGCGAACGATGACTTTGCCGTCTTTGATTTTCTCGAAGTCAAACGCGTGCAAAGGCTGACCGCACTCAAACATGACATAGTTGGTACAGTCGACGACATTGTTGATCACTTCAACACCGATGGCCTTCAAACGCTTCTGCATCCAGTCAGGGCTTGGGCCGATCTTGGCTCCGTGGATCAAACGTGCCGTGTAGCGGTAGCAATGCGGCGACTGAATATCGACGCTACAATAATCGGAAGCCAAACGATCCGTCACCGCCGGCTGTGGATCCGGAGTCTTTAGTGGCACTTCGAACAGAACGCTGACTTCACGCGCGACACCAAGATGCCCCAAACAATCCGGGCGATTGCTGGTGACTTCAAGATCGATTGCCTGATCGCCATCGACATCTTCGGTGCCTTCATGATTGAGCCCTGACATGGTCAATCGATCGACCAATTCATCGTGGCTCATGTTTAGGTCAACGTATTGGCTAAGCCATTCCCAGGAGACAATCATTGGATTCGGTTTCAGTAAGAAGTGTGCTGAATTATTCTTGTTGGGTATGAATCATTCGTTTAACGGAAAGCCGTAGGCGACTGTGTCTGTTTACTGAAAACGCAGTCGACTTCGGCTTGCCGATAAACGAACCATGGAACGCTGCAATTGGATCAAAATTGACGCAAGAAGCGAACGTCGTTTGTAAACAGGTATCGGATATCAGTGATCTTATGCCGAATCATGCAGAGACGTTCAATGCCAAGGCCGAACGCGAATCCGCTGACCGCTTCGGTGTCGTATCCCACTTCGGCCAGCACGTTAGGATCGACGATTCCAGCACCGCCGAATTCGACCCACTTACCGTTCCAGTAATAGTCCGCTTCGACGCTCGGCTCCGTAAACGGAAAGAACGAGGGACGAATGCGAATCTTGACGTCGCCGCCGAGGTAACTATTGGCGAAAAGTCTCAAAACGGTTTTCAAATCAGCCAAGGTCACATTTTCGCCAACCATCAAACCTTCCATCTGGTGGAACATCGGATAGTGCGACCAGTCTGGAGTGTCGGGTCGATACACGCGACCCAATGAAAAAATCCGAACCGGCGGCTTCGTTGTTTCCATGACGCGAATCTGAACCGTGCTGGTCTGGCTTCGGAGGAGCAACGGGTTTTCGTCGTTTAATTCTTGCCCGATTGAATCTGCCTGATTCTGGGCGGCTCGAAGGTAAAAGTTATCCAGCGGATCACGCGCCGGATGCGAAGACGGAATATTGAGTGCTTTGAAGTTGTGGTAATCGTCTTCGACTTCTGGGCCTTCTGCGTGGGTAAATCCCAGACGGCCCATGATGTCTTTGAGTTCATTGATCGTCTGCGTGATCGGATGAAGGTTGCCCATTCGAAATTGAGTTCCGGGCAACGTTGGATCAAATGTAGGGTCAGCCACTTCTCCCGTCGCCCCTGTGCCTAAACGAGATTTTGCCGAATCGAATGCCTCGGTGATCGCAGATTTTGTCGCGTTGAGTTCTTGTCCCGCAGCAGGCTTGTCAGCCTTGTCGATGGAGCCCAGTGACTTCTGAATCGTTTTTAGGCGTCCTTTTTTCGCGCCCAAAAACTCAATCCGGGCAACATCAAGATCGTCACCTGACAAAGCAGTCCCAAACGCAGTCTTTGCGTCCTCGACCAGCTGTTTCAAATCGCCAACAAATTGTTCCAGAGACATGGCAGTAACGGGCTTGGGTTAGGAGTGTGTAACGTCTAAAGAAAAACGGGAAAGCCGATAGGTTCAGGCTTTCCCGTTTTAGTTGTTTCAATTGTGGCGTCGCATTAAGCCGCGATCGCCTTTTTCGCGGCTTCGACGATGGTATCAAAACCAGTTGGATCGCAGATTGCGATTTCTGAAAGCGACTTACGATCGAGCTCGATGCCGGCTTTCGTTACGCCGTGCATAAACTGGCTGTATCGCAAGCCACGCATGCGGCAGGCTGCGTTAATACGAGTGATCCATAGGCGGCGGAAACTACGCTTCTTGACTTTACGGTCGCGGTAAGCGAACACGCCAGCTCGAACGACGGTCTCTTTCGCAGTACGTGTCAGGCCACCACGGCCTCCGACGTAACCCTTGGTCTTCTTAAACAGGCGACGTTTCGCCTTGGTGCGAGCTGCACCTTTTCTGGTACGCATTCTAATTCCTTTCGCCAGTGAGGCCTCGCATTGAATCGCGAAGTTTAAGCCCCAGCAGAGCAAACAGATGTTTGAGTTTAGTTAGTAGCTGTATTTGCCAAGAGCCGCCTTCACAGACGATTCCATGCACGCTGCCAAGGGACGTGTGCCACGCAGGTTACGCTTTCGCTTTTGCGAAACACGAACGTTACGGTGACTGGTTCCAGATGCACGGTGCATAACTTTTCCGGTCGCAGTGATACGGAAACGCTTCTTGGTGCCCTTATGGGTCTTCATCTTGTTGGCAGTCATTAGACTTCCATTCACCTTAAAGAGTCACGAGCTCCAAAGAGCCCAAAATTTCGAATTGGGGATTTTAGGGCCATCAGGCCCATTGTTAAAGGGCTTTTTCGGAATAGAAGCCACGTTTTCAGTGTCAAAAATGCGAATTGAGTCTGATTTAAGGCGGATTCGCGTTGAGAAACACGATCCATCGTCAACTCGTCCGATTCTTGACGATATTCCGTCACAGCCGCCTTCCGTCTGGACTCCCTATTTCTGCCCCATTTCCGGGAATTAACAGTGAACCGAAAAGGGTCCAACACCGATTTGGCAGTGGATTCAATAGGCAAGAACATCTCGCTGGTCGCGCAGATTCAGGGCCCAGACCACATTGCCGCGGAATTTCGTCAGGCCTCAAAACTCAAAACTTCAACGACTCGCCAAAATCTGTCCGTCGTTTGATGAACGCCACGACTGGTGGCTCGTCAGTAATTCCATCGATCGCATCATGATTGAGAAAGTCGAACCAAAGCCGATTTTCGCGATGGTGTTGCTTTCAATTTCGAAAGGCTTTGTCCAAAAGCTCGTTCATAAATCCGGATTCGACCGAGTTCGATAGTCCTTAACCCAAGCGATTGATTTCAGTCACGAAATTTGAACGGCGTTCACAGGTTAGCCCTATTGGATTACTAAACAATTAGTTTTCAGCGTAAAGCCCACACTTGCTGTGACGGGTCAAAATGGAAAATTGAATCCGACGAAAGATACAAGGAGCTTACCACTGAGGTTCGTCGAGTCAGGGGTTAACCCGCTAACAACTTTCCGTTGAAGTAAACGATCACGACCTACACTTCGAAGCTTGGAGGGAACTTCTGACTTCTCACTTCAAGCAAATCTCCGCTTTCCGGACGCCGTTCGAATAAGTGGGCACTTGTGGAAATGAGCGGTGCCCGGAAAGCTCTTAATTCACTTTGATTGCGAGCGACAATTCGATGAACGGTGCGGATCCCAATTTGCCGGTCAAGGACATTACTTGGCTACCGCAACGATATCGATTCGAAAAACTTCATTCGCAAATTGACGCGAACTACTTTGCCACCGTCGCATTCGACAAAACGACGGGATCGCGAGTCCTCATCGAATTGATCCCGGTGAGTCAGTTCGACAACGATGGACTATTCCGCCTCGAGTACTACTTTGGATATGCGTCCCGCCTGAAGATCGAATCGTATGTTGCGCCGATCGAGTGGGGATACGTTCGCGAAAAAGGCGTCGGCAAAGAACACGTCTACATGGTCAGGCCCGATGTCGAATCTGCAACACTGGAAGAGTTGCTCGACGGATACAAAACTCCAGCTGGCAGAGACGCTTGGAATCGATGTGTTCCGACAGCCATTGAGTCTCAAAATCTATGGATGCGTGCCTTTCTGGCCTCACTGGAGCAGTTACATCAGGTTGGCATCACCCAACAAGACTTTCGACTCTCACACGTCCTAATCGATGATGGACGTCCACGCCTCGTGTGCCCGGGCTTGAGGCTGTTTTCAAAACCCGAATGTCGTGGCGAATCCTGGTCTTTGTCGTTCGGAAAGTCGGCATCGCCAGAGCTTCTCGGGTTGATTGAACAGGATGTGAATGGCCGATCAGACGTCTATTCGGCGGGTGTTGTTCTGTACTGTCTTCTCAACGCAGAACTCCCTTTTGACGGATCGAAATTAAGCCATATCTTGTCCGCTCACTTGACAAAAGAAATCGAGGCGGACTGCAACGACGATTCGCGACCGCTGATGAAGATCGCACAGCGGATGCTCGAGAAGAACCCTCGGGATCGTTACCAATCAGTCAAATCAGTGATCGACGATCTAGACTGGTTGAACGCTAACGACAGTGTCCAGCAGTTAGGTGAATTCGTTGCCGGTCGAGCGGACTTTCGCGATTCGATTTCGGTCTCAATGTTCGTCGGACGGCAAGAGGAGCGTGCTGAGCTTCGCGACTTCATCGACTGCGTTCGCGATGGGGCCAGCCGTGTCGTATTGATCAAGGGCGAGAGTGGCTTGGGCAAAACGAGACTTGTCAGTGAAACGCTTCGCGAAGCCAGCAATCTGGGAATACAGGTCTTTCAGAGCAAAGCAACAGAGCAAGTAAGTGAGCAACCAATTGCGCCGCTGACGAAACTGATCGACGAACTCGCCAAATCTGATCCTTGCGCGACGTTAGCCGCGCAGCTGCAGGACGACTGCGAAGACATCCATTTCTTCTTTCCTGCATTTGCAAATGCAATCGGCTTAAATGAACCAGCACGCCGCACCTCCGACTCCGTGAATGACTCGTTTGGCGAACCAGTCGAAAGCGAGGGCGACCAACGAACCGATCTCTTTGAACTTAACCGCTTGAGTCGCACTGTCTGTAGTGTTCTGTCGAAGATCTCTTCACCGCATAAACCGGCGATCATCTGGATTGACGATTGCCAATGGCTCGATGTGAGCACTGTTGAAACATTGCGGGATTTGAATCACTGGCAAACACACTCATTGCTTATCATTCTGACAGCGCGAACATCTAGAAATCAGTCCGACACATCGCACATCTCAATTGAGTTGGACGCCGAAATTGAAACCGGACCGCTTTCAGATTCAAATGTTTGTGAACTGGTCAGCTCGATGGCAGTCGGCTTGCCTCAGCGTGCTCTTGATACGGTCGTCCGTTTGGCATCCGGCAGCCCGTTCATGGCGGAGGCCATTCTGCGAGAAATGGTTGAAACCGAAGCACTCAACTTCAAAAATTCGATGTGGTTGATCGACTCGAATAAACTCAACGAAATACAGGCCTCATCTGACGCAACCGAAGCTTTGTTGCATCGACTGGAGCAGTTCCCGCCACGGGTCCTTGCACATCTGTCGATCGCAGCGATCATCGGAAAGTCTTTTTTCACCAGCACCGTTGCAGCCATTTCGGGAACGTCGACGCCAGAGTCACAGAGGCACCTAAATTGGGCACGCCAAAAACGAATTATTTGGTCTCGTCCAGACGGATCTCACAGTTTCGTCCATGACAGCATTCGCATCGCAATGGTCGAACGTCTGTCAGATAATCAAAAGAAGGCATTGCACACGAGTCTGGCCGAACACTTTGAGACAAACGACGGCGACAATATTGAGATCGCGATCCACTTCGATCAGGCAGGACTGTCCGAACGAGCATTGGAACCAGCCTTGAACGCTGCCCAGCGTGCGCAGAATACTTCATCACTATCCACCGCCCTACAGATGTATCAGATCGCCTGGAAATGCATTCCGGGCGACCAGCTGGTACGCCGCAGCCAAGTCGCTGAGAGCATCGGCAGCCTGCTGATGCTCACGGCAAAGTACATCGAGAGCGACCAGTGGTTCGCGCGCGCAGAAGATGAAGCAGAAAGCAAAATCGATCGTGCAAGGATCATGATGCAACGTGGTGAATTAGCATTCAAAAAAGGCCAGAAACAGGATGCCGTTTCGATCGTTGAAGACGCAATGAAATCGCTCAACATCGCAATCCCAAAATCGTGGCTGATGATTCACCTGTTAGTGCTTTGGGAAATCTTTGTTCAGGTTTTACATTCACTAGCACCGTCGCGATTTCTTCATCGGAAAGGAAAACCCTCCGAACTCGACCGAATGAAATGGAGGATGTACAGTCGCCTCGCACATTGCTATTGGTATACCCGGGGGAAAGCCGTTGTTCTTTGGGCCCATCTCGCAGGCCTGAATCGCGCTGAAACGGCAACACCAACGAGAGAACTGGCTCAGGCATGGTCAGAACACGCACCGGTCATGGGTCTCGTCCCATGGTACGGGCGGGGCTCACAATATTCGACTCGCTCACTAAACCTCCGAAATCAACTAAGAGATGTTTGGGGTAAAGGACAAACTCGCAGCTACTTCAGTATCCTGCTTCACGCCACATCACGATATGAACATTGCATCGCTCAAGCCATGCAGGCAGAAAAGATACTGCAACGAACGGGCGACTATTGGGAAGTGAACATTGCACGCTACCAACGTGCCGCATCACTCTACCGCCTTGGGAACCTGAAAGAGGCATTGGAACTAGCGAAAACAACCTACGAAGATGCCATCAATATCGGGGATCATCAGTCGAGTGGAAACATTCTTGATGTCCTCGTTCGGGCTTCCTTGGGAAATATCCCCATCGAATACATCGAGCAGGAGAAGATTCGTGACCTCAATGATCTTCAGCTTCAGCCACAACTGCTTTGCGCTGAAGGCATCTACTATTTAAGGCACAAGAAGGATGCGTCTACCGCCATTGGCTGCTTTGAAAGGGCGATCAAAATTGCAAGGAAAGCGGGCGTATTAAATTGCTATACCGCTCCCAATGCAGCGTGGCTGGCTACGGCACTCCGACAGAACATCATCAACGAACGCAAAAATGGCACAGTCTCTGCCGATTCGTTCCGACGTCACTATCTTGCAGCAAAACGAGCTGTTCGCATTGGGTTAAGATTCAAAAATGACTTGCCGCACGCGCTGCGGGAACTTGGGATTGCATTAGCAGATCTTGGCAAACAAAAGCAGGCACGCAAAACTCTTGTCCGCTCACTCAAACTGGCCCAGTCCCAAAATGCACGTTACGAATCTGCTTTGACACAGCAAGCCTTCGAACGATTGGACGCACGGTTTGGATGGCGCGAAGTCTCGGAAGACAGCAACGCCGGCAACCACGAAGTACGAGAAATCGAGGCGTCCGTGCGACTTGGCGGACCGAGAGAAACCGTCTCGATCGCAAATCGGTTTGACGCCCTACTCGACGCCGGAAGAAAGATCTCCTCAGCCCTTGGCGAACCGGAAATTTTTAAGCACACCGTCGAATCGGCGACAGAATTATTGCGCGGGCAAACTTCATTGATCGTCCTTCCGGTCACAGGAAAAGAGAACACTTGGCAAACACGAAATTCAGAAGAGCCTTTCGATAAAGACATCGTACTGCAAGCGGTCGCCGCAAGAGAATCTATCATTCGAGACCAAGAATCTCTGATCGTTCGATCGCAACCCCGTGCTCAAACGGCATCGGTTCTCTGCTGCCCAATCATTGCCGGTGGAAAAGTTGTCGCATGTATCTACATCGCAAACCGTTTGATCGAATCAATGTTCGGTGCAAACGAAATTCGCATCGCAGAATTTATTGGCAACGCTGCCGGATCCAGCCTTGAAAAAGAGACAATTTTTCGTGAGCTAGATGAACTTAACGCTTGCCTAGAAGAAAAAGTGTACGACCGAACCAAGTCTTTGCAGACACAAACACGCGAACTCGAACAAACGGCTCAACAACTCCGTGCGACCCAACATCGCCTTGAGGACGCTGCTCAGTCTGCCGAGTCAGCCAATCGAATCAAGAGCGAATTTTTGGCAAAAATGAGCCACGAAATCCGCACTCCGATTACCGCGGTGCTGGGATTTACACAATTGATCTTGCGTGGTGTCGTCAGCGAACCTGAAGAACAACGCAAGAAGATGAAATCGATTGAATCGAGCGGCAAGCACCTCTTACAACTCGTGAATGACCTGTTGGACATTTCGAAGATCGAAGCTGACAAGGTTGAAATCGAGAAAATTGAATGCCGCCCGCTGCACTTGCTTAGTGAGACCGTTGAATCTTTGCGTTCCAAAGCACGTGAAAATAATAATAAACTCGTATTGGAACTTATCGCTCCACTACCTGAAACGATTCAAAGTGATCCCAAGCGACTACGTCAAGTCGTGACGAACGTTCTCGGGAATGCAATCAAATTTACTTCTGATGGAGATGTCACGTTAAGGGTAAGCTTCGAGCAATCGAAACAGGGAATTCTTAAGATGGAGGTCATTGATAGCGGCATTGGAATGACACCCGAACAGCTAAAAAATATATTTGATCCATTCGCTCAAGCTGATTCGTCGATTACTCGCCGTTTTGGGGGCACCGGGTTGGGGTTGTCTATCAGTCAAACGCTGACCAAAGCACTCGGTGGCGACATCGACGTAGTCAGTCAACTTGGCGAAGGTTCAACGTTCTCGATCTCGATCGATGCCGGTGACCTGGAGCAACTGAACTTGCTTGGCGACGAAGAGTTGAACAGCCGACTGGAGCGTCGCGTGACCTCAGACTGGATCACCGCCGATCTCACCGGTCTTCGAATTCTCCTCGCCGATGACGCCGAAACGAATCGCGACCTGATCTCACTGGTTCTTGGCGCGTGCGGGGCAGACATAACGCTTGCTGAAAACGGCCAAGAAGCAGTTGATAGAGCTATCAATGATGAGAAATTCGACATTGTATTGATGGATATGCAAATGCCAATTCTAGATGGTTACTCGGCAACGCGAAAACTGCGGTCCGCGGGATTCGACACGCCGATTTTTGCCCTGACAGCAAATAGCATGAAGGGCGATAGAGAAAAATGCATGAACGCAGGATGCTCTGACTATCTGACAAAACCGATCGATTTGAATTCGCTTGTGAGTGCGATGGCAAAAATTGCTGGTAGCGAAATTTCGTTGGCTGCATACGAAGATAACGAATGCGAAGAAACAACCATCAAGACCGAAAACAAAGGGGGCACATTGGATGCTACATGCCCCCACCGCCTCGACTTTAGCGAATCTGACTTGCCCAATGCCGGGCCCATTCGAAATTTCTCCTTTAACTTTCTTGATACTCTAGACCGCCGCCGAACGGAGTTCGAAAGTTGCTTGAAAGCTCGCGATGGGAAGCAGCTTGCATCGTTGGCACATTGGTTGAAAGGAACCAGTGGCACGGTGATGCTCAAAGAACTCGCAGCCTCCGCACTGGAGATGGAAGACGCCATTCGCGCCGACGATTGGGAAGCCGTCATGCAAATCTACAAACTCATTGAGATCTATTCGGAAAATGCGTCAGAGTTCAGTCGCAGCCAGCCGGTCCAGGTTGAGTTTGAAGGTTCATCGCAGGTAATTTAATGATTTAAGGCGTGCCGAAACTCATCAACACCAAGGCCGCCAGCTTGGCCCTCGGAACCAAGCTCTGCGGAATCAGGAATTCCCGATCTGAATGGATGTGATCACCGCACGGCCCCAGCGTATCGATATTCGGCAAACCTGCTGCAGCGAAACGGTTCCCATCGCTTGCGCCGCCGGTGCCACGCCATTTGATGTCCATCCCTAACTGCTGACCACACGATTCAATGCGATTCTGCATTTCACGCACGCCATCGTCAATCGGCTTGGGAGGTGAAGAAAACTCTCCGTTTATCTCAACCGAAATACCGTCCAATTCGTTGTACTTCCCGACAAGCTCGGCAAACTTCCCTTCCACCAATTTCTGCTGGGCCGTATCAACGACTCGAACGTTGACGCGTCCGACAGCAAGATCAGGCACCGCGTTGAGGGCTCCGCCACCATTGATTCGGCCAACGTTAAATGTGATATCCGGATCGGTGTTAAGTTCATCAATCTCAACGCACAACCGAGAAAGTGCCGCTAACGCGTTTCGTCCATTAGCAAAATCGCGGCCCGTATGAGCCGACTTGCCGCGCACGACGAACGCGAAATTCCCCGATCCCTTTCGCCAGGAAACCAAAGTCCCGTCTGGCAATGATGGCTCAAACAACAGGCCTGCGTCACAATGAGGCGCACGACTACGGATGAATAGATCACTTCCACGAGAACCAATTTCTTCGTCAGCGTTGAGGATAACTTCCCAACCGATCTTCCCTGCGAGAGCACTGGCCTCAAGTGCCTTGATCGCGTTTAACATCACGACGATGCCACCCTTTGCATCGATCACGCCAGGACCGTTGAGACAGCCGTCTTCTTTCATGACGCACTTTTGAAAATGATGGTCAGCAGCGTAAACCGTGTCCATGTGAATGCAGAGCATCACTTTCGTTTTCGCGTTCGGCCATTTGCTAACGTGAATCGTTGGGCCGGACTTGCCTTCTTCCGTCTCGCCGCGATCGTTGACGGTCATCCACGGCTGCGAGTCAACAATGTTAATTTCGCCGCCGAGTGCTGAAAATTCTTCGACCAGTCGGCCGCGAACTTTTTCGATGCCGGGCAAGTTGAAAGTTCCCGAGTTAATGTCACAGAGTTCAACAATTAAAGTCATCATCGAATCCTGTTTGTCATCGAGCCAGTTCAACGATTCGAGGACGGCGGGGTCAAAGTCCATTTTCCCTATTCCTTTTTCGATTTCTGGTCGAGGCTTACCTGCCAGATGATCGCGTTTTTCATTTCAGAGGTTACCAACAGCGATTCGGAATCGGTTGAAAAGCAGATTGCTTCACCCTGACTTTGCAGCGGCAGCGACAAGGCAGTTGGTTTGATTTCGTTAATTGTCTCGAGCCACGTCTTGCTTTCCAGTTTCTCGAACAGCCAAGCCCTGTTACCGCGATCGCCCTTTTTTTCGCTTGCGTCGGCAACCATTGGATTCGGCAGAACGTAAAATCCCGGAGCAGTCGTTCGCTTGTCATCAACGTAGACTTTTTCGACGAACCAAAACGTATCGTCCTCTGCGTTGTAGCTCATCGCCTCGCAATTGTGAGCTCCGTCTGCGTACTGGAATTCAAGCGTGAAGACTTTCGAATCCAAATCCAGAATTCTCGCTTTCTTTTGCCGCTTGGCTTTCTTTGGCTTGATGACCGGTTCTTCAACAATGTAAATCTGGCAGGATTTGCGATTGAAGGAGTTGTCACCAACATCTCCGACGGCCAAGAACCGTTTCTGATCGATCGAGAAACCACACATTGTTTCCCAATCCCGATTGGTAGCTTCTTTGAGCCTTAAAGTCGCCTCGGTATGGCCTTTGACGTTCACCCGATACAGTATCGAATCGCCTCCGGAGTCGTTACACGTCCAGATTGCGTTGGCCGCATTACCGTCGGCATTTGGTCGAGCGGTCGCGACTCCGCTGCTTTCAACAATCCGTTTATCACCGAAACGGCCCAACGCAATCAGCGGCTCTTTCCTCTCTCTCGCAGATTTTTTCGAAAGATTGTTTGGATCGTCAGATTGCTGAGCCGATGAAAACTGGCACGGAAGAGCTGCCAAAGCCAGCATCAACCAACAGAATATGCCGCTCACAGCAGGTCGACTGGCCCGCTGTTGAAGCCCAAACTGGCACAAAACCGCGGCGTTTCGATTGATTTTGGCGGATGGTTCTACTATCATTTTGGATCGACGAATCAAAGCGTCCGGACAATTCGAATTATAATTCACACGTAACCAAGTAAATATACGGAATCACAAGATGCCAAGCGATCGGGAAAAGGAAATTAAACGACGTCGGAAGCGCCGCAAGCAGATCACTGCTCTTCGAGCACGCGCTACAAAAGCAACGGGTTCGGAAAAGCAGGTGATCGCTGACAAGCTGCGAAACATGACTCCCGGCTACAAGATTTTGATTGATTCAATGGGCCTGGCGAAGAAGTAGGCCTCCGATGTACGATAATTCGGCTGTCTCCAAATCTGATCAGGGTGGTGAAACGCCGGGGTCCCCTTCTTCAAAGAAGGCCCCCGCGACCAGCACCCTGTTTCGCTGCGCCTATTGCGGCAACAAGTTCGAGCGATCGACGTCTCCAGTTCTGCCGTTTTGCAGTATCCGTTGTCACCGCGTCGATCTGGGCATGTGGCTTAACGAATCTTACGGCCTCCCCTGGGACGGTGAAGGCGAAGAATACCAAGAGTAACGTTCTTTCTCTGTGCACTATCTTCTCCCTCCCCACCGCTGGAACCTCGCCGCCAATTCAATCTATAATGCTGTCGCAGTTTCCAACCGTTACTCGTGAGATTCAATGAGCGACCAGCCCGTTATCGTCAAAAAAATCTCCTGGGCAGAACTTTGCCCATGGACCATCATTTTCCGTACGCTCCCTGTTGCAGCAAGCGTCACGGTGTTGGCATTGGCGGTCGTCGGTGTTCTGGCGGCATCCTTCACCTGGTGGTTGAGCGAGACCATGTTCATCGGCGGAGAGCTTGAACAGGACGCGGCGATGATGGAAGTCGTTCGCATGAACACGAGTCCTTACAGTGGTGTTTTCATCGACTCCAGTACCGATCAAAACGCATTGAACATTCTTGGTGCAAGACTCAGTGGGCCTCGAGCCGTTTTCAATCAGATCAAACGACCCGCGGCATATATTTTCGCCAGCACGGTCGGCGGACAGAACGCACGTTTAGGTACATCCGGTTTCTGGTACTTCCTGTTTGGAACCGCATGCTCAATGGCGATCTGGAGTTTTATTGGACTCGCAATCGCACGGGTTTGCCTTTTGCGGATAACACGAAACGAGACAATCGGCATCGATGATGCTTTTGACTTTGCGTTCGACCATTGGTTGTCCAGTTTCGGCGGAGTTAGTATTCCCATGGTGGCCGCGTTTGCACTTTGCATTCCCGGCGCACTGCTCGGTTTACTAATGACTTTCGACTTCGGAGCCGCCGTCGTCAGTTTGCTATGGCCATTGGTTCTTGTTTTTTCTACTGCAATGGCACTGCTGTTGCTGGGACTGACTTATGCATGGCCGCTGATCGTTTCAAGCGCCGCTTGCGAAGGACAGAATTCATTCGACGCAATGACTCGCTCTTATGCCTACGTTTTTCAACGCCCCTTGCATTGCCTTGGCTATGCGGTCGTTGCGATGCTCTTTGGCGGTTTTTGCTGGTTGATCGTTGCCAACCTTTCTGGTTCGATTATTGATTTAAGCTATTGGGCAACGTCGTGGGGAGCCAACCGAGCCGGTGGTGACACGCCTCGAATCGAAGTTTTGCAGGGGCTTGTTTCCAATACGGAGACTTCGTCTGAAATGATGCTTTCATTTTCTCAGAACACGATCGGATTCTGGAATGGCCTTATCCGAACGATTGCGGCTTCGTTCCTCTACGGTTTATTCTGGTGCATGGCTTCGGCTGTCTACCTGTTGCTTCGAAAAGACGTCGACGACACGGAAATGGACGAAATCTACATCGTTGACGAGAAACGAACATACGAATTGCCTCCATTGAAGTCAGACGAAAGCGGAGTCCCACAGGTTCAGACGCCGACTCCGGTTGAGAACGGGGACGCGAATGAAGACCCTGCGTCTACTTGAAAAAGATCTCGCCAAAGCCCAATGGAACGGATGCCATGACTGCGAAACAGACGTCAATCAAAAACTACCTCGATGAATTCCTCTGTGGCGACGCGATCGAAGTTGCACGGCAGCTTCCGGACGCCTGCGTTGACACCATTGTCACCAGTCCGCCCTATTGGCAACAACGCGACTATGGCGTCGACGAACAAATTGGCCAAGAAATTTCTCCCGCCGCCTATGTTGAGCGACTCTGTGAACTGTTCACAGAACTCAAACGAGTCGTTAAGCCAACCGGTTCGATGTGGATGGTGATCGGTGACAAGTACCTCAAGGGCGAGCTCTTAGGGATGCCCTGGCGAGTCGCATTGGGACTAAAAGACGTTGGTTGGCGTTTGCGAAGCGACTGCATCTGGCAGAAACCAAACGCCATGCCTTCGAGCACTCGGACGCGTCCTACCACGGACCACGAGTACATTTTCTTTTTCTCCAATGGAAAGAACTACCACTACGATGCCGACGCGATTCGTGAACCGCACGTGACTTTCTCGGAGAATTCGAAGATGAAAGGCGGTCGCAAACATTTCGGCAAACGTGGCAGCACGCCTGAAAAAGGAAAGAACAGCGGCGACAGCAACTTACACGATGCACGCTGGGATCAGGCCTTTCATCCAAAAGGCCGCAACAAGCGAACCGTTTGGTCGATCTCACTGTCGAAATTTCGCGAAGCCCATTTTGCCGTCTATCCGTCAAAGCTGGTCGAAACTTGCATCGCTGCATCGTGCCCGGAATCTGGCGTGGTTCTCGATCCTTTTAGTGGTGCCGGAACTACCGCGATCGTCGCGAAGCAACTTGGCCGAAAATTCATCGCAATCGACTGCAACGTTGAGTATTGCCAGATGGCTGAAACACGCCTGGCTTCATCGCAGGAGTAGCGAGAGCGGAAAACTAAGCGTCGCCCGCCGGGGGATTTTCTTCTTTCTCTTCCTTCTGCTTCGCAAGTTTGTTCCGCTGCCGAACGTATTCATCAACCAACGCTTTTCTTGCCGTGTCATCCTTGCGGGCGATTTCGTTGATGCCAACGGAAAAGAAATCGAACATCGCGATTCCCAGAATTCCAATCAGCATCAGCAGAATAATACTGATGAAAACCGCAATGGTGCGAAGTTCATCAACGAACGCGATCCCCGCCAACATGATTCCCTGAGAAGCAATCAACGAACTGGCAATCGCACGACGACGGTACTTTCGCGACTCAAACCGCAGCTCACTGGCCGAATGCGGCGACTCAAAAACATCGTCGAGCTGTCGTTTATGTGCAAACAGCGAAATCACACCTCCAGCAAACGAACCAGCCCCCAGCAAGAACGCAAAATTCTTTACATTCTGACTGAGGCCAAGCACGGGCTCGAAAACGTCAAAGAGCACTTCAAAATTCACTGGTTTGCCCCGTATTGAACGACATTATCTTCTGTTCCTTGGACGCGAAGATTTATTTTTTCCGTTTTTGGCATTCTTCTCGTAAAGAACCTGCATACGCCGAGTCCACTCGAGCATCACCACGCCAACCTTACCCAGCGACTCTGCCGAACAATTTTCGACGTTATCTTGAGTCGTGTGCCAGTACCTATTATTCATCCCCGGTCTCGGATAGTCAAAGTCGATGATATCACATGTCGGAATGCCAGCGATTTCATTGAGTGGCAAATGGTCGTCCTTGATTGTGTGACCTTTGGTCGCCCGAAACTCCCGAACTTTCAAATCTTTCGCCACGGACCAGATCATTTTGGTCAAGTCTCTCGCCATGTTGAAGCTGTTGACTTCCATCTTCAACTGAAGGTCCTTGTCACCGATCATGTCGACCAAAACCGCATAGTCATAGCGGACATCCCAGTTTTGATTCTTGTATTGCTGAGCAAAGTACTTCGAACCAAGAAACATTGGGTCGCGTCGCGCATCAAAGACAAACTCTTCGCCGTCAAAGAACAAGAAATCGAATCCGATTGGACCCTCCTGATTCTGCATATGTCTCCCAAGCTCGCAAAGAAACGCTGCTCCGGAAGCCCCGTCGTTTGCGCCAATAAAAACACCCTGTGGCGTCACCGGATCACGGTCGGGAAACGGACGCGTATCGTAGTGGCAACAAATCATCAGCCGTTTGGTTCGCTCTGGATGCCAACGGACAATCAGGTTTGAAAGACCAATTTGCCTTCCAGTTCTCGGATCGTTGACATTGAAGTCTTGCAAGCCAACCTGAGCCCCAAGACTCTCAAAATGCTTCTTAAGCATGGCCTGCTGAGCAAGCATTCCCTTGGAAGTACTCATCCGCGATCCAATTTCGCAAATCGCTTTTAGGTGGCCAAAAGCAAAATCCTGATTGAATTCAGCACCAGCTTCTGCAATTTGTGACTCAGGCGGCGTTTCTTCGGTTTGTCTAACAGCGGGTGTTTGAGCACCATTCGCTTGCGGACTCCGTGCCAGCAACGCTATCGGGTTTAACAATAACGCCAGACAAGCCAGCATTTGAATTTTCGCAAACATTTCGATCCTTGTTGAAACTTGCCCCGCGTCAAAATGGTCTTCTCAAAAGATCCGCATTCCGTTGCAATCTTGACGCGCTCGTATTGTAATGGATTCGCACGAGCATCCATATTCAATCTTTTACTCGTAAGACCCGTAAAACCATGATTCGTTCCCGATTGAGCATTTTATTTTGTGGTTTGATTCTGCTGCCGATTGCTGCCAGAGCAGATGTAACTCGAGTGGAAAATGTGACTGAAGTCCCTTCAGTTGAACTCATTGGCGTCGATACCAACGCAAAAGTCAGCATCAACGAACGGCCCGAGCACGCCCTGACGGTGCTTTGTTTTCTCGGAACGGAGTGCCCGTTGGCAAAACTCTACGCAGGTCGTCTGCGGAAATTCTCTGCCGAGTTTGAATCGGTTCGCTTCGTAGGGGTCAACAGCAACGTTCAGGATTCACTGAGCGACATCAAGGCGTACGTTGCTCAGAATGAAATCACATTTGAATTCGCGAAAGACTACGACAACCGGTTCGCTGACCAATTGAAAATCACACGAACGCCAGAAGTCATCGTTTTCGACGCGAATCGAAAGATTGTCTATCGCGGACGGATCGACGACCAATACTTGCCCGGCGTATCACGAGCATCTGCCAAACGCCATGATTTGCGAGTCGCGATCGAAAGTTCACTGGCAGGCAAATCGATCGAAGTATCTGAAACCGAACCAGCAGGATGCTTGCTCGGTCGCAAACGGAAATCCGTTTCGGATGCTACCGTCACTTTTGCGAATCAAGTCTCCCGCGTCCTGCAGCGAAACTGCGTCGAGTGCCATCGCACGGGTGAAATCGGGCCTTTCTCGTTGGAGACTTACGACGAAGCAATCGGTTGGGCCGACATGATGCTCGAAGTCATCGAAGAGAAGCGTATGCCGCCATGGCACGCTGACGAAACCGTTGGCTCGTTCTCCAACGCGAGGAACATGAGCGAAGAAGATAAACAGATTTTGAAGGACTGGGTTGCTCAAGGGACTCCGATGGGTGATGTTTCGCAGTTGCCGAAACCGATTGAGGTTGTTTCCGGCTGGCATTTGCCCCGCGAGCCAGATCGCGTCATCGAAATGAGCAAGCAACCGTACAAGATTCCTGCAGATGAGACCGTCGAGTACCAATACTTTGTTGTCGATCCGAACTTCGAAAAGGATCGCTGGGTATCCGCCACTGAAGTCATTCCTGGTAATCGTTCCGTTGTTCACCATTGCATCGTCTTTATTCGTCCGCCGGACGGCGTACGCACTCGCGGAGTCGGTTGGCTGGCGGCATACGTGCCGGGGCAAAATCCTTTGACGCATGTCCCCAATCGGGCTCGCTTTGTGCCAAAAGGGTCGCGACTGGTTTTCCAAATGCACTACACGCCGAACGGCACGCCGCAAACAGACGTCACAAAGATTGGAATTCTGTTCGCGAATGAAGCGGAAATTGAGCAGGAATTGATGACCGTCATGGCGCTCGATCAGGACTTTGAAATTCAGCCGAATGATCCTTCATTCAAAGTCGATATTCAACGAGGCCGTCTGCCTTCAAACGGAAGCCTGCTTTCCGTTTCACCGCACATGCACTATCGCGGAAAATCGTTCGAATCATCGGTGGTCGCGATGAACGATTCGAAAACGCCATTGATTAGCGTTCCAGCCTATGATTTCAACTGGCAACATCGCTACGAGTTTGCGGAGCCAATTTCGCTGAGCAACATTCGCCGCTTGCAAGGCACGGTTGAGTTCGACAACTCGCAGGACAACCCTTTCAATCCAAATCCGTTGGAGTTGGTTTCGTGGGGCGATCAAACTTGGGAGGAAATGGCTGTCGCGTTCTACGATGTTTCGATCCCGCACGAACCATCGTCGCAAGGAACGACAAACCAGAAAATTAAACAACCGGAAGATCCCCGTCGTTTGACCGACGACCAAGAAGCAAAGGTCAACGATATTGAACGTAAGTTTTTTGAGCGATTCGACGCAAACAAAGACGACCTGATCATCCGCAGTGAATTGCCTCGCGCCATCAAAACCTGGGGGTTCAACGCTTACGATACCGACGGTGACGGGCAGCTAACTCGCAGCGAAGTCCGGGATCAGGCAACGATTCGCGTAAAGTGAATCTTCCATGGCGGTCTCCCCGTCGGCAGCAACCGACGTATGAAAGTTGAATTTCGAAGGGGGACATCCTCGCCTTCGAGAGACCATTTTTCAGCTTTCAACAATTATTGGGACGCTTTCAACTTGAAACCTAAATTGACTAGAATCATTAAGTCCCATTGAAATCAGACACTTAGGCAATGCTATGGCTACGAAAAAACAATCCTCACGTCGCGACTTTCTTAAAACTTCGAGTGCTGCTGCATCAGCAGCTTTTGCAGCACCGTACATTCTTTCGAATCCATCGATTCTCGCGGATTCACCGAACGATAAGCTGAGAATGGCTGCCATCGGTACCAGCATTTACACCAATCGCTATACCGGCGATGGAGACCATGGTGGACGTGGCGCCGTGGTTGGACATCAGCTCGCCAAGTTTGGAGACATGGTTGCCGTCGCAGATTGCAATCGCCGCAATGCTGACTTCTTCGCGAAAGACTACAACGGCAACTGCGAAGTATACGGCGACTATCGCGAGTTGCTCGCACGCAAGGACATTAATGCGGTCACGATTGGTACGCCCGATCACTGGCACGTGAAGATTGCCATCGACGCGCTGAAAGCCGGAAAACACGTCTACTGCGAAAAGCCACTATCGTTGACGATTCGCGAAGGTCAACAAGCCTGCAAGGTTGCCAAGGAAACAGGCAAAGTATTTCAAGTCGGAACACAGCAGCGTAGTGAGTTTTCGCAGGTCTTCCTCAAAGCAGTAGCGATCGCCCAAAGTGGAATGCTGGGAGACAAACTGGATTGCTTGATTAGCATTGGCGGTGCCGAAAAAGGTGGACCGTTTAAGAACAAGCCGTGTCCCGAACACATCGACTGGAACATGTGGCTCGGGCAGACGCCTGAAGTTGCGTTCTGCCCCGAACGCGGCGATTTCGATTTCCGCTGGTGGTTTGAGTACGCTGGTGGCCAAGTCACCGACTGGGGTGCTCATCATGGCGACATCGCGATGTGGGCGTTAGGCATGGACTCATCGGGGCCGACTTCGGTCTCGCCCAATGGAAGCGTCGACATTCCAAAAATAGAAAATGGATACAATGTTCCTAGCGCCTTCGATGTGGCTCTCGAATTCGAAGGCGGCCATACAGCACGTTTGCTGTCCGGCAAAAACGAGTTGATTATCAAGGGCGACAAAGGCAAGATCCGAGTCAACCGTGGCGGATTGACCGGCAAGCCTGCAGAAAAACTTGGCGTTGCTCACAAGATCTCCAAAGATGAATGGGGCAGCGGTGAGCGACCAAAGGATGGTCCAACAGGCGGTTCCGGTCCGCAGTGGCTTCAGGATGCGGTCGACAAACTCTGTAAGGGAAAGCAACCCGGCAGTCATATGGGTAACTTCGTCGACTGCATCAAAAACGGTGGCGTCCCAATCAGTGACGTTTGGTCTCATCACCGAGCCGTGAGCCTATGCCACCTTTCTAATATCGCGCTGCGGCTAGGCCGGAAGATCGATTGGGATCCGCAGACAGAAACCTTCCCGGGCGACGATGAAGCGAATGCAATGGTCACAAGAAAGCAACGTGAAGGTTTTGAGATCGACGTTGAAGTCTGAATCTCGGATTCGCGGATCAATGCTGAACCATCGCGGCTTGAGATGGTTCAGCACGATGCGAGGGTCAGCCACAACACATTGAAAAGATAAGACGACATTGCAACTCCGATTAAGGCCGCCAGTAAATTCGTTGTTGAACTCAATCGATCGCCAATGGTGTTTGCCGCTACGACAAACGACGTCATATTCACGAGTCCGATCATCAAACCAACAATTGATGAGAATCTCAGATTCGCAGAAGACAACTCGTTGGGCCACTGTTGCGCAGCAAAGCAGGTTGCGACGACTACTCCAAGTATTCCTGCAAGAATTACAACGAGCATTGACAACATGGGAAGCCGAAAACGGTCCTTCATCACTGCGTCTTGGGAAACCGCCAAGTTTGCCACGGCTGTCGGCGATTGGAATGGGTTCGTTCTAAGCTCGTCCATCGAGGCTATTTGCCTTTAAGGGCTTGAATCTGTTGCTCGATCGACCCGACCAGCTTCTCAGATTCTGCACGTTTCTGTTCAGCTTGATGAACGATGGCTTGGACGGCGGCAAGCTTTTCTTTTGCGGCACCAACTTCATCGAGTTTGGCCTGCTCGACCTCTTCAGCCGATGTCAACGTCGTCTCCAATTGAGCCAACGCCGTTGCGAACTGCAATTCTGAATTCCAAAAGCCCAAGGCGTTCGTTGGGCGTGCAACGTCTGCTCTCGCTTTGTCCAAATCGGATTGCAGTTTGACTCGCTGATCGTTTGCTTTGCCCAATGCCATCTCGCGAGCTGAGATGTTTGCATTGAGAGCCGTCAGTTGCTGCTGCGATTCATCACGTTCAAGAGTCAGTGCCGCGATCTCGGCTTTCGCGGTTTCCTGCTTCTGGGTCGCCTGTTGCAACTGGGCTTTCAATGTGCCGATCCGAGCAGCGAGTGACACTTTACGAGCCTCAAGTTTCGTGACGGTCTCCGCCATCTCTTTATCGTCACCAAGCGATTCGAGCGCAGATTTCACGCTAACAAGCGAGGTTTCGATCAGTGGGGCGGCCTTCTCTTTGTTAGCCAGTTCCGTCTTCCAAGCCTCCTGTTGCTCAACCGTTGACTTGAGAAGGTTATCGGCATTGGTCAGTTTCCCCATAACCGTTTTCAACGTCGCATCGGTCGCGGTTCGCGTTGAAACTTCCGCATCGTTTTCAGATTTCATTGCGGCGATCTGCGAATCGAGTGCAGCGGCTTGATCAGAAAGCGGCTTCAGGAGGTCGTTGGCCTGTTGAAGTTGCTGCGTCACTTCTGCGATACGTGATTCAATTGTTGGCGGATTGCCGTCGAGCGTAGCGATACGTTTCGCATTTGCTTTTTCCCAAACGTGAATGTTGCCAACCCAGTCACCCGCAATGACGCGATTGGTCTCGCTGCAATACGCCACACTCGTGATCTGGTCACCCATCGCCTCGTACTGATGAATCTGTTTCCCGTCCTGATCCCAGACTCGAACCAGTCGGTCTCGTCCACCAGTTACGATCAGGCCGTCCCGAGTGAAACATGCTGAGGTAACGCCGGCGGCACATGCGGTCCAGCTCTTGATTTGTTTTCCATTGGCGCCATCCCAGATCCGAACGGATCCGTCTTCGCTGGCCGTTAGCACAATTTTTCCATCAACCCGCCATTCGATTGCTGTGATGGATTTTTTGTGTCCGCCAAGCGTGAGAACTTCGTTGCCAGTCTCTGCTTCCCAAGCGTGAACGCCGCCATTGCGATCGCCGGTGACCAAGAAATTCCCGTCAGGAGAAAACTGCAGTGCGGTGATCCACTCCGTGTGCTTCGTCAATTCGTAGACCAACTCGCCATCAATGCTGAAAACGCGAACAATTTTCTTCGGTCCGCCCAGCGCGATCAACGTTTGCGAAGGATTGATGTCGGAAGCCAAAACGGAATCGACTTCGTCGCCAACGACGGCTACGCGGCGACCTTTGACCGCATCCCAGACCAGAACCTTGCCGGTTGCCCCAGGCTTGCCACCGCCGATCAACATCAGACTCCCATTGCGGCTGAAGCGAATCGATTCTGGTTGACCTTCCGGGAATGGGATGACACCTCGCAACGCAAAGTCGTTGGTTCGGTAAACCAAAACCTGCCTGGGGCTCGAAACGGCAACGAAAGGAGACCAAGGATTCGTCATCAGTGAATGCACGCTCGACGGCCGATCGGCAACGAGTTGTGGCACCAACGGCAAACGAGAAGGAATGGGTTCGACTTCAGGTCGTTTGTCGCCGGCAGCAACCGCACTGTAGTCAGATCTTGGTTTCCGCTTTTTGGCAACGCTGCCAGAATTCTCGAGTGCTCCGCCGTCGATCCATCTACGAAGGATGTCGATCTGCGGATCAGGAATCTTTGTTCCGCCAGGTGGCATCTCTGGAGAGTCCTCGTGAGTCACAAGGCGAAAGAGATAGCTCTCATCCGCCGAGCCAACTTCGATGACTTCGCCGCTTCCACCTCCGATCATAAGATTGGTAAAATTGGTAACGTCGAGGTCGCCTTCTTTTCGCTCCGAGTTGTGACACGAAGAGCAGCGTTGCATGAGGACCGGTTTTGCATGGTCGTTGAAGGTGATTTTTTCCGCAGGTTTTTCTTGGCCGCGAAGCGGTGCTGCAGCGAAAATTAGTAGGCTGGCGGCAGCAATCACAACCCGCAGCGTCAGTGATGAATCCCAAGGATTCTGACGGCAGCCTGCTGGCCCCACGCCCTCCCCGCTCGTTCCTAGCGCCCCTCCTAGAGGGAGGGTGATGTTTCTATGATTCAATTTCAACATGGTGTTTATCTGGCTTAGTGGTTGAATACGAACTCGCGAGAGTTCAGCAACGCCCAAAAGATATCTTCAAGTGCCTGTTGTCGATTTTCGTTTTCTGCGATCGTCGCTTTCAGCGCCGTCGACTCAGTCTCCGTAGGCTGGCGCGACAAACATCGCAAATACAACTCACCGAGAATCTCGTCGTCTGACTTTTTGGCGTCGACCATCTTCTTCACGACCGCGCCATTCTGAATCTTGTTTTGCACGGTGTCGCCGTTGATCAAGTGCAACGCCTGTGAAAGGTTAGGTTCCATTTTGACTTCGCAACTGCAAACCGTCTCTCTTTTTGCTCGTCCGAACGTGTTCAGGAAATACGTCGAAGTGTTTCCGTCGGCAATTTGCACCGCTCGAGCACCCAGCGGCAGCCCACGAAACTTGTCGCGTGTTTCGGTAATCTGTGAAATCACGTCCAACAGGATCTCCGCGCGAATCCGACGTAGCGATGCTCGCGAAAAATTCGTTTCATCGCTGGCATTGGTTTCGTTCTTTTGAGTTGAAAGCTGATAGGTTCGCGAATTGCAAATATCCCGAACAAGCATTTTGAAATCGAATTTGTACTCGCCAAACTTTTTCGCAAGCTCGTCAAGCAATTGCGGATTCACAGGCGGATTCGAAACGCGAAAGTCATCGACTTCGTGAACGATACCGCGACCGAAGAAGTGAGCCCATACGATGTTCGAAAGGTTGCGCGAGAACCATGGGTTATCGGCCGAGGCCAACCACTCGGCGAGGACGGCACGCCGATCTTTGCCTGTGGTTTCAGGAAACTCGCCACCAAGGAATTTTGGCTGCATCACCTTGCCAGTTACCGGATGCTTTGTTTCGCCACCACCATTAAAGATAATTCGCTCGCGCGGATCTTCAGCTTGCTTGCGAGCGACTTTGGCAAAGAAAGCCGTGAAGGAGTAGTAGTCATCCATCGTCCAACGATCAAACGGATGATTGTGGCACTGAGCACATTGAATGCGAGTGCCCATGAAAACCTGAGCCACGTTTTCGGCCATCTTCAGTTTGTCACGTTCGTTCTCATAGTAGTTCGTTGCCGGATTGGTGAACGTTCCACCCGTCGAGCCAAGTAGATCGACCACCATTTGATCGACAGGGACGTTGTTCGAAATACGTTCCTTCAGCCAATCAAAATACAAAAGTGTGCTCTTGTAGCTAACTTGTATATTCGAGCGAACCTGTAATAGCTCAGACCATTTCATCAGCCAGATTTCAGCGAACTCTTTCCGCTCTAAAAGCTGATCGATGTATTTCGCACGTTTCTCAGGATCGGCGTCGGCGATAAAAGCCTGCACCTGTTCGCTGTCGGGAACGATGCCGCAAATATCCAGCGAGGTTCGACGAATGAACTCTGCGTCAGAACACAATCCCGCAGGAACGATTCGAAGCTTGCGAAGCTTGTCGTGAATTTTTTCGTCGATGTAGTTGTGGGGTTCGATGCCTTCGGGCCACGCAAACTGAACGTCTTTGGGCAACACGATTACGTTGCTGCCAACGGTGTGCGTATCAAAGCGTGCCATCACGAAAGCTTCGCCACGATTGGCGGCCGTCACAATTCCGGCTTGAGAAACTGTCGCTGAGTTGTCGTTGTTGGTTGAAAAATAGGCAAGATTGGTCACGTCACGGGTCGAGCCATCGGAATACGTTGCGACGACGGCCATCTTTTGATTTGATTCTGGTCCGTTGAGCACCGCGGCAGGCGGGTAGAGTTCAATTTTCTCGACAGTCGGAACTTTGCCAACATCTTCCGGGGCACCCGCCTCAAGCCAACGAGTGATCGTCTCGTAGTACTCTGACTCTCGCGACATCAGCGAGCCGCCCGAGTGAGCCACGGCACCAGTCGCTTTGTTTGTAAGTAGGCAGTCATCGGGAACGGCAAGGTTCACGCGACGCCCCATCATCTCGCGAGTCAGGCGATGATAGTCACCTTTGGGGTCGAATCCATAGAGAGAAAGATTGAATCCATCCTTTCCACGTGCGGCACCGTGACAGCTACCGGCGTTGCAACCGGTTTTCGAAAACACGGGCATGACATCATTTTGAAAGCTGACGACAGGAACGTTTGCAGCGCCTGAAATTTTGATCGGAATTTCGACCTGTTGCATTTCGTGTTCGACAATCAGTTTCGTTTCGCCATCAGCAACGGGAAGGACCAGGCCGTTCTCGAACTTTGCGTTAACGGGTTGACCTTCGGCGGTTGCAATTCGAACGGAACACACGGCAGAAAGGTCTTCCGTGATACCGTCGGGACGCGTTCGTTGCACAACGATCGATTGGCGATCGAGTGCTGAGAAGAGTGTAATTTCAGTCGGGTAGACTTTTAGTTGAGCTACGGCCGCAGGTTTGGATTCAGGCGGCAACTGACTTGGAGGTTCTACCGTTGGTGTTGCTACGATGGCAGCCGTTGCACCGGGCTCCGCGGACTCTTGGGGTTCTTGGCATATCGCTGATAGCGCCAGCATCAGAACGAGTCGGATCATTGAACTCTGGATCATTTCGCAGCCACCTTCTTCTTGGGAGGTCGAGGCTTGTTGATTCTCAGCTCGCCTCTGGCCGCAGTAGCAACCATGGTCGAACCGTTGTGAGGAATCGTGACTCGAATGAACGGGCCGTGTTTTCCGGGCGGCGACTTTTCATTGGTCTCAAACTTGAAAGTCAATGACTCGGTCTTCGCATCGAACTTCAATGGCGAATTGGTTTTTATATTTGGCGGAACACCAAGTAGTTCGGCAGTCGCTTCCCCTTCGAATGCGATCAGCTGCTCCAGCGTGCAAGCCATCTCGGCGGACTCACCCAGAGTCACACTCGTTTTTGCCATCTGCATTTTAACTCGCGGTTCTCCGATTTCGAGTTCCGATAACTGTGTCGAAACCCAAGCCTGCCCTTTCACGTCCGACCAGCCAAGCACATAGACCGGCCATTTCCCAATCTGTGCATTTGCATTCGCATTGAGCGGATAGTCGAACTCGGATTTATCCTTGGGGACTTTCACCTGATAGTTCGTACCAACACCTGGCGGACGAAACGGAAACTGCAGGTAAACATCTTTGTCGAAGCCTTCGTCGCGATGGACTTTAATCTTCACGGTCGTCGAACCGTTGCGAAGCAAAGGGGCCGGTGGGGGCACCAACTCCAGTTTAAACGGCACGGAATCCAGAACTGCGACGGCTGTTTTATCGACGTAGCAAGGATAGTACAGCGTATTGTTAGGCAGCCCCAGCACGAGGTCAGCCCGCAAGCGATAGCCACCTCTAATGTTTTTAGCGTCATCGACATGTGACGCATTGATTCCGAACAATCCGCCAGCAATTTCGGCGTCCTCGGTTGCTGTAAAAACGACTGGCATGAAAGTCATGTTGGCCGCCATCGGCTGGCACTCCATGGTGACACCGGTAGGCAGCGAATCGGCGATCAGCTTGATCTCGCCGCTGAAATTTATCTTTGAGGCATCCATTAGCATGCCAAATCGGTTCCCCTTCGGGATTGCGATCTGCTGACGCCGCTGCGAATAGCGATCATTGCGGCGGATGTTGACGGTCAATTCTGGCTTTGGTTTTTCGATCTGCAAGCGATAGATAAAATCATCTCCAGCACGCCCAAGGTGATCGCGAATACGGACGAAGTAGTCGCCATCTTCCGGCACTGTGAATCGCATCTGGGCATCCGGCTGGTTCCCGAAGTCATCGTTGCCAGCGATATGCTTTTTGTCTTTGGCGTAAAAGATGTTCATGACCGGATCGAGTGCTGAACCGATTCGACGAGCGTTGCAATCAACAATCCACGTTTCACCTTTTTTTGCTGTGAAGCGATGGAAGTCATTTGTGTCGCCTTCGCCAATTCGGCCGTCGATTGCGATCGGCAATGTCAAAGCTGTTTGCTCAAGGAATCCATCGTTTGGTTCGACTTCTTCTGAGCTTTCCAGATCGGACATCAGAAACGGAAGCGGCGATGGCGAAACGCCAGCGTCATCCTTGCAAAACAATCCGCCACGGAAGCCTTCGTTGGCCGGCAGCGAAACCGACTGCATCATCGGTCCGCCTGGATCGCCAAGAAACGTAACGTCCTTCGTTTCGCCAAACTTGCCACCGGCAGGGAACACCAATGCAGGACGCGGAAAATCTCCAACATGCAATCGGTATCGGCAATTGCCGTTGCCGCCGTAGGAAGTTTCCCGAACCATGACGGTGTATGTACCGTCGGCCGGAGCATGAATTGAGAAATGGCCATCCTGTTTTGTCAGCGGACAGTCATCACATTTCGCCAACTCGTTTCCATCAGCATCGCGAATTTCGATATATGGATCAAACATGAAGCCAAGTCGAATCGCTTCGATCTCAACCGACAGACGTTGACCTTTTTTCGCTTCGACGAGAAACCAGTCAACGTCTTCGTTGGTGACGACTCCGTTGATCGTCGTTCCAAGCTCAATCTTCTGAGGAGCCGTGAACTCCGAATTCGGTTCCGCTTCGTCAATCTCAGGCAAGGCTCCAACGAAGAAGTTTCGATAATCCGAAACGCCGCTAGCCGTGCGAAGCTGGGCTACGTGTTCACCGATGCGGCATGTTTCGCTGCAGGCGACCGTTACCTTGACGTTGTTGGCATCAACTTGCTCGATCTGTTTGACTTCGAAACCCTCGTCGTAAAAGAGGACTTCCTTGGCGTCAAAAAGACGTGCACCGGTGAAAGTCAGCGTCTTTTCCGTTCCGCGTTGCATGCCACGAGGAACGATCTGAGTCAGGACGGGCGTTCCGAGTGGACCACTTGCCGACGCGGTACGGAAAGGTATCGCAAGACCAACGAGAATCGCAAACGCGATGATGTATTTTTGAATGTGCATTTGTTTAGGCCAACAAATCCTGGCGTATCTTACCGCCGTCTACGATCTCAATCGGTCGATCCCCGGGAGCCATCAGCTCCTTGTCAGCGTTGATGCCGATGCACTTGTACATGGTTGTCGCCCAATCCTCGACTGTCATTGCGTTTTCCGCGGGCTCGCTGCACGTCGCATCGGACTTGCCATAAACTTGGCCACGCTTGATACCGCCACCGGCCATCAGCGTGCTGAAAACTTTCGGCCAGTGATCGCGACCTGCTGTTGCATTGATCTTTGGCGTGCGACCAAACTCACTGGTGACGCAAACGAGCGTCGAATCCAGTAACCCGCGTTGATCAAGATCGTTGATCAATGTCGCGTAAGCCTGGTCGAACGAAGGTGCCTGCCGACGAAACTTATCTTCGATCTGATCGTGGTGATCCCATCCACTATAAGTAAGCGTGACGAAGCGGCCGCCAGCTTCGACCAGTCGCCGAGCGACCAG
>CAYGUE010000015.1:0-71631 GCA_964352885.1 uncultured Pirellulaceae bacterium
ATCGTGGATTGTCACGTTTGATTGACGTTCTCTGTTGCCCGAATTGGTTATGTTCTTTGAAAAGGGTTTGGCGGCTCGTCTTCCCCGGCCATGCAGAACTGTACAAGCTTGGCTTCGACCCTGATTCAGTTTCTTTGAAGACAAAAACTTGCGTCATCGGCAGCGGATTCCTGTCCGTCGCAAAGATGGCAATCTATATGGCTTGGCGAATTTTGCGAGGCTCAAGCAAATGCTGAATCAGCTCGATCGAATTCTGTTGCGACTCGTCAGGAAACGCTTTCAGGTATTCGTCACAGATCTGCTGAACAGACCTCCGGCCATCGACCAAAGACAGAACCTTCGCTTCCTTGATGCCGCGATCTGAGAGGTGAACAATTTCGTTTACGTCGTACTGTTTTAGTTGCTCTCCCGAGATATTGGATGAAGCAAACGTGTTGCCAGTGAATTGCTCGACCGTCTCAGAGTCACGTTCCTGCTTCAAAGTCCATTTCCAGAATCCGTCGGTCAATGCGTCCGCAAAAGAAATCTCAACGGACAGTCGATCTCTCTTTTCAATGGTCCATGGTTTCGGCGCCGGAAAAAAGAACTGACCCCAGATCGCAAAATTCTTCGGGTGATTCGAATACGTAATCTCTTCGTTTAGATGCAAATCGTGCCACAGGCAGATTCCGTCGAACGAAGTTCCGCCTTCGAATTCAAATTCTACTTTCGTTTCAAAATGCTTAGGTAACGGCTGCATGAAGTCATGTTTCAAAACGCATATGGGATCCGCAATGAGGTTGATGTCGGATTCGCCACGCGTCTGAATTACACTGTTGCAGGCAACGTCGTGCAGTGGTCCAAAGTCAAATCCATCGATCGGTTCGCGGGATGAGCCGAACGGAAACACTTCCTTCCGAACGGATGTGCTGGTGATTGGCGCGATGTGCAGCGAAGCAGCTTCTGGAAGCACGCGATAGTTTTTTGCGACCCAGTTTTTGCGAGCCAGTTCCAACAGTTTGGCACCGTGGCCATCAAGCAGTCCTGTTCCGTAGTCTTCAAAGATAAGCAGCGAAACCGGTTCCGGAATTTTGACGTTTCGAGCATCTCCTGAAATGAACGTGATGTCGCATCCGTTCAGTTTCGCAATCTTCGCTGCCAGCTCGACCACGCTATCCATTTCGACACCATACACACGCTGCGCACCGGCCCTTGAAGCTTGCATTGCGAACGTGCCCAGCCCGCAGCCCAGATCGACGATCACGTCATCGGGACGAACTGCTTTTTCGATTGCCGTCCGAAACCATTCGATACGGTCAGTATCAGCTAACATGCGAGAATATTGATCAGCCATGACGACTTTTAAATCCAGCAATTATTTAATTTGTGAAAGGATGGAATCGACGGCTTCTTTCGCGTCACCGAATTTCAGATCGATGGCTCGAGCACGCGTGACCAGGTTGGCCAGCAGTGGCCACTGTTGCTTTTCACGGTTTTCAAATTTGAAAACCGAAGGCAACAGCCGAGCACATGTCTCTGCAGAATCAATTGACTGGGCATCTGCGTGGACGCCGGCAATAAATTTTGGGAACACGATCATTGGAGACGGCAGTGACGCGGTTTCGAGGGAAGCTCGATGTTCTGGAAGAAAGTGAGATCGAAAGTCTCCTTCGTCGCTCGAGAGAAAATCCAAACCTTCAGGAGTTGGGCCATCGAACTTTCGAGTCGCAGCACGTGGGAAAGGTTGGATCGTTTTTCCGCAAGATGAAATCACGGTGAACTCATCGGTAGCATAAGTCATTCCTCGACGAACAAGCTCCAATGCGAGCGTCGTCTTGCCAGAACCAGATTGACCAACCAGTAAAATCGCAACCCTCTCGTCCATCACAGCTGCGGAGTGTAGCAGCAAACAATCCGAAAAGCCGTCAAGTATTTTCTCTGCGATGAGGTCCTCGAGATAGCAAACTGCGACGTCGAAACCGAACCATTCATGCGTTTCGCCATCAATGTTCGCACGCCATGTGTCACTGTCGTAAGCAAGTGACAGCTCAGGACTGAAAGCGGATTCGTCAATGAAGGTCCGGAAGATGTGGGCGATTGCGGATGCCAACCTCGGATGTTCTATCTCAACCTCAGTTGAGATTTCGCCCAAGCTCAGTCGCACTTTCTGTGCCGTCACGTTCATGCCGCCTCAAGCAGGTCATGCTGATTCAGCAAGCTGAGAGATTCATACACAGCTTGGGAAGCTTGTCGAGCATCAAGGCCGAAGGCATCCATCACCTCGAGCACCATTTGCTCACACGTCAACGCACCATCACACAATTTAGCCACCAATGCCAAAGATGCATTCAGCTGATGAATCGCCAAGCTCTCAGGGTCGAAAGCAAGGATGTCATCGCCATCTTCTTTGAGCAGGATTCGATTGCTAAGTCGATAGTTTTGCTGCGTGTTTATCGGAACAGTCCGTTGCATGATCGTTGACTTTCAATTTCTGCCGTTTGTTGTTCTTCCTTTAATAGCAGGGCCTAGTTCATGCCCATGCCCATGCCCATACCCATGCCCATGCCCATTCCCATGCCCATGCCGCCCGGACCCGCCGAACCGACTTGACCGAGTGCCTGTCTCGGTACTGCGAACGCCGCGATGGCAGGAACGACAAAAGCGAGCGTCCGGCCAGCGCGAATCAAGTCGCGTCGATTTGGTTTTTTGGCAGATTCCGATCGCCGGGCAAGATTTTCAATTTCGGTTAATTCGTTGTTGTCGAGCATTGGGAAATTCAAGGTGAAATGATCCGGGAAGGCGATCTTGAGTATTCGCCTCACATATATTTTCGGCTTTTCGAGAAACAGACTCCAGAAAAAAGTAATGTTTGCCCTACTGTCCGCCGGCCAATCGGCCAATCGGCAGGCCCCCTTGTTAATTGTTGGACTTCGTTTGCCAAGATCGAGTTTGCGAATTTTCGGTTTGAACATAAAAAACGCAGGAAAAGATTGTCGCATTCCCTCGCGGTGGCTTCCGAAACAAAGAACTGAAACTTGGTGCGTTGCCCCATAATGTTGGGCACCCTCGCGATCCAAAACCTAATCCTGCGACCATATCATGAGATTCAAGCCATCGTCACTTTTTCTCTTAGGCTTGGTAGCGATAACATTCGTCGTGTACTACCAATCTTCGCGGCTTGAAGAACGTAAGAAGTTTACGCAGCCGGCTTTTGAGATCACCAACGGCACGCTTGGTGACCAAACCATGCGAAAATCTTCAGCTGAATCCGTAGCGAAATTAAGCATTTTCGAAGCTGCACAACCGGTATTGATTGCTTTTCGAATCATGCCAGACAGAGGTCGATATATTGTCGCGGCATACTGGGTTGGGCACTCCAAGTTTGCTGATGGGCTTGAGATCACGTTTTCAAGCGGGGCAAAGGTTGTCACTCCATTCTCGAAGGACAAAAGCAGCTGAGCCCCACAAGCTCTGTTCTACTCCGCGACGGTATTTAGCGAGTCCTTGCCAAGGGAATCTAGTTCCAATACTCCTTATTTGATCGCTGCGATTGCACTCACGAGAGACAAACAGGTTTGCTCAAATTCGGTCACCATTACGGAAACAGAAGAGACAGATGAAAACATCTGGGAAGATGCCATCGGCAAGAATATAAATAGTGACTTTACGTTTTGGGGATTCCACAATCCTCCCTAGTCACGAATCTCAGGATGATTATTCGATGAACCGAATCGGACACACATGTTCAGCTAGCCTGTCACGGGCTTCGGTCGCGATCCATTGCATCCTGCTCCGTTTTTCTTTAGTTCCCTTGTTCTATCTCGCTAGTCCGCTCAATTATCGCGACAGCTCTTACGTTTCCCGACGCGCGGCGAGCATCAGTAACCCTATCTGGATGTGCAACATTAATAGCTACAACCTTTCGCGCACAGCGATCGCCATCATTTGGCTATACCATGGCTTGATTCCGAAGTTGCTTTTTACGCACACAACAGAGTTGGAACTTGTTCAGAAAGGCCTGATAGTCGGCACACCTGAAATGACCGTTTTGATTGCTGGTGTCGTGGAGGTGATAATCGGTCTGAGTGTCGTTGTCTTTTGGAATTCAGAAAGGCCGATCTACATTTCGCTTTTCGGTTTTACGTTGTTATTGATGGGTGCGGTTGCGTTATCGCCTGAATATGCAACACACGCCTTCAATCCGATTACATTGACGCTATCCGCGATCTTTTTTTGCCTTATCCAACTCGTGGAATCGACTCTACGTCGCGAGTCCGGAGGAAAACAAACCAAACGCGAAGCCACGGCATCCTAGTTTTTTCCTTAACGTTCTGTTGCATGATCCCGATCGGACTACGAAGCACGGAATCTTTGACTCAGACGTTAATCGCGATTACGGCGCGGTAACCGGGCGCTAACATTTAAGGCCTGAACACTTTTACAGTTGGGGCGTACGAAACACCCAAAATTGTGCTTCTGATGCCCTCAATGCCTAGGAATCGGCCTTTCCGATTGATATCATCGCGGCCTCAGGCGGAGAAACTGCCAACCATCTGCATGACCACACACCACCGGCAGTAATTGTATTTGCGGGCGCCACCCGACCTATTTTGTGGAGAAGCATTAGTAAGATGAGTAAATCAAAACTCGAGTACATCTGGCTTGATGGTTATCAGCCAACCCAGTCTCTACGCAGCAAAACCAAAGTCGTTTCGGACTTCAGTGGTAACCTCGAAGACTGCCCGCAATGGTGCTTCGACGGAAGCTCAACAGAACAAGCCGCAGGCAACTCCTCTGACTGCCTCCTTGAACCAGTTGCAATCATTCCCGATCCAGATCGCCTCAACTCTTTCTTGGTGATGTGCGAAGTCTTCAACGCGGACGGTTCTGCACACATCTCAAACGGTCGTGCGACCATCGACGACGATGACAACGACTTCTGGTTTGGTTTCGAGCAGGAGTACTTCTTGTGGGACAACGAAACAGACAAGCCACCAGGATTTCCAATCGGTGGTTATCCTGGCCCTCAGGGACCTTATTACTGCTCGGTCGGAGCAAAGAATGCTCACGGTCGTCACGTGGTCGAAGATCACCTCGACGTGTGCCTCGAAGCAGGACTTAATGTGGAAGGCATCAATGCAGAAGTTGCTGCCGGACAGTGGGAATTCCAGATCTTCGCTAAAGGTGCGAAGGCAGCCGGCGATCAGGTTTGGTTGGCTCGATACATTCTTGAGCGTTGCGGCGAAAAGTACGGCATGGCGATCAACTACCACCCAAAGCCTTTCGGCGAGATGGACTGGAACGGCTCCGGCATGCATGCGAACTTCTCGAACTCCCAACTTCGAGAATGCGGCGAAAAGGCGGTCTACGATACGATTTGTCAGGCATTTGCTCCTCGCGTTCGAGAGCATATTGCCGTTTACGGTGCTGACAACGATCAACGCCTGACCGGTAAGCACGAAACACAGTCGATCAATCAGTTCAGCTACGGCGTTTCTGATCGCGGTGCTTCGATTCGCATCCCGGTTGCCACCGTTACTAATGGCTGGAAGGGCTGGTTAGAAGATCGCCGCCCAGCTTCAAACGCAGATCCATATCGCGTAGCGGCTGAGATCATCAAAACCGTTAAAAGCGTTTAAGTTTGAAACAGACATCCAGATTGGCACGATGATTCCAACCCTGCTCGTTTTGAGCGGGGTTTTTTCGTGGTAACTGTCAAACGGGTTGTTTGTTAGGACAGTGCTTGCTGATAGAATCTGGAATCAATCACCACTGCTCAATTGATCGCCTAGCGGCAGCCGCTGCTTGAGGCCATATCATGGAATACCTCTCCAACCTGCTCAAATACTTTTCGTCAAACCTGCTCGACGCAACGGCCGGGATTTTGATCGCAGTTGTCCTTGGTGTACTGGCACTATTGATGCTCGCTGGCCAGTATCTCAAACGGCAGCCCGAATCAAAGTTCGACGCCGCAATTGTCGGCAAGTTCAACCAGCGGATTTTCTTCTGGTTCATGATTTGCGTGTTGCTGGCGATCTCGCTTTCTCTCGGTCTCATTCCGACCGTTATCCTCTTCGGCTTGCTTTCTTTTTGGGCACTTCGAGAATTCATTACGATGACGCCAACACGGCGAGGCGATCATCGCACGCTGTTCTGGGTTTTCCTTGGCTTCACGCCCGTACAGTACATTTTGGTTGCGATCAACAGCATCGATCACTACGACCTGTTCTCCGTTGTCATCCCCGTTTACGCGTCTCTCTTCATTCCGGCCCGGATTGCTTTCACGGGTGACCGAGAGCGATTCCTAGAGCGAACAGCGAAAATCCAATTCGGATTATTGATCTGCGTCTATTCGCTCAGCCACGCCGCGGCCCTGCTGAACCTGGAGCTGCTCACTTGGAACCCAGCCAACCCGCAAGAGAGGATGCCGTGGACTGGCCGGCCCGCTGGCCTGCTACTGTTCCTCTTGATCATTGTTCAAGTTAGCGACGCATTGCATTTCGTGTGGGATCGTCTCTTCGGAAAACATCTGATTGCAGTTGCGGTAAACGAAACCAAAACATGGGAAGGCCTGATCGGAGCGGCACTATGCAGCGCGTTGGTAGGGGTTTGTCTTCAGTTCGTGCCATCGTTGACGCCGTTTCAATGGTACGGTGCCGCGTTGATGGCGTTTGTCATTAGCATTATGGCTTCATCCGGCAGCATGACGATGTCCGCGATTAAGCGTGACCGCGGAGTCAAGGACTACGGTTCGTTGGTGCAGGGACACGTCGGAATCCTAGACCGCATTGATTCGATTTGTTTTGCAGCTCCGATCTTTTTCCACCTGACCCGAATTTTCTTGAGCAACCCCAACGGGTAGCGGATCTGGACCAATGGCTAATCTCAAAGAAACTATCGAAGCTTTCGATCTACCCGTGCCCGAAGAGAGCATCTGCGAGCAGCTGACTGCTTATTGCAAGGCTCTATGGACTGCAAACGAGACGGTAAATCTCACGCGACACACGACCTATGAGAAATTCGTTTCGCGCGACCTGGTGGATACGATTCAGGTCTCCCGTTTGATTCCGGCGGGTCGCACTGTCCTGGACATGGGATCTGGCGGAGGCGTGCCGGGCATGGTGTTGGCAATTCTACGACCGGACCTTGAAGTAACGCTATCTGAATCAGTTGGCAAAAAATCAGTCGTACTTGAGGCGATCGCAAAGGAAATCAAGCTCGACGTCGAGATCTACAACTCGCGAGCCGAAAAACTACTGGAAGATTTCAGCTATGACTTTACGACCGCTCGCGCAGTCGGACCGCTATACAAAATCTGCACTTGGTTGGACTTGGTATGGACTTCAGCGGGTAAGATTCTTGCGATCAAGGGTCCGAACTGGAAAAACGAACGCAATGAGGCCGCGGAAAAAGGGCTGCTGAAGAAGATTGATATCGAAGTTGTCGCCGAGTATCCTTCACCGGGTGCAGACTGGAACAGCTTCATTCTTCAGATCAGCGCCAAGGGCTATCGCAAACGATAAATCCAGTGAGCGACCATGACCAACAATCTCTCCATGATATTTTCGGCGGATGTTTCCGGTGAAACTCCCGTTGAGTTCTCTAACGACTACCGAAAATTCCAACAGTTCAAACAATTAAACTCAGGTGGGAAAGCGGACCTGATCGTTTGCAAAGACACAAATCTCGGCCGGCCTGTCGTGCTGAAAAAGCTTCGCAGCGACGTCGTAGACTATGAAAAAGAGCTTTCAAGGCTACTGCGTGAAGCACGCATCACCGCCCAGCTCCAACATCCCGCGACGGTGCCGCTCTATGAGATCGGGCAGGATGACGAAGGCCATTGGTATTTCGCGATGAAGAAGATTGAGGGCCAAACGCTCTTCGAGATTATCGTTGGGCTCTACAATCGCGAGCCGATCACCGAAAAGCGATTCAACCTGACAATACTGCTGAACATCTACCGGCAAGTCTGCGATGCCATGAGCTACGCACATGCTCGCGGTGTGATTCATCGCGATATCAAACCGGAAAACATCATCATCGGCATGTTTGGGGAAGTGACGCTGATCGATTGGGGCGTCGCGAAAGTTTGGGGCATGCCTAACGAAGGGGATGATCAGAAAGGAAACGATCGTGGTGGCACGCCGCTGTATATGTCTCCCGAGCAGATTCTCGGCCACAAACCGGTTGACGAACGAACCGACATCTTCAGCATGGGTATTGTGCTATACGAGATGATAACTCAGCGTGAACCTTTCCGCGGGCCAACGATTCAGGACACGTTCAACAACATTATCAACACGGACCCGATGGAGCCCCGCAAGGCTGCGCCGCACCGACTCATTCCGGTGCCGATCGAGCAGATTTGCCTCAAGTCAATCGCGAAAGATCCTGCAGACCGTTTTCAGTCAATGGAACAGATGGCGGAGGCCATCAGTGACTTTCAAAACGAAGTCTTGTTGCGGGGCAGTGTCTAGGCACTGCGGAGAGACTTGACGAAACACGCTTCGAGGTTGTGAAAACTTAAATGGACAACAGCATTTCCTGAGTCCAGACGGAGCTGCCCGAGGTGCTTGCGTTCAACACAGGTGGGCTGAATTAGCCGATCTCCGCGATTGCTGTCACAACCCGACGCGTGAGTTTTGAAGTTGCACTAATACTAATACAACCTCGAAGCGCCAGCGAGTGAATAATTGCTTGGATTTTCGACTCACTCACTCACTCACTTGCGCGATTACGCTCTTGCGCTTCGGGCTTGTATTTGCACGGTTCGATTTTTCCGTTTTCCGCGGCTATTGCCGGATGGAATCTGAGTTTTCAGGCAAAGCGTGCAACTTTAAAAAGCGCCAGCGAATGAATAATTGCTTGGATTTTCGACTCACTCGCTTGCGCTTCGGGCTTGTATTGGCACAGTTCGATTTTTCCGTTTTCTGCGGCTATTGCCGGATGGAATCTGAGTTTTCAGGCAATGTGTGCAACTTCAAAACGCGCCAGCGAGGGATTGCAGTTGCGATACGCAATGCGAACCGAAGACTCTTCAGCAGACAGGTTTCTCGTTCGCTTGCGAGCCTCATCGTGAACCGATCCCTTGCTCAAGCAGAGGGTTATGATTGGATAACCATAGCTCCTGCTTTCGGGTGGGGCGTCCTAGGCAAGCTCAGAAGCTTCTTGGCTATGTTTTCGCCGACGTGAACCGGCGTCAGAGTTCGTGCAAATGTCTGGCTGTCTGGATAGATCCCGCCAGCGATAATCATTCGCACGTGAATAAACTGATTCCTTGAGTTTGTGAATACAATAGATGTAATATTTCGCCACAACGGTGAACATGAGAATGCACCACAAAATGCCACCCGCGAAAAGAAAGGGCCAGACATCCCACAGGGCTCGCTTGTGTTGATGCACATCAACGCCAGAAGCGAACAGTGAAGACTTTTGCCAACGTTCGAAATGCTGCTCCTGAGCGCGAAGATTCGACTTCCATTGGTCAGCATCAGCACTCATCGAACCCAATGCATCGACGCCAATACCAATCGGAATAACCTCCCGGTTGAATACCCATAAAGCAAACAAGCTAGGTAAAACACACATCATCATTACAAAAACAAGATTCAGCCTGAATTTGGATAACGACTTCCTCTCCAATGAAGTGCGTCCCGGAGACCAGCTACCATCGCCGCGGACGCAATTGGAAACCAATCGATTCCATATCGACCGAGGCATTGACAAAGTCAACACTTCACTGCAAAAGAGAATCGCCCCCAGAACAAATACGGACCAAGTTAGAACCGTATTTCCGATTGCCAGAAACAGCCCAGCGAAAACGGCCATGCATACAGCGATGCAAACCAATTGCTGCGGATCTTTTAGCTTCGCAAGCTTTTCACACGGTACCTGCCCAGCATTGATCGCAGACATCAATTCCGGAGCAGAAAAAGATTTGTGTGAGCCGTTTGTCATGCGACCCATTGTCAGCGACTTGACAACAATTGCAATCTAAAATCTTGATGTCTACCGAACCAAGTGGACGAAATGGCCGCCTGTCACTGATGACTTGTAGTCACAAAAAAAGCCTCGACCATTGATGACCGAGGCTCTGCGCTTCAGATTTTCCGACTCAGACTATCGCCATTTGGAGAACAGCTTTGCCATTCGACCCTTGGGAGCCTTGGGAGCGATCACTGGTAAGGGCTGAATGTCGTAGGCAATTGCATTTGCACCTTGCAGACCCTGAAGCACCTTGGGCACAGGGACTCCAACAGCAACCGGACTGCCCTGACTGTGCCGCATTGATCCGCGATATTTCAGAATCGTCTGACGCATCAGTGGGTTCTGGACTTCATTGCCACCGGCGTCTGTTTTCTTGAGCCAGTCGAAACTGCCGACGCAAACGTAGCTCTCTTCGCGATCGTGGAATATCCACGCCTCAACGCCTTCGTCACGAAGTGCCTTGGTTAGCATGTTGGCTTTATTGGCACATTCGGCCAATTGGCTTTCAACTTTTTTCCCCATCCGCTTTCGCCAATCCAAGTCGTCCATTTGTTCTTTGATTCGGTTCGCATTGATCTCGGTTCTGCCACGGAATGTCGCCACGCGAACGCTATACTTGCCCGGGCAATCGAGCAAACTGTACTTGCGAACTCTCTTGTTCAGGTCGATCACGAACTTGTCGATGCTGTGCGCGATGAAGTAATCTTCGGGCAGCATCGGATTGGGGAGGAGGAATGCGTTGCTTAGCGAATGTCCTTGAATCCCCGTGGCTTTCGCCCGTGCACGCCTCACACCTTCGCGGTGAAACTCCAACTTGCCACCGGCGAGAGAGTCGTCGTTGGCCAACGCATCCGGATCACCGCCGGCGAGTGTTTTCGGAGACAGCATTTTGATTTGAGCCATCATCTTCTGGGCCCGTTCATCATCGACCGAGGTAAAGCTACCAACGAGAACCGCTGTTTCCGTAATGTTGGAATTGCTTGCTGGAACAAGCTTCTGGTCAACCAATATGGGTTTGCCATCAGATCCTAGCATTTCATCGCCGCTGGGCAGGCGAACGTAGTCTTTGCCGATCAATGCGTTGTTCTGAATTTTCTCTGTCAGATCGAAGCGGTGGGTGTAGGTGAATGCATCAAGCTTGTAGGTCGAACGAAGTTCGGTTGCCAAACGCTGAGCTTGCTGAGCTCCATCGTCACCCGAGAACGAATAACACATAATTAGCCATGGACCTACACTATCCGTCAGCTCCAATGATTTGGCCGAATTGGCTGACTTTCCAAACGGGAGCTTGGACATGTCGAGCTGTGCTTGAGCAGATTGCATGCTCGCGAATGCAATGGCCATCATGACGACGGCAACAATTGAACAGTTTCGCACCTTCATTGGTTGCTCCTGAAATTCATCTTTGTGAAACGCGTCGGGACCGTAGCAAAACCAAAATCGCAGCTCCAGATCATTTGGCGATTTCCATGAAAATTCGCTAAAGTCGGTTGGATTGGTAGCAATTTTGGATGGAAAAATGCCCTTCTCGACCAACCAATTATTAAGAAACTATGAGGAACACGCGACAAAGGGATCACAAGACTCCCTAAAATGATCCCAAAGAGTCGATTGATTCCATAATTCGTGCCCTTATATCATTTGAATGCACGTCTAATGTGAAAATCTTAATGATTGATATTTAAGGGCACCAATGTCACACTTAAAGCTGACGTGAAAATAAGGCCCTCACTAACAAATCATCCTGTTGGAATAGACATGCAATACAGCTTCAGACTGGCCGAACTACTCGGCCACGTACCAGATCCAAGGAAGCGTCCCGGAACAATCAAAGCCATTGTTGAATACACAGGCCTCGATCGGCACCAGGTTGCCGCACTTCTCAAGAACGAAGTGAAGTACATCCCCCTAAAGGCTCTCTCTCGCCTTTGTGATTTTTTGATCGAGCATGGCCATGCAACTCCGGACCAACTTCCGGGCGCTTTATTCGCCGTTGAGCCAGAGAATTTCTGGGAGTTGCTGGCTCGCCGAAAGCGGCTGGAAATGTGCGTAGGTGTTCGCAAAGATGACAGTCCTGACAGCGAAGTCTCGTTTGTGGCTGCTTCAGACTCCGTCTTACTTGGGGAATTACTCAACGGCGTCACGACTCTGGGAGGCACCGCGAAACTGCGAAAGCCTGCTGATGCGAATGCGGCACTAGCGGCAGAAGAACTACCCCAACCGGAACACCTTAAGCAGTCGCTTGTCTGGAGCCCAGGGCAAGCCGATGAGTCGGAAGTCGCTCGCCGAGCCCGACAAGTACATGATCGCTTCTCAGATTCCAAAGGCGACAAAGCTCTCGTTGGAATTGGCAGCACCAAAAGCAATCCAGTCGTTGAAATGATCCTTGCCCAATCGTTCAACTGCAACGCATTCGAGTCGCAGGATGATGTTGCCAGCCCGGCAGAACGTTCGTTGCCATTCTTCCTTCGCTATCGAGACGATGACCCGCACCCGGCATCCTGCATGGCGGGATTGAACTTGAGCAAGGGAGACAAGAACCTCAAGGAAGGTTTATATTACGAAGATGCGAGCGGCAAGTGGATTCGTTGCGGTTCTGGCAAAGCAAAAGAAGAAGTCGCGTTCGTGTTCTACCTTCATCGCGAATCACAGGGACGACTCGAGATGGTGATGGGAGGTTTCTCCGGCAGAGCGACTCGCTTGCTTGCAAGAGCGCTGGCCACGCGAGCTGAAGACTTCTGGCCGCCAGTTTACACGAGCCAAGGCATGCAAATTGGTGCCTTTATCGTTGAATTCACGATGCCTGCCGGCAAGAAGGAAACGGACATTCTGCGAACGGATCTCGTGGCGACTGCTGAAGTGACTCGCATTCCTGAAGAGTCGATCGCTCGACGTCTTGAAAAGCGTGTGTAGTCCACGGAGTAGCTTTTGACGATTCCTCCGATTGCGCGTTAACATTCCCTAACCGGTCTAGCTTTAAACCGTTCCGATTGTGTGACGCGTAGCGTTGATTCCGAATTGGCTATGTCAAATCCTGAATAACGTCTGCTGAAATCGATTCCTCTCTATTGGCACGATGCTTGTTTGCCGAAACCATGCACATCGGATAGGACGAGTGCGCGTTTTGCGTGGCCAATCACCGGAGGATGGTTTTCAAGTGTCGAAAGATATCAACGTTGTCGCACTGGTAAAGGGTGAAGAGAGATACATCTTCCTCTTTAACGACCAGCAGAAAAGTCAAACTCTACGCACTCTTGGGCGGTATGCATCCAACCCCAAGTTGAGTTTTTCGTGGTATGACGCGGCGGTCCTCAGCCAGAAAGTTCGAAATGCGGCTCGTGCTGAGGAAATGCCTCACAACATCTTCGATTCGCGGTCTGCGATTTCGGAAGACTTGTTCTCCAGCGACGACTTTTAATCTGCGGTCCTGGATCTCATGTCAGCAGATTTCGAGTCCGCAATCGCGAGATTTCTTCGATACCTGAAGAATGAGCGAAATTCATCCGAGCTAACGATCAAGTCCTACCGAGAGGACCTGACGATTCTCAACGGCTACTTCATCGAAACGATGGGGCGATCTCCGGATCCCGGTAGCATTTCTCCACTAGAACTTCGCGGCTATGTCGCGGCCCTGCATGAAGCAGGTTACGCTCCGACGTCGATTTCTAGGCGGCTCGCGTCGTTGCGGAGCTTCTTCAAATTTGCCCAGCGAGAAGGTTTGGCCGAGTCGAATCCGGCAAAGCCACTTCGAAATCCGCGTCGGCAGAGAAAGTTGCCTCACTTTCTGAGCAGCGATGAAATTGGAATGCTGCTCTCGGCGCCTCCAAAGTCTCAGCCGATGGGACTAAGGGATTCAGCGATTTTGGAAACGCTCTATTCGGCAGGTCTTCGTGTCAGCGAGCTGGTCGGTATCAACCTGAACGATCTGGATATTGACGACGGCTTGGTTCGAGTCCGCGGTAAGGGCAAGAAAGAACGGCTGGCTCCGTTAGGTAGTTACGCCGTGAAGGCAATGCAGAACTGGCTGAGAATGCGAGCACCCGACGAAAAAGAGACCGGAAAGGACGGGGCTGTCTTTTTAAACAAGTTTGGCAAGCGACTGACGACCAGAAGCGTCGGACGAATGTTGGAAAAGTATCTCAAACTGACCGGTTTGGATCTTCGCACATCGCCACATACCTTGCGACACAGTTTCGCGACGCATTTACTCAACGGAGGAGCCGACATCCGCAGCGTCCAGGAGTTACTCGGCCACAAGTCGCTTGTGACGACTCAGATTTACACGCATGTCAGCACCGCAGGATTGAAGAAGGCATACGAGAAAGCGCACCCGCGTGCACGCGGGGTTGGCTGATTACAAGCCCGAAGCGAATGAGCGGAGCCGAGTAAATTCGAAATGTGGAAGTTCACTCACTCACTTGAGCCAATGAACTTCGAGCTTACCTGGCAAGCGAATCAGCACTGCGACTGGATCTCTAAGAGCAACTCGCAATCGCAGACAGTAGTGACCCAAGCTCGCCACCCGGACGATATTTCTTCGCCAGCGAATCGCTCGCCCTCAAAAGGTACTGATAGAACTTTCCGTCGTTCGCACATCGAATCAGCAGCTGCTGCAATCCTTGAGTGTCGCCGACCTGAAAATAGCCTCGGTAGTTGTCGCCCAGTACTCCGACATGCCCATCGATTCTTGATGCGATGATCGGCAGCCGACAACTGATCGCTTCGAACAACACGTTCGGAGCACCTTCTGATCGCGAAGTGTTGACCAGCAAATCGCTTGACCGCATCAACGTTTGCACTTCGGCGTATGGAACGCTTCCCAACCAGTTCCAGCTAGAATTCCGTTTTGATTCGCGACATGCACGATCATGAAATGAATCTGAAAGGGCGCGACCGACGTGAGTGACCTTGACAACAACGCCTTGCGGAAGTTCCCGCACCGACATGGCGGCCCGAAAGGGATCCTTTTCATATCGCAGATGGCCGACGACACAGGCCTGAAGCGAACTTCCCACCGCTCGCTTCCTTGGCGGCGTTGTTCTCGCCGCATCCATCATGACAACGGTAGACTTCGCTTGCCAAGTTCGCTTTAGCCGTTTCATCATCAGAGGCTGTAGCAATATGATCTGGTCACAAACATCAAGCGACCTGCCTGCCGTGATTGAATGGCGTTTGCGAGTCGGAGCAAGGTCTTTGTAGATATCCGTTCCCGAAAGAACAACCATCGTCTTTCGATGGGGATACAACTTCTTGAATCGCAGCAGTGTAAGACCGCTGTGGCGGGCATGCAGTCCGATCAGCATATCGGCATCGCATCGTTGGACTTCGAGTCTGTCATGCAGAATCGTGACGCGGTGGCCAGCCGATCGCAGCAACTGTTGCCAGCGACTTGCAGTGACCCAGTTTCCCGAACGCGTTTCGCGAGTCGCAACCGAGAAGATGGCAATCTTCAAGATCAAGTTCCCGGTGCGAGGATTCCGTTTTGCCGATCGTCACTGAACCTGCCTTCATCCGCTGGCGTATCGGTGACACGAAGTTTCGTGTTGCTTAGCGATTTCGTCTCCTTGATCCACAAGTCGTTCGTTTCGCCATCTGCAAACCGCAAGTCGCGAATGCCCTCGTCCCAAGCTCTGATAACCCACTCTCTTGCTTTTCGTTCGTTGTTCTCGTATAGGACCTCGTGCTCGATGATGCGACGATAGAGTGTGTCGCGATCGTTTTGCAGCCATCGCATGCCCGGCTCAATTGGATTATCCATCTGCAAGAGTTTTCGATACTGCTGAATTGCGGATATCTGACGCGTCGTCACGCCCGAATCCCAATCAGCATGAGCCTGTTCGAGCTTGGTCTGCGGCGAATTCATGCTGGCGAAAAGGAACCAGCCGCCGGCCACAAGGGCCGCCAACAGCAACAACGGCAAAACCATCGAAAGCCCCCGTCGAGATCCAAACAGAATCTGGAGACTAACGAATAAGTGAAACATGCGTTCGATTCCCCGCATATCACGTCCGCCGATGTTTTTGAATCTCGGGTCACGTCCTCCGATTCCTATTCGCATGATTCCGCCGAAAAGTTGCTTTTGGTTTACAGTCGCTTGGGCCCGACGTACAATCGGGGTTCGTCGTGGCACACAATCATATCATGTTGGTTGTAGCTTTGGCCAGTTTCGTCTTCGCGACGAAACCTTCGACATCTGATCAAAACTCCCTGATTACCGGAAAACGAATATGGCGACTCTTTTAACACGTAAAGATGGCGACATTTTAGTGGTGTACTTTCAGGACGTCAGCATCATCGATGAAGCGCGCATCACAGGCTTGGGCGAAGAACTTCTGGATTTGATCAAGAATGAGAACGAAAAGATCGTCGTAAACTTCGAGAGCGTGAGCTTCATGTCGTCTGCGATGATTGGAAAATTGATCCATTTTTCGACTCGCTGCAAAGAAGAAGAAATCAAACTTCGGCTTTGCAACATCAACGAGAACGTGACGAAAGTCTTCACTTTGATGAACTTGCAGAAAGTCTTCGATATCGATGCTGACGAGAGTGATTCCGTTGCCAAGCTGAAAAAATCAGGGTGGTTCGGGTAATTTCTTGACCCATTGATTCTTCTTCCAAGGGCCTTCTAGGCAGGTGAATTCCAGAAATTTCCGCGTATTTGCTCACCGGAGAGGCCTTTTTCTGGATGATTGCTGCTTTTTCAGCTCCACACAGAATGACTGTGTTGACTCTTTACTGAATTCGAATAGCCTCACGTCCTGAATTACCTGTTTTCACAACCTGTTTCACCTTCGAGGAAAGACCCATGAATCGAAATTCGGGATGGATTGCGGCACTTACGTTCGTAATCGCTTTTTCACTATCTAGCTTTAGTTCTTTGGATTCTTCAAACGCTCAGCTTTTCAAGAATTGCAAGCTTCGTGCCGGCAAATCATGTGCTCCAAAGCAAAACTGTTGCCCAGCGCCAGCTCCAAGTTGCTGTCCTGCTCCGGCACCAACCTGCTGTCCTGCTCCGGCTCCAGTTTGCTGTCCTGCTCCGGCTCCAGTTTGCCCGCCGCCAGCACCAGTTTGCTGCCCAGCCCCGGCTCCGACTTGCTGTGCTGCTCCGGCTCCGACTTGCTGCCCAGCTCCAGCGCCAACTTGCTGTGCTGCTCCAGCACCACGTTGCTGTCCAGCTCCAGCACCTCGTTGCTGTAGCAAGCCAGCTTGCCCACCACGCAAGAAATTGTGTCAGCGGTCAAAGCGTTGTGGCGGTGGACTTTTCGCAAAGTGCCGAAACCGTTGTCGCTAACAGCATTTGCGTGAAAGCGCATCGTTAGACATACTGAACAGGGCGGAGGCATTTGCTTCCGCCTTTTTTCGTTGGCTGATTCTTCAGGGATCAAACCGCTTCACGGACGATACCGGATCAATGTGCGACACAGTTCATGACCAATCCGCAAACCATTCGCGATGAAACATGGATGCAGCAAGCCATCGATCTCGCTCGCAAAGGGCAGGGCATCGTTGAACCCAATCCGATGGTTGGCTGCGTCATCGTCAAAGACGAAAAGTGTATCGCTCAAGGGTGGCACGCGAAATTTGGAGCGCCACACGCCGAAATAAATGCGATTTCCGCGGCCACTGAGTCTGTTGCTGGGGGCACGGCTTACGTTTCGCTGGAACCATGCTCACACACTGGAAAAACAGGGCCCTGTGTCGAAGCGTTGATTGCCGCAAAAGTCGCTCGAGTCGTCATCGCCGTCACCGACCCAAATCCAAAGGTGGCTGGCACCGGCATCGAACGCCTTAAAGCGACGGGAATCACCGTCACCACGGGAGTGCTCGAAGATCAGGCTCGCGAAGTTCTCGCGCCCTACCTAAAAGGTATCGAACGGGACAAGCCTTGGGTTATCGCAAAATGGGCCATGACCGTCGACGGGAAAATTGCAACGGCTTCTGGAGATAGCGAATGGATCTCTAATGAGCAATCTCGCAATCACGTTCACCGCCTACGCGCGAGAGTCGATGCGATCATGGTTGGGTCAGGAACCGCCAAAGCCGACAACCCGAGTTTAACCGTTCGCTTGCCCGGCTCGGAGCAACTCTTGGACTTTGAACCTCGCGTGCCTTTGCGAATCGTTTTCGATTCTCTAGCGACGACCGCAGTTGTCTCGACGCTGGTTCAAACCGCAAAAAACATTCCAACTTTGATCGCCGTTGGACCTCAGCACGACACGAAACAGGTTGCTCGATATGTCGAACACGGTGTCGAAGTTTGGATCGGTAATTCGCTCAGCCATCACGATCGAATGATCGAATTGCTGATGCATCTGTCGACTCGCGGGATCACCAACTTGATGGTCGAAGGCGGCGGGAGGTTGCTGGGATTGCTGAACGATCTTGGAGAGATCGACGAAATCCACTCATTCATCGCTCCCAAGTTGCTGGGTGGCTTTCAGGCAGTCACACCGGTGATGGGCCTGGATCGAAATCGGATCGCGGATGGCACGGAAATGAAGTTGCAAAGTGCCGAACGTGTCGGAGACGATGTCTACCTTGTGCTACGTAGGTGAGACCGTCCCAGACTCAAATCCCACAATCTCGGTCTGGGGCAAACCGAGCTACAAAAAAATCGCCGCAGTTTCCCATGGCGATTTCGTTTTCAAGTTGTCAGTTTCAAATTCTAGAATTGAAAGGTGATGCGTGAACTTCCGCCGCCGATGCTGATTCCAAATCCATTTTCGTGGCCACGATTATTGTGGCTGCGATGACCATTTCCGTGACCGTGTCTGCTGCTTCGATGGCCGTAGATGCCCGAGTTGGAATAAACGGCTCGCTGCACTCGCGTTACTCGAGAAGCTCGTGTCAGGAATCTCAAGTCATCCTGCAAGTGATGGATACAGTCTTCGATTGAATTCAACAGTTGCTTGACGTGAGCCGTGTTGCCGCGAACGCGACCGAATCCGTGAGCCGCATCGTCCTCGATATGATCGAAAAGGTTTTCAACCTTGTGGAACATACCGTCCATCCCGTCAACGTAATTCCTCAGTGTGCGAGGACACTGGGCGTGATGGGCCAAATCATGGACTTGAGCAGAAATCGCCGCGAGCCGATTTGTGCAACGGAGCAGTTCGCCATAGTGTCGCGAGCTGCGGTAGTGGCGTTCTTCTGTAACAAGTTGTCTGGTTTGACGCTGGACTTTAAGAGCCATTTGATCAATGTGATGCCAGTCGTTCGCGTTGGCTTGTGAGGCAACGCCAACCAAAAGCGTGAATGCCAGAATTGTTTTGATTGAATTGCCAGTCATAGGATACTCCCTTAAAGTCTTTGTCGGCGGAACACCGTTGTCCCGATTGACAATTCAACTAATTGCACGGGGCGTGCCAATCGGGACCAGACGTGTCGAAACAGTGCGGATTCTGGGGTTTCCTTTGACTGCGAGACATTCCAAACCATCGTCAATTTGATATCAGTCTGATCTCACGCGTGATCGGATTGGTGGCGCTACGAGTCGTCCTAGCTCACACTTCGGGTTATGATTCCCGGACTCGCCGGCAATGCGTGGCGTTCGTTTAAACACTCAACACTGCTTCCTGAACACTCTAAAACCCGTGCTTCGAGCCTACATTCTCTGCCGATTCGCCGCCAAAAGCCCGCTCTACACATCGTGGATGGATCACTGTCCGCTGCCGGTCACCATTGTCAAAGATAACTTACATGCGTGGGAGCTTCCGTCTGATGCGGGCATCGTCGTCACGCACATGCACTACCGCCACGAAGAGCTGGCCAAGCTGCGAGAGATCTACGAGCGCGGAACCGTTCCTGTTCTTATTCTTGCCGATGGTATCTTGGAATACCGCAACACTTGGGAGCATCCTGATCTTCCTGATGCAGTAATGTTTCAGCCGCTTTGCGGGCACAAGCTCGCTTGCATCGGCCGCGGGCAAGTTCGCGTTGTCGAGTCTTGGGGAAACGTCGGCAAATGTGAATTCGTTGGCTTGCCGCGAATGGATAGTCTTTTGATTGAAGACGTCGTGCCTGTTCGATCCGAAGGACCTTTCCGGCTTTTGATCGCAACGGCAAACACGCCTTCGTTCAATGACGAACAAAGAGAAACCGTCGTGCAATCGCTGACACACATCCGCGAGCGACTGGAAAAGAATCCCAAAGTTAACGGGCGTGACTGCGTCGTCACATGGCGTTTGACAGATGGACTCGAGCGAGCGATCGGCCTACCGGAAAGCGATTTTCCGTCCGAGGAGTGGGACGCTCCGGTACGAAAACCATTGCTCGACGTAATCGATGAAGTTGACGCGGTCATCACGACGCCCTCGACCCTGTACCTAGAAAGCATAATTAAGAAACGACCAACGGCGATTCTCGATTTCCACAATCGGCCGCACTACGTTCCTGCTGCCTGGACGATCAACGCACCAATCCATTTCAACTGGACACTACGAGAGCTCGCCGATCCGCCCGGCCACAAAATGCTATTTCAGGATGCGACGCTGCTTGATCAACTCGAATGCGAAGGCTCCGCGACGGATCGTTTGATTGAGCTGATGCAGGCGATGATCGAAAGCGGAAGAGTGGCTCGTGAAAACATTGAGCCAATCAAACTCCCGCACCGAATCGTTGCGGATCCTCATCGTGGATTCGGGAAAGTTCCTGAGACTTTCAATCTTGAAAAGCTCTATCCCCATAACGAGGTCTTCCAAAACCATGATTTGCGGAGGCTTCAAGTCGAACTTGTTGCGGCGATCGAACGACTGGACAAACTACCAGCTGAGATCGTGGAAAAGAACGATCTGATTGAACATCTTATTACGGCTCTTGATGGTGCGAGGCTTCGAGCAAACCGCATGAAGGACCGCGTCGTCGCAATCAGAAAGCGACATGGGATCAAGCCAACCCCAAAAAGAAAGAAGAAGCCTGACTAGGCGAAACGTTCTCGATCGCAAATGGAAAATCTCGTTCACATCTCGGATGATGTATCGTCCGCTGGATCTTGAATTTTCGTCTCGCAATCGGCACATCGCCTACGATTTTGGAACGACCAAAGTAAACGCTCGATCCGAGCGATGAACACGAAAGACAACGCTCTCCAAGGATTCGTTTTGTGCGCCCCTACAATCCTGAAAAACCGATTCTCTATACGCACATCCCAAAGTGTGCCGGAACCAGTGTCGTGCGACTGCTTCGTGACTGGTTCGGTCGCTACTACCACAAGCTGAATCAGGACGAGACTCGAGACATCGTGCTCCCACGTGTCGAAACAAAAGACGAACGGGGCTGCTGGCTCTCCGACGTCAAATGCATCCACGGGCATTTCGATCATGGCCGAGGCTATGGTTTGCCCTATTACTATCCAGAAATCGATCAATACTTCACAATCCTGCGGGATCCTTTCGACCTAGTCGTTTCGATGTACTTTTTCGCAAAAGGTCGTAGTGCTCGCGGACAGTTCTGGTTTCGGGGCGAGCCAGTAGACCTGAGGGACCAGTTCCCCGATGTCGAAAGTTACGTGCGAACCTATCCGTACTGGCTTTTCAATCATTTGCCGCAAGACATTACGCTGGCAAACTATGAGCAAAAACTGATGGATCGATTTGTCTACGTCGGTATCTTTGAGGATCTTCAGACTTCGATCGACAATCTCGGCTTGGTTCTGGGTAAGCCGCAGACACAGCTTCCGAAATTCAACGTTTCAACATACGATGAGCCAGTACCCGAGTCGCTTCGCGACCAGTTTTATCACGACTATCCGTTGCTCCATCGCGTCTACCAGTTTGCACTTGAGCGATATCGCGATCCAAACGTGATGCCTGAAGCAATCCGTTTGGCAATCGAGCACGCTGAGCAAGTTGCCGGTGAAGCATTGAAAAACGAAAACAAGTCGTCACTCCTTCCCGAAACAAGTAACAAGAGTATCACGTGAAGTTCGGATTCTATTCTTGCATGAGCGGCATGCCGTGGGGAGGCAGCGAAGTCCTCTGGTACAAGGCTGCGAAAAAACTTCAACGCGAAGACCACGAAGTTTGCGTAAGCTTCAAATGGTGGCCCTACAAAGCCTTTCAGCTGGAAGATCTTGAAAAGGGTGGAGCTCACTTGTGGCTTCGCAACAAGCCAAAGCCGCGACTGAAATCACTCCTCAGTCGATTCGGCCCTGCGGAAACGGCCGAGTCTTGGCTTACGACACATCGCCCCGATGCTGTCCTGATCACGCTGGGTTATCATCCGGACCAAATTGAGATCGCCGACGCGTGCATTCGTAATAAGATTCCTTACGCGATCAATCTTCAGTGCGCCAGTTCGTTTTTCTTCATTCCTGCCGATCGGCTCGACAACTACCGTCGCTGGTACAGCAACGCGGAAAAAGTCCTGTTCGTTTCAGACGAAAACCGTTTGAAGCTTGAAAACAATATTGCGTTGCGGCTCGATGACAACGCAGAGATCGTTTCGAACCCATTCAACGTTGACTACAACACGGAAGTCGCGTGGCCAGAGCAGAATGGCCAGCCGAAGTTTCGCGTCGCGTGTGTCGGACGAGTCCACTTTCAGTCGAAAGGACAGGACATCATTGTTGACGTAATGAAGCAGGACAAATGGAAGAAGCGACCGATCGAAGTCACCTTTTACGGACACGACCAGGGTAACAAAGGCCAATTGGAATCGCTGATCGAAATGCATGGCTTGCAGGACAAACTCAAGTTCGGTGGCTACGTCAAAGACATCAAAGAAATCTGGGAGACGAACCAAGCTCTGTTGTTGCCATCCCGATATGAGGGCGCTCCGCTGGTTGTCACCGAAGCCATGCTCTGCGGCAGGTTTGCCATCACCACGAACCTCGGCCGCAACGAAGAGTTGATGGACGACAACATTTCAGGGTTCATCTCGGAAGGTGCCACCGTGAAGCTTTTCGACGAAGCGATGGAGCGAGCGTGGGAAAAACGCGAACAATGGCAGCAGATCGGCCAGTTGGCTCGACAACATATCCGGGAACGGTATCCTGAAGATCCGATCGGCGAGTACACCGACAAGATTCTTTCGTTGGTCAAGTGAGCCTTCACGCCAGAAGATCACACTTTTAAAACAACACCCTCCCTTTGGGAGGGTCGGCGAAGACGGGGATTGAGAAGTTCCCTCTCGCATCGGCTCCCCTTTATTCCCTTTGAAATAAGCCTCTCATGAATCGAATTTCCGTCAAAGCTGCTCGTCTCGAATCGTCCATCGGCACCACCGCCAAAGTCAGCGGTTGGGTTCGAACTCGCCGTGATTCAAAAGCCGGCTTCAGTTTTATCGAAATCAATGATGGTTCATGCTACGGCAACATTCAGATCATCGCTCCGGCCGAACTTGCAAACTACGAAGACGACATCAAACGTCTGACCGCGGGCTGCAGCATCACTGCCGTTGGCGAAATCAAAGAGTCCGGCGGCAGAGGCCAAGCAACGGAAATCCTTGCGTCCGAAATTAGAATCCACGGCTGGGCCGATCCGGAGACCTATCCGCTTCAAAAGAAACGGCACACGATGGAGAAGCTTCGCGAATGGGCTCATCTCCGTCCGCGAACCAACACATTTGGTGCAGTCGCTCGTGTGAAAAATAGCATCACGAACTCCATCCATCAGTTCTTTCAGGAAGATGGATTCCTCTACGTCAACACGCCAGTCATCACCGCCAGCGATTGCGAAGGCGCCGGCGAAATGTTCCAGGTCACGACGATGAACATGGAGCAGATAGCAAAACAAAAGATCGAGAAGCTGAACTACAAGTTTGACTTCTTCGACAAGCCTTCTTTCCTCACCGTCAGCGGCCAACTGGAAGCTGAAACTCACGCCTGTGCATTGGGAAAGGTCTACACGTTTGGACCAACTTTCCGGGCCGAGAACTCCAACACATCACGGCACCTTGCCGAATTCTGGATGGTTGAGCCGGAAGTCGCATTTAACGAATTGACCGACAACATGGATTTGGCTGAAGCGTTTCTGAAACGAATGCTCGTTGACGCGTTAAAGAACTGCGGCGACGACATGCAGTTCTTCAATGATCGCATCGACCCAACCAAATCGTTGATCGCGAACCTCGAATCGGTCATCGGGAGCGATTTCGTGCGACTCCCTTACACCGAAGCCGTCGAGATTCTAGAGAATTGTGGCCAGAAGTTCGACTACCCGGTCAACTGGGGCACCGACCTCCAGAGTGAGCACGAACGTTTCTTGACAGAACAGCATTTCAAGAAGCCAGTTATCCTGTTCGACTATCCTCGGTCGATCAAACCTTTCTACATGTACTGCAACGACGACGAGAAGACCGTTCGTGCGATGGACGTATTGGTTCCAGGGGTTGGCGAGATCATCGGAGGCAGCCAACGTGAGCATCGACTGGACGTACTCGAAGGCAGAATGAAGGAACAGGAACTCGATATCGAAGAGTACTGGTGGTACACCGACCTTCGCAAATACGGCACCGTTCCACACGCCGGTTTCGGCCTTGGTCTTGAACGCGCCGTTCAGTTTGTCACCAGCATGGGTAACATTCGCGACGTCATCCCGTTTCCACGTACGCCCGGAAACGCCGAATTCTAGAATGCGTTATCGTGGCTTCCAGCGGCAATCATTTGCAAACTCGTTGCGACGTGCTGACCCACAGATTCGGGTTGCTTTGGAGGCGGATAGCTGCAGTGGAAAGCTTCGCAAAGTGGCCTAACAACTACGTCCGTCGGCCGGGCTAAATTTGTCTTTCTCCAGCAGAGGGAGCTCCGTTTCGAGCACGCCTTTCGCCTTTGGCCATGCGATCATGGCTTCGACAACCATCCATACCTGCAGCCCGAGCGTCGTGATCGCCACGACAGACAACATGATTTTGTCCTGAAAGTTAAACAGATTCGCCAACTGCCACGTCAAAGCCCAAAACGGCAGGATCAACATCAAAATCATCGGCAATACGACGAACCAGACGGGTTTGTTGCGGCGCCAAAGATAAAACGTCGTGACCATCAGCGCCAATCCGGCCAACAACTGATTCGTTGCACCAAACAACGGCCACAACAACAGCCCGCCCGTTCCACGGACTCCGCTGGCTCCAGGTTGCCATGCGATCCAGAACGCCAATAATAGCGCGAAGATCGTCGCGACATAGCGATTTTTCAGAGGTGCTATATGAAGTGTGCTTCCAAGCTCCTGAACGACGTACCGTTGTAGCCTAGTCGCTGAATCCAGAGTCGTCGCCGCAAAACAGGCAACCAAAACGGCCACGATCGCGATCCCCATGTTCAATGGAACGCCGACCGCTGACAGAAAGTTTCCTCCTCCATCAACGAAGGCACCAATCTTTGCCGGCAGTTTGAAATCACTCCATTGCCCCGCCGGATTGTATTTTGCTCGCCAAGCGTCGCTGCCAGTTACCGCAACTTCGTCGGCTCCAACCGACGCCACGTAGTCGCTTACCGCGAACAAACCGTCACCTTGGGACACCCGATCAAACTTCCCCATCCCAACCCCGGCACAGCACGCAAGGATCACCATCACGGCAAGGGCACCTTCTAGCAACATGCTTCCATAGCCCACGGCTAGCGCATCCGTTTCGTTGGAAAGCTGCTTACTGCTCGTACCGCTGCTGACCAAACAGTGAAATCCGCTGACCGCTCCACAGGCGATTGTAATAAACAGGAACGGTGCGATCGGAGGAGAATTGTCCGGAAGTTCGCTGCCTGTGTACGCTGGTGTCGACGCGAACAAATCGGCTTGGCCAGACAACGTTGCAATGCCCAATCCAACCATCAACATCGCTAGGGCGACGTACAGCTGCAAACTGTTGATGTAATCGCGAGGCTGAAGCAGCATTGCAACAGGCAACACGGAAGCAATGCCGCAGTAAATGAAGAGGACAACCGTCCAGACTAGCGTAGAATTCCAATCGCCGAACCAATTTCCGTCTCCTACCATTTTGTCCAGGGAGATGGGCATCACGTAAGCACCGAACCAAACACTCCCGTAAATCGCCAACAATCCGAGCATAGCTATCGGCAAGATATTGGCCGTGCCGTTTCGCAGTTTCCATCCAATTAAGACGGCGATCGGAAGGGAAATCCAAACCGGCAAAACTGATTCGGGATACATTTTGAATATCCCAGCGACGACCAATCCGAAAATCGCCAACACGATCGTCAAAGCGAAAAACAACACCAGCAGAAAAAGCAGTTTGGCTCTCGGCGAGATCAAACGTCCCGCAACTTCGCCAACCGTTTGACCACGGTTTCTCAGGCTAACTACGAGTGCACCGAAATCATGAACGGCACCAATGAAGATACTGCCAAAAATCACCCACAGCAGCGCCGGCAGCCAACCCCAAAACACAGCGATTGCTGGGCCAACAATCGGACCCGTTCCCGCGATGCTGGTGAAGTGATGTCCGAACACGATCGACTTTTTCGACGGCACGTAGTCAACGCCGTCTTCAAGCTCACAACTGGGAACAACCGCGTTTGGATCGAGCGCGAAGACTTTTTTCGAAAGCCAGCGTCCGTAGGTGTGGTAGGCAACAATGAATCCGACAAAGCTGCCAATAGCAATCAGAAATGTTCCCATGGAATTTTCGCCTGATGGTAATTGGTGGTTCGCTCATTGTAACAACTGCCAATGCAGTTGAGGTATACTCTCCGGTCGTGGTTTGTGGCTTCCAGCCTCAATAATTTAATTCGACGACACTGCGATGAACCTTGCTATGACACCAAACACCATCACGCGACCTAAGCCCACGGAGTATTTCGAGTACTTCGAGACCTACATCAGTAAGTTCGTTCCTAAAGATTTCTGGGCAGACTTCGATTCGCAACCTGCTGAACTTGAATCGTTGTTAGTCAATTTGCCTCCAGGAGAAGATTCAAAACTGCACGCCCCCTACACGTGGACCTTAAAGCAGGTCGTCGGGCACGTAATCGACACCGAACGAATCTTTGCAACTCGACTGTTGCGGATTGCAGTGGGAGATCCGACTCCTAACCCTGATTTCGAGCAAAACTCTTATGTCGCCGGGCTCGATTATGAAAACGTCTCGATCAACGAATTGATCGAGGAGTTCGCGACTCTGCGGAAATCGAATTCACTTTTGATTCGACGCCTGAACGACGAGCAACTTTCCAGAACCGGTACAGCTTCGGGAAAAGAACTATCTGCCCGAGCCATTCCGTTCCTGATGGGCGGGCATTTTGTGTATCACTTCGAGATTATGAAAAAACGACTTGGCAAATGACGAATGCCAATTCATGAAACGCAGAGACGCAAAGAGCGCAGAGGACATGCAACAGCTGCAGCTGCAATTCGGAATTCTTCAAGCCTCCCTCTTTCTCTACGAACTCCGCGCCTCTGCGTTTCAAAAACATTCATCTAAACTTGGAGATTGAAAAGGCAACAAACGTGAACGACACAAACGATCTAACCAAGGCAATCATTGGAGCAGCGATTGAAGTTCATAGGCGTCTTGGACCGGGACTGCTAGAGTCAGCTTATCGAGTTTGCCTTGCCTACGAATTGAGCAAACGAGGCTGCGACGTTTCTGAAGAGCACCCTATACCTGTCATATACGATGACGTAATACTCGATTGCGGTTTTCGCGCTGACATCATCGTAGATCAACAGGTCGTGGTTGAGTTGAAAGCGAAATCGGCAATACATCCCGTCGATAAAGCACAAACCTTGTCTCATTTACGACTTATGAACTTGCAAGTCGGACTGCTCATAAATTTTCATGAAGTAAGGTTGGTTGATGGAGTCAACCGAATCGTCAACAACTTCAACGAAGACTAGCAGGCGGATGCCAATTCATGAAACGCAGAGACGCAAAGAGCGCAGAGGACATGCAACGGCAACAGCTGCAATTCGGAATTCTTCAAGCCTCCCTCTTTCTCTGCGAACTCCGCGCCTCTGCGTTTCTAACTCCGTATGCCAGCATTGATGCCAATCTCGAATCTTTCCAAAAACTTTTCTACAAGTTTGTTGAGTTGAAAGCGAAATCGGCAATACATCCCGTCGATAAAGCACAAACCTTGTCTCATTTACGACTTATGAACTTGCAAGTCGGACTGCTCATAAATTTTCATGAAGTAAGGTTGGTTGATGGAGTCAACCGAATCGTCAACAACTTCAACGAAGACTAGCAGGCGGATGCCAATTCATGAAACGCAGAGACGCAAAGAGCGCAGAGGACATGCAACGGCAACAGCTGCAATTCGGAATTCTTCAAGCCTCCCTCTTTCTCTGCGAACTCCGCGCCTCTGCGTTTCTAACTCCGTATGCCAGCATTGATGCCAATCTCGAATCTTTCCAAAAACTTTTCTACAAGTTTGCCCAGCCAGCCCTGCGAGCTGCATCTAATAGGTTGAAGACGCAAATGAGTCGGAAACAACCGGTCCCTTCATGCCGCATGACGAAAAGCTCGAGTGGGAATCTGTCTGGGCACAGCACGTTTGCTGGCTGCGCACCGTATTGAAAGCCCGACTGCGCAATTCGCTCGATGCAGATGAAGTGCTACAGGATATTGCCGTCTTGGCGTGGCGAAAACGGGGTCAACTGAGTCACGAAAACAGAATCGAGCCTTGGCTTTATCGGATCGCCATCAGCCAAGTTCTGATGTTTTGGCGAAAGCAGAAACAGACTCGGCAATACGTTGAGATTTCCTCACAAGCAGAATTGAAAGAAGACGGCTCCGTTCCCGATCCAGCGGAATGGGTTTGCAGAAATGAAGCCCATGAACTGGTTCGTCAGGCGATGCGACGCCTCACGCCGCAAGACCGCGAGATCCTGCTGCTGAAGCACGTCGAAGCTTGGACGTACGAACAGATTTGCGACCGTTTGGGAATCTCGTACGACAAAGTCGTGTATCGAGTTTCCCGAGCAAGGAACCGATTGCGAAGCAACCTGGCTGTTAACGAATTGGAAGGGACAATATGAATCAATTCAAAACCGACCCGAACGACTCAGATGAAAACGGTCAGTGCATGCAGAAGCTTGTCGACGGCGAGTTGCGTCACGACGCCCGCTCACAGTGGCTGGCTGGCCTCTCGTATGACTCAACGTTGTGGCGCGATATGGCGTTGGCTTTTGTTGAAAAGCAGGTCACTGACGAAGCGCTCCGCGATTTCGTCATTGCTGACGCGGTAACACGCGGTTCAAAACAATCTATGATACCGATCGCTATTCAGGCAAGCAGTCTCACAACCACGGACAGCCAAGACCGCTGGCGGATTTCCATGTGGTTCGCAGGCTTGGCGACCTGTCTGCTGGTCGGATTTTTCGTCGGCGCGGAGTTCAAAACGTCGCTGCCAGATACGAATGATACGCAGCAAATGGTCGCTTCCAGACCGGCGAAACTTTCGACGCAAGGTAGCGACGCACCGGCCCTCGCAATCGGCTTGGCGGACGCACTTTCTAGAAGCAGTGCTCCCGTCCCCAACGAGTTTCGCAGGGCCTTGCTAAAGGCAGGATACGCCCTCAAAGACCGCCAGGCCATGACCAACGTCATGCTGCCTTCAGGAGGTCAGATCGAACTTCCCATTCGCGACGTTGATGTTACTTTCGTCGGTATGAATTCGTTTCAGTAGATCATTTTTTAACACCAGTCTTACTTGTAGAGATAGCTATGAATGTTACCGCCCGTCGTTTTACAAAGCAGGCATTGAGCGTTGCGTTTTTGGTTGGCCTGTTCCTTACAGGCGGACACCAAGTCCTGAGTCAGGAACTGCTGCTCGTTCAAACCCAGGAATCCAATGCGTCCGGCGAATCCCAGAAAGTTGAAAGTGAATTGCATCGCGTGAAAACGACGCAGCGTCAGATGCAGAAAGCTTACGAGGAAGCGTTGGCGATTGCTGAACAATCCCAAGCAGCACTGCTCACCATGAAAGCCACCGAAAACCAGATTGACATGGACTTGGTTTCTGATTTTTGGATCGGAGTCCAATGTGAACCAGCAGGTTCCACAAGTTTTTCCCCCAAAGTTGCGCCAGATACGGAATTGACGTTCGATGGCGGCATGAGAATCCTCTCCGTCACTGAAGGTGGAGCAGCCGACGAATCGGGAATCGAAGAAGGAGATGTTTTGCTCAAGTTTGCAGGCGACGAGATAAATTCTCTCAACGATCTCTATGTCGTCATTGGCGAAACCAAAGACAACGAAGCAGACCTTGTGCTCATTCGCGATGGCGAATTTCTCTCGTTGCAGATTACTCCTCAGGAGCGTCCGGAAGAATCGAATGACTACAAAGAGTCTCCCAAAACCGTTGGCTTGTGGACGATTGAAGAAGCCTACAACAATGAACTCAATGGCAAACAACTACCTGAAGGCTACATACTTAACGTTGAATTAGTCCGTGGCAAAGACATTATGTTTGAGGTCAACAAAGATGGTGACACCTGGCGAGCCAACGAAGCAGCCATTGGCCAACTGCCAACGCCAGTCCAATCGATCGCGGAAGCGATCGCCAAAAATTGCGAACCAATGGTAGAGACAAAGCATAAATTGACGTGGAACCATCAACCTGCAGCACAGCGCAATTGGATACAGCGCCTGAGCGTGCTACCGACAGGTCAAGCCTCATGGAGATTCGCTTTGACGCCTGACACAAATGATAATGGCGCTTCGGACAGGTTCGAGGAGATCCAGAAGCAATTAACGGCGCTTACCGAAGCCGTTCAGGAACTGAAGAACGAGCTGGATGACTAAGAAAAGTCGCAGTTCAGTATTCAGTGACCGCTTCGCCGCCATTGATCGTGCCAAGTGCGCCCCAGACTCCGAAAGGACTGGGGACGCCGGCGGCCATTTCTTCCTCGGTTGGCGTTGGTGAAGAAGAATCACCTGCATCAATGTCTGAACCAACAAAAGCAACTGATCCGTCAAACCTGGCGAAACTAACGCCGCCTGGATGAGGTCCGCTGGCCGAGTAAATTCCATCAACTCCCACGCTACCTTGGATCGCAGCACTTGGGCTCTTCGGTGGCAAAATTGTATTGAACAAAGCAACACCCGCTCGACCATCCGCCCAGTGTCCCCCGCGGCCTACCGCGCCGAGTGTTACACCTTTGGAATAAGTCCAACGATCGCTGTCTCCTGAAATCAAAGCCAAGCATTCGGCGGGACTCTCGAGAATTGATTCCGGTCGATTGATCGCATAAGAATTCTCTGATGCATCTTCAATATTACTGCCGATCTCACCGACCATGATCGTGTTGCTTGAACCATCAGTGATCTTATCAAACGAGCACTGCAACAAACCACCAAACCCGCCTCGCAGACTCTCAGACGATGCGATGTTGCGAGCACGGTCGCCAATACACAAACCATAGTGAATCGGCGCGAATCCAGTGTCGTCGACTGACAGACTTGGGCATAGGAAAGCTGGAACGCGTGTCTCCCAGGGGAGATATCCCGACGCATACAACTGTGGATAGGCCGAGAACCCGATTCCGTCAATGACACTGGGCTTGGTGATCTGCTCGAAGAGGTTGTTTTGGTCAATGAATAGCAAGATCGCGACGAGTCCATTCATTCGATCGCTGCTTCCAATATCAGCACCGGCGATGCCAGTACCTGCAGGAAACTGCATGTGGGCTGACTCGTAATTCAAGTTCGCCAGAGCGATTTGTCGCAAGTTGTTCTGACACTGTGTTCGTCGAGCCGCCTCCCTCACACTTCGTGTGGCAGGCAACATCATCGCGATCAGAATCGCGATGATCGCGATCACAACCAACAGCTCGACAATTGTGAATCCGCCATGTTTTCGAATTCGCATCATGACAACACCCCTTTTCTTGAACTGAAACTTAAACGCCGATACAGAAATCTCCTGACCTCAAAAACTGCCAGCGGAACCAACCAACTGCCCCACGCCGCAAATCGATACGTCCACTGGCCTTCGACGTCAAAGACAATCGTTGCTCCCGTCATTAGCCTCAACAACATCGGGGAGCAAAGAAGAATGAAACTGCGAGTCGCCCAGACCTGGTGGATCGTGAACCGGCGTTGGCTTGCGTGCCACGACGCGACGACCACACATATTGCGGTGACGATCGTCAACGAGAAAAATGCAGCGCCGGCGATTGGACCCGTCAGTGCGCGAGTCGCCATCACGAACCCGCTAGGCAACATCACCAACAACACCAGATAGGCCAACGTCTTCCCTAGCCGTCGATGCCAATGGCCAAGCGACTTTCGCTTGCCGCTGAACATCAGATAAGCGGCAATCATCAGTGCGACCGGGCCGCTAACAATGTGGGCGTAGAAAGCATACCGATAGCTGCCGGCGAAGAACTCACGGCGGCCAGCAAGAAAATTCGATTCGAAGTTCGCTGGAAAGTAATTTCGATACTCAAGAACAATCGAACCAAGCACCTTAAAAAACAGTACCACCAACAGCCAGAATGCAATCCGCTTCATCGTCTCAAGACGAGTCATAGGTGCATCCACGGTTGTGGCGAGTTGTGACAAACCGACTCCTCCATCAGGCAATCAATCAAACAAACCTAGATTGTTCACGAGGCGTGGGAGAGGATTTGCGACTGACTTATTTTCGGGAGCTGTAAACCACACCGAAAATCTACCCGTGAACTTCGCTGTCCGCCTATCGTCGTGAATTACTCCGGACAATATCGCGGCATTACGTTCTGTACGTTGACTTGCAAAAGATCGTTCGCTAAAAAAGTTTACCCTGCACGGTTCCATCCCGCTCAACCACGCGAAACAGGTCGCAACGAAGCTTGGGTCGCTCCGTCGGTTTACCATAACTCACACCGCAGTCCAAACCGTATCGCTTGCAAAACATCATCATCAATTGCCGTGTTTGAGCGCCCCACAAACCCTTGCCAGTCATTCGTTCACCATGCGTCGAGCTATTCATTTTACCATCGCGCATCGTGCGAATCCGTTGGATCACTTTCTCTTTTCGATCGGGGAAATGTTGCTCCAGCCAAGCGAGGAAAACAGGCTCGACCGTTAGCGGCAAACGAAGTGCGACATAGCCCGCTCGCGTTGCTCCCGCTTCGCATGCGGCTTTGAGCACACCCGGGATTTCCTGCTCATTGATGCCGGGAATGATCGGAGCGACCATCACCATGACGGGACACCCAGTCTCTGCGACCCGTCGAATCGCATCAAGGCGAGCTTGCGGCGCACTGGTGCGAGGTTCCATGATGCGAGTCAGCGATTGATCGAGCGTCGTGATACTAATCGCAACCGACACGAGATTCATCGTCGCCAGCTCTCCGATCAAATCCAAATCCCGCCGGATCAAACCGTTCTTCGTGATCAGCTGAACGGGATAGCGAAAGTCACGTGCAACCTCAAGGCATTGCCGCGTCAGTTCAAATTGCTTCTCACACCCTTGATAGCAATCCGTCACACCGGAAATCATCACGGGCTCCACCGCTCGACCTTTGCGATGGCCTTCAATCAGCCATTTACGAAACAGCTCCGCCGCGTTTGGCTTGATCACGATCTTCGATTCGAAGTCGAGCCCCGGCCCAAGCCCAAGATACTCGTGCGTCGGCCGAGCGTAACAATAGCTGCAACCATGGGAACAGCCTCGATAAGGATTCAGGCTGTAGCGAAACGGTACATCGGGACTGTTGTTTTCACTAACGACTGAATTGGAATCATCCTCAAAATACTCAGTTGCGACCTTCCGTCCAAGCGATTCGATGTACTCCGGATCATTAATGACTTCTTCATCATCGATACGCTGCACTGTTTCGAAACGGCTGACGATCCGAAGGTTTGAGCCTCGTCCGGCGACGTTCGGTTTGGGCAGTTGCTCGGACATGAATGGTCTTGGGCCGAAGGACTATTTGGAAACAGATCTCAATTGTCGCTTTCGTTTACCGTTCGGCAACCATCCAATCGGCGTATGCTTCACGAAGATCTGGTAAGTGATCAAAAGCGATGCTTTCGCAACCATGATCACGAACAATGCTTTTACAGGTTCTCGTAAAGCTTATGTTCTCTCGTTTTCCCGGCTGCCTTCCAACACCGCGTTGTCAAACCCTCGCAAGCCATGCACTCATTTGATTCGAATGCAATCGCGAATTACCACAAATTTCTCCCGACTAAAATAGATCGCTTTCCAAATGCGCTTATCCGACAGAGTTTCACTGTGCTTATAATTGGAACATAAACATCCGTCCTCATCTTTCGTGACCGCCATGAACTTTCTGAAAAAGTGCTTGAAACATCTACCGAAATTCCTGCTGGCCGTCATTGCGTTCTCAGGTTCGAATCAAGGGGCGTTTGGAGGAGACCCTTGGTTAACTTTCGAACCGGCAGCAGAGAAATACAACGGCAAGCACATTGTTTTCGTTTCTGGCGACGAAGAGTATCGCGGCGAAGAATCCTGCCCGATGCTTGCCAAGATTCTCAGTCAACACCATGGCTTCAAATGCACGGTCCTGTTTTCAATCAACAAGGAAACTGGCTGCATCGATCCATTTGAGCTTGGTAACACCCCGGGCCTTGAGAGCCTTGCGACTGCCGACGTCATGATCCTCTGCACGCGATGGCGAATCTTACCCGACAAACAAATCAAACACATCTTCGACTTTCTCGAGGCCGGCAAACCAGTGATCGCGTTTCGAACCGCGACGCACGCTTTCAAGACCGGCAACTATGGCGGCTACGATTGGTCTAACTTTGGCGTCAATGTCGTTGGGGAGAATTGGCTATCCCATCACGGCGGCCACAAGACTCAGGGAGGTCGCGGGTTCGTGGCACCAGAAAACGCAGACCATCCGATACTGAATTCAGTTGAAGATGTTTTTACCCCTTCAGACATCTACGGTATCGCAGCACTCGATCAGGAAGCCGCCACAGTTCTCATGCGTGGTGGCGTCACAGAAACGCTTGATCCGTCATCACAATTGGTAGACGGAGACCAGAACGATCCAATGATGCCGTTTGCCTGGATCAAGGATTACAAATCGCCGAACGGAAAGACAACGGGCAAGTGCTTTGCAACGACCGGAGGCGCATCCGTTGACTTTCGAAGTGAAGACCTGCGGCGGATGATCGTAAACGCGGCTTACTTTCTTGCAGATCTCAAAGTGCCTGCAACTGCGACAGTTGATTTCGTAGATCCATTTGAGCCGTCTTTCTATGGCTTTCCGGCGAGAGACTATTTCGTAAAACGAAACCTTCGCGTGGAAGACTTTGAGTCAGGAAAGTCCGCTCGAAGCTATCCAGACCCAAGGGTTTTGAGGAAATAAGCTGTCGTTCTGTGGACAGTTACGCAATTCAGAGGGATCCAAGGATCTTGCATTGAATCTTTGGGGTCGTGCAAATAACATTAGGGTTCCAGCTGAAATTTTGCCTCGTGATGACATGGCACATCCAATCCACCCAACCTCCTTCCAGAAGATAACGTACCCATGGATAACAAACGATCTCGGAACGCCTACGCCACACCAACGAACAAACAAAATCGAAAGCGTTCTCAACTCGATTACCAACGTTACGAACAAAGAAATTTGCTGGCCGCCGATTTTATTGGACAGCTTGGAAATGACGCGTTGCTGATCGACGAACTCGCTGCCAGAAGAGATACGGCTTGGATGCAGCAAGGCCTGAACCAGTTAGTCGAAGTTGGTTCAGACTCCAACAAGGCTGGAACTGTCACCGTGTTCCAACAATCGTGGAATGGCCTGCCTGTTCATGACTCGTGGGTGACGGTCGTTCAGGATGTCGATGGCAACATCACGAATGTACGAGATCAGGCGAAACAGAATATCGATGGCTACGCGACGGATGCAGATCCCATCGATGCAAAGCATGCAATGAAAATTGCATCAACCGGATTGGGCAATTCAAATTCGTTGAAGTCCAACGCCAACCTTGCGTGGTACTACGCCGGAAACAAAGCGCGGCTTTCATGGCTTGTTGAATCAACCGTTTCCGATGCCAAGGGTGAGACCACTGGTGAGTACGAAACGTGGGTCAACGTTTTTGATGGACAGATCTTTGATCGCGATGTTCAAGCCTCTGCTGTGACTGCTCTACTGGCTGACTCGACCACTGAAACTGGTGTCTTCCCCCGCATCGTCATCAACAACACGATCGGAGCGACTGGCTCGAGAACCTACGCGGCTCCTTTTGATGCAGTCGTTTCAATTTCAGTTGGATGTACTGGTACGCTGATCTCTCCTAACACGGTCATCTCAGCGCGGCACTGTGGAATCGGTGGTGGAGCCACGGTTAGGTTTGGAGATAACAGCAACTCTCCCGATGCAACGTTCTCCGTTTCGTCTGCTTCGCAACCAGCCGGCTCCGGCTCATTGCTCGATGGCGGTGACGTTTCAATTCTTACTCTATCGAGCAGCGTTCCGGCCTCGATCGCAACGCCAATGCGTTTCATCGATGCCACCAATGACCTCGTTGGTATGACGGCTGCCACCATCGGCTACGGCTACAACGGCGTTGGAAGCACCGGGCACGGATTTAGTGCCGACGGCCGCCGTTGGGGCGGCGAAAATGTCATCGATGCCTATGGCTCACCCGCGGCAACATCGGGTTCGAACATTATCTCAACCGACTTTGATGACGGTACGTCAGGTAGCAACACGATCGGCACGAGCAGCGCAACGCCACTACAATTCGAAGCAACGACTGCACCAGGCGACAGCGGCGGGCCGGTTTTGGTTGATGTTGGCGGAGAATGGGTCATCGCAGGCGTCCTTTCCGGTGGCACAACCAACACCAGCGTTTACGGTGACATTTCTTGGTGGACCGGAACGGCCGTTTATCGATCGCAAATTGAAAGCGCTGGAGGTATTTTTGTTGGAGACGGAGCTGGATCAGTCAGCTTTAGCCAAGATTCATTTTTCGTTGGCGACTCAGTGGGCTTGCAAGTCCGCGATGGCAATGCCGTCGGTGATGTCTCAGTAACGATCACATCCGACTCGGGAGACAGCGAGACGCTCACAGTGTCACCGACTTCTGCAGGAAGTTATAATTTCACAATCAATTCAGCGGCTGGAACCGTAGCGCAGAATGACGGATCGCTTCAAGTCGCTGAGGGCGACGAAATCACAGTCACCTACATCGACGCCGACGATGGTGATGGGAACATGGTCAACCAAACCGATACCGCCGCAATCGTCGCAATTGCGCCACCGGCTTTGATTGGAATCGACTTTGATGACGCCCCCAACGCGCCGCTTAACTGGCTGGCCAACTCTGGCGCCTCTGGCTCTTTTGACGACCTCGACAATGAAGACGGCGGAGCATCTCAGATCGATTTGACGATCAACGGGTCTCCGTTAGGCTACGATGTTCCGCTCAATGCCAGCACGATCCCGCAACACACTAACTCAATCACGAACGTCAACGGCCAAATTTACACTGGAGCGAACTCAATCGAGCTTGTCTATTCCGACTTGGAGCCTTCGCAAGACTACCACGTCTACATCATGTCAGCCGAAGGATTTTTCAATTCGATCGAACAGACGGTCACGATCCAAGGCGCAGGCAGTCCAGTTTCGTTTGAACAACGATTCAACCAAGGAGATCTGTTTGTCAACGATCAGCTCGGTGACAGCTCACGAGATCTCTCTGAGTACGCGCAGGTTATTACGGCAGATTCCAATGGCGTCATCACGATAAATGTTGACCCCATCTCGGGCACAGATGATGTCGTTCTTGCCGGTTTGGCGATCTTTGAAGCTCCCGTTGCACCCGCTGCTCCGGAAATTACGCTCAACGGCAACGATATTCACCGATCAATGGTTAACGAAACGGTCCTCACCTTTGACGAAGTTGTGACGATTGGAACCGATGCGTTCGAACTAGTTCAACGCGGTCCCAATGGCGGACCGGTCGACGTGGCGCATTCGACCGATAACAGTAATGGATATTCGATCGTCACACTATCGTTCTCTGGTGCGTTCGTCGAAACATCCGGTTCGCTTTCCGACGGAAACTACCAGCTAACGATCGTCGGTGATCAGATAACATCCTCCTCTGGCGTCGCAGTCGATGGAGATGGCGACGGTCTGGCCGGAGGGAACTTGGTCTTTGGTGACACCGAGACCGACAATTTCTTTCGTTTCTTTGGCGATGGCAATGGAGACCGTAACGTGAATGTGTTTGACCTACTCCAGTTCCGTCAAACCTACAACGAATCGACAGGCTCAACGGCCTATGACCAGCAATTCGATTTCAACCTTGACGGAAACGTCAACGTATTTGACTTATTGAGTTTCCGTCAGAACTATCTTGAGCAATTGGATTTCGTCTAATTCAGTAGAGTAGATTCGTCGAGGCGGCGCCCCCATTTTCCTGCAATCGGTTTATAATCTAGAGACCAAGTCTGGACACACCACCGGTTTCATTGCAGGAATAGATCCCTTGAACACAAAAACAACCCTGTTGGCGGTCGTTGCGATCGCTGCTTGCGCCGTTTCATCACACGCTCAATTGGCGAGCGGCTGGAAGGCTCACGACAACACTCGGCCACAACCGAAACTCGTCGACCCGGGCGAATTCACAGCGGCAGCTTCCGTTCCCTCAGATGCCATCGTTCTGTTTGACGGGAAAGACCTTTCCAACTGGAACGGTCCCGATGGCAAGGAACCAAAGTGGATCGTCAAAGACGGAGTCATGGAATGCGTTCAAGGCAGCGGATTTGTTTACACGAAGGAAAAGTTCGCCGATTGCCAATTGCACGTTGAGTGGGCCTCTCCAGTGAACGTAAAAGGAAAAAGTCAAGGACGCGGCAACAGTGGCGTATTCCTGCCTGGCGGCTATGAGGTCCAGGTGCTCGACAGTTTTGACAACAAGACCTACGCCGATGGAGGCGCCGCGTCCATCTATGGTCAGCACCCTCCGATGGTCAACGCCAGCCGCGGCCCTGGCCAATGGCAGTCCTACGACATTATTCTTCGCATGGCCAAGTTTGACGAAGGCGGAAAACTTTCCTCGCCAGCCATGATCACGGTGTTGCATAATGGCGTCGTCGTGCAACACGGCTCAGAACCTTACGGCCCAACTTCGTGGGTGCTGCACTATGATTACGACTCCAAGAAAAACAAAGGGCCAATCGGACTGCAGGACCATGGAAATCCCGTTCGCTTCCGAAACATCTGGATCCGAAATCTCGACACCAAGGTCACCAAGGGAATCTATCCTGAAGAGCGCTCCTTCACCGAAGATGAAGTCAAGAAGTTCGTCGGAAAATATAAAGGTGGGCAGGAAATAAAAGTCATCGATGGTCAGCTTTGGATGAACATTCTGGGGCGGGACATGGAAATGCGAGCCTACTCTGATGGAACATTCGGCCTACTCAAGACCGCTGGAACGATTTCGTTTTCAATGGACGACGAAGCCAACGTGACTGCGGTTGAACTGCAGACTGACGCCGGCAAGAACGGAAACTTCAAACGCGTTGAATAGCGCACTGTTTTTTCAGGCGACATTACAAAGAATAATTCCGTTGAACTTGAACTGAAAGGAATTGGAATGACTTCCGTTCTACAGAAGACACTTTCTCTACTGGCCGCCCTGATCTGCACTTCGTCTGCGTTCGTGTTCGCCCAGGACATGGCAATCATCAACGCGAACATTGCGACGATGAACCGCGATAGCCCAAAAGCAGAAGCTTTGATCGTCAAGGACGGTCGGATTGTGGCTGTCGGATCGAAGGACGAAGTTTCCAAACTGATCGAAGCCGATATGCAGGTACTCGATCTCGAAGGCAAGTTCCTCATGCCGGGCTTCATCGAAGGGCATGGGCACTTCCTGATGCTCGGTGAGATGCGCATGAATCTCGACTTGACGAAAGCCAACTCCTGGGAGGAGATTGTCGAACAGGTGCGTGTCACAGCGGCAAACACTCCGCCGGGAAAGTGGATCATCGGTCGCGGCTGGCATCAATCCAAATGGGATGCGGCTCCGTCGCCAAACGTCGAAGGTTACCCGACACATGAATCCCTCTCGGAAGCTTCACCGAACAATCCAGTGTTGTTAACGCACGCCAGCGGCCACATGGATTTCGCGAACTCATACGCCATGAGAATGGCTGGAATTGAAACCGACACGAAAAATCCCAAAGGCGGCACGATCCTCCGGAATGAAGATGGTTCCGCAACGGGCGTCTTCCGCGAACGAGCATCGGGACTGATTCACAGCGCACGGTACAACGACGAAGGTCAAAGCAAAACCAATGTTTCCAATATTGACTACCTGAATCGCGCTGCGGAACTCGCATCGGACGAATGCGTGCGTAAAGGAATCACCAGCTTTCAGGATGCAGGGATGCCGTTTGATCAAATCGATTATCTCAAGTCTGTCGTTGACGGCAAAGTGAAGCCTCGGTTGTGGGTCATGGTTCGGGACAGCAATCAATCGCTGATGCTACACATGAAAAAGACGCGCGTGATCGGCTATGCGAACGATCACCTGACCGTCCGCGCTATCAAGCGTGCCATCGACGGTGCTCTCGGTGCTCACGGAGCATGGCTACTGCAACCCTATGAAGATATGCCGTTGAGCCGTGGACTCAACACGCGTTCGGTGGCGTCCGTGGAACAAGCGGCAGCGTTGGCGATCAAGCACGACTATCAGTTTTGCGTTCACGCGATCGGCGATCGAGCCAACCGCGAAGTCCTCGACATTTTCGAACGTCAATTCAAAGCCAACCCGTCGGAAAAGTCTCGGCGGTGGCGAATCGAACACGCCCAGCATCTTCACCCCGACGACATTCCACGTTTCGGACAACTCGGAGTGATCGCTGCAATGCAAGCGGTCCATTGCACCTCCGACGCGATCTTTGTTCCAAAGCGACTTGGGGCTCGTCGTTCCAAAGAAGGAGCCTACGTTTGGAAATCATTACTCGACAGCGGTGCGATCGTGACCAATGGAACTGATGCACCGGTCGAGGACGTCGATCCGATTCCTTGCTTTTTCGCGACGGTCACACGGCAGCTTAAACCTGGCGTTACGTTTTTCCCCGAACAGTGCCTTTCCCGGCAAGAGGCGCTTGAGTCCTACACGATCAACAATGCAAAAGCCGCGTTCGAAGAAGACATCAAGGGGTCAATCGAAGTCGGAAAATTGGCTGACTTTGTCGTCTTGTCGAACGACTTGCTAACCTGTTCCGATGATGAAATTTTGAAAACGAACGTTCTTCAAACGATCATCGGCGGAGAAACGGTTTACCAAGCAGAATCGAAATGAAGAAAGCCGACCACTCAACTGATCGCCAAACGATTCGCAAGTTCCAGCAGATCATCAACGTTGGACCAGCATGCGAGGAAGACTTTGAGGTGCTAGGGATCAAGACTCCACAGCAACTGATCGGCCGTGATCCGATGAAACTATATCGCAAGCTGTGCAAAATCACGGGAATCAGGCACGACCCTTGTGTGCTGGACGTACTGATGGCGTCGGTTGACTACATGAATGGCAACCCACCGAAGAAATGGTGGGAGTTTACGACCGAGCGAAAAACCATTATTTAGTACAAGCCCGAAGCGCAAGAGCTTGTATTCCAGTTCGCCAAACAGAACCTAATCTTCGTCGCTTTCCGCTGGCTTTTGATTGACTTCGCCGATCTCAAGACCATCCTTCTCCGGAGTCAGCCGATAGACCTTGTCAGCGTACCTCTCGAACAGGCCGATGTCGTGATGCGAGATCATGATCACCTGAAATTCAAGCTCGCGAGCGGCTTGGTGGACAATCCTGACCAAACGAGGCACAAGCTCAGGACGAAGCCAACAATCTTGCTCATCGAGCACCAAGAAACGGCGATGTTCGGTCTCGTCCAAATTCGCCAGAGCGAACATCCGTAATCCAACGCTTAGAACGTTCTGAACGGATCCACCCTGACCACGCTGAATATCTTCTTTGTTGCCGTCGCGCTCGACTGAAAAACTCACATGAGCAGCTCCGCTTTTGAAAGCAGCGTGTGACTTGAAACGGATCGGTTGGTCGAGCACTTCTTCGATCGCCTTAGATAGCTTCTCTTCCATCAAGCCGAGAACCTCTTCAAACAGTTCTTGGCCGAGATGCTCAAGCGCCTCAGATACGTCAGCAGTAATCTCGAGGTGCTGATCCAGCTGCGACAGCCGCGCAGCGACACGTTTCGCCTTCTCGGTCAACTCATCGCGGTGCCATGTTAGGCGATCGATTCGCTTTCGAAGTTGATCTGGAGATTGGAGCATTCGGTGTGTGGTTTTCGGTGTGTGGTGTGTGGTTGACCATAACCCACAGCGTCTGTGGCTACGCGTAAAACGAACAACAATCAGTCTTCGACTTCGGTTTCGGAAAACTCGTTTTCCACTTCCTGCAACTTCAACTCGATCTGATCAAGTCCCTGCTGGTACTCGGATTGCTTCTTTTCGTTCTCCATTTTCATGGCTTCGAGTTTTTGCTGAAGCGCGGTCACATCGTCAGTGCCGAACTCCTGCTTTGCCTGCTCCTGCAATTCAGTCAAACGCCTCTGCGCTTCTTCCAATTGAGCTTGGACGCGAATCTGCTGTTCATTGAACTTGGTATATCGCTGCTGCAGTTGATCGATCGTTTCACTGGTCATTGTCAATTTCCTTCCGTCACTTGTTTTGCAAGGGTGCGAATCTCAGTCGCCACACCTGCACTATAAGAATCAAGATTCTTGTCCAAAAACTCCATCAGCCCCGCGCCCGAAGATGTCCGACGCTTCGTTAAACCTCGCAAACCAGTAACAAATCCTGAAACTGGCTCATCAGATTCCGATTCCGCTACATCATCAAGATGAAACACTGTCTCGAATGATTCATGCGGAACCGTGATCATTTTCACGTCATAGCCCGAATCTGGAAACGTGATCTCCAGAACGCGAGGCACATGGTTGCGGGCGTGCTCCGATCGGGACCGCCGCGAAATATTGCCGGGGTTCATCCAAGTCGTTTGGCCTTTACGAACCGGTTCGGCGGGACGATGAATGTGGCCATTAATCAAGAGATCAACGTTCATCATTTCAAACGGGCCAAATTTCCCGTTTTCATAATTACCGATGTCGATGTCGTGATGCGTCATCCAGATTACGGTTGGCTTTGCATCGAAAAGGGAATGCTTCGGAACGGTTTCAAGGTCGAAATGCTGCGGGATGCGTTGCCGGTAAGATGAACCAGCCACGACAACGCGACGGCCTTCGATGTCACCCGTCCAATAGTCCGTCTCGCTCACCAGCCGCAAACAGCCAGCCTTGATCAGAATCGAGAGCGAATCATTTTCGCTCAATTGCGGATCGGCACAGTCATGGTTACCGTAGATCCCAATCGCTGGCCACGGCATCAGCATTTCGATCAGCTGGCCAATCATCCACGTCGGATTATCGCGTGGCTTGTCGAAGACATCACCAAGAAACGCAGGCAGCAGTTTACTCTTCTGTGCGTAATCAAGACACCAACGGACCTTACCAAGGATCGTTTCAGGAAAATTGTCTTTGCGGAAACCAGGTTGACGCCCCTCGATGTGCGGATCGCCAATCACCAACAGACCGCGATATTGATTCGATTTTGACTTAGCCATGTTGATGCCCTCTGCCACTGAGCATCGTTTCGGCGTCAACTTCGCTTCCGCAAGTCGGACAGCTTGGATTTTCGGCAGCCCATTCCTCGATCGCAACTTTGGAGGTCGAGACTTTCTTGGCAACCGTAGCCCATTCCTTTTTTACCTGCTCAAAGGACTCGTGTGCGATCTGAAGATTCACAACGGACTTTGCAAGCGACGACATGGACTCGACGTCAGCTGGTCTGGGAGGCGTGGGGATGTCTGCAAGTGTCGATTGAAGTTTTGAAAGCTGGCGAACCGATCGTTTTTGCCTGCGAATCGAGGACAGCATGTTTTGCAACGCCTGCGAGTCGGCAAGCGCTGGCGGCTGAGTTAGCGGCTGGAGCACTTTTTGAAACCCACTACTTTTGCGAATCGAAGCCTGAAGCATTCGAAGCTGGGCGAGACACTGCTTTAGCGGTTCAGGATCGGCAAACTGTGGCGGCTCGGTGAGCGGCAGGAACACCTTTTGAAACATGCTACTCTTGCGAATCGACTCCTGTAACGTCCGAAGTTGAGCGACACGTTCCTGCAACGGCAAAGGATCAGCGAACCGCGGCGGCGTTGGCAACTTGCTGAACACAGCTTCAATCGAAGCAAATCGTTTCGTGTCGGTTTCTTGTTGCAAAAGATCCTTCACCAGACCTTCAAGACTGCCGATGCGAATTTCTGCAGACTTCAGGTCCGAAAACTGTCTCTCGTACTCGGCCAATGTCTCGTTAGCAGCTGCGATCGGCTCGAGCGATGTTAGTGCCTGATTTACTTGAGTTTGCTGGGCTGCAAGGCGTGTACGTTCTTTCTTATTCTCGCGGGCGTTGGATTTGTGCAAGTCCTGCATCTGGACGAGCTTAATCGCATCGGATGACGACGCGAAAAACTGGGCGGCTCCCTTTCCTTTGTCGTCCAGCAAGAAAACAGGATTACGCTGCTCTCCGATGTGAACGTCAAACTTATTGCTCTCGAATTCGACCCGGGGTAGCCGCAAGGTTTTCTTTAACTCATCCCAGACGCCGCTATCTTTCTTATTGAGTCGATCGAATTCCTTGCCATTGATCTTGTAGCTAGGCGAGCCACTTTTTTTGCGACTCCATTCGATTAGGTGTCCGTCATCGGTTTCGACGATGATCTGGCACTGATTGGCGCCATGTCGTAGCACGTAAGTCGAATTGTCATTGTGGCAGAGAATCTGCAAGGCGGTCACAATCGCGGACTTTCCGCAATTGTTTGGACCGACCAACACCGTCAGCCCTGCAGCCGGTTCAATGACCGTGTGCTGATGCGACATAAAGTTGATTAGTTCAATCCGTTTGATCACTGCAATGCCCGCCCGAGCGATTCAATGACACCCGCGACGTCGCGGGCTGTCGATCCTTCTATCTTTCGCCAACCGTTGGACACGTCTGGTCCAGTCGCCGAATCTTCTTCTGTTTAGTAGAAATTATCGGGCAATTCCGAAGTTTGGCAAGGTTCAGCATCTCTCGTTAACCGAATGCACAGTAAGTATCGCGGACTAACACTCCTTAACCGCAAACTCTTTCAGATTGTCGATGTTCACGAATTCGACGCTGGACATGTGTGATGCCTCCAGGACAACATGCGGAGCCATTCCGGCGTCATAGGCATCCTGCCAACGCGACGCACATAGGCACCATTTGTCACCTGCCTTCAGACCAGGAAAATTGTACTGGGGCATCGGCGTCGAAAGATCGTTGCCGGCCCCCTTGGAGAACTTAAGGAACTCTTCCGTCATCACGGCACAGACCGTGTGCACTCCGAGATCGCCCATGCCGGTACGGCAGTAGCCATCGCGATAGAAACCGGTCATCGGGTCATTGCAGCAGCATTCCAGTTCCGTGCCAAGAACGTTTTTCGGGAGGGCCATTTTTCTTTACCTTGTATTTGCGTTTTCGGATCCATTGTAGCCCGGGCAGCAACGATTACGATGGCGGTATGAACGCAACTCCGCAATGGGACAACCACGAACTTCCGCAACCGGCCCAACCACCATTTGCGCCGATCGAAAAGATCGACATCGCAGTTTGCACCTGGAATCGAGCCGACTTACTGAAGAAAACACTCAACAGCATCAAACGGTTGATCGTTCCGTATCAAGTAAAGCTGAGAATCATCGTGGTCAACAATGGCTCGACGGATGAAACCGCAAAGGTCCTTCAAGACTTCACGATCGATGAAGCCTTTACCAAGCGACACAACATTTTGATTCTTGACGAGAGCAAACAGGGGCACACGTACGCTCGAAACAAAGCGGTCGAACACCTCGACAGCGACCTCTTGATCTGGACCGACGACGACGTCCTGCTCGATGCATTCCTGCTTCAGAAGTACGTCGAGTTCGCGGACGCAAACAAGGAAACCGCCTTCTTCGGCGGCAAGATTGAGCCAGATTTTGAGGAAACACCTGAAGCATGGATCACCGAGAACTGGGAGAAGTTGCAGGGCTGTTTCGCGACCAGAGACCTTGGCGACGAATCAGTGGCCTTTGCAAAAGACAGACTCCCTTACGGAGCCAATTTTGCAATCCGTTCCAGCGTACAAAAACAGTTCCTATTTGATGTTAAACTCGGGCGTCGCGGCCAGAAAGTTAACGGCGAAGATGAACTCGAAATGATGCGTCGCGTGCTCGATGCGGGCTTTCTCGGACGCTGGGTTCCTGAATCGAAAGTTCTTCATTTCATCGACGGCAGTCGAATGTCCGAGCTTTATGTTCGCGAATATTTCATTGGGCAGGGCAGGGCGTTGGTCAACAAAGGCGAAGCGTGGAGCGATAGCGTGCGGCGTCTGAAATGGCGGTCGTTGCTAAAGTTCATGGCCTATCGCTTTAAAAGGCAGTTTGCATCTTCCAATGAATGGGTCTCTCTGATGCTGGAAAGTTCGCTTGCAGCCGGTCAGGCGATGGAACTGAGCGAGTGATCCGTCTTCGCCAACAATGCCAAGTTCTATAGACTCAATTCAGCTGATTGAACTCTCTATGATTCCATGAGATTCCTTGGCTACAGCGGTGGGATCATTACTAAGAATGTCGACCCGCCAACCGGAAGTGCTGTAGGATCCTACCGCGATCATCACGTTTGACGAATTCGGCGACAGTAACTTGAATTTTTGATTCGATGAACTCAACTCCGCGGTGAACGAGGCCTTTAAAAGAGAACACATCGAAATTCCGTTTCGACAGCGAGCTGTTCATATGCCCCAAGAGAATATGGCCGAAAATCCAACTGACGAATAAAACGCACCAATTTGGGTTCACAATGATAAAACCTATCGCATTCTTCGTAGCGTCGTTGCTTTTCAACGTTGCCAGGCTGTTCGCCGAGGAACAAGTTTTAGACGCCCCTCCAAATGTGATCCTGATATTTGCGGACGATCTTGGACCCGGCATGCTGGGCTGTTACGGGCAACAAGTTGTCAAAACGCCAAACATCGACCAGTTGGCCTCCGAAGGCATGAAGTTCACCAACTACTACGGGGCCGTCTATTGCGCCCCCGCACGTTGGACACTGCTTACGGGTATGCATGATGGCCGACTCGGTGGATGGAAACAGAGCCGCCCAGGACTTCCGATCGCACGCGACTCTGGCAGAATCACGGAAAAGGAATTTCAGCGGCGTTTCTCGATTCACAAAGCCAACTCCAATCCGATTGCTGCGAATGAAGTCTTCCTCGCCCAAGTTGCCCAGCAAGCCGCCTATAAAACATCTCAGTTTGGAAAACTGGACCGCGGATTTCTCACATGGCACCAGCGGGTAAAGCGATTCGGCTGGGATTTCTACGAGGGATATTATGATCACCAACGATGCCACGGATTCTACCCGCCCTACCTTTGGCGAAACGGGGTCCGATTCGAACTACCGGGCAATACGATGGCCAATTGTGGAAAAACCAATGAGAAAGGTGACGAGCCTGTTGGCTATGGTGGCGAATCCTATTCTCAGAACGTTTTCATCAAAGGCATCTTGAACTACATTCGTGAACACAAGGAAGAGCGATTCTTTCTCTATCATCCAACACAGTTGCCGCACGGTCCCGTCTCCATTCCTGAACTCCATCCAGATTTCGCGAACCATCCAACCATGTCCTTGGCAGAAAAAAAGTACGCGTCGATGGTCAAAATGCTGGACGATCATGTTGGTCTGATCATGAAGGAACTTAAGACTCAGGAAATTGATCAAAACACGGTTGTTGTCTTTACTTCCGACAACGGTCATGAACTCTATTACGGACCAAAAAGTGACTACAAGAAACAGAAACTACTGGATGGAAAATCGGCCAATCTGACAGACCGAAAATGGCGAACATCCGAATGCGGCGACGTGTTCGATGGAGCCGGCGGTCGGGCGGGATTGAAACGCAGTGGCTATCAAGGTGGAATGCAATGCCCGCTAATCGTGCGTTGGCCGGGAAAGATCGAGGCCGCAACAGAATCAGCGCTGCTGAGCGCACACTATGATTTCCTCCCAACGCTTGCCGACCTTTTGAGTGTCGAGTCTCCAAAGGGAAAAGACGGCATCTCCTACTTGCCAACGTTGCTCGGAAACGAACAAAGCAAGACTCACGAGTACATTTTCGTCAACAACCAATGGAATCAGATGGGTAGCAGAGCGCTGATTTACTCAGATGGATTCAAGTTGCTCGAAGCTGACGGCAAGAAAGGGATCTTTCAGCTCTACAACATCATCGATGACAACGAAGAGCGATACGATATTGCCTCACGTCGCCCAAACGTGGTTGCAAAGCTTCGTAAAATCATGGAACAGGAAACGGATTCACCTCGCCCTGATCTGGCAATTGAAATTGATCAGAAGCAATAAAAAAACGACCGCCAGTCGAGTGACAAGCGGTCGCTTTGAATGGTAGTTGCATCAAAGGTCGATTAAGTTTCGCCTTCAGTGCTGTCTGCTTCGTCTGAATCAGGACCCGGTGACTCTTCAACTGCCTCAGCTGCTGGAGGCTCGACAACGTCGACGTTGCTTCCAGCATCTACAGCACCTTCCGTTGCTGCGGCTTCTTCGCCACCTTCAACCAAAACGTCAGAAACGATGGTTCCCCGAATTTGAGTTCCGCCTTCCCAGATGATGATCTGGCCACCGCTCATGACTGCACCACCGCAACCGGCACCGCAACCGGCACCGCAACCGCTGGCCATGGCCATTGGAGCACTTCCGCAACCGCCGCAACCGCTGGCCATTGGAGCGCTGCCGCAACCAACGCAACCGCTGGCCATTGGAGCGCTGCCGCAACCAACGCAACCGCTAGCCATTTGTGTCCCGTAAACTGAAGCACTCATCATTGGAGCGTTGTAAACAGGCTGGTTGTAAGCAGGTTGACTGTAGGCTGGCTGGCTATAAACCTGCTGGCCGTAAGTTGCCTGTGGAGCGTAAGAGCTCATTACTGGCTGGCTGAACACAGGTGCTCCACCACCACAAGAAGAACACTGGGCCATCGCAGGCACAGCGCTTACAGCGACGGCAGCCGCCACGCAAAACGATACAAACTTCTTCATCGGATATCTCCTGATTGGATTGACGTCACCGTCACAAATTTAGTCTGCTTTCACGGGCAACATGCCAGAGACAGAACAACTGTTGATTCCAGCGGCCAGCCTATTCGAAAGGCCGCTCAGGCAAGCGGTGAATCCCGGAAGATTCCTGCCAGTCACCTGCTCTGCACATTTTGCCAAAGAATCCCAACCGATGGCAGGACCGCATCCAAAAAAGTTGTCAAAAAGTAACTAAAGCCAAACGAACTCAACCAAAAAAATTCGCCTGCGCACGAAAAAAGCACGGCTAAGCCATGCTTTCTGTGTTTCATATTGACGCGCAACGAGCATCTGACGCTGGAAGTTCTACTTCTCTTCGTCTTCCTTTTTGACTTTCTTTTTCTTCTTCAGCGAGATCTTCTGTACGCGAACCTTTGGCATTCCGTAAACCGAATCGCCTTCCGTCCAACGCTCAGTCTCGATTAGCTTTGCCAAACGCTCCGAACGTGTCATCACGTTACGCATTTTCGCGGATCCGGCTTTGATTTTCAGGCTCTTGTCGATAGTCATCGGATTTGGTCGGCTAAGGTTTCGTACATTTGAGACGCGACAGTTTACGCATTGAGCCCTGTAGACTCAAGACATTACTTCGGCGTTTTATCGACCATTCCCGGAAAAAACGCCAGTTCAGTCGCTTTCTGATGCCCGAAATCCGATAAAATTGTCTCGTGACCGAAACGCCGCCAGAAATCCCGGGAAATAGACCCTCTCAGACGCCTGCGTCCTGGCGCGAACTCTTTCTTAAACGTGCCGACCAATCTGCATTTTCGCTCCTGTGGGTGGCGGTCATTGTCGGATGCACTTGGTATTTCGTCACCGCTCGTGGTTTACAACTGATTGACATTGACGAGGCTGACCCTCGCTCTAGCCAGTTCATGGTGGAAGTGAACTCAGCCAGCGAACACGAATTCGCGTGCTTGCCCGGCATCGGTCAGAAAACGGCATCATCGATCATCTCGTTTCGCCAACAGAACGGCCCGTTTGAGTCCATCGATTCGATGGTCGAAGTACCTCGGCTTTCTCAGATGCTGCTCGATAAAGTGCGATCGTTTCTATATCTTGAATCACAGACTCAACCCGCAGACAGGTAGACGATGGCTAACTTCAACGGATTTCCACCAGCCTTCTTCAAATTCTACAGAGAGCTGGTTAAGAATAATGAACGCGATTGGTTCAACGCTAATAAACATCGATATCTCTCAGACGTTGTTGATCCCTCTCTTGAGTTCATCGCCGCCATCGAGCCGAAATTGAAAAAGGTCTCGCCGCACTTTTTGGCGATCGCCAAACGTTCACGAGGATCTCTGATGCGAATCTATCGCGACACACGTTTCTCAAAAAACAAGCAGCCCTACAAAACGAATCTCGGCATTCAATTCCGTCACGAGATGGGCAAGGACGTTCACGCTCCTGGATTCTATTTCCACTATTCGCCACAGGAGTCCTTTATGGGCTGCGGCGTTTGGGGTCCGGACCGTGATCCGTTGAAACAGATTCGCACCGCGATCGTAGATCATTCCGCGCGTTGGAAGCGAACCATCGGCAGCAAAAACTTCAAAGAAGTTTTCAAACTCTCTGGCAGTTCGTTGAAGCGGCCGCCGCGCGATTTCGACCCAAACCACAAACTGATTGAAGATCTCAAACGCAAGGACCATATCGCAGTCTGTCAACTGAAGGCTGTCGACATGAAGACGCCGGCGATTGTTGATTTAACGGTCGACCGCATCAAACGCTCAATGCCGTACGTAAGATTCCTGTGCGATGCGATGCACATACCAAGTTAGACGATTGAAGGTTGTTTGTATTGACTGACCTTCGCCAGTTTTACATGCTGGTGGACACACCCGAAGGCATTAACTACGAACAAAAAGCAAAACCATGCTGGATGTGTCAACGCGAAAACGCATCGCTGTCGATGACACGCTGAAGCAGCTCGCGGATCCCAACCGCTCTGTCATCATTTGCATTGGGATCTCGCAGGATTTCCATGACGTCAACTTGGTCAGCCGGATCGTCAATGCGTCCGGTGGCTTGAACGATTAACTTCGCAACAAAGTTTTGTTCAACAAGCGAAGTCTGACGCACAAGAAGCTTTCGCAAGCCGGATATATCGTCAAACGATTCGCCTGAGGGCAACTTCCCTGCTGTATCAATCGGAAGTTTTTTCTCGTTCCAGTCGCCGTACTCATTTCGTACACGTCCGATTTCATCGAAGCACTCAAGTGCGAATCCAAGAGGATCGATACGGCGGTGACAATGCCGACAGGACGCAACTTCACGATGTTTCGAAAGCTGCTCACGAATTGTCACCGCACTACGGGTATCCGGCTCTAGCGGCTCGATATCTGGTGGAGGCGGAGAAGGTGGCGTCCCCAACAAACACTCCAAAACCCAGACTCCGCGCGTGACCGGCGATGTATCAATGCCGTTGGCGGTTGCAGTCAACACACTCGCATGACCGAGCAAGCCGCCGCGTTTGGAATCGGAAATTTTGACTTGCCGCATCTCAAGTCCTTCAACGCCATTGATTTGGTACAACCGGGCAAGAGGTGCATTGACAAATGTTTGGTCAGCGTCGATCAACCAACTGGCAGGCCGATCGTTCGCAAACGCGTCTTGCATGAAGAGGATCGTCTCTTCACGCATTGCCGATTCCAGCCGCTCGTTAAAGTAGGTGGCGTGTTCGTTTTCATCCGGCTGCATCGTCCCGAGCTTTGAAAGATGTAACCAGCTGTCGAGGAACCGCGAGACAAAATTGCGGCCCGCCTCCGAACTCAGCAGCCGCTCTGCTTGCAACCTTCGGATTTGAGAATCAGCAATCTTGCCACTTTTAGCCAGTCCATACAGTTCCGCGTCGGGCGGTGATCCGGTCAGAAATCTCGAGAGTCGATTCGCGAATTCAAAGTTATCAAGCTTTCCCTTACGATTGCGATGGTAGATAAAACTTGGGCTGCAGAGGATCGCCTTGTAGGCCAACCGAGATGCATCGTTTACGTCCATCGTTTTCCGAGCCGATTCGAAAAGGCCAAGGATCGGCTGCAATGCAGTTTCCTCGACGGGACGTGAAGCCGCACGCGTTGCAAACTGGCGGATAAAATCCTTCGCTTCCGCATCACCAATATCCTGATCGATCAACGGGCGGACAGCATCAACGGATTTGGCGAGCTGGGGACCTGAAATCTGCACTTCGGAAACTCGGATGCGAGGCCCTTTGTACTCTCGATAAAACGTCAACCAAGCTGCATTCGTATGAAGTGCGTGATCGATCCCGAACGTGTCGTATCGCTTCCTAGCTTTCTTCAGCTCATCTTGCTCAGCCAGAAACGCCTCGACCATTGCTGGTGCTTTGCTTTCATCAAAATCCGGATGCATGTCATGGAAAACGTGAACATGGTCGGTGAGAAATTCAGGAAAGCTGTCGCGGTGATTCTTCATCAGCGAGTGCCGCATGTATTTGATGCGACGCGGGCCATTGGGGTATCCAAGTTTGATGGAGAAGCCACGATCAATCCAGACTTTGGTTTCGTACCAGCGCTCCTCTTGATCGGCGATTTCAAACTCTTTCAGCGTGCGATCCGACGAATGAACAAATCGAGGTTTCTTGGCATCTGATTCACTCGCCACGATGGACATCACCAACGGATCATCGCTGGAAGTATCCATGATCCAATCTTTGTAGGGATGTTTGCGATTGATCGCCGAAGCCTTGATGCGAAGTGCGTAGAACCCTGATTCAGGAACGCCGCCAGACTTTGCGAGTTCTTCCAGATACAGGAAGAACCCATGGCCAGAACTGCTTTCACGAATGTGCATGTATTGGCCTGCTTTGTTCAGCCCATCGGCAGGATTATTCTCACGGAAGAAAGGTGCTCGAAAAATCCACGATCGAATTTCGTCTGAGGCTGTCGCTTGCACGATTGCTGCTTGCAGGAATTCGTCCGCTGCTTGGAGGTATTGCTTCATCAGAAAATCCGTCACCAGAAGTGACTCGCCAACGTTGTCGAAGCCCGCCTTTCGCGAATCAGGAGAGAACGATGCGGTGGGATCCCGCAGCATATTCTCCAACCCCAGCAAATTCCGAACTGTGAGATCGTATTCACTACGATTCAATCGCCGAAGTGCAACAGCGTTTGACTCACCTTCTCCCTCGCGTTTTCGGCTAAGATCTCGAGACAGCAGTTCGATGATTTCTAAACGCTCTTTATCCGTCGGCTGGGCTGCGGCATCCTCTGGTGGCATATCTGCCAGATTGAGTCGGTCGAGAACTTCGCGCCAATGCTCACGGTTCTCCAGCGTATCATTTTCGCCACCATCAATATCTGCCAAGTGATCGAATCTACGATCGCCCTCCTCCATGTCAGAGCCGTGACACGAGATGCAATATTTCTGAACGAACTTGAACGACTGATTGTCCGCGTCCTGTCCGCGACTGCTCGATTGACTTAAAAATAGCAAACCGACAGTAATCTTGATGCACACGATCGTTCGAATAGAAAAACACATAAACATGATTCCCCTTTTCTACGAACAAAGTTCCGACATGTCGCCGGTCGCGCGGCTGAATTTCTCGACATCGTGACACCCAAATTGTTGCAGCATCGTCGTGAACAAATTACACAGCGGGACGCGACGATACGACTGCTCTGGCGACGCGATGTGGCGACCGTGCTTGAATCCACCACCGGCCAACAGGATCGGCAAGTTTCTATTGCTGTGAGAACTGGCGTTCCCCATCCCGGAACCGCACAACACCATCGTTGAATCCAGCAGTGGCCGATCGTCTGGAGTTTTCAAATCCTTGAGCTTTCCAACGAATCGCGAATACTGCTCGATTTGATACTCTTCGATCCTGAGCAACGGATTCAACATCCGTTCTGCTTTTCCGTGGTGCGAAAAGGCGTGATAGTTTCCAGAAAGCCCGAGATCACTGACCGGCAAGTTTCCGGGAATACTCAACGTCGCAACGCGAGTCGAATCGGTTTGCAACGCCAACGCAATCAGATCGTAAAACAATGGCAGCCGTTGCGTAAACGGACCACCTTCCTGCGGCTCCTCAAGGTCGACTTTCGGTTTGGGCTGCTCAATCCACTGGTCCGCATTGGCAAGCGCTTTCTCAACGCTTCGAACACTGCTGAGGTATTCATCGATCTTGCGTTGATCTTCTTTGCCGAGGGCCCCCTTGAGACTGTTTGCCTGTTCGAAAACAGCATCGAGTACGCTCGCGTTTTCTTTGATTGCTTTTCGGTAGCCTTCTCGTTGCTTCTTTGTTTCGGACGCAAAGAGCAGATTGAACAACCGGCTCGCTTCGGTAATTGGCGGTATATTGACTCCGGTTCGCGTCCAGGAGGTTCGGCATTCGAGTTCGCCCGAGTTTGCTCCGACGCTGGCGACAATTGATGGAAAGCGGACTCTACCAACACATTTTTCCGCGGCGATTTGATCCACGGTCACATTGCGATCCGCGAACGCCGCCGACTCGTTATTCTTCACGCCGCTTAGAAAAGTGTGAACGCTCTGATGGCCGCCGGTCATTCGATGGTCAAGGTTGCTGATCACCGAAAAGTCGCTGCGATGATCCGCCAATGGTTTCAGCAATCTCGGAAGCAAATTCAGTTCGCCCGCTTTCTCAGGAAAGAACTCATCGGCCACAAAGCCGAGCGGATTGGCGACACACACCATCCGCATGGGACGATCGTCGTTCTCGGAGCGACTTAGGGCTTCCTGAGCTTCCAAATCACGCGTCAGCATTGGCAGAGCAAGTGAGACACCAAAGCCTCGAAGCCACTGACGTCGGTTAAAGCCGATCTCGTTCATGGAATCTCCGAAAGAAAAATGAGGACTCGGACTTCTTCCAACATAGCCAAATACCCTCGACTCAGCCACGAATTCATTCACATGCCGCAGCTTTCCGACTAGGCTCCGAGCAAACGACTCGTGTTCTCCACGCCGAACAAAGAGATCTACAGCGATGTGTTCGGCCCAATAGAAACCGTCGTATTTACGTCCAACGGAAACTCAGTCAACACTTGGTTTACTTCATCGAGCGTCACCGTTTCGTACAACGCAGCGATCTCCTCTGGCGTTTTGTGATCAAAACCATTGAGCCACTGAGAGCCAATCGAAAACATTCGAGCCTCGGTCGCTTCACTGCCAAGCACAATCTGTGAGGCAATTTTACGTTTTGCCATCTCGAGCTCACGCTCTGTCGCTCCCGATTGAATTTCCTTTTGCAGCCTCGTCAGCCTCTCGAAATTATCCGCTGCCGAATCAGGGCTGCAGCAGACGTAGCTCATCACCGCGCCGCTACCGAGATATTCGCATGGCCCCACGCCCGCCGATTCCGCGAGTCCCGAGTCAAGAAACTCCCAGTACATCCGACTACCTCCGTCGTCTCCAAGAATGCTCATTGCCACGCGAGATGCAAATCGCCGCGGATCGTCGGATGCGGGACCACGTGCCAATTGCAAAATATACTGCTGGGCCGAGTTCTCGCGATGGATCGTGTGGACGCCCGAGTTACATTTCGCTTCGTAAAGATCGCGATTCACTTCGAACGGTTTCCATTGGCTACAGTTTCGTTCGATATCTTCAACCAGTCGATCAAAATCAACTTTCCCGGATGCCGCAAACGCCATATTCCCGGGGCTGTATTGCTGCTCAAAGTAGGTCTTCATCTGGTCCGCCGACAGATCGCCAACGGTCTCGACAGTGCCGAGAACGCTCTGTTGAAGCGGATGGCCAGCAAAAAACTCTTCCATGATTCGCTCATAGCCGCCGTACGGAGGCTGGTCGGCGTACATTAGTATCTCTTCGATGATCACCTGTTTTTCGGTTTCAAAATCTTCCTCACGCAGTGAAGGTCGCATGATGTCGCAAAGCAAATCGACCATCGGTGTTTGGAATTCCGGCAATACCGCGGAATGATAGATCGTGCTCTCTTCACCCGTACGAGCATTCGAATTCGATCCCATTTCGTCCAGCTCAAGATTCACCTGATCCGCACTGCGATTGGGCGTACCTTTAAAAACCATGTGTTCCAGAAAGTGGCTAACGCCGCCGATCTCCGCAGTTTCATCGCGGGCTCCCGTACGTACGAAGTAACCGAACGCAGAAAAATGGGCTTGCGGATTGCACTCAGCAAGAACGGTTAAGCCATTATCAAGCTGATGTTGTCGGTATTCCATTTTTTAATTCCAAAGGTTCACTGCCAAGCGTGACCAGATCAAAGTTTTGTGGTGGATGTTCGGCGACATGCTGGTTAATTGAATCAACATCCAATCCGGTGATGATTTCCGTGATTTCGTCTAGCGTTCGAACCCGCCCCAGTCGATACCAATCAGATGCGATTGAGCCAGCCCGTGACCGACACGATTCCTGCTGCATGATCAGACCACTGCGGAATTGGACTTTTAATCGCGAAAGTTCATCTTCTTGAATGCCGTCCTTAATCTTTGAAATCTCGTCTACGAGGACATCCAGCGTTTCTTGGGCTCTCGCGGACGATGTGCCACTGTGAGCAATAATGGCACCGCGATCACCGACGGTGACGGCTGACGCATAGACGCTGTAGCAAAGGCCACGTTTTTCGCGAACTTCATGAAACAGCCTCGAACTCATTCCATCAGACAAGACGCCAATCGCTGCGCGATGTTTGTAATACTCGGGATCGCTGTAAGCCACACCCGGACATGCCAACGCAATTTGCGTTTGTTCACTTTCGAATTGTATATGATGCGAACCGTGGACTTCGCCACTGGATTCGACAGTCGGGGCGACGTTCGGTTGCCAATCTTCAAACAACGAACCGACGTGCAACTTGAGTGACTCAAAATCGATTTTGCCAGCGACGGCGATGATCGTGCCAGACGGTTGGTAATATTGTTTCCAAAAGTCGTGAATGTCATTCTGTGTAATTGCCGTTACGGTTTCGATCGTGCCATCGGCATGCCGTCCGTCGGGGTCGCCGAAGAAACGTTCACGAGTTTTTCGAATCGCTCGACTGGTGAGATCGTCTTCAAAGGCCCAGATTTCCTGAAAGCAAACTTGCCGACCGTCCTCAAGTTGCGATTCGGGCAGGTGCGGATTCCGCAACACGTCGCTGTAGACCTTTAACGTGTCATGCAGTGCAGTGGCCTTCACCGCGCCGCCAAACCGGGTGTGATGGTTACCCGCGGACGAAGTGCAGTCCGCTCCTAGCAATTGAAGCTGTTCCAGAAAATGGCGGCTATCAAGGTCGCCGCACCCACGCTGCACCATTTCGCAAACGAAATTCGCGAGGCCGTGTCTCGATTCGAAATCGTATCGACCACCAGCGGGCAGCAGAATTGAAAACGCCGCTGACGCCAGCCAAGGCATGGGTTGGGCAACAAGCGTCAGCCCGTTGTCGTATTGATGATGGAGGATTTGTTCGGATTGCATGCCCGTGCCCTGAGAATGGAATCTCGCATTCTATTGTTAGGCGGTTGGGCGTTCCAGCGGTAAGAGGTTTTGGCCCGAAACCGGCCAAAGCATGAGCAATACAAGCCCAAAGAGGCCGTGAAATATTTGGATCAAACGGACATCACCCTCTCTCCGGGAGGCTGATGCTACGAGGTTCATCGACTCGAAGCACAAGCGGTGGCTGGGCATCCAAGCACGACTCGCTTGCGGATCGGGCCAAATTGAGGACGTCATTATCGAAAGAAGGCTACGGAAGTCACCGCACATGGTTCGAGGAAAACACCAAAAGAGAAGTATTTTTTTTGTGCACTTCTGCAATCTGATCGCCGTCAACCGGTTAACTGGACGCTCAACATCTTGGTTTTGTTCCAGTCGCTCTGGTGCGACACGATGCCACCAGTATTGATTCATCATTTGGCCCTCCGGCTGGCATCGCATTTATTCATTCACTTCATTGAAGGTACGCCATGTTCTGGAACTATCAAAAACGTTCACGCGGAACCAACCGCCGCCGTCCGCAGCAAACAACCAACTATGGAAGCCTCGAAGGACGCCGATTGCTGGCTGGCAACGTCACCATCGCCAACACCGACAACCTCTATATTCGTGGAGACAGTCTCGACAATCAGATTGAAATCATTGGCAACGACGACGGCTCGCTTTCAATCATTGGGAAAAATGGAACGACCGTCAACGGTCAATCCTCGCCACTTTCGATTGAAGGCGGGGAGATCAGCGCGAACAATAACGGAGTTCGGGCGTCCTATGAATTCGGCTTGCGAGCCAACGTTGGTATGGGCAATGATTCACTGTTAGTGGAAGGCATTGAATTCAAAGGTAGCTCAATCGTCTACGGTGGACCAGGCGATGATGCGATTGGAGTCTATCAGACCAACTTTCTTGACCGACTATTGCTGCAAACGTTCAGTGGAGACGATTCCGTTTCGATCGACACGGCCGATGTGGGGGAGGACCTCTATATCCTGACGCTCAACGGCGAGGACACAGTTGGCATCGACAACGCGCAACTAGAAGGCGATGTTTTTGTTGTCACTGGTAACAATAGCGATCGCCTCGCACTCCGCGGCAACTCCGTTTTCGGCGATCTACTGGTTCTTTCTCAGAACGGTAACGATTACGTTTCGCTTGAGAACAATCTTGTCGGTGACCAAACTGGAATCTATTCTGGCGACGGCAACGATGAAGTTAGTTTGGATTACTCAAACGTTCAGTCCGTCAGCAACACACGTGTGGGCGGTCAGAGCAACTTCGATCGATTCACGTTGAATGTCCCAGCGCAGCAGGCGTCAGGAATTAGTGTCCGCACCTTCGAAAGCGAAGGGATCGCTGATGACGCAGCAAAAAAGAAAATGGTCTTCGATGACCTGATCGTCAGCGGCGCCAGGCTCGGAACCGTTACCGAATTGGCCATTCTGACTCCCGATCTTTCGGCACTGACAGGCGCTGTCGTTGCAACGGATCTCGCGGGAGCTCTTAATGACACGCCGAACCTGACAGTCTTTGCACCTTTGAACTCGGCGTTCGACAAACTGCCCGACGGCACACTGGAAAGATTGACCACCGAGCAGCTCGCAGACATTTTGACGTTTCATGTCGCAACGGAGCAGATCTTTGCAGCAGACTTGGTGACACGCACCGAAGTCAGCACATTGCTCGGCCCAACATTCTCGGTCGAAGTCAATGGCGAAGGTGTTCTACTAAACAGCAACGTCAGCATTGCCGCGGTGGATATCCGAGCAAAGAACGGTGTCGTGCACTTGCTGAACGAAGTATTGATTCCTGCCATGGAAACCTAAGAGCTAAGCGGCACTCAACTTGACTTACGGGAGTGTCAAGCTTCCGTTTAGCTTACGAATTTAGACTCGAGCAGTCGCTTGATGACTTGCACACTCCCAGTCTGTACTACATTCCGAAGTGGCGGGATGAGGTCGGGCTGGGAGCCTTTTTTCGTAGACCGGTTATCGATCGAAGTGTATTTTGCAGGTGCCATCCTCGTCGCAAGGCTCGCCGTCCTTGTTCGCGATTTTGTAGCGGCGTTTCGCGACTTGCTGATACATCCATTGCCAGAGTGGCATACTGAACGGGAAATGCAAAAACGGAGCAGCCAGCCAAAGCTTCCAAGAACGAGTGCTCAGATAGCGAATCGCTTCGGCACCGCCATGTACTGAACCATCTTCACGGGAGACCAGATACATCTGATTCATCATTTGCTCGTGTGACAGCTCGGGAATCAGCTCTCTCACATACGGATCGTGAAGCGAAACATAAGCAAGTTGATCTTTCGCAACCCAGCTGTCCAACAATTTTACGGACTTGCGACAGAAGACACACTTACCGTCGAAAATCACAACGTCAGCGCTTGGCAACTCTTCCGGCGAAGGAACACCAAACAAAGCATCCTCAGCGAACTCGTCCGGAGTGCCTTCATTACTCGTTTGTGTCTGGTTTTCCACTTCTACAGTCATGGCAATCAAACTTGTGATGTTTATCGGTAGGGAGTCGGCCGAACCCGGGGGGGTTCGCTTTGCGACGAACCATTGAAATCACTCAATGGCGACTTCCGCTGAATCGTACTGTCATGCTACGGCGTATTTACCGTCAAACGACCCGGTTTATCGCAAATATTGCATAATCGGGGATAGAAAAACCGATTTCCTCAATATCGAATTCCTTTTTCGGATTTCGTCAGATCCCCGCGGCGTCATATAATTGGGTCAGGTCTCCGAACAGTTTCTCACTGAGGCAGAACGAAATGAATGATGTCAATCGCCAAGTCATCAAAGCGCGTCGCCGCCTGAATTTTTACAGCTTCATGCATGTCCTTTCATGGGCTCTGTTTGCGGGCTTGATCGTGGCAGTCATTGGACTGCTGGTACCGAAGATCTGGTACCTCGCGTTTTTGGAGACACCGAATCAGCATGACGCTTGGACGGCAGGGTGGCTGATCGGCGGTTGCGTCCTTTCGTTGATCGTCGCAGGTGCAGTTGCAGGACGCAGGTTCGTCGATACCAAGGCGGCCGCGATCGAAGTCGACAGCCGCTTCGAACTAAGAGAGCGCCTCTCGAGTGCACTTGCTATCGACGAGAAAACATCGGAGTCCGAAGTTGGCCAAGCCTTGCTTAAAGACGCCGGCCATAGCGCCGAAGTCATCGACGTTCGCGACCGTTTCAAAATGCAACGGGCGAAGAGCCTGGCTCTTCCGTTGATTCCGATTGCACTGTTGTTTGCGATCACCTTCTTACCCAACGCTGCCTTTGAAAAAACAGCTGTTGCGTCCGACGCGACCGTCGAAGTCGAGACGATCAAAAAAGCCGTCAAAGAGATGCAGAAGAAGATCGAGAAGAAGCGTAAGTCACTTGAAGCCGCTGGGCTCAAAGACGCATTGGGAAGACTGGATTCTCTGCAGCGAAAGTTTGACGGCCTCGATCCAGAAAAACTCCCGAACAAGAAACAGGCTCTTGTCGAACTCAACGACATCAAGAAAAAGATCGAAGAACGCCAGAATGAACTGGGCGGCAGCAAGGACTTGAAGGAGTCGCTTCAGAAACTGAAAGACGTTGGCAACGGTCCGGCCAAAAAAGTTGCCGAAGCAATGTCCAAAGGCGACATGAAGATGGCTGCGAAAGCCGTCAAGGATCTTGCAGACAAACTCAGGTCCGGAAAGATGTCCGAAGCCGAAAAGAAAAAACTGGCCAACGACATCAAACAGCTCGCCAAAGAATTCAAGAAGATTCAGGAACAGCACAAAGCCAAAATCGAGAAGCTAAAGAAAGACATTCAAAAAGCCCAGCAACAGGGTGACGCCAACAAAGCTGCTAAACTTCAGCAGCAGCTTGAAGAAAAACAAAAGCAGCAGCGTCAGATGGACAAAATGAAAAAAATGGCTCAGAAGATGCAAGATTGTGCCGACTGCATGAAGCAAGGGGGCGGCAAAAAGAAACCCGGCGACGGCAAACCGAAGGACGGCCAGAAAGGCGAGCAGGGCAAAGCGCAACAACAAGCGATGGAAGACGCCGCCAAAGACCTTGAAGATCTCGCGAAGGAAATGGAGCAGATGGAAGAAGAGCTAAAAGAAATGGAAGCTCTCGAAGATCTGGAAGATGCCATCGGTGAGGCCAAGGGCGGCATGAATGGCAACGAAAGCGATGACCCAAAATGGTCCAAGAACGCAAAGGGCAAGGGCAGAGGAGCCGGTGAACGCGAACGAGAAGAAGACAAGACTGGAAAATACAAATCTCGCGTGAAAGGCAAACTCCAGAAAGGTCAAACTGTCGTGACTGGCGATGCGGACGGCAACAACATTACCGGCCGATCAACCAGCGAAGTTCGCGAAATCGTTCGTAAGAGCATCAACGAGAAAACGGATCCTCTCGAGAACCAGGTGCTTCCAAAATCGCAACGAGAACATGCGAAGGAATACTTTGAAAAACTCCGTGGAAACTAAGGCCGGCTTCGGCCTTAGTTCAATCGACGAACACCGGCTTTCACTTGGCCTCCTTGCGATGCTGCTACTTGCTGGCGTCGGCTATGGAATTTGGATAGCAGTCTCGCCCCTGTTGCCGTTCATCGCCGCAAAGGAAAACCCCGGCTCGCGGAACCGAAATGGTGATTCTCACCTCGGCAAAAGCGAATGGCCAGAAGCAATCAGCATCTATCGTAAAATCCTGGAAGACGATCCCGACAACGGTTATGTCATTCTGAAAATTGCCGTGGCCAATGACAACCAGTTGACAGAAAAATGGGAAGAATACGAGAAACTTGCTTCGAACACTGTCGACTCGAAGAAAGTCAACCTAGTTCTTGACCAAGAAAATCAGCTGTTTCAGTCTGCCTTTGAAAGCTGGAGCGGCTTGCTGGACAATGCCCGATATCGTCGTCGTGCATTCGAGCGACTGGCCTGCCTCCACAGTCTGCGATCGAAAAAGCTGAATCATCCCGAAGATGCCGACAAGGCGATCGCTATGCTGGATGAAATGCTCAAGAGAGGTTGCACCACATACCGGGGAATGAACCAAACTCAAGACCTGACTCCTCTTCGGGACCACCGGCAATTTAGCCGTCTTGTGCGAGAAGAGACAAGAATCAAGAATCTGTAGGGCAGCTTTGAATCTCCCATTCGCCTAGGCTTGGCCAACCAATTCTCCTTAAGGACGATTCGCTGACAATGAACGATAATCAAGACCAAACTCCTGTCCAACTAAAAACTCTTGTTAGCGCGAACGACTTGAGATGGACATGCGATGAGGATTGCGTAACGTTCGAGACCACCGCGGAACTGGTCGGTTCGTCCGATGTTGAAGGCCAGCAAACCGCACGCGAGGCAATTGAGTTCGGCATCCAATGCCTTGCTCCTGGACAAAACGTCTACGTTCGTGGAGCACGAGGGACCGGTCGCATCCGAATGGTTCGGCATTTGCTCGCGGAACTGGCTCCGCCGTCGAAGGACAAACGTGACTTTTGCTATGTGCACAACTTCTCGCGTCCAGAACATCCTCGTTTGATCGAGCTGTCGCCCGGTCAAGGACCAAAGTTTCGCAAGAGCATGAACGAATTGGCCGAGTTTGCTAAATCGGATCTGGTGAAAGCTCTCGAGGGCGAACCGTGGGTCTCCCAACGACACGAAATCCAGGACTCGGTGCAGGGCGAAATCAAGGTGCGGATGAAGCCGCTTGAGGAGGCTCTTCAAGCAGACGGACTTGCGTTGGTACAGGGCCAAGGTCCGGGCCAAGCAGGAATATTCCCAGTGATTGAAGGTCAACCAACGCCAATGGATCGGCTCGGGCCGCTCGTTGCCCAAGGGCAGCTAACGAAAGAAGCGGTTGAAAAAATCGAAACTACGATCAATGGCTATCAGAAACAGCTAAAAGAAATTGGTCGCGAGATTAACGAGCAAATTCGCGAAGCCTCAACGAAAATTCGTGAGATCAACGAAGCCGCCGCTAACGATTTGATTTCTCCATGGGTTGAGCGTATTTCTGGAGAGTATGATTCGAAAGGCGTGAAGGGGTTCCTTGGTGATGTCGTTAAAGATATCGTTGAATTCCGAATCGATTCTGAAGAGGATCCGCCGCTGAAAATCCTCTATGGCGTGAACGTCGTCCTGACTCAAGAAGATTCCGATACTCGACCGGTGGTCGAAGAGTCGACACCAAACCTGATGAATCTGCTGGGAACCGTCGAACCAGACTTCGGTCCCAACGGCATGGCCATGTCAGACTATCGCGGAGTTCATGCGGGAGCTCTGCTTCGAGCCGACCAAGGCTACCTAGTGCTTGACGTGAATGACCTGTTGTCTGAACCAGGCGCTTGGCGATCGCTGATGCGAACTTTACGAACTGGCATGCTAGAAATCGTTCCACCAGAAGCAAGCTGGATGCGGCAAACCGTCTTGACTCAACCAGAACCGATCAACGTTCATGTTCGAGTCATCCTGATCGGTGACGCTAGAACCTACTATCAGCTGGATCACGCCGATCCTGACTTTCGTGAGCTGTTTAAAGTCCTCGCAGATTTTGACAGTGAAATACTGCGGGATACCCAAGGCATCGGCGCTTACGGTCAAGTTATTGCGAATATATGTGAAGAGGAATCGCTGCCTCACTTTCACAGATCCGCGGTTGCCGAATTGGCAGAACATGGAGCACGAATCGTCGCGCGGCCCGGTCGATTGACAGCACGGTTTGGCCGCATCGCTGACATCGCTCGCGAAGCAGCATTCCTTGCGAGCGGCGAACTGGTGAAAGACACCGATGTAAAACAAGCCGTCATCCGGACCAAGCGTCGTTCAAGCCTGCCGTCACGGAAGTTCCAGGAGATGGTCAACAACCGAACAATCATGGTCGAAACTTCAGGCGCGGTCGCGGGCCAAATCAACGGATTGGCGGTCATGAGTTCTGGCCCCCTGACTTATGGATTTCCGGCACGCATCACGGCAACCATCGGACCAGGAACCGCTGGGCTGATTAACATCGAAGGCCGAGCTCAAATGTCGGGCACAATCCATACGAAGGGCTTTCATATTCTCGGTGGCCTTCTTCGTCACTTGATTCGTACGAAACATCCATTGGCGTTTAGTGCTTCACTGGCATTTGAACAATCGTATGGCGGCATCGATGGTGATTCCGCTTCTGGTGCAGAGATGGTTTGTCTTCTGAGCGCGTTGACCGATACTCCCATCAAGCAAACGATGGCGATGACGGGTGCGATCGATCAACACGGAAACATCGAAGCGATCGGCGGCGTGAATGAGAAAATCGAAGGCTTCTTCGACGCGTGCAATTACTTTGGTCTAACTGGCGACCAGGGTGTTGTGATTCCAAAATCCAACGCTGGCGATCTAATGCTGCGAGAAGACGTTGTGGACGCGTGTCTCAAAGGGCAATTCCATGTTTACGCGGTTGAAACCATTCACGAAGCAATGACCTTGATGACCGGTCATGACGCAGGCGAATTGGACGAGGAAGGCAACTACACGGAAGATTCGTTGCTTGGATGCGCCGTCGAAAAAGCACATCAGTTCTGGCGATTGACGCTCTCGAGTCCGGCTCAGTTTACACAAACAGAAGTCGACATCTCAGATGCCGATGCGATGCCTACGCCTCCACCGATCAGCATCCGCGACGAGACGTAGTTCCGTAGTCTGCCGACCGGTGGACCAGCAGGTTATCATGGGGCCTCAAATCGCCTACGGTTCCCTATTGCAGTCAGACACCATGATCAAATTTGACCTTCCCGCCATTCAGTCTGCCATTCGTGAATTTGGATTCGATGGCTGGCTGTTGTACGACTTTCGCGGACTCAATGTGCTCGCTCAAAGAGTTCTGGGCATCGATCCCAATGAAAGTGGATCGCGAAGATTCTTTTACTACGTTCCGGCAGAAGGTGATCCGCAGAAATTGGTTCACCGAATCGAGACCGAAGCACTGGATCACTTGCCCGGACAGAAACGAATCTATCTGCGCTGGCAAGAGTTACATGCCGAACTGAAGTCGATGCTTGACGGGGCTGGCAAGATCGCAATGGAGTACTCTCCAAACAACGCCAACCCCTACGTCTCACGCGTCGACGGAGGCACCGTTGAGCTAATTAGATCGTTCGGTCCAGAGATCGCCAGCTCCGGAAATCTGATTCAATATTTCGAAGCGACATGGTCTGCCGAGCAGTGGGAACTTCATCTCGAAGCCGATCGGCTCAACCAAGCCGCTTTTGAACTGGCGTGGTCGTTGGTTCAAGACAGCATCAAAGATGGGCGCGCGCTGCGAGAATCAGAATTGCAAAACCATGTCATGTCGTACTACGCGGCGAACAACATGACGACGTATCATCCGCCGATTGTCGCCGTCGGCCCTCACAGTGGCGACCCGCATTACGCACCGCAGCCAGGCTCAGATTCCGAAATCAAAAAAGGCGATTTTTTGCTGCTCGACATGTGGGCCAAGATGGACGTGCCGCTGGGTGTTTACAGCGACTTGACGAAAGTCGGCTTCGTTGGCGAATCGGTCCCCAAAGAATATACAAAGATCTTCGACATCGTTGCGGCGTCTCGCGACGCGGGCATCAAGTGTGCTGAAGAAGCGTTTGCCGCTGGGCGAAAGCTGCAAGGATGGGAAGTCGATCAGGCTTCACGCGATGTCATTGACAATGCCGGATATGGTGAGTTCTTCATTCACCGAACGGGGCATAGCATTGGCATCGAGACACATGGTAACGGTGCTCACATGGACAACCTCGAAACGAAAGAAGAGCGTTTGGTGATGCCAAACACGTGCTTCTCGATCGAACCGGGGATCTATATGAAGCCGTTCGGAGTACGCTGTGAGATCAACGTTTTTATTGACAGCGACTCAAAAGTTCATGTCACTGGCGGTGTGCAAACCGCAGTGCTGCCAATTCTTGGCTGAGATGCCAAATTTGATTGAGCTCTTAGGCCGCTCTGCGAACTGCCGGCTGGACCGTCTCCGCCGCTTCAACTTCCAACCAGTTGAGTGACGATACGTAGCTCTGACGAATCAACTCGTCGCCAGCCTCATCGTTGATCCACGAGGCAACTTCCTCATTGATATAGTTCTTCCAGTCACCGACGACGCCCTTACGATTGAAGCTGTTTGGCTTCTCCTCGCGATGGCCAGGCATCAGGTGATTCGGAATCGATGGTAGTTTTGTTGGGTCTGCGCCAATAAAGCTCACTAGCCCCTCAGCCTGTTCCTGCAAATTTGTGTGGAGGTCTTCGTACTTTACCAACTTCGCCGGCAGTTTCGGATGACACTTCATCGTATTTCTGTCTGCCGAAAGATACTGCTTCCATTGCCGAGCCGTTTGGCGGACAAATGTCTCATCAGCGAGCAATAGCGCTGGCTTGTTGTGAAAGAACCAAGGATCTTTTACGAATTGCTTGCGAATAATTTCGCGTCCCGGGAAGCGATTGAAGTAGTTCGAGATATCCGGATAGTTGAAATAGTGGAACATGCGACTAACGATGATGTCCCGGCAGTCACGAACGATTGAAATATGAGGAGCATTGCGGATCACGATCGGATGCAATGTATGAGGCGTTCGGTCGCCGACAAATTTTGCATCTGCTGGCGCAAGATAGTCCATCGTTTCGACCGTCATTTTTTCGAGGGCACGGCGGACGACGGCGTCTTCTTTTTCCTGGTTGGCCAGATTTTGGAATACGCGATTGTTATCGCTATAGGTCTCGAAGTACTTCCACCAATGGAATTCGCCAGAGCTGTGGATGTCCGGATGCAGGTTCAGCAGCCGACAGACCCAATTGGTGCCGGATTTCATGTAGCCGCGGATACAAAAATACGTTCTTTCACTCACCGTAGATCTCCCATCGTCCGGAGCTTGTGTTGGCAGTCTCAATACGACCAGCTCAGATTTCTTGAAATAATAGAGACGAACGGGAAAGGCAGCAATTTCAGTTGCGTGCTAGCGTGAATTGCCATGGCATTAACAGAGCAGAAGCCGCCCTTTCTCGATGTCTACTTCGAGGAGGGCAGCATCCTTTGTGTGTCCAACGCCCCAAACCCATGGACAAACCGGCGATCAAAATCCGAACTCGCCTTGATCGACACCGTCGACAGTGACGCTGCCATTCTCACCGAATTCAATCTTCTGACCTTGGAACTCTTGGCTCTCGTCGGTCGTGCTTTTGAATTCTGCATCTCCTTTAAGAATCAACTTATGGACAACCGAATCGATTCGGTCAGCAGAGATGCTCACACCGTCGCCAGTCATACTGGCTTTACCAACTGCTAATAGCTTATTTGAACGGTTGTCATATTGAATCGAGTCAGCAATGATCGTCGTGCCAACGGTTAGCTGAGCATTTCCTTTCAAAGAGATCGTTACGTTTTCGCCAGACATGATTAAACGCAACTCATCTGCGGAAGCATAGGGTTCGCCGTTGGCTGTGACTAACTCCAGACCGTTGCCCATGAATTCGATGCCGTCTTGCGTTGCAGACATTTCAACATCGGTTCGAACAATGACTCGACCGCCACCCACCTTGAGAATTTTCGCATTATCGACTTCCCAGTTTCGATTGTCATCCTGTGCGCGAATAATGATCCCATCGACATTGGCGTCAACAGCAATTCCCAAACGGCTTCCTTGAATCCTACGTTGAATGTTCTCTGGAAGCTTACCGTACCTTATCTCATTGGAGATAATCTCTCTTAATTGAGTTGTATTCAGTTCGCGGTTGCGAACGATCAAGTCGACAAAACGCTGCGAAGAAAGGCCGAGTTCGCTTGCACGATCTTCGATATGTTGGTCAATCTCATCCTCGGACGCGTCGACTCTGTTTTCGAAGCAAAGCTTGTCAAAACGACGCTTCAGGTTCTTCCTGTCGACTAGTGACACCTCAAGCATCGCCGCTGTCGCATTGGCGACTTCTTGTCCATCTTTTGGAAAATACTGAATGCCATCGCTGATGTAGTAAGTTGGAGGATACGGCTCCTCCTCTTCCGTCTTTGAAACCTGCACGTCTTCGATCAGTCGAGGCGACATCATGAACAGTATGTCTTCCGTCGAGTCGTTGGGGTTGGTCGTTCGAATAACCAGCGTCTTTTCCTCACCAATCGTTCCATCGAACTGCAACCGACTGGCGGCAACTTTGGGAAGCTGAATTGTCAGAGGAACGCTCGGCGTGTCATTGAATGTATACGTACCCACATGTTCGATTGTGGAAAACATGACATCTGCATCAATCTGAACCTCCCTGTCACCCGTTGATTCAACGGAAAGATCCACACAGGTCCCGTCCGAAAGAATCGAAATCAAAGGCTGGTTTGCCGTTTTACCATTGCCGTCTTTGATGACATCGACACCGGTTACGAATGGTCTTTGCGAATAGTCATCAATTGATGCGTTTTGACCATCGAACATCACAACTTTCGGCGCCTGAGTCACAAACGAGTTTTCATCTTGGGCAACGCGATTCAACAGAGCTTTCACTTCGCCTGCATCAAGGATCGTTTTGCGTACCAGTCTAGGTGATTGCTCGACATCGCGCAATTCATGATCATTATCATGCTCTGATTCAAAATCACTGAAAAATTCACCCGTACTAACGACTTGGCTCGTCAAATCTGGATTCGCTGAATCGTACGACGCAAGAACAACGGGGCCGTTGATTGCCTTTTTCCGATGCACCGTGCCGCGTTTTCCTAAAAACGAATCGCCCGCGGATTCTTCCCAGCTCAAATCGGCAAATGTTCCCGCAGGGCTTGTCACGACTCGCGTCTCGATCACGATTTGACGGAGGCCAAGCCTACGAATTTGTTTGATTCGATTCCGCAGCTTGTCATGGTCGGCAGCGGTTCTCATTGCCGACAGCTTCCCGTCGCGAATCTTCGTTACACGTCGCTGCGTCTTTGAATTGTCTGAACTTGCACGATCCGAAAACGGATATTCTTTGAGGTGCCGAAGCAAACGAAGCTCCAATTCTTGAATTTCAGCCTCAGGATGCTTCTTTCTCATTTCTTCGACAATATCGTCGACTCGGTAGATAAGCCCTACGGCAGTCTCTTCTGTCAGCTTCTCGGTTGTTACTCCTTCCAGCAAAGGAGCAAGCGATCCTATCTCCATCGTGCTCGGCCCCTCACTTGTTTCCTGGGCAAATACCAATGCCGCCCCTGGCAACACCAATGCACAACATGTAACCAAAACAACCCATGTCCACCATGGCGTTCGCTTGTAACTTCCGTGTCCAAGTTTCATCACTCTCTCCAATCGAGCTGAGGTAATTTCAATCGGCTTTACACCCGGCAATGCCGGTGCTGACCGAAGACGATGTTTTTGTTCGAGTACGTTTAGCAGGCAACGCGCGTAGTCCGCTGGCGAGCAGCCAAGACTGGTCACGGTCTCCTCATCGCAGCAGCGTTCGGACTCCCGCGAGATCCCAACTACCGTCAGGCGAATCAAAGGATGGAACCAGAAAAGAGCTCCTGCTGCGGTTTGTAACAATGCCCACCACAAATCGCCGCGACGAACATGGATAAGCTCGTGGGCAATCAATGGCTCCAGTTCAATAGCCGGACCACGATCAACGATCGACAATGGCAAAAGAATCATTGGACGAAACAGTCCTATCACGGCAGGGCCAATCGGTGCACTTGTGATCAACGGCTTGACGTTTCGCTTGAGTCCCAGTCGCGAAGACAGTTCGGCGACAAGCGATTCGATTTCTGGTGAGGCCTGCTGTTGCTTGCGTTTAACAAGCATGCTCAAACTCATCAGACGACATCCCTGCCACAGCAGACACATCGTCGCCCCAACGAGCCAGACAACAATAAGGACACCTTTCCAATTTACGATCGATGCTTTTTTAAACGCGGGAACGGGCACCGCGCCACTGATTGAATTCGCGAGTGCATCGCCACGTTTCCGCGACAATCGGAAGCCTGGAGCGTTTACGCTGATATGGTTATCCGATTCTGTATCGAGTTGAATCTCACTGGTGAAATCGCCAAGAGTCGACGACTCAACATGAACGGAATTCACTTCTGCAGCCAGCCAACTGAAGGGACTGATGTGGCTACTAAATAACGGCGGCGTGATGCACTTGATCAGCACCAACGCCCACAGCACATGGGCTAAATGAGGACGGTTATTCGCGAAAGCTTTGACGGCGACGAAGACAACCGCGGCAACCGCCGTTACTTGCCAGACTTGCGCCCAAAGAACAGGAGCGATCTCGTTCATGGCTGCTCCTTTTCAAGTCGATTGATCAACTTGCGAAGATCTGCCAATTCCTCCGATCCGATGCCGCGATCCTCGACGAGATGCCGAACCAGCGGAAACGTTTCACCGCCAAACAGCCGTTGCACTAGATCGTCAACCGTTTCGCGGATCACAGTCCGGGCCTTGGCTCTGGCGGAATAGACGCGGATTCTGCCATCAAGCGTTGATGACACGTAGCCTTTCTTCTCAAGACGCCGCAGGTAGGTTTGCACCGTCGAGAAATCCATTTTTCGTGTCTTTGGCAAAGCTTCAAACGTTTGCCGAACGGTTGCGGGTCCACTTTCCCACAGCAACCTCGCGACTTCCATCTCGCCTTTTGATAGCGACGGCCGATCCACCATGATTCACATCTCCTGCTGCGTCCAAGTACGAATGTACGCGACATGCTACACGTACAGGCGTACGCGTGACAAGGGGAGACACAACTGCCAGCATCGCTTTGGAAGATCGGTTTCTTTCTCCTCGGACGGCTGACTTTGGGCATCGTCTGGGTAAGCAACCTCGTTGCAGATTCCGCGCTTGCTACGGGATCTGAGCCAGCGGCATTCACTTAGGCGTATACGAGACAGCCTGTCGCGATCAGGAACGTAAAGAGGAGAAGTCCGAGTATTGTGACGAGTGTCGTAAGCAGCTGAGTAATGGCTCGAGACCTATCCGTGTTCTGGTTCTTTTCAGATGTGGGCCTCAACTCAATCCGTATGTCAAACACCTTCGTTAAACAACGCGATTCAAATCGGGAACTTAATTCGCGACTATCCATATGACATAAGCCATCTGCGGTCCCCTCCGTTCACCAAGGACAATCGAGTAGGGTGAATCACGGTAGCGAACCGTGATTCATCCCTCTCACAGCA
>CAYGUE010000016.1:0-39470 GCA_964352885.1 uncultured Pirellulaceae bacterium
GTGCTGTGAGAGGGATGAATCACGGTTCGCTACCGTGATTCACCCTACTCGATTCTTGACTTGAATTTCTGATTGCTTAGTTGCGTCGTCGCTTAAGCAGTCCCGCACCTGCGACAAGGATCAGTATCGCAGCACTTCCTGGTTCAGGAACCGCGTTGACGATAATCTGCGAGCTACCGAAACCGACTGTAGGATTGGCGCCATCTGCAAAAAGGAATGGGTTCGTAATTGGGAGTTCGCCAACTTGAAGTTGGAGAGTCGTGTTTGTTCCGGCGTCTCCGGCATTGAATGTGATTGTTGCAAGCTCAAGTGTATACTCCGATGCCGAAATCATGGTTCCGGAAATACCACTCCCCGATGTTTCAGAAGTCTCAAACGATACAACGCTTCCGTCGTCCGAAATCTTCGTGAAATCAGGATCACTCTGCAGGAATTCTGAATTAAAAATCAGAGAATTAAAAGTCGAGCCGCCGCCCGTTCCTGTGAACGAGGAGTAATTGATTCCTGCACCAAACGCAAACAAGCCGTCATCACCGCCCGGTGCCAAACGCGACGTCCCGCCCCCCGAGATGTCTTCCGTCAGAATGAGCGTCAGATCAACCGTCGTACCAGGGTTAATATTGTATCCAGTTTGGTCAAAACCAAGCGTGTAGGTCTGACTGCTGACATCTGAGGTGAAGGCGAATGTCAGGGCAAGAGCAGCAATTGAGAGGAAAGCGCGAACGTTCATGATGCGGATCTGTCGTTAGGAGAATGAGGGAATCATCGATTGGACGAGGTGTATATCGTAATCCCTCATCCCCGCCCTATGTCATACAAATTTAATCACAAGCCTTGTTTTTGGGTCCGAAAACTACAAAATTCCTAGGAAACGTACCGGTGATTTGAGGGAATCTTCCGAATGTCCCAGTAATTTGCAGATCATCAGACAATTTGGCATAGTCATCCGTCGTCGAGTCCTGAAGGACAATTCCTCGATCGCTATCGAGAAAAATCGCGGTAAATGATAACGTCTGCCTGATTGCTAACGTCCAATGCCGACGCCTGTTTTTTGCCCCATCACCCGCCCGCACCATGAAATTTCAGTTTTACAACTCGCTGACCAATGCGACCGAAGAATTCAAGTCGCTCGATCCCAACCATGTCCGCATGTACTCATGTGGCCCGACGGTTTACGACTTTGCTCACATCGGAAATTTTCGCTCATTTCTCTTTGGTGACTTACTGCGTCGTTCGTTGGAGCTGGGCGGCTACACCGTTGACCATGTGATGAACATCACCGACGTCGGTCACATGGTCGAAGGCGAAGAAGACAAGATGAAGAAGGCCGCTGGCCGCGTCAAAGAGAACAAAAAAACTGGTCGAGTTGCCGATGGCGAAATCGAAGATCCCAATGATCCTTGGCAGATCGCTGACTACTACACCAACGCGTTCATGGAAGACAGTCGCAAGCTGGGCTACAAGATTGCGTTTGAGTATCCGGAGAAAGTTCCCCGGGCGACGCAACACATCGATGGCATGATCGACATGATCCAGCGGTTGCTTGAACGAGGCCACGCTTACATCGCGGGCGATGCCGTTTATTTTAGCACCGAAAGTTTCCCCCAGTACGGGAAGCTTAGCGGTAACTCGATGAGCGAGTTGCAAAGTGGCGCTGGGGGCCGCGTTACCAGTGCAAATCAATCGGCTAAGAAACACCCAGCTGACTTTCTACTTTGGAAGGCAGACAGTACTCACCTTATGAAATGGGATTCTCCATGGGGAACCGGCTATCCGGGTTGGCACATCGAATGCAGCGTCATGGCATCGAAGGTTCTCGGTAGTGACGTGATTGACATTCACACCGGAGGCGAAGATTTAATTTTCCCGCATCACGAATGCGAAATCGCACAAAGCTGCGGATGCAGCGGCAAAGATTCATTCGCCAGTTTCTGGATCCATGCGAGGTTCCTGTTCGTGGAAGGCGAAAAGATGTCCAAATCGTTGGGCAACTTCTACACGGCGCGGGATGTCTTCGAAGGAAAAGTCAAAGACGTGGATGGCAATCCGATGGGCAAGCCCGTGCATCCGGCCGTCTTGCGTTTCGAGTTGACCAAATCGCACTATCGCACCAACATGAATTTCACGTCGAAAGGCCTCGTCGATTCGGGGAGCACGATCCAACGCTTGATGAAGTTCCGCGCGGAACTCGAATCGAAAACAGGTGGCGAAACGGCAGAAGTTGACTTGAGCCATCCGGTTTTGGGTGCCTTCGCGAGTGCTCTGGCTGATGATCTGAATATCGCAGAAGCCCTTGGCGTGATGCATCCTTGGGTTCGCGGCGATCATCCTGATCCGCAGGAATCGCTTGCTGTATGGAAAGCGATGAATAGCGTCTTGCAGTTGGCTCCGCTGAATGAGGGTATGGAAGGGGCTGAACCCGCGACCTCCGATTCCGGCGGCGACGATTCTCAGGCTGAGCAATGGCGACAAGCCATGGTGACGGCTCGCAAAGACAAGGATTACGGTGCCTCTGACGATTACCGTACGAAGCTGATCGATGCCGGCTACGAGGTCGAAATCAGCAAGGACGACGTGACGATCCGCAAGAAGTTGGTGTAAAGTAGCAAGGTCTACTTCATCACAACTTTTGAACCGGTTCGACCAATGCAATTGAGCAGCCTTCGTTTCGTTTTGCCAACGCGAATCTTGACACTGTGTCTCGCGGCAGTATTTGGCATTTCGTTCTGCCCGCCTGCTTCTTCGCAATCGTTGTCTTATGCCCAGCGCCAGTTTCCGACGGGTGAATTGGAGCCGTTGATTCGCGATTTTCGGGCCGACTATGAGAGCCTGCGATTCAAATATACCATTCCGATGTCAGAAAAACACTCGCGTCGATTCAGTGAATTCTATCAGCAGCAGCTCGAGCAATTGGCGGAAGTGAAGTTCGACGAACTCTCGCAAGACGGCAAGGTCGACTATCTGCTGTTCAAAAACAAACTGCGATCCGAACTTTCCCAATTGGAGCTGGAGAACAGGAAAGACCTGGAAATCAATGAGCTGATTCCATTCTCAACAACGATCGTTGGCTTGGCGGAAGCCAAAGAAAACGGTGACGGAATCAAAGGTCAGAAATCAGCTGAGACACTTGAACAATTGGCGGTTGAGATTGCAGAATTGACATCGTGGATCAATGAAGGGACGCTCACAGCGACCGACCCCACCGGAGCGATTCGCGCTTCGCGGAAAGTAGCTCAACTACAGCGATCGCTTGGTGACTGGTTTCGATTTTACAACGGCTACGATCCAATTTTCTCCTGGTGGTGCAAGGCTCCCTATCAAAAAGCAAATGACTCGTTGGGCAACTACGCTTCGTTATTGAAACGCAAGCTGGCTAATATTGATGATGCGGATGATTCAAAGATCGTCGGTGAGCCAATCGGCAATGAGGCACTCATCAAAGCACTCGAATTCGAACACATTCCGTATTCGCCGGCCGAATTGATTGAGATCGCCAACCGCGAATTCGAATGGTGTGACAAGGAAATGCTGAAAGCTTCACAAGAGCTTGGTTTCAAAGACGACTGGCGAGCTGCCCAGAATCATGTGAAAGACAAATTCGTTCAGCCTGGCGAACAGCCCAAACTCATTCGCGACATGGCCGAAGAAGCGGTTAAGTTCATCGAAGATCGAAAGCTGGTGACGGTTCCCAAGCTTTGCAAGGAAACGTGGCGAATGCGAATGATGTCGCCTGAACGACAGCGAGTGAGTCCCTACTTCCTAGGCGGCGACACGATCATGGTCTCGTTCCCCACCGACGCGATGGATCACACCGACAAGCTCATGAGTTTGCGTGGAAACAATCCGCATTTTTCGCGTGCCGTTGTGCACCATGAATTGATTCCGGGTCATCATTTGCAAGGCTTCATGCGAGATCGTTGTCGATCTTATCGCAGAATGTTCAACACGCCATTTTGGGTTGAAGGTTGGGCGCTCTACTGGGAGATGCGATTGTGGGACCTCGATTTTCCACGTTCAGCAGAGGATCGAATTGGAATGCTGTTTTGGCGCAAACATCGATGTGCCCGAATCATTTTCTCGCTCAGCTATCACCTGAACGAAATGACTCCCGAAGAATGCATTGATTTCCTTGTCGAGCGTGTTGGCCACGAACGCAACAACGCGACGGGTGAAGTTCGCCGCAGCGTTCAGGGCGGATATGGCCCGCTCTATCAAGCTGCCTACATGTTAGGCGGCCTGCAGATTCGGGCGATGCACAAAGAGTTGGTCGAGTCGGGGAAAGTCACCGAGATCGACTTTCACGACGCCATCCTGCAACAGAATTCAATTCCGATCGAGCTGATCCGAGCACGGTTTACGAATCAGAAGCTCACTCCTAAATTCAAAACGTCATGGCGATTCGCTGACTAAACCGGCATGATTCAAGATGACGGGTGGGCAATGGATTTCCAAAACTTCTGTTCCACGTGGCAGGAAGTCGATTGGTATGACGTAGCTTCACCCGTTGAGTGAATGTTCGTCGTGAAGCAAAACGATCAAACTCCACGTACCGTGAATAATCCGAGCTAAAACAGTTTGCGACTGTCGAGCAAGATCGTCACTGGGCCGTCGTTGACGAGGTGAACTTGCATGTCGGCCCCGAACTTACCAGTTTCGACCGTCAGTCCTTTTTCGCGAAGTGCGGCGACGAATTTGAGATAAGTCGGCTCGGCGATTGATGGATCTTCGGCAGAGGTGAACCCCGGCCGTTTGCCACGGCGAACGTCACCCAAGAGCGTGAATTGGCTAACGACGAGGAGTTCCGCGTCGGCTTGAGAAGCGGAAAGGTTCATCTTTCCGTCATCGTCTTCGAACATTCGCAGTCCCAACGTTTTGTCCAGAATGTAGTCGAAGTCAGCCGTTTCGTCGCCTTTTTGAACGCCTAGCAAGACGAGCATGCCGTTGGAAATGGAGCCGACGGTTTCATCATCCACTTCGACATGGGATTCAGTGACTCGTTGAATAACGGCGCGCATTGGTGGTCAACATTGGGGGATAAGAGGTCGGAGAAGCTAATGAGAGGCCAGCTTAGCTTTTTCGATATCAGTCGACAAACGAAAACGGTCGTCGATAGATCTATCGATCGTAGCTTTCGGGGTAGATCACCAATTCGATTCTTCGATTTGGACTTACGCCGCCAACCATCTGCTGTTGGTGACGAGGCCGATTGCTGGCCATCGCCATGGTGAATAATTGCTTCGATGGCAAACCCAGACGAACAAGCTCATCGAAGACGGCTAGCCCTTGCGTCGCTGTTAATTGATGATCCGTAGTTCCCGGCGGATTCAATGGCGTGCCATCCCAGTGAGCTTCAATACCGACGATTTGCCGAGGGAACGATTCGCGAATCGTAGACGCAATGCTTTGCAGAACCGGAAGTTGAGCCGGCTGGATTCGATAGCTTCCGCTAGTGAAGAGTCGATCTGTCGGGAACTCAATGCGGATGATGTCTCCATCCATGCGAGCATCACCGCCCGGAATGTTGATCGAGTTCAGTTTCTGCATCAAGCCATTGTTGGCTCGAATCGTCGCCGATCCGCGGTTGGAGCTGAATCCAGCATTTTCGAACGAGCCAGATCCTCCCTGGAAGGTGCTACTTTGAAAGTTGCTTCCGTTTGGCGTGCCGTTGCCTTGCCAGTTCGGAGGATTGGCCGATGTGCGTTGTGCCAGCAGTCGATCCTGATCAACGAGGCGGCCCTGTAGCTGTTTGATCTGTTGCTGCATGCTGGCGAACTGCTGTTGAGCGGTCTTTTGCTGGTTTCCCGATTGAATGATTCGGTCAGAGGTGTCAGACAGCTGCTGCTTGAGTGTTTGGTTGTATTGATTCGCCAGTTCGAGTTTTTGTTTCATCGTCGCAACTTCGGTATTCAAAAGCTGGTTGTCCGCGTCATAGGCGCCGAGTTGTTGATTGATACGGTTAAATTCTTGTGCCATTCCTGGCGGTGGAAGTTGAGCCAGTCCAGCTGTTGTGGAGCCGGGTGCTCCCAAGGTTCCGCTACTCTGAGGGAATTGACCGAACGGAGAGCTTGTACTGAATGTCCCAGGCTGACCTGCTGGTCCCTGACTATTGCTGGCCATACTTCCATAAGGATTGTTGAACGACGAGCTGTTGAATGCGGCGTTCGTGTTAAAGGAAGAGGGACTACCAAGGCCAAAAAGACCACCGCTGTTTCTGGATTGCGGCTGACACCCGGTATGAGCCAGCAACAGCAACGCGCAAAACGTGATTAACGATTTTTGAATTTGCCTGTTTGTTATTTTGTATGTCATTCCGTCGTCCATGATCGGTAGACCGGGGGCACCGTGTGCTTTCTGGGCGGCGGAGAGTAGCAAGCGTGGATTGGCGAGTAAACAGCACTGCTTTAGCGAAACTCTCAAGATCGATGAAAATAGAAGTCGCTAGCACCTGAGCCAAGCGCCTGCGGATGGTCGGTAAGGGCAGTAACGAAAAAATGCCCGTCGCTCAAAAGTTCGCGACAGCGATCGAGTCAAGCGTTTTCATCCATTCCCTGTAACATCTGATTCCCAATGTTGGATGACCTGTGCTTCTTCATTCAGCAACACGACCAATGGATCAACCTTGATGCCGTCTTCCGTCATGCCATCGCAAATCTCTGTCGAAGTCAGCCATACGAATCCCGAGTTCGCATTGATCTTATCCAGCACGGCTTTGCGGTAAAGTTCTACATTATAGAATGCAGCCGCAACCTGAGTGATGTCAGCTTGGCCTGGCAAAGCTGTTGCAAAGTTGATGTTCAACTGAGCCATGCTTGAGACGACGAAATCTCGCTTTCGATCGATGTCTAGTTCCCATGAGACTTCTCGCAAGATCGTTTCGCGCCACGACTCTCTCTCAAGCCGATGTGCGGTGACAAAGTCTACTTGCAGACGAGACGCGTTATACTTGCCAAGCCACTGAACTCGATCATCGATTTTCCGGATGAGGGCAACGACAAGTTCCATTTTTTCCATCAGATTGTCTGCTCAGTTAAAAGGGTGCAAGAGTCAACGGTCAGTGGATGCGGGGTCTATTGATGATAAACCGAGTCTATTTATTATAAACCGTAGGCCTGTCACGTTCTCATCTTTGCAGGTCCCTGAATGCCGAATTTTTTCCGAAACCGTGTTACCGAGCAAGACATTCGTGAGTGGATGGACCAAAATGGTTACCAGGGGAGTTCAGCGATTCTGGACTCCGTCGACCTGTTCGCGCTTCAACGTCCGGGGTGGAAGCAGCTGTTTCGCTTTCAGGGTAAGGTACGTAAAAGGGCACTCGATGACGATCAACCGCAAGATCGCCGCCCGTTTGGGGAGTCGTTATGGATGATGAAAGAAGACCAACGGACCAACGGACAAAGGTGACTCTTTTTGAATCCGAGGAAGCTCAACTTGAGCAGCTTTTGCTTCTTTCTGTTGACATGTTGACGATGACTCGCAATCAAGACCGTCCTGCTGGGGTCTGGCCTTTGCTACTGATGGGGTTATTGTTTACGGCAATTTTAATGATCATTGCGATGGCAAAAAAAATTCTATGAACGAGACCGCTCAAAAAACCCAAGCGACACGAACGCCGAAACGCAATAGCTTTTTCGGTCGAGTCGTTCGCAAGCTGGTCGTGTTGTCACTGATTCTTTTCGCAGGGCTTGTCGTTATGTCGCTTACTGCCGCACGTCCTGCGCATCTTGGAGTTCGGAGTGGACAGTTGGCTCCCGTGCCGGATTCGCCCAACTGTGTTTCTTCGATGACGGAGAAGGAGTCTTTCAAGGCAGATCCGATCAACGTCGACGGTATCGAAAATCCAATGGAGAAGCTCAAGGAAATTGTGGGCTCGGAATTTTCACGAGCCAGACTCATAAGTGACGACGGGAACTATCTGTACTTCGAATTTACCAGCCTGATATTTCGGTTCGTCGACGACTCAGAGTTTCTCTACGACGAACAACGAAAGGTGATCGACTTTCGCAGCGGCTCTCGCGTTGGTCATTCGGACATGGGGAAAAATCGAAAACGGATGGAGAAAATTCGAGCGGCGATGACAAATCTTTAAATTGGCCTGCCCCAAACCGAGATTCGCTTACTTGGTTGCGATGTCCTCATAGCGAAACTCCTTACGGAATTTTTCGTGAGGCTCTCCATCGACTTCGGCGTACGGATACGCAAGATAATTGACGGGACCTGCCGCGGGTGCCGGTTGCAACTCCAGATCGCGTCCAACGGAGAAGGTCACGCGATCTTCGGTGAGATTGCCGAAGTAATACTCTTCCATTTCAGGGTGCTTGTCCGCTTCCGAAATGTCGATCGGAATCCAATTATTCTCAGATTGGAACTTGGCCCAACAGTGGTAACCTGCGACCGCTCCAGAACCCTGCTCTTGCGGAATTGGGAATCCTATTTCGAATCGTGACGGAATCTTCAGGTTCAGTGCCGCTGAAATGAACAGGCTATGGAAGTCCGTGCAGTTGCCGTAGCACTTCTCCATTGCGAATCTCGAGTCGCCTTTTCCCCAGCCTGGTTTGTCGGCGGGTTTGTCGTACTTCATTCGTTTGCCGACGCCGAAGTAAATTCGCTTTGCAACGTCGAGTGTTTTGCCTTTGGTTTGAGCATCCTCAATCACGGCTTTGCGGAGTTTCTCGTCGTTGGGCACCATCGTAGACGGCTGCAGCCACGCATCGCTATTTTTGTCCACTGGCTCCCGGTTGAGGTTTGAAAGCTCACGCCGAATCACGCGATAGGAAACTTCCATCGGGACCTCGCCTTTTTCATTCGCTACGGCTTCAAAGTAGAGTGTTGTGTTGCCAAATTTTGTTTCTTTGGTTTCCTGAAACTTGGCTGGCAGCGAGATCGACTCAAGATCCACATCCTGCTCATGATTGCTCGTCGCCATCGGAATCCAAACGCGGACCTTTGAGCCAGGTTCAAGGTCGGTTAGCGTTGCGCCATAAACGAAGCGGAACGCGCGAGAATTGATTGCTGAATCGTCGGATGCGATCGCCTTCGGAGTCGAATCCTGTTCGGCATCTTGAGCCGTCGCAATGGAAAAGAGTGAGGTGGCAGACAGCAAAAAGAGGGCAAAAATCTTAGAGAGTTTCATGTGTTTCGTAGAATTACAGTTTGAGTTGAGCCAGCATGTCATCGGGCGAAAATTTCAATCCACAATCAATTTGACCGCGTCGCCGACCGAAATCTTACCTTCGGTCACAACGCTTGCCGTCAGTCCACCGTGGCCCCGCATGGCATTGTAACCCCCGGGACCGAGGGCGGTTTCCATTTTTGCACAGGGAGGGCAGTTGCCGGTGCCAAGGAACACAACTTTTCCGACCGAAAACTTCTTGTTCTTAAGCGATTGAAGGTTGATGCCGGAAACCAGAATGTTCCTGCGAAGCGTTTGAGGAAGGATTTCGTCGCTGTTCAAAATCGCTTGAATTACCGGGATATGTTCATTCTGGATAAATGTAACCTGTCGTTTGGCTCCGGCAGTGCCGGTAAAACGGTCTCCGACGAGCCCATTTTCCAGACATACGTCAACGGAATCCAGCGAATTCATGGGCTCTTCGCGACTTGGCCGAACCCCGATCCATTTCACCGATCCGACTTGTGGGATCGTGTCCAAAAGCTCTTTCATTTCCAGACTCATCGCGACGATACTCGTTAAGGATGCGAAAACCAAACCGTTTGAACTATACGGCAATCAGACGTATCTTACCGATACGGCAACCGACGTATCTTAGCCATCTCCGCTTCAGATTTCAGGGTCAAATGAACAAAAGCAAATCAATCTGGATGAACGGCCAACTGATCCCATGGGACAGTGCCAACGTTCACGTTATGTCGCATGCATTGCACTACGGCAGCAGCATCTTCGAGGGCATCCGCAGCTACAAAACGCAAGACGGTCGAGCCATTTTTCGGCTTGGTGCTCACATGAAACGCTTCTGTGAATCGGCGAAGATTTACAGAATCCCGCTGGATCACTCGCAGGAAGAGCTGATGCAAGGTTGCCGCGACACGATCGCGGATAACGATCTGTATGGTGCCTACCTTCGTCCGTTGACGTTCTACGGCGCAGGTTCCCTTGGAGTTGTTCCTAACGAAGATGTTCCGGTCGAGACAGTTATCATTGCCATTGAGATGGGAGCTTACCTTGGTGAGGAAGGAATGAAGAACGGGATCGATGTATGTGTTTCTTCCTGGAGTCGTACAACCAGTGCCTCGGTTCCAGTTTTGGCCAAAGCCGGAGGCCACTATCTGAATGCCATTTTGATCGGTGGTGAGGCTCGACGGCACGGATATGTGGAAGGGATCTCAGTTTCCGACAAAGGCATGATCAGCGAAGGTTCCGCAGAGAACGTTTTTCTGATTCGCGATGGAGTTGTATACACGCCACCTTTGGCCGCTGCAATTCTTGGCGGCATCACACGCGATTCCGTGATAACGTTGGCTAAATCAATGGACATTGAAGTGATCGAGCAATCGTTGCCACGCGAGTTGATGTACACCGCAGACGAAATGTTCTTGACGGGAACCGCGGCTGAAGTCACACCAGTTCGCAGCGTTGACGGCATCGAAGTCGGTTGCGGAAGTCGCGGCCCGATCACGGAAAAACTCCAGTCAGCATTCTTCGGATTGTTCGACGGTTCGACAGAAGACCAATGGGGCTGGCTCGATTCGGTTCCCTCTGCCGTTTCGAAATGAAGATCTTTTATTACCTCATCGCCGTTCTCGTGCTAAGCGTCATCAACTTTGTGATGTACGGCTGGGACAAGCGCCAAGCCAAAGTCGATGGCTGGCGCGTGCCGGAAAAGAATTTGCATCTGCTGTCGCTGTTCGGAGGCTGGCCGGGCGCGATCGCAGGTCAGAAATTTTTCAGACACAAGACGCAGAAACAGTCTTTCCGTTTGACGTTTTGGCTGACCGTCGTGCTCCATGTCGTTCTGGTTGGAATCTACGTTTTTCAGTCGAAAACGCTTGGCTAGCCGGAATGATTCACGACGACAGGCGTCCTGTTGGCGATTTTGAACGATTCAACGACCGTGGTGACATATTTGCGAATTAATAAATTCATCTAGCAGGTGAACTGTCAAAACAGCCACCTTTGAACATGTCCTCCGCAATGCACAAGTGTCTCCCGTTTGACGCCCACGCCTCGCGAATAATCCGGGGCTAGATGTCATCGAGTTACTTGTTCCAAACGATGGGTTGGATCCACGCCTGCTGCGACTGGTTCTTGAATGAGGGATTCGGATGGTTTTTCGAACTGGTCACTGTCGCGCGAACGTAGAGCTCATTTCCTGTCAGCTGATATTCGATAACGTTGCCCGTTTTTGTTGCCAACGTCTTGCCAACATCCGCAGAATAAACGCGGGTTGAGTTCGTCAGTTTTCCGGCCTCGTCCGTTCTTGGTTCTGAAGTTTCATCGTAGTCTCTGAGCGTCCCGATGAACGTGGTTTTGTAGTCAACGCCTTGCTCTGCTTTGATTTCGATTTTCAGTTTCCCTGTTTTCGCATCGAAAGTGAAATCTTCAATCTCAACACCGCTTGAGGCGTAGAATTGTCCTTTGTTAACGGCTTTCAAGATCGAATCTGGAGTTAGCGTTGAGCTACGCACCATGATCCAACCTCTTCCGGGCTGCGAACCTTTTCGGCCGTGATAGTAGTGACAGTCGTCGGTCGCGAGTCCAAACAATGGCGGCGCCCCCAGTTTGTCGGTTCGAATTGTGTTGGCGATATCCCAAATTTTCTCAACGGATGGATGACCTTTGTCTCCCAGATGATTGACCCCCGGATGTCCGTTGTAGACTTCGAAAAATCGCTCTTCGGTAACTGCGGCAAGATCCTCTGCTGTGATGGCCCAGCCAAAGTTAGGGTGGTTGAGATGAACGAGGATTTCTCGCTTAGTCGTATTTGCCTGAAGTTTCGCTGCTCGCAAATTCGCTTTCATTGCTTCGCGAATGGAAACGCCACCGGTTGGTTTCAGGATCGTTTGCAGATTAGTCGCGTTAATGTGTAACGGAAGTCCGTTGACTTGATCAGATATCTCCTCACCCGTCATCAACATGAATGACTCATCCTTGTCGAACTGTTTTTGGCATTCTGCAAATGTCCGTAGGCGAACTTCCCTGCCTCCTGCTTCGCGATCACGAACTTCTACAATGTTATCGCCAAACACTTTCGTATACTTCTCAATCACATCTTCGCCACCGCGTTTGGTGATTGCATCGGCGGACATCCATCGTTCGCCTTCGCTCAGGATGTTGTGGTCCGTTAGCGCGAGAAATTGGTAGTCGTGTTCAACGTACCAACGCACGATCATGTCCGGAAAGTCATCCCCATCGCTCCACAGCGAGTGGGTATGCAGGTTGCCTTTGTACCAACGCTGTTCGGCGTCTTGAGCTTGTAGTGTGGTTGTAAAGGCAACGAGCCAAACGACGGCCAGAAAGAGAAAACGATGATTCAGAAAAGACGTCTGCATGGAGAACCGCCAAAGGAAACTGATAGAGACAGATGTATAAAGGTACAGCAGCATCTTAACAGCATCCAGAATCAGCGTGGGCTATGTGGACAGCTGATGGAGGTTGCGAATCGCCTGTTTCAAATTGTCTGCGAGAGTTCTTCAATCACGGACACCGCCATGTCGACGTCGTCTTCAGTCGTGTCGAATTGACCAACCGTAAGCCGAATGACAAACTGCCCTTGATGTTTTGTTTGCGTCAGATAGATTCGCCCGTCGGCGTTAATTTTCTCCAGTAACGCCTGAGTTGCCTGATCGGGATCCCGACCTTCCGGAGTCCATTGGAACGTGAACAGCGAAAACATTGGTGGCGTGACGACTTCGAAGTCAGGCAATTCACTGATCGCGGAAGCAGCTTTTCTGGCCCAGGCAACATGATTGCGAATGCGTTCCTGAAGGCCTGAAATACCGTAAGCTCTCATCAGGAACCACAGCTTCAACGCACGAAACCTTCGTCCGAGTGGAATCGTCCACTCGGAGTAATTCGTTGCTTGATTGAATTCCAGCGTTTCCAAATAAGCAGGCTTAATGCTGAGCGTTTGGATTTGTTCGATCGGATTGCGGAGGAACTGAACGGAGCAGTCAAAATGAGCTCCCAGCCATTTGTGAGGATTGAAAACGATGCTGTCGGCCAACTCGACACCATCCCAGATCTCACGAAACTCCGGGCAGATCATTGCCGATCCTGCCCACGCAGCATCGACGTGCGAATACAAATTGTGCTTCTGGGCGATCATGAGAATGGCTCGTAATGGATCCGAAGCACCAATTGAAGTTCCCCCAATGCATCCAATGAGTCCCGCGGGTTTGAAACCGGCAGCCAGATCGGATTCGATGGCATTTTGCAATGCGTCAGGACACATGGACCACGACTCTGCAGTTGGAACTTTGACGAGGTTGCTTTGCCCGATGCCAGCCAGTCGTACTGCTTTGTCGATCGATGAGTGGGCTTGATTGGATGCGTAGATTCGAAGTCTTGGCTGACCTGAAAGTCCTTGCTCGAGCCCTTTCCAATCAAGTGCTCGTTCACGCATTGTCAGCACAGCCGATAAAGTTGCCGATGTTGCCGAATCCTGAATGACGCCACGAAAGCCATCTGGCAAATCGAGTGCCTGTCGTAGCCAGTCGACCATCGATGTTTCAAGTTCCGTCGCCGCGGGCGAAGTCTGCCAAAGCATGCATTGCGACGCGATTGCATTGGCGAGTTGTTCCGCCAACATCGATGCGGGAGCAGCGTTGGAGCTGAAGTAGGCGAAAAAGCGAGGGTGTTGCCAATGCGTCATTGAGTCCGGAATGATTCGAACGAAGTCTTCGAAGATGACGTCGATTCCTTCTGGCTGCGCGGGTGGAGCATTCGGGATCTGATCTGCGACCTGTCCAGGCTTCACGTTGGGGCGAACCGGGCGATCTCTTAGCTCACGATGATACTGAGCGGCCCATAGGCCGGCTTTTGCTGACCACGCAGGCAGTTCTTCATGTTTCATGGGCTATCCGTGTCCAGACTGTGATATCGATTTAGCTTTGCCAAGGCTCAAGCCCCTATGATATTTCTTGCCGTTGATGATGGAAGATGGCATGGCGAGTCGCATTGATACAAAAAAAGCTCGTCTCAACGGACGAGCTTTATGCGTTGTTCTGATATCGCAGTTGCCTACTTTCGCTGTCGAGCTGCACATCCAAGAAGGCAGCCGCCTGAAAGAATGATCAAACTGCCTGGTTCAGGAACAGCATCGACTCGAGTCAGAGTCAGGCGAGCAATAGAACCGGCTCCGAAAAGAACGCCTCCTGTTTCTGCAATATCCAGATCTTGGATTACATCCTGAGGATTGGTCGCAGGGTTTGACAAAGAGAAGCCAGCACCATCTTCGGTGCCAGCATCGTAGCTATTGAGGTCCAGCACGATCTGCTGACGCCAGTTTCCGTTGCCATTCTGTAAATCCAAATCGTTGACTCCAACAAACCAGTCGGGGCTCGGAGCCAACATCGTCAACAATGAGAATCGTGTGTGGCTAGCGTTAGCCGTAAAATTGACCGTGTTGAACTCTTCAGGCGTAATGAAAGTGTCGGTTCCCAAGATCAGATTGTCCGCGTGGCCAAGTGCAATATTTGCATTGATTTCGGAAGTGAGCACGCCAACTGAACCTAGTTCCGCGACATTTTCGACGCCTTGAGTTGCTTGCTGGCCAGGGCTGAAAACCGATCCGTCGGCATTGTGAGTTGCCCCAATTAACTGAGTGAAGTGAGCACTTCCTGGAACGGCGGCGGGCGAGACCCAGCGTCCTTCGAATCTTAGTTCATACTCAGCATCCTGGGCGGAAATCGAGGCGGCGGATATGGATCCGAGAAAGAGGATAAGGCAAATGGAAAAGTTAGCTATGTTCATGGCTTCTGAGTTTCGCACTTGGTGAGAACGGACATGCTGTGGACAGGTTGTCTGTCGCAAGCAACGTACTCCCAAGTTTGATTCGCCAAGACCGATATGTTGGAAAAACAATACAAATTCGCGCGAAACCGCAGTGGAACGGGACACGTTGTGTGTGCCATCATCCAAAACGGGAGAAGTGCCAACATCTGCGCAGCGAAAGCAGTTTCCCAGGGATTGCTTATTTCCTCACAGGATTTCGACGGAGAGTTGCTTCATATTCCGAGATATGTCCGTCGCCGTTGATGTCGAACCTGGTCGCGACATCGTTGCGGATCGCGTTAGGAGCGATTGATTTTGACTTTTCGAGGCCGACAATAAATGGCACTCCGAACGACGCATGTGATTGGTTCGAGTCGTCTTCCAACGCTGCCTCAGCGGTGGCTTCAAATACCTGTCTGGCGTTTTCCGTTTCAAACGTAACGCCTCGTAGTGGTTCTTCCTGACGAACGACCGTGTGGTTCGAATGATTCAGAAGACAGCCTACTTGTGTCAGGCAAAGCAGAGCAAGAAATGAACTTGCAAAAAAAGTGTTTCGCATCATGGCAGTCGTTTCCCATCAGTCAAGAGCGACGTATCTGTACCAGAATTTAATCGGCAACAATATCGACTTTGATGAAGCTATCAAGTTGCATGCATTCAGTGCTGTCACTTCTGGACCCGGGAATTGGGTTCTTCCTGCGTCTCATTTTGCCAAGCCGTAGCTCACGATTAGCCAAACCAGGCTGACAGCTAGAATCGAAATCAATGTTGCAAAAGTAATCGCACAGATGATTCCCACTGTTTTAAACGCCGGCTTGAGCGCTTGAAACATGTAGTTTCTTTCGGGCTCGACCATTCCCTTGTTATTGATCGGTGACGTCATTGCGATTGCGAACATCAAACCAACAATCACCAAAAGCGAAATAGCCACGAAGGTTCCGCGATAGCCGGTCGCCGTATTTGTGTAGGGCGAGGAACCACGAAAACACGGATATGGACGTCATCAAACTGATGATCGAAAATTTCATTTTGAACAGCTCATCGAAGATTTTCTTGCAGGAGGTATTTTTCGTCCGGTTTTCGCTCAGTTGAGTTCATTGAGAGCGATACTGTCCAATCCGCCCTGAAAAATCGTTACGATTGGGCGACGCGGACACTAATGACAAAACGCCAGTTGGATGAGCGAAGTAATTTCCATTGGTTCGGGTTTTTTTCTTAGCGACACCTATTTTGGGTGTCACTCTTTGCTCGGACACCCAATCTAACTAGAGCCGGTTTCAAAACGATCTTGCAAAAATAGCTCGGTCTTCCCAGACCGTGAAAATCAAGATTCGCGAGTCTGAGACAGGCTCGCCTACTGGTTTTGAAACCACTTTTAATACGAACAAATTCCAATTCTGCTTTAAGAGAAATAGCCATGGCTGACTCATTCACATCATCAACGCGAACTGGATTTTTCTCTGGCATTAGGAATGCGATTGTCGGGACTTTATTTGGACTGGTCATGGTGCCGGCTTCGGTAGGGCTGCTCTCATGGAACGAGTACCGCACGATTAGGCAAACTCACGGGATCAATGAAGGTGCTGAACTGGTGCAGACCGTTGACGATCCTGCCGTCACTTCCTCATCGCTGGCCGGGGCATTGATTCACCTCAACGGATTAGCCGACACGCAAGAACGATTGCGGGATGAAATGTTCGGATTTGAAGAACAGGCAATTCGGCTGACTCGAAAAGTAGAGATGTATCAATGGGTCGAGGACAAGGATACTGAGAAGCGGGGCAATCGAAAGGAAACGACTTATACCTACAATCTGAAATGGGAATCTGGCCGAGAGGATCATCTGAACTTTGAGCGTCCTAGCGGTCACGAAAACCCGAAGCCCAAGTTTTCTGCTGCGACATTGGAAGCGGATCGAGTCAACCTGGGTGGATATATCTTAAACAAGAGCCTCAAGGGCAGCATTCATTCTAATGAACTGATTGCGTGGACGGACGAGTTGGTCGAGGCTCTTCCGGAGGAAACTCGCGACCGTTCGGTTGTCAGTGGAGATTATCTTTACTGGTCCAAAGAGGGCGAGTCGAGTCCTGAATCGCCACAGCTTGGTGACCAAAGGATCTCATTTGAGGTCGTGCGTCCGACGAATGTCAGCTTGGTATCTTCTGTGAAGGACAACGCGCCTGAGCAGTTGAAGCCCTATACAACGACCAACGGCGTAGAGCTTGAACGGCTATACGTTGGCGACTTCACCGCCGCTGAAGTCTTTGAGAAAATGCAGGGCGAAAACACGATGTGGGCTTGGATGCTTCGCGGTGCCGGATTCTTTATCAGCTTCCTTGGCTTTACGATGATCTTGGGCGTGTTGAGCGCCTTCACCAACTGGATCCCCATCGTCGGATCGATGACTCGCGCTATCATCGGTTTCGTGTCGTTCCTGTTGGCTGTCGTGTTGACGACGCTAACAATCGCCTTCGCATGGGTTGCCGTTCGTCCTCTGTTTGCCATCCCACTTATCGTTGTTGGTGTCGCTGCCGCTGTGATGGCTTGGCGATCGAGTCGTACGAAACCTGAGCCAGCCCAAGCTTACGCAACTGCAGGTGAAGCTCCAGAAATGCTGACCCCGGATGATGTGGTGAACTAGGTTTCTTTCGTCTCGTAAACCACCCCGCGTGACGGTGCGGCGTCGGAAACGAACGGAGCACATTGCAGGTTCAATAAATAGAGTCCGTCCTTGAGCTCCGTGTCGATTGTCACCATTTCGGTGATCGTCTTGTGTAGCCAGCTATCTTTCGTCGCTACCGATTCGTGTTCGGGGACGTTCCAGAAAATATGATGAGCCGTCAAATGGCCGTCGTCATCCAGACGGTCAACTGATGGTAGATCCAAAAGCAGATGATCGACGCCCGACTTCACGACGGTCTGCATTGCTTCGACCGAAAGGAACGGCGTTTCAGGGCCGCTGTTGAAATTGTAAAGCCTGTCGTCGGTTCTAAGCAGAATGGCATCGACTTCGCCGACATCAATTTTGCCGAGAGCTTTCTCGAGTCCCCGCCCCGTCAAGATTCGATCAGCATCATTGAAGTTGGGTCGGTACGTGTCCGTCGATTCGCTGGCCTTGGTTGGCTCAACCGTGATCAACGCCGCTTTCAAAAATTCCTTTGGGCAAATGTCGCTTACGACGGGAACCGCGTGAGCCTGCTCTTTGGCCAACGCGTCCCATGGATATTTAAGAATATGCGCGACAGTTTCCGTGTGTGTCCCATGACAATGTGGGATCCAGTCAAGACGATCGACATTGCAAGGTCCCCCTCGTTCGACGGCTCCAACGAAATCACCGGAAGAGAATGGTTTGCGAGAAGCCTGTGGCACAAAAGCCGGATCCGATTCAGGACCACTGAGAAAATGAACGGGTCTCGAGATGTCATGACCCCGCGACATATCGACTTCGAACTCTTTGGACTGATGGGAGAAAGTGATCTTCATGTCAATAGCTCGAAGGACGTGCGGGTATACTCAGAAGGATGGAGTTAATTCGTTACGACGTCAAGTTGTCACTCACCCTCGCCAATGACGAGGCGTGGGCGGAAACGAACTCAAGGAAAATAAATTCGCTTTGGAAAGACGCCCGTTGTCGTCAAAAACGCTGGTCCACCATGAACTTTGAATTCCAATACAAAGTAGCCGAACGAAAGCGACTTGATCGACTAAATTTACCATTCGCGGTCGGTCCTGCCAAATTCGCTATTCTATGGTGCTGCTGCTTCATCCCGACGGTGTTGTGTTTGCTGTGGTTGCAGATGTGGTCGGTTGTCATCGCTGGCGTCGGGTTAGTCATTGCAGCTGGGCTCGTTCCTGCAATGGCGAGATTTCGTGCAGCCCCGGTTAAGGAGTTTTCTCGGCAAATCGAGTTAACTCCCGTCGGCAAACGAGAAAAGTGCGGAACGTCCGTGACTTTCGTCAAATGGAATAACATCGATGAGATCATCGAGACCAAGAGCGACTTTCTGTTTTCACGCAACCAGCGATTTTCAATGCTGCCAAAGCGTTTGATCGAAGACGATCAGCTTCTCACTCTCCGCCAACAAGTTGCGATGTGGCGAAACGAGCCTGCTGCTTCGACCGAGCCAACAGAAATGTATCGCCAATTGTTTGAGCCACCTGATTTTTCGCAGCCTTGGAAATTTGCGTTGCAACGCAGCGATTTGGTGACGGCTGTTCGATCAAGAATTCGGCCCGTGGACGATTCAACGTTCAGTTTCAAAGATCTTGAGACCGTCAGCAAATCGAGTCGATGGATCTCGTGGATTGTGGTTGGATTGCTGTTGAAACTTTCATTGGTGATGATTTTGGCATCGCTTCCGCCGAACCAAGTCAGCTTGGGTCCGCTGGTGATTTTCATTTGCTTCAACCCGATCGTGCTGCTTGTGGCGATGAGCCTCTGGATTCGATGGCAAGCTGCTAGGGGTGTGCCGCGGTTTGTTCCAGAGCAATTTTCGATTCGGCTGTTCGAAGGAGGGTGGGGAATCGGAAATGAGGACCTGGTCGCATTCAACGGTTGGAACGAGCGATCGACTTTCTTTATTGCCGCCGAATTCATCGGAGTCCGCACCGACCTTGGGTTGATCCACGTGATGCCGATCAGAGGCTTTCAGGGCAGGGACGGCGTCTGGCAGTTTCTAGACCGAGCGATTCGATTGAAAAAGACTTGGCTACAGAAGGAATCGGGCAAAGATACGGATACCCAAACGACGGTTGTCGTTGATAATGAAGAAGATCTGAATCTTCCCGTGAACCCGTATCGATCTCCATCGGTCAAAACTCAATAGTTCACTATCAAACCGAAGTCACGAATGACAACTGCGACCCAAAAATTGCTCGACGTCGAATCAATCCGCAAAGATTTTCCGATCCTTGGACAGACAATCCACCGGGAAAAACCATTGATCTATTTTGATAGTGGTGCTTCGTCGCAGCGCCCTGCAGCAGTGATCGACGCAATGGACCTGTGTTATCGCACGACCTACGCGAACGTTCACCGCGGTATTCATTGGTTGAGCGAGCAGGCCTCCGACCAGTACGAGCATGCTCGGAAGAGCGTGCAGCGATTTATCAACGCACCGGAGGACGCCGAAGTTATCTTTACCGGTGGCACGACGGCGTCACTGAATTTGGTCGCCCGTTCATGGGGTGATGCGAATGTGAAAGCGGGCGACGAAATCCTGTTGACGATTTTTGAGCATCATTCGAACATCGTTCCTTGGCAGCAATTGGCTCAGCGGACGGGGGCTATCGTCAAATTTGCCCCGATCGACGCGGATGGCAACTTGGATATGGAAGCACTCCAATCGATGGTTGGACCGAAAACGAAAGTCATCTCCGTTGCGGCGATTTCAAATGTGCTCGGTACGATCGTGCCGGTCGAGAAAGTGGTCGAGCTCGCTCATTCGGTTGGTGCAATCGCAGTCGTTGACGCGGCCCAGTCAGTGCCACACGAGCCAACCGATGTTCAATCTTGGAATGCGGATTTCGTCGCGTTTTCTGGGCACAAGATGCTGGGGCCATCAGGGGTTGGGATTCTGTGGGGCAAGCGCGCACTACTCGAATCGATTCCGCCGTTTCATGGCGGTGGCAGCATGATCACGGATTGCACCGTGGACGGGTTTACGCCTGGGGAGCTTCCGGCGAAATTCGAAGCGGGAACTCCACCGATTGTTGAAGCGATCGGATTGGGTGCTGCGGTTGAGTATTTGGAGGGGCTTTCCGTGCCCGCGATTTCAGCGCACGAGAAAACGTTGACGAAGCTTGCGTTTAAACAACTTCAAGCAATTGATGGTTTGACGATTCTTGGTCCGACAGCGGATCAACGAAGCGGCTTGGTTAGTTTCGTGATTGATGGCGTTTCACCTCAAGATATTTCTGTTCTGCTGGATCAGAAGGGCGTCGCGATTCGAGCCGGCCATCATTGTGCGATGCCGTTGCACGAACACTTGAATATCAAGTCGAGCTGTCGAGCCAGCTTTTATTTGTACAATACAGAAACCGAAGTGAAGGATTTCGTTGAGGCTCTGGAAAGAGTGGTAACTCGCCTACGCTGATGAGGCTGTCGACGTAGGACTAGCTAAAGATCGGGATTCGGCCCATGCGTGGATTCAATTCGCTTTGAGTTGTTTCCATTTTTGGTTCACGATTCCGGATTCTTGTTCAGCGACGCCGTTTCGATTATCATTACAAGCCTCTATCAGCTTGCCCATTCTGCCCAGTTCCGCATCGCATGAAGTTTGCTCAGGCATCCAGTCTAGCTACAGCGAAACCAGGCGCTGAAGAGATGCCGATTGTCGACAAGGGTTCAAACTGCGCTCTCGACGGATTCGATTCGATCGAATTCACGTCGGACGACGGTAATGTTCTGAAGAAGAGACAGACAACGCCAAGCCCCGATATTTCAAAGCCTGGCCATATTCACGCAATTGGTGGATTCAGATTTGTGGCGGCACTGGCCGTCATGATCGGGCACTTTCGCGGACGGTTTGGTTTTGGTGAATTCCACGCCGCACTCGGTGGGCGTGGCGTCTCATTCTTTTTCGTTCTTTCCGGGTTCATCCTCACCTACGTGTATCACGCCCGTCTGAAGCGAAATGGAATTCTGAATTTCTATTTCAAACGAATTGTCAGACTCTGGCCGCTACACCTAGTTTGCATGGGGGCTGCGATTTGGGTGATTGGCCAAGACATCGATACAGCGAAATTTGCAGTCAATGCGTTCTTGCTTCAAAGCTGGATTCCTGACTCAAACTGGGTGTTTTCCTACAATGGCGTCTCGTGGAGTATCTCCACAGAGATGTTTTTCTTTTTCATATTCCCTTTCTTGTTGTTGGGTGGGCAGCGTCAGTTTTGGTTCAAGTTTGGAATCGTTGCTTTAATCTCAGTCTCAATCGTTTTCGTCACTCAGCAACTGAAAAGTGATCCGGGAATTGCAAGCCAGTATGATTTGCTGCGTGTGGTGCATGCCAATCCGTTGGTTCGCCTGGTTGAATTCGGACTTGGAATGGGAACGGCTTTTCTGTTTCTCAACTCTGCGGCACGAAGAGAATCCAGGCCTGGTTTGGTTTCGAAGAAAGACTGCGTCCGGTGGTTCGATTCGCTGAAGGAGATTGTGGCGATATCGAGTTTCGTTCTGTTTGTCTTTACGTATGACTACGTTCGCGGAATTTTGGCGGGTAGCTCGTGGGGAGGCAGTATGTTCTCCGTCTGGTATCACTTCGCCGGATCTTCCATCGTCTTCGCGTTCATCATCTATGTGTTTGCGAGTTCCAAGGGGATTTTGGCCAGAGTGATGGGCACCAAGTTGTTGAACTTATTGGGCGAAATCAGCTACGCGTTTTTTCTGATTCACAACATTATTCTCATCTACCATTCAAGGGTCGATTGGTCTGCCTCAGAATTGAACCGATGGGTGTTGGCACCTTGCCTGATCGCGATGGTTCTAGGGTTGGCTATGTGGCTCCATTTCGTCATCGAAAAGCCGGTCAGAGACGTGCTGATGTCCGTCTCCAAGCGAGGTGTTTTCGATTCGGTGTGGGATAGTGTGAAACAAGTTTTTAAGTTTGGATTTTCCAGAATCGGCGTTGTTTGCTTTATGCTTTGTGTTGGTAGTTGGCTTGGTGTTCGCGCTCAGTACATTCCCCTGAACCTAACTCCGCCGATGTATGAAACAATTTTTGCCAGCAAAAAAGGAGTGCGGGAAACTTGGTTTGGAAAGCAGATGCGTTTGATGGGTTGCGATGCGAAAGCCGTTGAAGGAGGCGTCGAATTGCGATTCGTTTGGCAGAAGCTCGCTCCTGTGAATCACTTTCGGTTCACGCATGTTCTGCACAAAGATGGTGGCGTGGAAATCATTCCTTCGGCGGACAAATCGTTCTTCAAAGATGCTAATTTGATCCAGCCGTTTGAGGAGACTCAATTCATTCCACTTGAGATGCTCGAGCAAGGCGACAAAGTTGGAATTGGCTTTTACTGTCCTGAGCTCGACTTAGATACTAATCAGCCAGTTGGCAGCTTGAGAATGAATCGCGGGCCCATCAATGAGTTTCACTCTCGTCTAATTGTGGTGCAACCTCGGATGCTTGGGAAATTCAGACGGCAAATCAGAAGATCCCATGCGAATGCAATCGCTGGTGTTCACTGACTTTGTTAGCGCTCAGTTGGCATCTTTGGTTCTTTTGCTGAAAGCCGTACTCGCATCAGGTGGACTTGGCTGAGTGGCATCCGTTCGTTGGTGATCATCTTGAATTCGATCGGTTGTCCGATGTATCGTTCCAGTTCGCCGGGGATGATCAACGCATATTCTCGATCGCCGCGAACCAGCAGCCAGCAGCCTTTCGCGATGCGGACTAGATTCAGTTGCTCGTTGGTGAATTGTGGATTCCAGGTCGACATTGGAATGATCGGTTGATTCGTAGACAGATCGTCACTGCCGCGAATCGCATCGGCGCCCAAGATCGGGAAGAGAAGGTAGCGTTGGAAACGCTGGTCATCACGAGTGGTTGGAGCATCAATATCCTCAATAACATCGCCAAACTGGAATATGGGTTCATCTGAATTTGCGTCGGCCAACGAGTGAACCGTTGTGACCCAGTCTTCACTGCGAAACGGAATTAACGCTCGAGCTACCATCGTGTCATGAACCCACCAGTTTCCAAAAAAGCTGCTGGCCAGAATGATGGCGGCGATCGCCCACGATTTGACGGGAGAAAATTGCGTTAGGCTCAGGCTGGCAAAAATTGCAAACGCAACCCAGCAAACGGCGGAGTATCGAACCAGAGCCATCGGAGCGACTTCAAGCCAGTCTGCGGTTGCGATTCCGATTGGACCAAGCAGTGCCCACAATGCAATCCAGGACCAAAGCAGCCAGCTACTCGTTTGAGTTTCCGTTTCTTCGGTTTGCGTTGGCCAGATGAACGAGGCCAGCCAGCCGGCAATCGCGAATCCAATTGGAATCAGTATCCAATGAACAAGCCACGGTTCGATGTCTGTCCACAGAGTTTCAATTGATGAAACGGAATCCCAATTGGATCGACGATCAAACACTTTCGAGGCGGACAGCCACCCACTGAGCATTGCTGCGACGATTGTGATTGCCGCGATGAGAAGTTGCAATGATAACTTTCGTCTCATTACAGCGACAATCAGGAACGTGATGAATTCTGCGATCAGAATCCAGAGGCTCGTGTAATGGGTGTAAAGTAAGGCAATCGAAAATAGCGTCCACGCTGTCCAGGATAGAACGCGGGATTCTTCTTTCGATTGATTGATGAGGCTCCAAAAGAAGATTGCTTGCACGAGTCCAATCAATTGAACCAACGAGTAAGACCTTGCTTCGCTCGCGTAGAAAATGAATTGACCGTCAAACGCAATCAGTCCGGCGACCAGAACGGCGGCACTCCAACGCTGCGTCAATTGTTTTGCCCAAAAAGCGGCGACAACCATCAACATGCTTCCCGCGAACAGCGAGACGAATCGCAGCGAAAACTCGCTCAGTCCCAGCACTTGAGTCACAGCCCAAACGATCTCGAAGTAGAGCGGCGGCTGATTCCCGTCAGCGGCACGACTGGCAACGACTGTGGGCGAGTCGGTGTCGACGGCCCAGGCGGTATGGCATTCGTCCAGCCAAACCGGTTCAGCGATGGCTGACGTGCGGATAAAGATTCCGCCGCCAATGATGATGGCCAAGGCAAGCCACGCGATGGCGGATTCTTTCATGGAATTACAACGCCTTTTGGAAATCGTAACGACGGCTTCCAGCCGTTGCCGCTAAAACAACAACGGCTAGAAGCCGTCGCTACGTCAGTGTTCGACAACCGAGTTCGCCACGATTTCATCTTAGCCCGCGCGGCGAGCAAATGAGTTCTGCGCGGCGATAAACTTGAAAATTCCGCGGTCCATCAAACGCTCGCGAGCTTCCGAAAAGCCATTGGACTGCGTGTCCTGATTGACCAACATCGCGACGTCGATCAAGTGACTGTTGCTGCTGATTTCGTCCACGATTTGCCAAACTGGCCCAGCATCCACAACGATCATATCGAACTCGCTGCGGACTTGATCCAGATGGGATTCCAGTTGATCGAAGATTGGAGCACTGTGAGCGGCCACGTTGGAGATTGGTTCACTTAGCGGCATCACGCAGACGCCAGACTCTTTGCCGTACACAATGCTTTCGCCAACCGGCTCGAGCGAATTCTGTTTCTTGTACCAGCTAACGCCAGCCAAACCGATCGCATTGGAAAGGCTTGGGCTGGTAATGTCAGCATCAACGAGCAAGACTCGCTTTCCAGCCGACGCAAACATTCTCGCGATCGTGATCGCCATTGTCGAAGTGCCCTGCCCTCTTGCAGGAGCCGTTACGGCTATCGTTTTGCCAAAAGGTGACAGTATCTCTGTGCAGTTTTGTGCGAGCCCCGCAAGCATGCCGTCGATAGCAAGAATCTGGCTGCTGACTTCGGGCCAGCGAAAGGCAGGAACATCCCATGCTGCTGCGGTCAGTGAAACCGTATTAGTTGATTCGGCAAACTGAACATTTGATTCTGCTTGGTCGCGAGTCACGAAACTTTGTTCGCTGACGGGCAGCGTATAGCTCTGTCGAGGAACCTCAGGTAAAAGTCGCAAAGTATCCTCAACGTGGCTTTTTGGAACGTCAACGATCTTTTGCTGAAGCGTGGCTTCAGGTAGATCCGTTAGAACTGAAGCGATGGCGGTAGCGATGCTGTTGACCAGATCCTGAGATAACGGCTGCGTTGTTGTTTGGGGCTGGGATTCGTTGACGGTGGGAGCCGCCGCAACGGAGTCGCCAATGTCGTGCGATGAAGATGCTGCAACTCGATTGTTTTCTGCGATCCACTGGTAACCCCCGTCGAGCTTGGCAACGGCTCGCAGGACGTCAACATGATCCGCTCGATTTAACTCGGCGGTTGCCGTTCGCTGCTGTTTCATGATGTCGCTAATGATCGACGGAGACAGCCGTGACGATTTGACTTCTGGCTGTGCCGGCACATTCGGAGCTGGTGCTTGCTCTTGGCTCTCCGCTAAACGAATCTGAGCCACATAGTCCTCCAACTGCAATGCTCGAAGGTTCGTGCGAACGACGTTCTCTGCGGTATCAATTCGCACGTAACTCTGCTTTCCATCGCGTCGATTGACGGGTCGGATAATCGCAGCTTTCGAACCTTGAGATTGCTTGACAACGGGCTGTGAGTTAGTCGAGGAGGACATCGTGTCACCCTTATTTTGGAGCGGTTATATGGATTAGGTTATCGGTCCTGCGACGTTAAAGTCTTGAGCAAACGCCGGAATAGGGCTAAAATGGAGCAAGCTTTTTTCTCGTGTGCACGCTCGAAGTCTCGTCACGCCGCCACGCCTGCAATTTTCGTTCGAGCCGTTATTGCTCAAGACACCGTCTTGGCGCAAGCTTTTGCATCGCGATAGCTGTTCGTACGTTTGTGGGTAAGTTACCTAAACACCCTAACTCCAGAACAGAATCGCCGTGTCGATCGCAACTGAAACCAATCGTTCCGCTTTATTCCTCAATCGCCTTGAGCAGGAAATTCTTGTCCTCGATGGGGCAATGGGCTCCATGATTTTCGGGCTAGGCCTTTCCGAAGAGGAGGTCCGCGGCGAACGATTCAAGGATTGGCATCACGATCTGAAGAACTGTACGGATGTTTTTGGTTTGACGCATCCCGAAAAAATCACGGGCTTGCACCGCCAGTATCTCGAAGCTGGCGCGGATATCATTGAGACCAACACGTTCCAGGCGAGCCTTGTTGGATTGAGCGATTTCGAATTTCCGGAAGAGATTGTTCGCGAGATCAATTTTGCTGGCGTCGCCAATGCCAGAAAGGCAGCTGACGAGTTCACGGCCCTCACGCCGGACAAGCCTCGATTTGTGGCCGGCTCGATGGGCCCGACGTCAAAACAAACGGCGATCAGTACCGACGTGAATGACGCGTCGTTTCGAAATACTTGCTTCGAAGAGATGGAAGCATCGTATTACATTCAAGTGAAGGCGCTTGTTGAAGCCGGCGTCGATATCCTGTTTCCTGAAACGGTTATCGATACGCTGAACCTGAAAGCCTGCTTGTTCGCAATTGCACGGTACTTTGAAGACAGTGGCAATGTGATCCCTGTGATGGTTTCGGGCACCTTTGCCGAATCGGGTTCCACGTTTGTTTCCGGTCAAGTCGTTGAGGCGTTTTGGAATGCGGTTTCGCACTTTCCGATGGTCAGTGTCGGCATGAACTGTGCTCTCGGCCCGGACATCATGCGTTCGCATATTGAAGAACTGTCGAAGATTTCGTCGCCGTACATTAGCTGCCATCCGAATGCTGGCACGCCGAACGAAATGGGCGAGTTCGATCTTTCTCCCGAAGACATGGCCGTCACGATCAAGGATTGGGCCGAATCCGGTTGGCTAAACATCGTTGGCGGTTGCTGTGGCACGACTCCGGCACACATCAAAGCCATCTCTGAAGCCGTCAAAGGAGTTGCACCGCATAAACCAAACGAAATCAAACCGTTGACTCGGCTTTCAGGTGCTCGTCCTCTCACGATGCGTGAAGACGCAAACTTTCTCATGGTTGGCGAGCGTACGAACGTGACGGGGTCCCGCAAGTTTGCCCGTCTGATTCGTGATGAAAAGTTCGAAGAAGCTATCGAAGTCGCCCGCGACCAAGTTCAAGGCGGTGCTGCCGTCATCGACATTAACATGGACGACGCTTTACTTGATGGCGAAGAGGCCATGACGAAGTACCTCCGTCTCATCGCGGGCGAAGGAGACATTGCGGCCGTGCCGATCATGATTGACAGCTCAAGGTGGTCCGTCATCGAAGCCGGACTTCGCGCCGTTCAGGGTAAGGCCATCGTGAACTCGATTAGCCTTAAAGAAGGCGAAGCAGAATTCCTCGAACGTGCGAAGCTGGTCCGTCGCTACGGAGCCGCAGCTGTCGTGATGGCGTTCGATGAGCAAGGCCAAGCGGTCGAAACCGACGAGAAAGTCCGTATCTGTAAACGAGCCTACGATTTGCTAACCGAAAAAGTCGGATTCCCGCCGGAAGACATCATATTCGACCCGAACATTCTGACCATCGCGACCGGCATGCAAGAGCACGATAACTATGCCGTGAACTTTTTCGAAGCCACCAAACTGATCAAGGAGGTTTGCCCCGGTGCAAAGATTTCTGGCGGTGTGTCGAACGTTAGTTTCAGTTTCCGCGGTAACAATGTCGTTCGTGAAGCCATCAACGCAGCGTTCCTTTACCACGGCATCAAGGCTGGACTCGACATGGGCATCGTCAACGCTGGCCAATTGGAAATCTACGAAGAGATTCCGAAGGACTTGCTCGAACGCGTCGAAGACGTTTTGCTCAATCGTCGTCCGGACGCGACAGACCGTTTGCTAGAGTTTGCTGAAACCGTAAAAGGGCCGGGCAAAGGAAAGAAGCGACAGGAAGATTTGACTTGGCGTGAAGGTTCAGTCGAAGATCGGCTTTCACATGCATTGGTTAAGGGCATCGACAAGTTCGTTGTCGAAGACACCGAAGAGGCCCGTCTGAAGTACGACAAGTGCCTTTCGATTATCGAAGGCCCGATGATGGACGGCATGTCGGTTGTTGGCGATCTGTTCGGCAGTGGGAAAATGTTCCTGCCGCAGGTTGTGAAGTCGGCTCGCGTGATGAAGAAAGCCGTTGCTCACCTATTGCCGTTCATGGAGCAGGAAAAGCTCGAAGCTGGCTTGGAGAGTCAAAGCTTCCGCGGGAAGATCCTGTTGGCGACGGTCAAGGGTGATGTTCACGATATCGGTAAGAACATCGTTGGCGTGGTGCTGGGCTGTAATAATTACGAAATCATCGACCTTGGTGTGATGATTTCCTGTGACAAGATTCTCGAAGCGGCCGTCAAGCACAACGTCGACATGATTGGTCTTTCCGGTTTGATTACGCCGAGCCTCGACGAGATGGTCTACGTCGCCAAAGAGATGAAGCGACTTGAAATGAAGATTCCGCTGCTGATCGGTGGCGCAACGACCAGCGACAAGCACACGGCAGTTCGGATCGCGCCGCAATACGAGCACGGCGTGATTCACGTGTTGGATGCTTCACGAAGCGTTGGCGTGGTTGATCGCTTGATCAATCAGGATCTGAAGAAAGATTTCATGGCGGAAAACGCGGGCCTACAGGAAAAACTGGTTTCCAGCTATGAAGAACGCAAGCTCACTTTGATTCCTTACGCGGAAGCGTGCGAGAAACGATTTGCAACCGACTGGTCGGAAGTCGAAATCAATAAGCCATCCTTCACTGGAACCAAAACGCTTGGCTCGGTCGCCAATGAATCTTGGTCTGCTGGTAGTGAAGGCGATTCGAGCATAACACTTGAGAAAATCTCCGAGTACATCGACTGGACGCCGTTCTTCATGTCGTGGGAGTTGCACGGTAAATATCCGAAGATTCTAGATGATAAAGTGGTCGGCGAGGAAGCGAAGAAACTTTTTGCCGACGCCCAAAGCATGTTGGCCAAGATCATGAATCAGGGGCTGATTCAAGCTCGTGGCATCTACGGTTTCTGGCCAGCAGCCAGCGAGGGCGATTCCGTCATTCTCTATACGGACGAAACGCGTTCCAAAGAGCTGACTCGATTTCATATGCTTCGCCAACAATGGCAGCGTAAAGGCATCGATCAATTCCGCTCGTTGGCGGACTACGTCGCTCCCGTTGGTAGTGGTCGAGAAGACTACATCGGTGGCTTTGCGGTCACGACTGGCCATGGCTGTGATGAATTAGCGGCAGCGTATCGCAAAGACTTGGACGATTACAACGCGATCATGGTCGCGGCACTTGCTGACCGTTTGGCGGAAGCTTTCGCAGAAATGATGCACGAAAAAGCTCGTGTTGATTGGGGCTTTGGCTCAGACGAAGGTCTATCAGCTGAAGAGCTGATCAAGGAAAAGTATCGCGGTATCCGTCCAGCAGCCGGCTATCCAGCCTGCCCTGATCACACGGAGAAAGCAACTCTCTGGAACCTCATGAATGTCGAAGCATCGACCGGAATCTCGTTGACCGAGTCTTTCGCGATGTGGCCCGGAGCGGCGGTCAGCGGGTTGTATTTTGCTCATCCAGAGTCACGATACTTTGCCGTCAATAAAGTGACCAAAGATCAGGTTGTGGATTACGCGAAACGCAAAGGCGAAACAGTCGAAGAAATCGAACGCTGGTTGTCGCCCGTGCTGGGGTATTAGCAAATTGTGGCTAGGGCGTCTCGAGCGTCCCGCCCCAGTGCGGGCCGATTCGTTTTGTTGTGGCTGGGGCGTCTCGCCCCAGTAGGTGCTCACTGCGGCGAGACGCCACAGTCACTTTGGAACTGCGGCGAGACGCCACAGCCACTTTGAAACTGCGGCGGGACGCCACAGCCACTTTGAAACTGCGGCGGGACGCCACAGCCACGTTGAAACTTGGGTGATTTGAACATGAAACGTATCATGTAATGGAACCGAAGGTTGATCGTTGAGTAATTCTGCCACGCATCCCCTCGAGCCAACGTAACTCTCGTGTCCGATCATCATTCGTCATTTCCTGAAATTCGCTTCCGAGGTGAGCTTCGGCCATCGCAGAAAGAAGTCGTCGATATCGCTCGGCATCAGCTTGCCTCTGGCAATCGTTCGTTGCACATCGTTGCGCCGCCCGGGAGCGGTAAAACGATCCTTGGTCTCTACCTTTGGGCGCAGCACATCAGACGCCCCTGCCTAGTGCTTTCACCAAATTCCGCGATCCAATCGCAATGGGCTGCGCGAACGGACATGTTCGAGTCGGATGCCGGGCATGAAGGAATGGTTAGCACCGATCCAATGTCGCCGGCATTGCTGACTTCGCTCACGTATCAAGCTGTCACGATGCCGGTTCGAAAAGATGACAGTATTCAAGAAAACGCACTTCAACGTTGGCATGATAAGCTGATCGAGATCGGAGAAGCAGCCGATACTCGCGAAGCAACGATTTGGCTCGAGGATCTGAAAGAACACAATCCAGAGTACTTCAATGATCGACTTGGCACCTATTCGAAACAGGTTCGAGATGAGATGGCGATGGAAGGACAATCTCTTTCACTGCTTCACCCATCGTCAACTGAAACACTAAATAGGATCGCAGCGTTGCGTCCCGGAGCACTCATTCTTGATGAATGTCATCATCTGGTTGGGCATTGGGGACGAATCTTGTCGGCGGCACATGAAATGTTGGGCCGGCCGGTAATTGTTGGGTTGACTGCGACGCCGCCTGATATCGACAACAAGGATCCACGAGACGTCGAGCGATACCAATCGTTCTTCGGACCGATCGACTACGAAGTTCCTGTGCCGGCAATTGTCAAAGATGGTTTCTTGGCTCCGTATCAGGACCTCGCCTACTTCGTTTCGCCAACCAGTGCGGAGCTGGAGTTTATTGCAGAGGCAGATCGGCGTTTGAGCGATCTTGTTGAAACGTTGTGCGAGCCCGATTCCGCCAAGGAAGAATCTGACAACGGTCCGCAAGCCGAGGATGAATTCCGACCGTTGAATTTGACGAGTTGGGTAACGGAAACGTTGCAGCATCTAAAGCTGCCAACCGGAACCGTCGATTCCTGGTCGTCGTTTGAGAAACGTGACCCTTCGTTTTCTCTCACATCGCGGCAGTTCCTTGCAAGTCGATCGCTTCCCTTGCCTGTGGGTATTCCGACGCTGAATCGCAGCGAAGTTTCCGAGTCCCCGATGCCGATTGAGCAGTTGGTTCCGGTGCTTGATCGATACGTGCGTCATTATCTACGCCGTTCGCCCGATGCTGACCAGCATGAAATTGGTAAACGCATTGTTCGAACGCTGCGAACCTTGGGGATACAGATTACGGAAACCGGAACCCGAGCCTGTTCGTCTCCGGTGAGCCGAGTTTTGGCGTACTCCACCAGTAAGTGTGCTGCAACGATTCCGATTCTGAAGCAAGAGATTGAAACGCTGGGCGATTCGATTCGCGCTGTCATTGTGACTGACTTCGAGCGTTCATCTGCTGTGTCTGCGGAATTGGGAGAGCTGATGGACGAGGAATCTGGCGGCGCGGTTGCGGCTTTCAAACAACTTTTGACCGACCAAGCGACCGATCGGCTTGAGCCAATCCTCGTTACTGGTTCCACGATTTTAATTGACGACGAAATCGAATCGTCGTTTCTGGACGCGAGCAGGAAATGGTTGCGTAAACGATCTCTGAAAGTTGAGCTGCAGTCGAATCCAGTCCTCGAATTCAGGCAGATCATTGGTCGCGGCAATGATTGGTCTCCTCGCGTTTACATCGAGATGATCACGGCATTGTTTCAACAAGGGCTCACGAAATGCTTGGTTGGGACTCGCGGTTTGCTGGGTGAGGGATGGGACGCCAATCGAATCAACGTGCTTATTGATTTGACGACCGTTACGACGAGTATGAGTATCAATCAGCTTCGCGGGCGTTCGTTTCGGCTCGATCCGCAATGGGCAGAAAAGATCGCCAACAATTGGGACGTTGTTTGCTTTGCACCCGAATTTCAGAAAGGTTTTGACGATTACAGGCGTTTTATGCGCAAGCACAAAAGCCTCTACGGCGTGACCGATGATGGTGCGGTCGAGAAAGGAGTTGGGCACGTGCATCCGGCCTTCACCGAACTGAAACCGGAAGGTCTTGAAGGAAATACTAATGTGCTCAATGAGGAAATGTTGTCGAGGTGCGGGCGGCGCGAGCAGGCCCGCGAACTTTGGAACATTGGCAGTCCCTATCGGTCGGTGGCTGTGAGTTCGGTCGAATTCAAGGGCGTATCCAAACGCTCAGGTGGCTTCCCGCCGTTCAATGGACGTGACGTTGAGTGGAATGACGACACGCTGGTTCGTGCGGTGGCCAATGCGGTTCTCTCAAGTTTGACCGAAGCAGAATTGGTTCGACAATCTGCCGTTTTGAACCACGGCATCCTCGGCGGGGGATACGTTCGCGTCTTCATCGCCGGCGGCACGGAACGAGAAAGCGAGATCTTCTCAACTTGCATGAACGAAGTCCTTGGCCCGCTGGACAATCCGAGATACGTCATCGAACGCATGGTTGATCTTCGAACAGAGACTTTGCTTTCGAGGATCCTCCCCAATATTGTGGGTCGTTATTTTCGCAAGAGCCGCCGCGAGTTGGCGATGTTGCACGCTGTCCCATCGATGCTTGCCAAGAACAAACAGCTCGTCGCTCTGTTTGAAAAGCACTGGAATGAGCACGTCAGTCCAGGTTCCGCCGTTTTCGCTCAGCGTGGCAAGGGTGAAGAGTCAGTTGAGCGGGCGAAGGCTGGAGGACTAGAATCCAATCCGACGATTCACGAAAAAGAGATCTTTCTGTAGTTCCCGTGAAATAAATCGCATGCAATACAAGCCCGAAGCGCGCGTTTTGAAGTTGCACTAATACTAATACAAGTCCGAAGCGCGAGCGAGTGAATATTTCCCGGCGTGGGGATTCACTCGCTTGCGCTTCGGGCTTGTATTGAAACGCTTCGCGTTTTGGAATTTCAATGGTTATTTACAGATAGAATCCGAATTTTCCGGCAAAGTTTGCAACTTCATAAAAGCGCAAGCGAGTGATTCTGAGAGTGTAGGAAAACCACTCGCTGTTGCTTCGGGCTTGTGTTGAAACGAAATAGCGGCATGGTCTGGCATCTGACGTCTAGAGTAAAAATGGAATCGTGCTGAAGCAAGTAGATATTCTTAGGCGGCAAGAACGGTGTCAAAAATTTTGGGGCTCATTATGCGTTACAATAAACGGATAAACTTCCTCTCTAACCCGAGCCCAGCCATGAACCGCCGAACTTTTGTTACTAGTTCTGCCGTCGCCGCGACCGCGATTGCGACCGGTCTGAAAACTGTCAATGCGTCCTCTGCCCTGACTCGCAACGTTCGGCAGGACGTTGATCTGTCCGATCGAATTTACAAAACACTCAAGTACGGCATGGTTGGCATTGAAGGATCGTTGACCGACAAGTTTAAAGCCGCCAAAGAAGCAGGCTTTGCGGCGATTGAACTCGATTCGCCACTGAGGTTTTCGGGCAGTGTGTCAGTGGATGATGTTAAGAAAGCGATCAGTGAAAGTGGCTTGCCTGTCGACGGTACCGTTTGTGGTTCTCACTGGAAGTTAACCCATTCAAGTCCCGATGCGGGAATGCGAGCAGCGGCCTTGAAAGATTTAACCGATGCGATCGAACAGACCGATGCGATCGGCGGTACAACGGTCTTGCTGGTCGCGGGGCACGGCAAAGATGGTACCCCAGAAGAGATTGATGCTCGGGCGATTGAAAACATCTCCAAAGCACTACCGGTTGCGGCGAAACACGGTGTCACGATTGTGATTGAAAATGTATGGAACAAGATGCACTACGATCACGACGGTGATTCGACTCAAACAGCTCAACGCCTCGTGGATTTTGTTGACGCGTTCAATTCTCCTTTCGTCGGGATGCAGTTCGACATCGGCAACCATTGGAAGTATGGGAGCATGGGCGATTGGATTCGTCAGCTTGGCAAGCGAATCGTGAAATTGGATCTAAAAGGTTTCTCTCGAAAGACCGGCAAGTTCACCAAGATCGGTGAGGGTGACGTCGATTGGGCTGACGTTCGCAAAGCAATCGTTGAGATCAACTTTTGTGGCTACGCCGCGGCCGAAGTTGGCGGCGGCGACATGGCTCGATTAAAAGAGATCTCTGCCAATATGGATCGCGTGTTGGGTCTTTGAATTTAACGCTCCCTCCAATGGTGAACGACCCATAATGCGAGGCTAGGCCATCATGATATGGATTCAGCGAGATTCCATGCTGCTTGGAGGCGTCGATTTGCGAACATGTGCAGTTCGTGGGTGTCTAATCGGTTGGGCAATTCGGCGCTGCGTTACGTTTGACCCGAGTTTTCCGGTCAGTCATGAGTTCTGTTCTATGAAATTGGAAGCGAGACCATGAGTGAGAAAAACTTTGTCGTCGTTGGCGGAAGTAAAGGCATCGGCTTGGGGATTACGAAAGGGCTGATTTCGAGGGGCCATCGAGTGACGGTTCTCAGTCGCACTGCTGAAAATATTTCGAGCCTTTCGAATGTGACGCATCATGTTTTCGATGTCACGACGGATGAAGTCGACAAGAGTTGGCTGCCTGAGTCGATCGATGGCGTCGCCTACTGTCCAGGCAGTATCAACCTGCGTTCGTTTCGTGCGCTCAAACCGGAAGTCTTCCGGGAAGACTTCGAACTCAATGTCGTCGGAGCGATCAGGGTGCTGCAGGCGTCGCTTGCCGGTTTGAAAAAGAATGGCAACTCCAGCGTGTTGCTTTTCAGTACCGTCGCGGTCACTCAAGGCATGCACGCACATGCTTCTATCGCAGCGTCCAAAGGTGCCATTGAAGGTCTAACACGAACGCTGGCTGCCGAATTTTCTCCGCACACTCGCGTCAATTGCCTGGCTCCAGCACTGACAGATACACCGATGACGGAGAAGTTTTTCTCGGATCCCGAAAAAGCAAAATCACTCGGCGAAAAATATCCATTGGGTAGAACAGGTACCGTAGCAGACCTGACCTCAGCCGGGATTTTCCTGCTGGATGGCGAAAGCGGGTGGATAACTGGCCAGGTTTGGGGGGTCGACGGAGGAATGTCCAGCGTTCGTAATTAAGCGGTGGCTCAGGATTGCACGGTTTTTTGCGTTCAAGAAAATTTGAACGTTTTTCTGAAACCAGCGTAGGGATTGATCGATATTGTCATCGCCCTGTTGGTGAAACATAATGTTTTCGACGGACCGGAATCAATTTTTGCCTCGCTGCCACCTTATGGACAATCCAAAAAACAATTCCAACGCACAGCCGAATCTCGCCGGTTTGAAAATCGGCGACTATCGGTTGCTGCGTCGTTTGGGTTCTGGCGGCATGGCGGATGTGTATCTCGCCGTGCAAGAATCGCTGAAACGAAACGTAGCTCTCAAGATCCTGAAGAAGGATCTTGCAGGAAACGAGGACTACGTCGAACGATTCAAACGGGAAGCCCAAGCAGCGGCAGCACTTGTTCATGCCAACATCGTGCAAATTTTCGAAGTTGGCCAAGCTGATGGCTACCATTTCATCGCGCAAGAATACGTTCGCGGTCGTAACTTGAAGCAGTATCTCGGTCGATATGGAGCCGTCGCTCCGGATATGGCGTTGAGCGTGCTGCGACAGTCTGCGATGGCGTTGCAGAAGGGCTGGGAGCACGACGTCGTGCATCGTGACATCAAGCCTGAAAACATCATGCTGACAGCCAATGGCGAGCTCAAGATTGCGGACTTTGGCTTGGCACGCGTCGGCAAGGAAACCGATAATACGTTAACACAAGCTGGTATCACGGTAGGGACGCCTCTCTACATGAGCCCCGAACAGATCGAGGGCAACGAAGTCGATATTCGCAGCGATATCTATTCCCTCGGTGTCACCGTCTACCACATGCTCGTTGGAGAGCCGCCTTTCGATGGTGATTCTCCATTGGCGATTGCGATCAAGCATTCGTCTCAAACGCCGCAGTCGATTCGCACTCACCGTGACGACTTGCCAGCCGAGCTTGTGGAAGTTGTGGACAGCATGCTGCGAAAGAAAAAAGATGATCGGCCTCAAACACCTCTTCAGCTGTTGAAAATGCTGCAGTCAATTTCGGTCAATCCATCGAATGGTTTTGATTGGAGTTTGTTTGAAGTGCAGCCCAACGAGCGGGAAGACGTTGTTGTGAACAGCACGATGGCGTTTGGTGGCGCAACCGAATCGTTGATGGCTGCGCCTAGAAAGAGATCTTCGTTTGTGCATACGATGCCTTGGTTGGCTGCGGCGTTGCTTTCGTTGTTTTTTTCAATGTTTGCGTGGTGGGCTGGTAGTCAGATTGCAATTCAGTATTCCGGTTTGAAGAATCAGCGCAATGCTGCGTCGAATAACGAAGGAGAACTGAATGTTCCAATGGAATGCAGTGTCCAAGAACAATACATTGCGGCATATTGGGCCTCTCGTGAGATTCCGGCGGACGACTACGCGTCGCGCGAATCATTGTGGCGCGCCGTTGAAAAGTATTTTCCGATGGCAGATGCTGCGCCAACCGATGTGAACACGACTCAGCTGTACAATCTCCGGGCGAAAAGCCGTTTGGGTGAGATCTACATTGAGTCCGGGAATTGGCTTGAGGCGACCAAGGTTTACGACGAATTGGCCGATCAGGAAGAATTGTCGCTCGTTTTTCGTACAACTGGTTTGGCTGGAAAAGCTGTCGCCCTCGATATGAAGCCTGCAGGCCTTTTTGAAGGGGGCAATCAAGAACAGCAAAGTGAGATCCGACTCTGTCTCGATGCGGAATCGGGTGGCGTTCGTGAGAACAAAGATTTACTGAACGACTTTTTGAAGCGCAGAGTTCTGATTTTACTTGAGGAATTCAAGAGCTACGGCAAATACTCGCCTCCACCTCGCCCTGCGGACTTTGCTTCCACGAAGCCTCGTTGGTGGTGGAGGTCCTAAGCGACACAGCCTATGCAACGCGGCTCAGGCAGTTCGTAACGATTTTGCGAGCTTTGCGCCTTCATCAGAGTAGTGATTGACCGCATTTCGCTTGGTCAAAAGACTTGCGATCAACGTGTCGCTATTTACAGGCTAAATATACAGGTCGAAGTTTGCTCTCTTCCCCTTCTTGTAAAGACGCAAATGAATTCCCCAGCTACATCGATACTCCATTTGCAGATTGCCAAGGCGATCGTGCACAACCCCCATCTCAACTCGCGACGAATTAAGGTTCGAACCAATCGAGGACGCGTTGTTTTGTGGGGTTCAGCGAAATCGTTCTTCGAGAATCTGATGGCTCAGGAAGCAATTCGCGGCATCGACGGAATCACGTCAATCAAGAATGAATTGAAGGTCGTCTGATTGCGGTAAGGCTGATGTCAACGGATACAAAAAAACGGCACCGACGAAATTCGTCAGTGCCGTTTGATTTTGCGCATCCAATCCGTTGGACTAGAATCCAGGAGGCAGCATTCCTTGGATGAACTTGTTAAAGCCTTCAGGTCGAGGAATCCTGATGCTAACTTCTTTGCCTTCAAGGTTGGCTTCCATCGCGCCACTGATTGCCTTCATGATGGTTGCAGCCTCTTCGTTCGGCGCGTTGCTCGCATCCAAGCCCATTTTCCCAAACATTAGAAGCGAATCGAGACCGTCAGCGAACTCTTCCGCCATGTCTTCGTCTTTACCAGTTGCACACAAAGTCAACAGCTCATCGCTATCGAGATCAATCGTAATGCGAAGGTTTGAGACATTGTTCAGGAGTTCCGCATACGCGACTGCCTGAGGTTGAACTTGAGCGACCATATCGATCAACTCTTCTTTGAGAGCTTCCATTCCGTCGACATCGACAACGATCCGAACAGCGTGCTTGGGCGCCATTGCCCAAGCCTTACTCAGCCCGTCCGTGCTGACTTCGCGGTCCGCGCGAGTCACGTACTTTTCAGTGCCGATTTCCATCGTCTTGTCATCGATTTTCTGAGCCAGCATTCCTTGAGGAGCTTCCGGATCCGATGGCTTCATGAATTTCTTGCCGCCGACTTCAACTTCTTCGCTGTCTTCGCCCATTTTCTTAAGAGCTGAACCAAGCGCTTCTGAGTCGCTGAACTCAACACGCGTGAACAATTCCATTGGAAGATCGGATCCTGGGCCCATTCCTTGGAATGCTTGGATGTTGTCAGGAAGACTCAAAGATCCAAAAACTCGTGCGATGGATGCAGGATCCATTTCTTCCGGATCGACACCTGGAAGCGTTTGCATCTTGCCTTCCAAGTCAAGCTGTTTGCCAAGTTCCGAATTGACAATTTTATCCATGTTGACTTCGAAACGGATGACCGATTGCTCTTTCGTTTCGAGCGGCGTTTGCTGAGCGACGGCTGGCGCGGTTACCAGACAGAGTGAGACAACGGCCAGGGAAAGTAATGCGGTTCGCATTGATTTAGACTCCAGTGAAAAATAAAGATGAACCGGTCAAGCGAACTCTGTTCCCAGCCGGAGTTTCAAAATTGTGTTTAGATCAGATTTTTGATTCGATGAACGTTACGGCCTCTTCGATCGCCTGTTCAATCATTTCAGGGTTTTTTCCGCCTGCTTGAGCAAGGTCCGGTTTCCCACCGCCGTTTCCGCCGACAACCGGCGCGACAGCTTTTACCCAATCACCAGCCTTTATACCGCGTTCCACAAGGTCCCGCGACAGGCCAGCGATCATCATTACCTTTCCAGGACCCGGTGAAGTTGCAAAAAAGACCGCGACTGGGTTAGTTTTCTTCCGAATTTGATCAATTAATTGACGGAGCAGGTCCGGCGTTGCCACCGGAATGGCTTTCGCAATGACCAAGATATCGCCCTTTTGGATCCCTTCAGCGACTAATTCGTCGGCAGAGAGCTCGTGGGCTCCTGCGAGCCTTTTAAGTTG
>CAYGUE010000016.1:39480-70943 GCA_964352885.1 uncultured Pirellulaceae bacterium
AAGTTGCTCCAATAGCGATTGTTTCTCGTCCAGCAAGGCTTTGACCCGTGTTCCGATCTGCGCTGTCGGAATGTTGAGTTGGCCTGCAGCCGCATAGAGTGAATTTCGAATTTGAATGTAGTTTGCGTCAAGATTTGCTGGCTTCAGCTCAACGCTTTTTGAATCAGAAGACTTCTTTCCGGAAGCCGCCTGTTTCTTCAAGTCGCGAACTTCGTCAAAAAGCCCCTTCGCGGCGGCTCCAACCTGCGAAGGAGCGACACCGAGAAGCTGTGATACTTCATCCGCCGCGGCCTTCACCTGTTGTTGACTTGCAATCGCACGTTTTCCCGTAAGTGCCTCGATGCGGCGCGTTCCCGCTGCCGTTCCAGATTCGGCAACGATCTCGAAAGCCATCACTTCGGCACTATTGTTCAAATGGGTTCCGCCACAGAGTTCCTTGCTGAACCCGCCGATCGAAACCATTCGAACTGGGTCAGGATACTTTTCACCGAACAACATCATCGCTCCGGCAGATTTTGCATCGTCAAGCGAAACGGTTTTCCACGACACATCGACACCTTCACCAATTTTCTCCAGCGTCATGTTTTCAATCGCGGAAAGTTGCTCTCCAGAGATGGCACCCTGGTTCGCGAAATCGAAACGCAGTTTGTCGTCGTCGACGCGAGAGCCACGCTGCGTCGCGTGTTCACCAAGATTCTGCTGAAGCGCGTAATGCAAAATATGGGTTGCCGAGTGAGCCCGACAAATCGCGTCTCGCCGCTCCAGGTCAACGATTGCCGTTACTGTGTCGCCGACTTTAAGTATACCGCTCTTCACTGAACCAACATGAACGAACAGGTCACCCTTTTTTTCCATTTCGCTGACTTCAAATTCGCAACTGTCGCACTTGAGCATTCCGAAATCACTTTCTTGACCACCTGAGCGGGCGTAGAAAGGTGTCTCGGAAAGGATGACAACACACTGGCCGTTGGATGAGTCAATTTCTTCAAGCGAGTTTTTTGCATCACCAATGCCGAGAACGGTTGCGGTTCCAGAAGTTGCTTCGTAGCCAATGAAGGTTGTCTTTTTGAGTTTGTTTTTGAATTCGTCGATCGGCCCAGAGTTGCCCATCACGCCATCAACGAGCGTGCCGCTTATTTCGCCGTGAACTTCCATTTCCGCTTTGAATTCGTCCCAGTCGAAACTCAGCTCTGACTCGGCCGCCAGTTCGGAAGTCAATTCTGGTGGCACGCCACGCGTCTGAAAGAGCCGGGCAGCTTCTGCGGCGTCGATCCGTGTTTCATTTTTCTGTTTCGCCTCGTCGACCATCTGTTCGACGAACCGCAAGTTGTTTTCGATCAGATGATAGAAATCTGTTTCTTCGTTCGTGATCGCGTTCTGAACGCTGTCGACTGTTTGGCTCAATTCTGGATAAGGCACCTTCAGTGACTCAACAACTGCTGGAACCAGTTGAGCCAAAAACGGATCGCGCAATCCGATTTGGTAGCCTTGTAAAACGGCCCGCCGAAGCAATCTGCGAACGGTATAGTTTTCTTTTTCCTTGCCCGGCAAAACGTTTTCGTGAATCGCCATCGTGCATGCGCGAACGTGATCAGTGATCCGTCGCATGCGGCGACCGTTCTCTGTGTTTGCTTCGTACTTGATGCCGCATACTTCGGCTGCGGCGTGCACGATCGGCAGCAACGAATCGATGTGGAAGTTTGTTGTCGCGCCCTGAAGCGTCGCCGCCATTCGCTCCAGTCCCATTCCGGTATCGATATTGTTGTTCGGTAGCGGCGAAAGATTGTTCGGCGGATTTCCGCTGCGATTGAACTGAGTAAAAACAAGATTCCAGATCTCGCATTCGGGTCCATTATCCGGATGGAAAAAGATCTCGCTACACGGACCACAGACTCCATCGGGACCATCGGTCGGCGCTCCAGCCGGCCAGAAGTTGTCGTGTTCTCCCAGTCGCTCAATACGATCCAGTGGCAGGCCAATTTCTTGGTGCCAAATGTCGGACGCTTCGTCGTCGTCAAGATAGACGGTGACCGAAAGTCGCCCCGGATCGATCCCCATCCACTGCTTATCGGTCAGGAATTCCCAAGCCCAATGGATGGCTTCCTTTTTGAAATAGTCTCCGAAGCTGAAGTTGCCCAACATCTCGAAAAATGTGTGGTGGTAAGCCGTGCGGCCGACGTTTTCGATATCGCCCGTACGAAGGCACTTTTGCGAACTTGTCGCACGCGTGAACTCGAGTTCCACATTTCCAAGGAAGTGATCCTTGAACGGATTCATCCCGGCTGGCGTGAACAGGACAGTCGGATCCCACTTCGGGACCAGCACGTCGCTGGAACAAACGGTGTGTCCTTTCGACTTGTAAAAGTCGAGATAGCGTTGGCGGATTTCGTCAGTTTTCATGATTTAGCAAAGGTTGCGATTTTCGAAGCCAGCAATATATCGTGGTGCTCACGAAGCGAACAGAGACTTGCCACGACTGCGGCGGTTACTTTTCCAGTAATTGGCGGAACACGTCTTTTGCACCACGAAGATTGGTTCCAGAAGCTGCCGTCATCGGGATCGGAACATCATCCATGCGAACAAAATCGCCGGAGGCACTCCAACCGGACGTCCCAATAGGAACATGAATGTCTGCAGACACGTATTTGTTCGCCGGAAAATCAGAAAGCACGACGACCGGTATGGTTTTCAGCCATGTGAGTGAGTCTGAATTCAATTGCGTCTCAAACGGTTCATTGGCTCCGACATCACATGCGATCAGCAAATCACATTCTTGACGTTTGATCACTGAATTCGTCGAGTATTCAAGCCCGTTGTACGTCGGTCCGGAAGAAGTGAATCGCACCGCGTCAGGAAAGCCGCACAGCGAAGTCAGCACGTTGTTGGCTCCGATCCCGTTTCGATCATTGCGAAGTGAACTCATGACGAATCGCGTGCTGTCATTGAGAGATCGGACAAGCTGAAACCACTGATCGGTGGTCGTGTCGAATTCTGCATCGGATCCGGGAGGCTTGCCAACGAAGACCGAACCGTATGCTGCTGAACTCAATGAGTTGAGTAAATCAGATCGCTTTTTGGTATCCACTTGGGACAACTCCAGTCTCAACCGCTGTACAAACTGAAACGCCTCATCGGAATACACTTGAATGAAGTCATCCGCAATCTTCGCGGTTTCAGTTTCATGATGATCAATCACGATCAGTCGCTTTTTTAGCTTTGCCGTATTGCGAACGAAGCGTTCAATAAATCGGGGATGTGTGATCACGGGGTCGCAAAACCAGAATACGACGACGTCCGATCGGTTCGCGATTTCTCCCAATGTCGCAGTAATTTTGCCGTAACGCTGAAACGACGCCATCGATCCTCGACCTGAATTGGACCAGCTTGAGTCAATGCCCGTTGAGAAACGATCGGCGACTTTAATGGCAGCTTGCTGATCTTCTGTCGAGAGGTTTCCAACACCTGTGATCAACGCCGCATTTGCATTCGAAAGGAATTCGCGGATCTCGGCAGCTTGCTGTTCAAAGTTTGATTCAGATGGTGACTCTGGATTCCAGCGATCGGCGAACCAATTGGCTCCGACAGAGCATGCGGCTGCTTCCAAGGGGACGGCCGAATCGGCCGACCGGGTCAAGCCATCGCAAAGACAGCTACAGCCAGGGCAAACCAAGCGTTGACTACTCATTGTCGGAGGAATCCTCCAAGATCGGAGGCGTCGTTGATTCCGGATCAGGACTTGGTTGCTTTGACTGAGGCGCTCTCTCGCCAGAATTGATTTCTGCCAGAAGTCGTTTTGCCTCTTCGACCAAATCCCGCACCTCCGGGTTTGTTGGTGCCTTACTCATCGTATCGTAGAGTTCAATAATGGAGCGATACATCTTTGCGGCACCAACGGAATCTGAGTTGGCGGCATTTTCGAGTGCATATCGAATACTTTTCAGGTTCGTTTTGGCTTGCCTTCTGGCGTCCTCGCGAATCATCAAACGAAAACTTTTGGCCGCATCAATACAATCGCGGTCACGCTCTGAAAGATCCGGGTTGGGATCGTGAACACGAACGAAAGCATCCATTCTGATATTGGCTGCTTCGAAATTGGATTTCGCTAGGTCGGCGATCGCCATGAACTGTCGCTCGATTTCGGTGAGTTGATCGTCGCCGATCAGTTTGGAGCGGGCTATGAGCTTCTTTGAGAGTTGAGAGTAGTACTTCGTAGCCTTTCCGAATTCATCGGTACGGCGCACTGTTTCAGCGCGTTCGTCGTCGGGATACAGTTCCAGGAACCTTTTGGTTTCTTCGAGCACCAACTGTGGACTCGAAGATTGAATTTCGGTGTAAAGTTGATCAGCGGAAGGCGTTTTGAACGAGTTTCTGAGCATGAACGTCGTCAATACGACAATCGCTAGAAGCATCAGCAACGTCGGCAGCACACCTTTTCCATACTGGGATTCGATCGGGTCAATGTCTAGGGGCTTAACGGCAACCGTGCGGTCTCGTTCGGCAACGCGATTGTAGAAATCCTGACGATCCTTCGGTGTCCTTCTCGGTGGTTCAGAGCCACTGCCTTCCTCAATCACGGTTCGGTCGGCTCGTGTTGGAAACGCAGGTGAGGGGTTGGAGTCTCGCTTTAGTTTTCCGGACGTTGAATGGTCAGTGAAATGCGCGACGGTCGCCATGTCTTTGTCGAAATTTTGCGTGCAGTTCTCTTCGTCGTCTTCGTTTGAACGACGTCCGGATTCTGCTGTTTTCGCTTCACTGTGACTTTTCAATGCGACTTCGATTTCTTCGAGTTTGTGACGCAGTGCCAAAGCCGTTGCAATTCGCTTCTGCGGTTTTTTTTCCATCAGCTTTGCGATCATGTCGTCGATTTCCTCAGGCACGCCAGGAACCGCAGTGCTAATTCTTGGTGCAGGAACCCGAGTCAGATTTCTGAGCGACTCCTCGATCGAGTTTGCCGCGAAAGGCGGACGGCCTGACATGAGTGTGTACAGCACAGCACCCAAGCTGTAGAGATCGCTACGAAAAGTTACTCTTTCTCCCTTGGCTTGTTCGGGGCTCATGAAGTCCATCGTCCCGAGAATGTTGTCGCCGGTATTCTGATTCGAGCCAAAACTTTTCGCGATTCCAAAGTCAGTGATCTTCACCGAATTGAGATCGGTCATCAGAAGATTACCGGGCTTGAGATCGCGGTGGATGATACCGCGATCGTGAGCATGCCGCAGACCTTGGCAAATGTCCTTGGCGATCTGTAGGCACTCACGCCAATTGAATCGATGTCCCTTCTTCTGCATCTGGAACAGGCTGTTGCCCTCGATCAGTTCCATTGAAAAGTACAGATTGCTATCATCCTGGCCAAAACTGATCAGCTTCACGATGTTGGGGTGGTCCAGCTTAAGCAACGCCTCGATTTCTGATTCGAACCTACCCCGAAAGTGATCGTCGTTGGAATAAACAGGCGAAAGAACTTTCACCGCGTGGACTTCGCCAGTGTCAATGTGTCGCCCTCGAAAGACAGTCCCCATCCCGCCGCGGCCAAGCGTTCCTTCAAATTCGTAAGGGCCGAGTTTTTTCATGGGGAGTTGTTAATATTTGGGTTGGCATAGTCCGCTCTCATTGTAATCGCTTCAGGCGATAAGCTCTACTGTCGAAGTACCCACCTTAAGAAAGTGGCATTTGTTGGGAAATTGATTTCGATGACAGAATCTGGGAAAACTCCGCAACTTCACCCGGCATCGCTGCCGCCTGAAAAGTTGCTTGCCGGTTGCGAAACACAACGGACACGACGTGGCGGGCCGGGAGGGCAGCATCGAAACAAAACGGAGACCGCTATCGTCATCACCCATCGTGAAACCGGTGTGAGTGGCCAGGCCAGCGAACGTCGCAGCCAGCACGACAATCGCGACGTCGCCTTGCTTCGTCTGCGATTGAATCTTGCCATTGCCGTTCGCGTAGTGAAAGACGTCGCCGACGAATCGTTACTGCCGATTGAGCTTTGGCGCGACCGTGTCCTCGGAGGCAAACTGCAGGTTAGCGTGAGTCACTCGGATTACCCCACACTGGTTGCAGAGTCGCTGGACTGGATCTTCGCATTCGATTTCGATTTGGCGGTCGCAGCGAGAAAGTTGGGGATTTCGACTTCGCGGCTGGTCAAGTTTCTCAAGCTCTGCCCTGCGGCCTGGCAGATGGTGCAGTTGAAACGAAATAATCGCGGCTTGCCAAGATTGAAGTAGTTAACGCTTTTCCAGCCATTGGATAGCGCCAAATTTCTCGGCTTCGATGTCTTCTGCAAGAGATAGCTCAGCATCCAAGATGTGGCCCAAAACGAATTCAACTGAGAATGATTTTGCGAGCTGTTGAGTGATGCCCTGAATCAGTTGATCAACATCGACGATATTGCCGCTGAGCTCTTTCAATCCAGGAAGCTCGGGCGCGAATTTGGATTGAGAAAGCAGCAAACTTCCGTGCTGAATCAATGCATTCTTCAGTCGACGCTGAGCACTGCCGCCAACTTTGGCACCGTCGCAAATCAGGTCTCCGACAGCACGGCGTTGAAAACAAAGAAACGGATCGGCCTTGGAGGCTTTGACGTCTTCACCCTTCCTCGTTTCATAAAGCGATACGTTGATGCCCTGCCCTTTGAGCGAACTTTGAATCGCGAGGTGCACCGTGTCATAGAGAACAGCGTTGGCTTTTGCGATTGAACCGCCGCTGGCAATGCAAAGACTGTAGGTCAGTTCGTTGTCATGAACGATGGCTCCGCCACCCGAGGCACGTCTGATGATCGGGCAGTTTGTACTGGCAGCATGTAATTCGCGATTCGATGCTTTTTGGAAGTAGCCTAGGGACAAGGTGGCCGGCGTCCATTGATAAAAGCGAAGCGTTGTCTGTCCTGTGGTGGCCGTCGACTCGAGGATCGCTTGGTCAAGCGACATGTTCCGCGCTCCCGCCAGCGGCCGGTCAATAATAAGTCGTGCGGATGAAGGTTTTGCTGACATGGGTCGACCAGTCTAATGCTTTGCTATCTCCAAATGCTAGGAGAAGTTAGCCGTTTGTACGCGAGCCATGTTTTCTGAGGAACAACCACGGATACTGCCCAAACGGCTAACTCGAAAGTTGAACTGTCGCTTTCAAACAGTTTTTCCACGACTTCTCGAGCACGTGAAAGCCAAGGGGTCTGCAAACAGTTCCCCTAGTCCGTTCTATCGGAACGCCCATGCTTAACGCAGACGTTGAGTTTACCGCTCAAAGCTTTCAGGCAAGCAGCCGTGCACAAAACCGGCACGTGAATTCGGATTTTCGCACTGGGAAAGCGTTCTGTCGGTGTTATTTTGACGGCACGAAGATTCACCAAAAAGGAATTTGAAAAAGATGGCTGAAACCACTTCTCCCGCAAACGAAGTTTCCATTTCTGACGAGACGATCCAGCAATCCAAGCCCTTCATTGGTCAGTGGAATGGGCTGATCAGCACAACCAACTGGGAAAAGGGTCAAATCATTTCCAGTTGGCGTAAATCCCTCAAAGATGCCAGCGCATCGGTCAATGAGTACTCCGACGAAGCATGGGTCCAGTTGGTTGGCGGGGTGACCCCGCAACACGTAGGTCGCCTGCGTCGAACGTACGACCGTTTCGACAAAGACTACAAGGATTACGAAGGTCTCTACTGGAGTCACTTCTATGCATCGCTCGATTGGGATGACGCAGAGATGTGGCTTGAGGGTGCCATTCAAAGCAAGTGGTCGATTTCACAGATGCGTCAGCAACGCTGGGAGACGCTTGGTAGTGACCCGAACGACCAGCCGCGAACGAGTGACATCGTAGCCACCGAATTGGCAGAAGAATCGCAAACGCTCGCATTGTCAGAACAGAATCGTCAGAATGACAAGAACTACGTCGAAGGCCCCGTTCACGAAGGTCCCGACTTTGGCGATGAAGGCGATGGCAGCAAAAAGTCTTCCAAAGACGGCGGCGTCGCAACGGCCGATGAAGAAGGACCGGACGTCGAAGAGTTTATCGCCAAGCCGTTTGAGTCCTTCACCGACTTGCCAGAGGATGTGTTAGACGCCCTCAACGCATTCAAGATCGCGATCATCACGCACAAGACCTGCGAATGGGAAGACGTTTCGCGAGAAGATATGCTCGACCTTCTCGATGCGTTGAAACAGTTGGTTCGGACCACGACGTAGTAAAGGATCCGTCAAAGGATGCTTGAATTCGCATCACGGATGCCTGAAACGTGTGCAGGATCCAGGCCGACGAAATGTTTTTCAAGTAGCCACTCGAAACGCGAGAAGGTAGTATGGGGGAATCATCTCCTCAATTGCGACCCACCGGATACGAAAACGGAATCGTTGTTTAAACGTAGAACGGAATTTCAATTAGCGAGAACTGTCGGTGCGTTTGGCTTGCCAGTTGCACCGCAGTTGTTGGTTCGGAGCGTTTCAAACGCTCCGTGGATACGATAATTCCGTCAGGCTACCAATGAAATTTAATGGCTATCAGGTTCGCGAAAACTGTTTTGACGAGACCTTTTCTGCACCGGGTGAGCCACGCGAAAGCTGTGCGGCCTTTACTCGCCGACTCGAAAATATCTCCGATTTGGAACTGACGTCTCGACAGGAATCTGCTGAGGTTCTTTTGCGTGATCTTGGTATTACGTTCACCGTCTACGGTCACGAAGCCGGCACCGAGAAAATCTGGCCTTTCGATTTGTTGCCTCGCGTTGTCGATGGGAATGAATGGGGCCCGATCGAAGCCGGACTCAAGCAGCGCATCGAGGCACTCAATCTTTTCGTTGATGACGTTTATAACGAACAGAAGATTATCAAGGATGGTGTCGTTCCAGGAGAACTGCTGTTTGGTTCGACAACTTATCGCGAGCAGATGAAGGGCTTTAAAGCGCCGCAAGGTGCTTGGTGTCATATCTCAGGCGTTGACCTCGTTCGCGGCGGAGACGGACAGTTTTATGTTCTCGAAGACAATCTGCGTTGTCCTTCTGGCGTCTCGTACGTTTTGGAAAACAGAGAAGTCCTGAAGCGGACTTTAGCCAGCGTCTTTGACGGCATGGACGTCGCGCCGATCGATGATTACCCGGAACGATTGCTCGATACGCTGCTAAGTTGCGCACCGCCCGAAGTAGAGAATCCGGTTGCTGTTTTGCTGACGCCAGGGATTTATAACTCGGCATACTTCGAGCACACTTTTCTCGCTCAGAAGATGGGCATCAAGCTGGTCCAAGGATCCGACCTGACCGTTCGCGACGACCGCGTTTATATGTGCACGACCAAAGGGTTGCAGCAAGTTGACGTGATCTATCGACGCATCGATGACGATTTCCTTGATCCGAAATACTTCAATAAAGACTCGGTGCTGGGCGTGAAAGGGCTGATGGATGTCTATCGCGCGGGCAAAGTAACGTTGGCAAATGCTCCTGGAACCGGAGTCGCCGACGACAAAGCGGTCTACACTTACGTTCCGGATATTATCAAGTATTACCTTGGTCAAGATGCGATTCTTTCGAACGTTCCGACGTATCTTTGTTCCGATGCCAAGCAACGGGATCACGTATTGAACAACTTGAACAAGCTGGTGATCAAGCCTGTGAACGAATCAGGCGGCCACGGAATCGTGATGGGACCGCAAGCATCCAAAAGCGAACTGGCCGAAGCAGCCGATTTGATCAAAGGAAACCCTCGTAACTACATCGCTCAACCGATGCTGCAACTGTCGACGGTTCCTACGCTGGTCAATGGCGAATTGCAGCCGCGACACGTTGACCTCCGGCCGTTCGTTCTTTGCGGGAAAGAAATCTATGTGATGCCAGGCGGGCTGACTCGCGTTGCACTTCGCGAAGGCTCGATGATTGTGAACTCTTCTCAGGGAGGCGGCAGCAAGGACACATGGGTGCTGAAGCCTGACTCGAAACCGGATTCGACGATCAAGCCGAATTTCGCGACCGCATCAAGTAACACCGAAAATACGGAGCAACCTCATGCTTAGTCGCGTCGCAGAATCGGTTTACTGGATGAGTCGCTACATCGAGCGGGCAGAAAACGTCGCTCGTTTTGTCGATGTAAACTACAACCTGACCCTTGGCGAATCGTCTTCGATGTCCGAACAGTGGTCTCCGCTGATCTACACGACTGGGGATCATGATGATTTTCAGGAACGCTACGGTACCGCATCGCGCGAGAATGCGTTGAAGTTCCTGATGTTTGACGCTGAGAATCCGAATTCTATTCTTTCGTGCATCGCAAACGCACGCGAGTGTGCAAGGACCGTTCGGGAAGTACTTCCATCCTCGATCTGGGAACAGCTCAATCGATTCAAGATGTTCGTGGAAAAGGCTTCTGAGTCGGGCGAGGCGCTGGCGCAACCTTACGAATTCTGCGAATCGGTCCGCACGGCCAGCCAGCTTTTGTATGGCATCGCGAATGCGTCGATGTTGCATGACGAATCGTGGCATTTTTCGAAAATGGGTCGCTACATCGAGCGTGCTGACAAGACGTCCCGAATCGTCGACGTGCAGTACTTTTTGCTTTTGCCGAAAGTCGAAGACATCGGAACCTCGGTCGATATCGTCCGCTGGTCGAGCTTGCTGAAGTCAGCGGATGCGCTGGACATGTACAGGAGAACGCATGGGAGGATTTTGCCGGAGAAGGTTGCCCAGTTTTTGATCCTCGATCCGCTTTTCCCGCGTTCGATTCGGTTCTGCGTCGATCAAGTAGAGATCTGCTTGGCGAGTATGAGAGAAAATGATGCTCCGCGAGATGAGATTCCCTCGGAAGTACTGGTTTCGCAGCTTTCGAGCCGGCTCAATGGCGTCACGATCGAGGAGATCGTCGATCAAGGAATGCACGCTTTCATCGACCAACTCCAAGGCGCGCTAAATTCGCTTGGCAACATCGTTTATGAAGACTTTTTCAACACCTTGAATCAACATCAAAGATTCACAGGACAGCGCCAGGTTTTCGGCGACATGGTCCAGCAACAATCCTAGTCTTAAGCGGGCTGAAACTTCGCTTTCGCTTTCGCTTTCGCTTTGGGTTGGGAACAAGAACAGCACTCTCCCCGTCGGAGGGTGATCGCCTTTCGGAATTTGTAACCTAGAGTCAAGTTAGATCATCATGAGTATCAAGGTCGCCCTTCATCATCACACCAGTTACCAATACGACCGGAAGATCGAAGTCGGCCCGCAAGTCATTCGATTGCGGCCAGCCCCGCATTGCCGCACGCCGATCGAAAGTTACTCGTTGCGAGTCACGCCTGAGAATCATTTCGTTAACTGGCAGCAGGATCCTCACGGAAACTTTCTCGCTCGGATCGTTTTTGAAGAAAAAGTCTCGCACTTTACGATCGATGTGGACCTTGTTGCGAACATGTCGGTCATCAATCCGTTTGACTTCTTCGTCGAAACCCATGCTGAGACCCATCCGTTTGAGTATTCGCCGGAGACGTCGGAAGAACTCAAGCCGTATCTCGCGGCTGAACCGGCCGGAGAACATCTTTCTCAGTATTTGAAATCGATCGACCATGACCACAAGAGAACGAACGACTTTCTGGTCAACTTGAATCAAAAACTGCAGCAGGACATCGACTACGTTGTCCGAATGGAGCCCGGCGTCCAAACTTGCGAACAGACGTTAGAAAAGAGAAGCGGATCGTGTCGAGATTCGGCTTGGTTGTTGGTGCAGATTCTGCGTCACTGCGGACTGGCAGCGCGTTTCACTTCTGGCTATCTCATTCAGCTAAAACCCGATGTTAAATCGCTCGACGGTCCTTCGGGAACGGAAGTCGATTTCACGGACTTGCACGCGTGGACCGAAGTCTTCCTGCCCGGTGCGGGGTGGGTGGGGCTCGACCCAACCAGCGGCTTGTTAACAGGCGAAGGTCATTTGCCATTGGCCTCCTCGCCAAAGTTCTCTGGCGCTGCGCCAATCACGGGCGGGATTGACGAATGCGAAACGGAATTCGAATTCGACATGGGCATCCAGCGGATTCATGAGGATCCACGAGTCACCAAACCGTACAGTGATGAGCAGTGGGCCGAGATCGACGCGCTGGGATATACTGTCGACAAAAAGCTGACAGAATCCGATGTTCGATTGACGATGGGAGGCGAACCGACTTTCATCTCGATCGATAATCAGGACGATCCGCAGTGGCAAACCGAAGCGATCGGCGAAGAAAAGAATCGACTCGCGAACGATCTGATGGCCCGCATGCAAAAGCGGTTCGGCGCCAACCCACTTTTGCACTACGGGCAGGGGAAATGGTATCCCGGAGAGCCAATTCCTCGCTGGGCGAAAACATGCTACGTTCGCAAAGATGGCTTACCGCTTTGGGGAAAGGAAAGCCTGCTTGCAACTGAAGGTCACGATCATGGGCACAAAGTTGGAGATGCGAAACGATTGGCTGTGGCGATCGCTCGGCGGCTTGATGTTGGTGAAGACAATGTTACCGAAGCCTTTGAAGATGCGATCTACCACATCTGGCAGGAAGAGCGTTTGCCCCCCAATGTTGATTTGCAAGGAGAAAAGCTCGAAGATTCGATTGACCGAAAACGGCTTGCCCGCGTTCTCGAAAAAGGTTTGGGGAATCCTGCTGGTTTCATTTTGCCATTGATGTATCGCCGCGACTCAGCACAACCCTGCTGGGTCAGCAGTCCTTGGTTGACGCGTGCAGATCGCGTAAATCTTATTCCTGGCGATTCGCCGATGGGTTTTCGCTTGCCGCTCAACTCACTGTTGACGATTTCAGAGGAAGATCAGAAGAAATATCGTCCGCTTGATCCATCGGTTGCTCGCGAGCCGTTGCCTGAGCCTGTTGCTTTCAGGGTTCAACGCCCAATGAAATCTGGAGTTGCGGTTGGCGATACGGTTGGCGATGCCGCGGCACCCAAGACGGCTGCTGTTGGTGGCTCGGCGCAGGCAGCCGTTTTGACACGGGATGCCGAATCAAAAACAGGAAATGGCCGCTCGAAACCTGACGGAAGCCTTAACGGTCATCACGTCGTTTCCGAATCGGGAACAGTTTCATCTGGCAACGAGGCGATTCCGTTCGCCATGTGTGTTGAAGCCCGCAATGGAACGTTGCATGTTTTCATGCCGCCGACGGATCAATTGGAGCAATACCTAGAAATTATCGCCGCGATCGAAGATTCAGCTGCCGAACTCGATTGCCCGGTCATCATCGAGGGCTACAAGCCTCCGAAGGATCATCGCATCAAATCGTTTAGCATCACGCCGGATCCTGGAGTGATCGAAGTCAACGTTCAGCCCGCCGAATCCTGGGACGAACTCAAAGAGATCACCGAAGGACTTTACAATGACGCCTACCATTGTCGGCTCGGCACTGAGAAATTTGAGCTCGATGGCATGCACTCTGGGACCGGCGGCGGGAACCATGTCGTTCTCGGCGGACCAACGACGCTCGATAGTCCGATGCTTCGGCGCCCGGATTTGCTGCGGTCACTAATTTGCTTTTGGCAGAACCATCCTTCCCTGTCGTACATGTTCTCAAGCCGCTTCATCGGTTCGACCAGTCAGGCTCCTCGAGTTGACGAAGGGCGAGCTGATGCTCTCTACGAATTGCAAATCGCGTTTGATGAACTTGATCGTCAGAATTCAAAGCCTGGTGGCTGTCCGCCGCAGCTCGCAGATCGACTTTTTCGCAATCTGTTGATCGATGTGACGGGTAACACGCATCGTGCCGAGTTCTGTATCGACAAGCTTTATTCCCCCGACAGCTCAACGGGACGACTTGGCCTTCTCGAGTTCCGTGGATTCGAGATGCCGCCACACGAACGAATGAGTCTGACACAGCAGTTGCTGATTCGAACGTTGGTCGCTCGATTCTGGGATGAGCCCTATGTGCAACCGCTGGTCGACTGGAAGACGCGATTGCACGACCAGTTTATGTTGCCGCATTTCGTCTGGCGAGACTTCTGCGATGTAATTGACTCTTGTACGCAAGCCGGTTTTCCGATGCGTTGTGACTGGTTTGATCCTCATTTTGAATTCCGCTTTCCTGTCATCGGTGGGTTCACCCACAACTCAGTCAATGTCGAACTCCGGCAAGCCATCGAACCTTGGAACGTTTTGGGCGAAGAAACAACCGGCACCGGAACGTCGCGTTACGTTGACTCGTCGGTCGAGCGTATGGAGGTGAAAGTTTCCGGTTATGTAAAAGAACGATATGCGGTCACCTGCAACGGTCGCACGCTTCCTTTCCATCCGACGGAAACTCTGGGACAATACGTGGCAGGTGTTCGCTATCGGGCTTGGCAACCACCGAGCTGTTTACATCCGACGATCGAAGTTGACGGTCCTTTGACTTTCGATCTTTATGATCGTTGGGCGGCTCAATCTGTCGACGGATGCCGCTATCATGTTGGACATCCCGGGGGGCTCAATCCGTCGACTTTCCCGGTGAACAGTTACGAAGCCGAGAGCCGGCGAGCAGCGCGATTTTCAAACGTCGGTCATCACGGTGTGAACATGGTGCCGCGTGAAGGCTCGGTCAATCGTAATTTTCCAATGACTTTGGATTTAAGAAAAGACAGATCTTGAGCGACGAATCTGCCAACGAACCACCACGGCCACAGAATCAGCAACAGCAGAATCAGTTTCAACAGAATCAGTTTCAGCAGCAGCAACAACAGTTTTCTGCGCTGCCGGACCTGCCGTTCCAGTTTGCGACGCCGCTGAACGGATTCTTTAAGGAATACCGTGCTCCTGAGGGTGTCTACGATGAGAACTTTGACGAAGCTGGAAATCTGCGACCGTATTGGACGCAACTCAAAACGGAGCTCGACCAAATCGGCGCCGATGGGATGGAGCGTCGCTGGAAACAGATGCGCCGACGGCTGCATCAAAACGGAATTGCCTACAGTGCTTACGGCGACCCGACGGTGCGTGAAAGACACTTGCAATTGGATCCGCTACCGCATCTGGTTCCGGATTCCCAGTGGAGCTTGATCGAAGCCGGTTTGAAGCAGCGTGCCGATCTTCTGAACCTGATGCTGGCCGATCTCTATGGCCCACGAACGTTGCTCCTCGATGGCGTTCTTCCTCACGACATACTGTTTGACCATCCGCACTATCAACTGCCCTACCATGATCTGCCAACGCCAGGCGACAAGCATTTGCATTTGTACGGTGCCGAGCTTATTCGCTCGCCACAGGGTGGTTGGTGGGTGATGTCTGATCGAACGGATTCACCAGCGGGAAGCGGATTCGCGCTCGAGAATCGAATCGTCGTTTCGCGAGCATTTCGCGGCGAGATGCGTCGCTGCAACGTGCGACGGTTGGCTCCTTACTTTATTGCGCTTCGCGATCACCTTATTGGGCTGGCGAAAAACAACAAGGAGAATCCTCACATTGTTGTGTTGAGCGCGGGAGTTGGAAGTTCAAGCTATTTTGAGGATTCTTTTCTAGCGAGATACCTTGGGTTCACACTCGTGGAGAACAACGATCTTGTTATCCGTTCAGGCAATGTTCTGCTCAAGACGCTCGCCGGCCTTGTGCCGATCGATGTTATCGTGCGGCGACATCAGGGGAACACGCTCGATCCGCTCGAGCTTGGCGGTGGAGATCCTGGCATCCCGGGGATTTTGCAAGTTATTCGCGAAAACAACGTAGTCGTTGTCAACGCACCTGGTAGCGGGTTGGTTGAGTCACCTGTTTTCATGGCCTTCATGCCGCGAGTTTGCAAGGCAATGCTTGGAGTAGATCTACTGTTGCCCGGCATCGCAACTTGGTGGGGCGGCGAAGCGCGTTCGTTGGAGTTGATCCTCGATCGTATCGACGAGATCCGACTAATGCCGGCGTTCAGGCAGAGAACCGTTGTCGGATGGAGACGCAAAGCACAAGGAGCTGGCAGGCCCAATTTGAATACCTTGCGTCCTGAATCGATGACGCGAGACGAGCGGGTCAAGCTGGTTCGTTCGAATCCTGGTAGCTGGGTTGGTCGTGAGAAAATTGAGCGATCTTCTGCTGCCGTCTGGGAAAATGGACAATTGAAGTCGGGCTACCTTTCGTTGAAAGCCTTTCTGACAGCTTCCGGCGATTCCTGGCATTCATTGCCGGGAGGTTTGATGCGGGTTTCGAATGCCAAGTTTGAGCCAATCAGAGATCCGTCAGGTGACGGCGGCGCCAAAGACACTTGGGTGCTTGCTGAGAAATCGGTTGAGCCCACGACGCTGCTGCCAACTTCTGACAATTTGTTGGCGACATCGCGAAGCAAAGGATCACTACCGAGCCGTGTTGCCGACAATCTGTGTTGGTTAGGGAGGTATCTCGAACGAGCGGATGCTTCGGCCCGACTCCTTCGTTCGGTGATTTCTCGAATGACTGATGAGTCTGATCCGGCTGACTCGATTGTGCTGCCTGTTTTGATCCGGGCACTAGCGCTTGATGGACAAATCGCTGAGGGCTACGCGATCAAGGAACTTGCGGTGAAGCTTCCGTCTCTTGATTGCTCGCTGCCGGCTGCAGCGCTGGATCGAAGCGATTTTAACTCACTCCGTTCGCAAGTCGATCGAGTCGTTTCGCTTGGAGCACGTGTCCGAGACCGACTTTCCAATGACGCTTGGCGAATCCTTCAGGAGATGGGCACGATCTTCAACAGCAGCGAACCCGAGGATTGTGATCTCTCGGATTTGCTTGATCTCGCAGACACATTGATTGTAAACCTTGCGGCGTTCAGCGGTATGGTCAATGAAACGATGACGCGAACGGACGCGTTTCGATTTCTGAATATCGGTCGACGGATGGAGAATTCACTCCAGGCTTCCTTGTTGATCAAGCATTGCTTGCTTCAGAAAAATTTATGGTCATCGAAAAAAGTTCCCGGCGAAGTCTTAGAAGCGATCCTCGATATCGCCGACAGCAGTTTGACGTATCGTTCACGTTATTTTGCAAACTTGCAACTTCACGCTGTTTTGGACCTGCTTTTAATCGATGAGATGAATCCTCGATCTCTTGCGTATCAGATACGCATGCTCAATACGAACCTTGAAGCTTTACCCGGAAATTCAGGTCAGTCCGAGGTTGCGGATGACCTCCGATTGGCAAAAGATGCTCTCGCGGCGATTCGCGATGCCGACGCGATCGCGCTCAGTCAGCCAGACGCCAGCGGTGATCGGAAGACGCTGCAGAATCTCTTAGACAAGATTGAAAGTCACTTGCCGAAGATTTCGACTTCTATCAGCAATCGATTCTTGGTTCATAGTGGCCCTGTCAGCCAACTGATCGCAGACGATGTGGAGTTGCCGAGCGATGAATAACGTGGTCTACGAAGTAACGCACCAAACGCTCTACGACTACGGTGACACCGTCCCGGAGTGTTTCAATATTGTGCGCCTCAATCCCCGACCGATCTTTGATCAGGTGTGCCTCGAACACCGTCTCGAGATCGATCCCAAGCCAACGGACTATGTTTGCCGAGAAGATTTTTTTGGGAATCTGATCGAGCAGTTTTCGATTCACGTTCCGCATAAGAGTCTTTCCGTTACGGCTGTAAATCGAATCAAGGTGACCGCACGCGACTATCCTGATTTGAGCTCAACTCCAGCTTGGGAAACGATTGCAGCTACTGCAACAGGGCCAGATTTGTTGGCTGCTCAACTGACACGCCGTTCGCCGCACGTTCGGTCCAACGCTGGGATGCAAGCATACGCTAGACAATCGTTCACTACAAATCGCCCAGTCGCTGAGGCTGCCTTCGATTTGACACGACGCATTTTTGAGGACTTTGACTTCGACCCAGAGGCGACAACGATCAGTACTCCAGTTGAAGAAGTTTTCAAAAAGCGATCCGGTGTCTGTCAGGACTTTGCCCACTTTCAGATTGCTTGTCTGAGGTCTCTCGAACTGCCCGCCCGATACGTCAGCGGATATTTGCGAACGCTACCGCCTCCGGGGAAGCCTCGTTTGGTTGGTGCCGATGCGTCGCACGCTTGGGTCAGCGTTTTATGCGGCCAAGCCGGTTGGTTTGACTTTGATCCGACAAACAATGTGATGCCCGCAACGGATCATGTGACGATCGGCTGGGGGCGTGATTATTCAGATGTCTGCCCGATTCAAGGTGTTTTCACGGGCGGCGGACGGACCGTGATGAAAGTGGCGGTGGATGTGCTGCCGGTTTAACAACTGGCCGCTTTGAATCAGCAATGGTTTAGAATAGCAATCGTTATTAACCGGAATTATTCACGACGACGGGCGTCCAGTAGGCGATTTTGAACGATTCAACGATCGTGGTAACAAATTTTCGAATCAATAAATTCACCTAGCAGGTGAACTGTCAAATCAGCAACCCTTGAACATTTTCTCCGCAATGAAGCAGATGTCTCCCGTTTGACGCCCACGCCTCGTGAATAATCCAGGATTAGTCGCTTTCGCATTTGAGATCGCATGAATTCCAGCCCAGAGCCGCTTGCCGAGAATACGCTTGGTATTTTCTGGAGGATCATTGGTGTGCACGGAACCGTGAGCCAAAGTCTCTATGTCGCCGTCGGTTGCGGCTTGATGCTATTCAAGTACACGGTCGAAATGTTGACAGTCCATATTTTTACGGCACGGTTTTTCTCGCCGATTCAGTTTTTTATTCCCTCCATTTCGTTACGGGAATCGATCTTTGAAGCTGCACCTGCTTGGTTGCCTTGGGCGATGGCATTGTGGAGCATCCCGTTCTTGTGGATCGCGGTAACGATGACGTGCCGCAGAGCGGTCGACTCCGGTAAATCGCCATGGGGTTGCATGTGGATCTTCCTGCCGGTCGTCAACCTTGTCGCGATGCTGGTTTTTGCTTCGCTTCCTGCGGCATCGGGTGATTCCGTTCGTGCATTGAAGCGAATGGAGAAGATGACTGGTGTCGTGATCGACGATCCGACGGAAGTAACAAGTAAGGTTTTTGCAGCTTGCGCGGGGCTGTTCGTTGGGAGCCTGTTCTCGTTGGGACTTGTCCTGATCAGCATCTACACGATGCACAACTACGGCAGCTCGCTGTTTATAGGGATGCCGTTGGTCGCTGGAGCGGCCGCGGCTTATGTCTTCAATCAACCGGATTTGAAAGGGGCGTGGGCAAGTTTTGTTGTGGGGACCCTATGTGTCGTCCTTGGCGAAGCAGTCCTGCTACTGTTTGCCTTCGAAGGCGTTATCTGTCTGGTGATGGCGGCTCCCTTAATGATTCCCGTTGGCGGGCTGGGCGGTTTGCTAGGGTGGGCGCTTGCGCTCACGGTCGTGAATCAGAGTCGGATGATGTTAGGCTCGGTCGCGCTCGTCATGCCTCTGGTCAATGTGATCGAAGTGCAGCTCAAGTCCTATCGCGAATACGTTGTCGAGTCTTCTGTTGTGATCGACGCGAGTCCAAATGAGGTTTGGGAGAATGTGATCGATTTCCCCGACATCCAAACTCCGCCAGCGTGGTATTTTCGGTTAGGTGTTGCTTCACCGCTCCGTGCAAACATTTACGGAAGCGGCGTTGGAGCGGTGCGGCATTGCGAGTTTACAACAGGAAGTTTCATTGAACCGATTACTGTTTGGGATAAACCCAATCGCTTGGCTTTCGATGTCGTTGATCAGCCCGATCCGCTGACGGAGCTCACGCCCTACGCCGCAATCCATCCACCGCATCTGCAGCATTCGTTTCTCAGCCGCCGAGGCGAATTCGAGTTGATTTCTTTACCGGATGGAAGGACGAAACTGCTTGGGCGAACTTGGTATTCGCTCGATATGGGACCGAGCATCTATTGGCGATTTTGGACCGACGAAATTATCCATCGTATTCACGTCAGGGTGCTTGAACATATTTGTGAGACGACGGAGAAATAGTAATCCGGATGCGTGCTAAAGGAACGGTCGGTTGATTTTTGGCAGACCGATTGCACGGCGCCAAATGACGGTTTGGCCGGCATGGTAGGCGGGGTGAGCGATCAGGATTTGATGGATCGCGTGATGAATCGACGGTAGCTCATTCTGATAGTTATCGTCTGGTAGCGGGCTCGCAAGCTGTTGCGGCGGCAGATTGTTGACAGCTTTCGTTATGCGGCCCTGAGCATCTGAAAGAATTGCGAGCAGCTCAGCCTTGTCTTCGTATGCGACAACATCGGAGACTGGTTCACTGCCCATGCCAAAACGTTGGCCCCAATTGTCAGCAAGCCATGATTTCAAACCAATCTCGCCACCGATCGCCTGGCAGCTAAACGCAAGATGACCGATCACCCAAGCCGGATGGTTTTTGATTTGCTCTGATTGGAGAACCATTTCTTTGGCGGACAGATCGGCAACTAGCTCGCGAAGGAAGTTCAGGCTGTAAGCAAAGCCGTCAACGATCGGATCGGTTGGGTTCATTTATCTAACTCCAGACTTCGCCACATATACCAACTCGCAATCGAGGCATAGGGTCGCCAGGGCTCTGCGATTTCCTCCAACTCTTTTTTGCCTGGAAGTTCATTAAGAACGTATACGTCTCGGACAGCGGACCTAATGCCCAGGTCGTCCACAGGCAACACGTCCATGCGTGCGAGTGAAAATATCAAAAACATCTGTGCCGTCCAACGACCGATACCTTTGACCTGAGTCAAAATCTCGATGATCGCTTCATCGCCCAGTTTGTGGATCTGAGTAAGGTCCACATCGCCCTTGACAACATGTTGCGAAAGTGATCGGACGTAGGTTGCCTTCTGGCGTGACAATCCAATCGCTCGAAGTTCATCTTCAGAGAAGTTTAACAGTGTCGCGGCGCAATAGGTCTGCCCTCGCTTGGCCTCGGTTTTTCGATTCTCTTTGATCGCGGTTTCCAATCGCCCGCGGATCGTGTTGGCTGCCGACGTCGAAATCTGTTGGGAAACGATCGAGCGAACCAGTGTTCCGAATCGGTCTCGCCGAGCTTTCGCGGTGAAAGGTCCAATAGCCTTGATGATCGCGGCCAGCTTTGGATCGCATTTGCGAAGGTGCAGCCTAGCGGCTTTGGTGTGTTGGGCAGAAAAGGACATTGCATTGTCGTGGTGATAGTTGATTCCCAGTAAGCAGCTGAGCAAACGTTTCTTGGCATAACCACGTAGTAGTGTCTCTCCGAGACGCTGGAATGAGCGAGTCTCGGAGAGACTCGCTTCCGTGGGGTTATACCCGATTACTTGTGAATGGCTGCTTACAAACCCGAAGTACAGGCATGTCGGTGCGAGCGAGTTCCGAATATCATAGACGTATGTGGCAACAGGAACGAACTGATTTTGAAACACGACGCGAGATTCTTGCTCAGAATCGGGCAACGTTTGTTGCTACGCAGCGGGATCGAATTGTCACGTTTGCCAGTGTCGTGCGTGAGAAGAATGCGTTCTTTCGGGATCGACTTCAATCGAATGGCGAAATTTCGAATCTCGATGATTTCGCAAATTTGCCACTGCTGCGAAAGCAGGACCTGATCGACGAGAGCGACTACGCAGCGAACCTTACTTTCCAGCCAAATCAATACAGTCGATTTCATCGAACGTCTGGAACGACAGGACGTCCGCTGGCAGTGATCGACACAAGTCAGGACTGGCAATGGTGGATGGAGGCGTGGCAATACGTTCTCGATTCCGGACGGATCACATCGGATGACCGAGTCTTAATGGCGTTTAGTTTCGGACCCTTCGTCGGTTTCTGGTCCGCCTTTGATGCAACGGTTGAGCGAGGTTGTCTGGTGATTCCAACGGGAGCCATGAATACCGAGGCCCGTCTGGATCTGATTCAATCTTCAAAGGCAACGATCCTTTTTTGCACGCCGAGCTACGCTTTGCATATGGCACAAGTCGCGGAAGCGAAATCGATCAACCTTTCCGGGACAGCCGTCGAGAAGATGATCGTTGCCGGTGAGCCAGGTGGTTCAGTACCTGAAATTAGAAATCGAATTGAATCAAAGTGGGGAGCATCGGTCGTCGATCACGCAGGTGCGACAGAAGTAGGCCCGTGGGGATTCGCGGACTCGGAGGGAACCGGGCTCTTCGTGAATGAATCCCAGTTCTATCCTGAGTTCCTTGATATTGAATCGGACGAACGTCTGCAATCTGATTCAACAGCGAGCGAAGGGAAAGTCTGTCAGCTTGTTTTGACGACGATCGGGCGGCTTGGCTGTCCGGTGTTGCGATACGTTACGGGTGATTTGGTTCGCCCGACTTGGAGCAAGGATTCGCCGTTTGTGTTTTGCGATGGCGGTGTGCTTGGCCGAGCCGACGACATGATGATCATTCGCGGCGTGAACGTTTTTCCGACGTCGGTCGAGAAGATCTTGCGAGGCTTCGATGAAGTCGATGAGTTTCAGATGGTTGCATGGCGTGATGGGCAGATGGATCAATTGAAGGTTCGTGTAGAGGATCGTTTGAACGAGCCGCAAAGAATCGCTAATGAAATTCAACTCCGTTTGGGGTTACGAGTTGAGGTGGAAGTCGTCGAAGCGGGCTCGTTGCCCCGTTTTGAGATGAAGGGCAAACGATTTTTGGACCAGCGATAATGTTGTATCCGGTTGAACTTGAGAAAACTGAACCCCGCACTCTCGTGATTGTCTGGAACGATGACGTTCGCCACGAGATTCCGTTTGCAGCGTTGCGCAAAGGCTGTCATTGCGCTCACTGCAATGAGGAGCGAATCAATCCAAAGCCCAAACCGCCAAAGAATCAGTTGAACGTATTGTCGGCTGCCGAGGCCAGACCATTGGACATTGAGGTCATGCACCCTGTCGGAAATTACGCTTACAACATTCATTTCTCTGACGGTCACCAAGCGGGTATCTTCACGTTTGATCTGCTGCGACAGATCGGCGATGCGGCCGAAGAGCACAGGTCTACTAACTCAGTGTGAAGAACGTGGCGCGGTGGTCTCCACCGTGAATGCATGCAGGTGGAGAATACCTTGTTGCGCCGTCGTTACACAGCAAACGGTGGAGACCACCGTTCCACGATGGCTTCAAAAACGCTAGCAATCACTTGGGTTTCCGCTGTCGGTTTCAAGTTGTGCGTTCCCGCCGCGGCAGCGCTAAAGCTGTCATTCCCCTTGGTCGAACTGTCTGAATAGGTATGCGCGGAAACTATCCGCAAAATCAGGAAATTCGACCGCACAAATCTAACGGTTGCCAAGAAATTCATGTTTGGAATCAGCTCCATCATTTCGATGATCGGCATCGCACTGTGCGCCATCGCACTGCTGTCGGTGGCTTCATGGGCTGGCCAGTCGCTGATTTCATTGGCTGGAACACGGCAGGCTTTCGACCAGTCGACTCGAGCGATGCGCGAGGAAATTCGCCGGCGATCAAAACCAAAACAGAACGGGGCCGAAGTCGGTGCATGGAATGGCTATCGCGACTTTATTGTGACTCGTGTTGTTCGCGAATGCTTTCATACAACGTCCCTCTATCTTGCACCTGAAGACGGCAAGCCGATACCGGGATTCAAGCCGGGACAACACATTACCTTGCGGTACCAACCTCAGGGGAACTCCAAACCGCTTGTCCGATGTTACTCGCTTTCTGCCGGTCCGGGAAAACTGTACTATCGCGTATCCGTTCGGCATGTTGAAGACCGCGGAGGTAACAAGGGGCCGGGCCTCGTTTCGACGATCATCAATATGAGTTCTCAGGTTGGTGACCGGATTCCAATCAAGGCACCTTCCGGACATTTCTTTCTGGAGGAGGAATCCAGCGACGTCGTTGTCCTTCTGGCAGGTGGCATCGGAGTGACACCGATGGTCAGCATGCTGGATCACTTGATCCAAACACAAAGCGGACGATCGGTCGTCTTGTTCCATGGTGTCCGCAACGGGACAGAGCAACAGTTCAAGGAATGGTTGCGTGAATGTTCACAGAAGTATCCCAACGTCCACGTCGTCAGTTGCTATTCACGACCGCTGACGGATGACATCAAGGGTGTTGACTATCAAGTCGAAGGGTTCGTTTCAATGGATCTATTGAAGGCGATTCTGCCGAGCAAGCAGTGTCAATTCTACCTTTGCGGACCACCAGCATTCATGGATTCGATTTATAACGGCTTGGGCGTATGGGGCGTTGAAGAATCACGAATCAACTTCGAACAGTTTGGACCTTCGACGATCAAAAATGCGTCGGGCGAAAACCAACACATTCATGACGAACCCGATCCGGTCACCTTCGCTGAGTCTGGAGAGATTGCCTTTTGGAGTTCAAACTTCGAATCAATTCTCGAGTTGGCCGAAGCAAATGATGTTCCGATTGAATCAGGCTGCCGTGCAGGTAGCTGCGGTACTTGCGAAACTGCAATTGTCAGCGGGAAGGTCCTTCATACGACCGGCGACAAAGTGAACTGTAATCCCGGCTGCTGCCTTCCGTGCATCGCGGTTCCCGACGGTCCCGTTGAGTTGGAGGTGTAGCAAGTGTTCAGATTCAACGGTTCAGAGTTCAGAAGCATTGCGGTCGCGACCGCCACGGCTTTCATTGTGATGGCGGCAGGTTCGACATCTTTCGCACAAGGGCTCGTTTGTGATCCATCGAAAGTGATGACGTCGGAGTCATGTGCGAATTGCCATGGAAGTGAGATTCGCATTTGGCGACAAACTCCCCACTACAAAACGTTCAAAGAACTTGCACGGAATCCGAAAGCTCAAGAGATCTGTGCAAAGATGGGGCTGAATTCGGTAAAACGGAGTGATGTCTGCATCGATTGTCATTTCACGATGAAAGAAATCGACGGCCGCAATAAAGCCGTTTCGGGTGTTTCGTGCGAATCGTGCCATGGTGCGTCGCGTGACTGGTTGGCAGTGCATAACGACTACGGCGGTCCCACGGCAAGCAAAGAAACCGAATCGGAAGCTCATCGAGGAAAACGGTTGAAGCAGAGTGCCAAATTCGGCATGAATAATACGCGTGACCTGTACTCAATTGCGATGAATTGCTACAGCTGCCACATGGTGCCCAACGAGGATCTTGTTAACGTTGGCGGACACACTGCGGGAACCCGTGAGTTCGAACTGGTCCGTTATTCGCAAGGCATGGTTCGTCATAACTTCCTCCGCAGCGACGGTGTAACGAACCAACCGGCCAGCGAACATAGATTGCGGATGATGTATGTCGTTGGACTGATCGCGGACCTTGAGTTTAGCACTCGTGCGACTGCGATTGCGACCGAGAACAATACTTACGGAGTCAACGTTGCTCAGCGTGCTGCGGCATCTGCGGTGAAGCTTTTTGAACTGCAGAAAACGTTCCAAAACGACTACGTAAAGCGCGTGATTGATGCATTCGCACATGCAAAACTGAACACGAACAACTACGATCAACTGAACACGATTGCTGACGAGATTCAAGAAGCGGGTCGCGAGTTTGCGGTGAAGCACGATGGCAGTGAGATGGCCTTCGTTGACCAACTCTTGCCGTCACCGAACGAATACAAGTAACGAAGAGGCTACGTTTTACTTCCGGCAGCATAAGGATCGTGCGCCATTGAACAGGAACGACGGATGGATAACGCAACACGGATCAATCATCCGGCTCGCTGGAGTGAGCCACTGGATCCGAATATGGACATCGGTGTCGTCGACAGTCTGATGAACGTTACGCCGTTTACGAACATGGACCCGGCGAGCTTCACCGAATCGACACCGCTTGCGGGCATCTTGCAGAACGACTCGCGGTTGCATGAGCTGGAAAAGGGCGACATCATCGTCCGTGAAGGTGATTATGGCGGAAGTGCGTTCTTGATTGTTTCAGGGCAGGCACTTGTCTCCACGAAGAGCCTTCCTCCGGAAGTGCTCGGGCGCGGTCAACAAGAACGAAAAGGTTGGGGCAAAGCGATCGCTCAGTTGTGGCGAAATTCGAATTACGAAGAGGTTCGCGACTATTCCAAACAAAGGAGTTCACGCCAGACCGGTGCATCGACCGACTTAACGGGGCTACGTGACAACTCGACAGGCACCCACGTGTTCCTGCATGACATTCCTCGCGTCATTCCACCGGAGCATTCGATTTCGCTCGGCGAGGGAGAGATCTTCGGTGAGATTTCAGCACTGACGCGTTCGGCTCGTTCCGCGACCGTTGTTGCGAATTCAAAAATGCACGTGCTGGAGATCCGTTGGCAGGGCTTTCGCGAATTGATGCTCCGCAATCAGGCGATGGGCCGGCACATCGAGCAAAGCTACCGCGAAAACAGTTTGCATAGCCATCTGCGAGAGACGGAGATCTTTCGCGACCTTTCGGATGACACGATTCGTAAACTAGCCGATCAAACGATTTTTCAGACATTCGGCAACTACCAGTGGTCACACAATTTCAAGTCGACGCTGAAGAAAGACATTTCCCAGCGAATTTTGGCCGAGCCGTTGATTGCTGAGCAAGGTGACTATGTCGACGGTTTGATACTGATTCGAAATGGATTCGCACGGTTGAGCCGAAAGCACGGAGAGGGCCATCAAACGATCGCCTATCTCGGAAAAGGCGACACGTTTGGCTTTCGCGAAATCGCACATAACTGGTCAACGAATCAACAACGTCCGTGGATGCTAAGCCTGCGTTCACTGGGCTTCGTCGATGTTCTGAAGATTCCAGTTACTGGCTTAGAAGAACTGGTGCTTCCGCAGACTGCTCAGTCAAGCTTCCCGGCTCCCCTGCCCGACCTGACCAAGGCCGGAGGTGCCGAGAATCGTCGCCTGACGGCGCGAGCCAAATCGATGGACCCTGGATTGATGGAGTTCCTCGTTGAGAATCGCTTTATCAACGGCACGCAAGCGATGATGATCGATATGGACAGGTGCACTCGATGCGACGACTGCATTCGAGCCTGTGCATCGACGCACGACAACAATCCGCGTTTCATACGCCATGGTCCAGTTCACGATAACTGGATGATTGCTAATGCGTGTATGCACTGTTTGGATCCGGTATGCATGATTGGTTGCCCAACAGGCGCCATCGGGCGCGATCGAGAAACTGGAAACGTAACGATCAATGACACGACATGCATTGGATGTTCGACTTGTGCCAACAATTGTCCGTATCACAACATTCGAATGGTCGAAGTCAACGATCGAAAAGGTCAGCCGATTGTTGATCAGAAAACGTCATTGCCAGTTGTGAAGGCAACCAAATGCGACTTGTGCCTTGAGCAACCTTCCGGGCCAGCGTGTCAACGAGCGTGTCCGCATGATGCCCTCGTTCGAATCAATATCAGTGCACCTCACGACGTGATGGATTGGACTGGATGATCGCATGAAATTTCTGTCACAAATGAACAAGTTTTCACGTCGCCGTTTGAAAAACGCTGCAATCACCGTTGTCGTCATTGCGTTGCTTGCCGTCATTGTCGCGTGGATGGATCGGTCGCTTCTTCACAGCAGTTTTCTGACTGGCTACGTGCTGATCGGCAGCCTTTTTTTACTGACTGCGTTCGGAATGCGGAAACGTTTGCCGATGATTAGCCGCATTGGAAGTGCAGCCTTCTGGATGCAGATGCACATCTACGTTGGGCTTGGTTCGTTCGCCGTTTTCGCCATGCATGTAGCGTTTCGCATTCCCGATGGCGTGCTCGAATCGACTCTCGCGTTGCTCTACTTTGTTGTATTTTTTAGCGGTCTTTACGGGATTTATGTGACGCGAACAGTTCCGCGAAAGCTGAATTCGGTTGGAGAAGAAGTCATTTTCGAGCGAATTCCGTCGTTCCGGCGAAAGTTGGCTCGCCGCGCCCAAACGCTGGTTCTCGATGCTTGCGAGAGCACTCCTGTTTTGGCGAACTTCTACGTCAATCGTCTGGCGAGATTTTTTGAGTCTCGCCGTGGCCTCGCTTACATGGTTGCTCCCAACGGAAGAATGCGGCGAAATCTGATTGCTGATATCGAAGAACTTGATCGCTTCCTTGCAGAGAAGGATCGCGGCATCAGTCGCGAATTAGCAATCATGGTTCGCAAGAAAGACGACTTGGACTACCACACTGCAATGCAAGGTCGATTGAAAGTTTGGCTGTTCGTGCACATCGCGATTACCTATAGCCTGCTGATCTTCTCCGTCGTTCACGGAGTGCTTGCCCACGCATTCGGCGGAGGGCTTTCATGAGTCTGAAGTCCGACGACTTTCTCCGCATGCAGGATTTTGCGGATTCAGAATACCACCGTCCACATGATCCGGTGGTCACGGTTCCAAGTGGTGTTCCGCAGCCGTATCACATTGATGAGAACGGTTCGTGGGATGAAGGCGATGAAGAGCCTGTACTTCAGCGTTCGTCGCTTCGTCGTCGTCGGACCGTTTTGACGTTGTCTGTGATCGCATTCACGATTGGAGCACTGATGATTGTGCTCGCTTCGCCGTACAGCAAAGAGTTTCTAGCTCCGGGACCGCTTCATTCAAGCCACGCGCAACTGCTGGCTGGAAAAGGAGCCGGTCGATGTGCGGATTGCCACTCCGGATCGACGTCATCTGCATTTGGCTGGGTCGCCCATGCGTTCTCGGGTACTTCTAACAGGATGACCCAGTCGGAACTTTGCCTTGAGTGCCACAAGTCGACGATCAAAGAACAGTTTGCACTCAATCCGCACAACGTTTCTCCGCAACAGCTCGCCGCGAGAACTGGTACAAATCAAAACACGTCGTTTGTTTCAAATCTTTTGGCGTCTCCCGTTAGCAGCGACAACAGGATCGCGTGTAACGCCTGTCATCGTGAGCACAAAGGCAACATTGACCTGAAATCGATGACGGACTCGCAGTGTCAGAGCTGCCATCAAGAAGATTTCCACAGTTTTGAAACGGATCATCCTGAATTTACGAATTGGCCGAAACCTTCGCGGCAGAAGATTGCTTTTGATCACTCAGCGCATTCGGGCAAACATTTCCCTTCAAAGAGTAAATCGTTTGATTGCAGACAATGTCACTTGGATGATGCTTATCAAAATGCAAAAGTAATGGCTCCCTTTGAGCAGGCGTGTGCTTCCTGTCACGAGCAACAAATCGTTAATAGTGGTGCAGATGGATTTGCACTGTTTGCTCTGCCGATGCTGGATATGAAAGCCATCGAGGCACAAGAGTTAAGTGTTGCGTCGTGGCCCCTAGTTGCAACCGGCGTATTCGATGGGCCTCTACCGAGTGCGATGCGATTGCTTCTAATGGCGGATTCGGATGCTGCGGCAATTCTTGCGACCAAGCCCAAGTCGTTTGATTTCTCTGATTTCGATCCTGGCAATGAGAGCGACGTTCGAGATGCAGTGACGTTGGTTTGGTCGATCAAGCGTTTGCTCCATGAGTTGTCCTTGAATGGCAAGTCAGCGTTGAAACAGCGTTTGGAGTTGGCGTTGGGACGATTGGTTAGCGACGCCATCGTCAACAGAATATTGGATGGCATGGACGCTCGCGTTTTTGCAACAGCATCTCGACGTTGGCTACCGAAACTGAATACGGAAGTCGCAGCAAAGTTTGGCGGCGTGTTCAGCGTTGATGATTCCGGTTCCATGAAACGGCAGCGTTATCTAGCGAGGGTGATAGTCCAGGAAGAGCTTGCGGTCAATCCATTCCGTGGTGACGCAGTTCGCGTTGAGCGGTCATCAGATTCAGTGGTTGCTGTCAACAACATTCGCCAATTACCGTTGAAGATTGAGCCGCAGGAAACGCAACGGGCTCCCATGCAAGCTCCTCTTGAGGTTTCGGTCATTCGCATTCCCGCCACGGCATCAGGAAACACGAACCTTCGCAGGGGTTGGGTTCGAGATGACACCACGCTCAGTCTTGCCTATCATCCTGAGGGTCATGAAGACGGATTTCTGCAGCACTGGATCGACTTGGTTTTGGCGAAACCCAACGCCGACTCCAATGCTGCAACAGCATCTCTCTATGAATCGCTAACGCAGGTTAGCTCGATAGGAAATTGTCGCTATTGTCATACGCTGAAACGCAACGTGGATCAGTCGTTGCTGATGAATTGGAAAGCGTTACAGCGCGATGGATCGATTGGTCAGTTCACCTCGTTCTCGCACCGCCCTCACCTGATTCAGCCGGCGCTGCAGGATTGTTCTCATTGTCATCGCATGGATTCAACGGTTTCGAATAAAGAGTCGTTTATTAGTCTCGACCAGTGTGAATACCGAAGCAACTTTCAGCCGATTCTGAAGGCGACGTGTACGACGTGTCACCAGAAAAACCTGACGAGCAATCGCTGCACGACGTGTCATGACTATCACGTGGGTGGGCAGAAGCCGCAGTAAAGATGACTTTTAAACGTGACTGTGGCGTCTCGCCGCAGTAAGCGCTAGGATACTGGGGCGAGACGCCTCAGCCACAATGTCGAACTCTATGGAAGATTGAAACCATGCCCTTCTGGCGCAAGAACAAAGACTGGGAAAACGAGTACGACGAATACTACACTCGCGACGTTGAGCGAGGTGGTAGTGGGAAAGTTCGTTTTCGTTATTTGCCACATCTGCTTCTTCTGGCATTTGTTGGGGCTGTTTTCTGTGCGATCGTCGGTGCAGTCGCTGGCATGACAATGCTTGAAAAACTGCTGACATCGCTTGTGATGCCGGTTGGTATCATTTGGCTCTTCCTGTTAGTCACCATCTATTTTTGTTTGATCAATCGAACCGCTTGGCCGGCGATAATGTGCTTCGTTTGCTGGTTGTTTCTGACCGTGGCAGGAAACGGATTCTTTGCCAGTTGGTATGCCGGAACGATCGAGCGTGAATTCCTCCAGCAGGATCTCAGTGCCGTCGAACCTTACGATGTTGTTGTGGTTCTTGGCGGAGGCACGACGACGCGGCTTTCGGGTAAGCCGCAAGTTTCCGAGTCTGGAGATCGAATCGTGCAAGTCGCCCGACTTTGGCACGCGGGCAAGGCGAAACAGGTCATGTGCACCGGCCTACAATCATTTCGCTCATCGGAGGAGGATCTGCATCCTTACGAAGAAGCGACGATTTTACTCGAAGAGCTAGGCGTTGAACCTCAGGCGCTCTTGAAGCTCAACGGCGTCAACACATCGGAAGAAATGCAGAACCTGAAAAAGTGGTCCGACCTGAATCCGGGCAAACGAATTGGCTTGCTGACATCAGCGTGGCACTTGCCTCGTGCGGTCCGGTTGGCCAAGTCACAGGGGGTCGAAGTGGATCCGATTGCTGCTGGTTTCTTCAGTCAGCCTTATGCACCAAGCCCTAGCATTGTGGTGCCCAGTGAATATAACCTCGTGGTGACAGCTGCGGTGACCAAAGAGTATTTGGCCAAATTGGTCGGGCGTTAGTCGCAACGCGACATCACTTCCCGAAGCGAAAGCGAGGTGCGCTCTGATGCCTCGATGGCGAGTTTGAGAGTTGCACGCTTTGCCTGAAAACTCAGATTCCATCCGGCAATAGCCGCGGAAAACGGAAAAATCGAACCGTGCAAATACAAGCCCGAAGCGCAAGCGAGTGAGTCGAAAATCCAAGCAATTATTCACTCGCTGGCGCTCTGGCGCTTCGAGGCTGTGAATTTTTGCAGACATACCTGGATTAATTGTTTGAAT
>CAYGUE010000017.1:0-35913 GCA_964352885.1 uncultured Pirellulaceae bacterium
CTTTGAGTGCTGTCTCGGACTCGGCGCCGATTAAAACAACCGGTTGGCCGACATTGATTAGTTCCTTTTCCGCGAGAAAGGGCTCGTCACAAAAGAGAGGACCAAAAATATTGTGTGGGGCGACATCCTTGGAAGTCAGCACACAAACGATGCCTTCGACTTTTTTGGCTTTCGAAATGTCGATTGAATCGATCGTTCCGCTGGCGCAGGGCGAGCCCACGAATCCAACGAATAATTCGTCAACTCGTCGGGGTAGGTCATCGATAAACGGGGCCGTTCCTGTGACATGACCAACGGCCGAATCGTGTGGAATCGATTTGCCGACCGAACTGCCGCCAGCGATTGCTTCTTGCGGTTTACGAGAAGAATACTCAATCATGCGAGTGCTCCTGTCGGTCGAACCTCGTGAAGGAACTTTAGCAGCACGTTCTTCGCGAGTTGGATTCGATATTCGTCGCCGCCTCGAACGTCCGTGATTGGCGTGATCTCTCCGACGGCAATGTCGCCTGCGAGTTGCATCGTTTCAAGATTGAGGTTTCGACCAGTAAGAAATGCCTCTGTCTTGGGCAGTCGCAACACTACCGGCCCGACAGCTCCGTATGCGATGGCAGCATTTTCTATCACGTCGCCATCGAGTTTCATGCGGATCGCGCCGGTGAACGTCGAAATGTCCATGTCCTTTCGTCGAGAGATTTTGTACAGCTTCAGCACTTCGTCGTCTTGGAGCATGGGAATTCGAACTTGCTCCAGCAGTTCGCCGGCTTGTAGGTCGAACGTTTTGTACCCCAGATAGAAGTGGTTGATGTTGATCTCGCGAACACCCGATTTGCTAACCAACTGAAGTTCCGCGTCGGCGACAAACAGAAACGGTGTCGAGTCCGCGATCGGCGAGGCGTTGATGATATTACCGCCGATCGTTCCAACGTTTCGGATTTGTGGCGATCCGAAAACTGAGACGATGTCAAAGAACTGTGGCAGGCTTTTTTCGACAATTGCTTCGATGTCCGCCCAGGTTGCACATGCGCCCGCGATGATCGTGTTATCAACGATCGATAGCTCCTTCAAAGAAGTCACGCGGTTCAAGTCCATCCAAATGTTTGAGCGGCAGTAGCCTTTGTTGAATTGGACTCCAATGTCGGTCGCGCCGGCTACGATCTTAGTTTCAGGATTCTCAGCAAGGAAAGATGTAGCTTGCTCGATCGTTGTCGGAGAGTAAATCGTGCGAGTGACTGCTGCTTCCCGATAGTCTACTTTGATTTCGTCCAAAGCGACATCTTTGATCGCCTCAATCATCGTGGCCGCAGGGAAGCACTCATTCATCTTTGGCGACGGGTTCTTAGTCGATTCGATACCGGCTTGAACAATCGGAGTGTAGCCAGTGCAACGGCAGAGATTTCCAGTTAGCCCCTTCCGCCATTGGCATTCCGTTGGCTGATCGTGTTCCTCCAGAATTGCGGTCATCGCAACAACGAAACCGGGAGTGCAAAAACCGCACTGGGATCCATGACAATCAATCATGGCTTGCTGAACACTATTCAATCTGCCGTCTCGGGCCAAACCTTCGACCGAAACGATGTTGCAACCATCCAGCTGGTATACAAATCGAATGCAGGAATCGATCGGAGCGTAAATGAAACTGGCGTCAGCTGAACGTCCGTCAGCGGTTCCACATAGCACCGAGCACGAGCCACAATCGCCTTCGGAGCAAACGATCTTGGTTCCGCATAGTCCAAGATGCGTCCGCAAGTAGTCGGACAGCGTCAAAAAAGCGTCTGCAGCGTCGATGCGATGTTGCTGGCCGTTCACAAACAGTAGGATATAGTCCCTCATTCAAGTCCTTCGGCTTCGACATCTTTCCCATCAATATACCGACAACACGTTGCCTCGACGACACGCTTTGTTGATTTCTGTTTCACCCAAATCTGCGCCATGTCATTCGAATTTTGTTCTGTCGATCGCTCTGCCATTCAAGCCGCAGCATTGCGAGCCGTCGAACGGTGTGATTTGTTGGGGAAAGTTTCTGACGTGCCAGGCAATTTAACGCGGGCTTTTTGTTCATCGGCAATGAAACGAACTCACGAGTCGATTCGAGGTTGGATGCGAAATGCGGGTATGACCTGCGAACTGGACTCTGTCGGAAATTTGGTTGGTCAGTTCGTTAGCGGTCCATCCGATCGTCCGATATTCATGATTGGCTCACATTTGGACACTGTCATCAATGCGGGGCGATTTGACGGACCGCTTGGTGTGATCCTTGGGTTGGCAGCTGTTGAAGTCATTCGCCAATCCGATGTCGAATTGAATTTTGATCTCCATGTCGTTGGATTTTCGGAAGAAGAAGGTGTTCGCTTCCAGTTTCCGTTCATCGGCTCGTTGGGAATCGTTGGCGAACTTGAGCCGGCTGCACTGCAGCAGCGAGATGCCGATGGTATTTCGATGGAGGCTGCACTTTCGGGATTCTGTGGCGATGCGGGAGAGATTGCCGACGCTTCGTATTTGGATCGTCCTCTGGCAGGCTTCATGGAGGCCCACATTGAGCAGGCTGATTTGTTGCAGGAAGCAGACGTTCCTGTCGGTGTCGTGATGGCAATCGCTGGCCAAACGCGAGCGAAGATTTCGCTTGTTGGTCAAGCCGGCCATGCTGGAACCGTGCCGCACGATCGCCGCAAGGATTCGCTCGCCGCTGCCGCTGAACTGATTCTTTCGATCGAGTCGATTGGGAAACGGACGGATGGCTTGTTCGCAACAGTTGGAAGTATTGAAGCTTCTCCCGGGCTTTCCAATGTTATCAGTGATCACGCGGAAGTCAGACTGGATTTACGACACCAATCCGACCGTGTTCGAGATGACGCTTTTATTGAGATCAAAGCTTCGATTGACTCGATTGCAAAGTCCAGAAAAATTGTAGCTCAAATCGATTCAGTCCAGCATACTCCGGCAACGTGGATGGATCACGGGCTAGTTGCTCATTTGAATGAGGCCATTCATGAGGCTGGTATTGCTGTTAAGCCGATGGTCAGCGGGGCAGGGCACGATGCGATGATCATGGCACGTATCGCACCGTCGTGTATGTTGTTTGTGCGTTGTCGTGATGGAGTCAGCCACCATCCTGACGAGTTTGTTTCCCCTGATGATATCTACGTTGCACTTGATGTCATGGTGCACTCATTGATTCGGTTTTCTCAGAACATCAAATTGAGCTAGGAAAAGTAATGGACGTTTTTGGGTACACACGAAGCCGATATGCTCGCGACTATGCATTGATCACGGCGGACACGCATGTCAATTCGATGCCGGTTGGTTGGGAGAACGCGACGACAGTGATTCACATCGCACCGGAGATGGGTGCGAGGTTTACACAGTACACCGTTACGTTTTCGGCCGACGGGAGTAGTGGTTCTCCGGGAGATGGCGTTCAGCGATTCATTTATGTGCGATCGGGGTTTTGCACGCTGATACTTGATGAAACACATGAACTCTCGACCGGAGGATTCGCGTTTATTCCAAGCGATACACCGCATCAAATCACTTGCGAAGAATCCGCGACGTTGATCGTGTTCGAGAAGGCTTACACGCCACACCCAGATGTAGAGTGGCCCAAACCGATCGTTGGAAACGCCAGCGATGTCCAAGGAGAAGCTTTCATGGGCGATGAAGATGCTCAATTGCAAACGTTGTTGCCGATTGCTCCCGAGTTCGACATGGCGGTCAATATTTTCACCTATCAGCCTGGCGCGACATTACCTCAAGTCGAGATCCATGTCATGGAGCACGGTCTGCAGATGCTATCTGGTAAGGGTGTCTACCGTTTGGCGGACGACTATTTCCCCGTTACCGAAGGAGACATTATTTGGATGGCTTCTTTTTGCCCGCAGTGGTTCGTTGCGATGGGGAAGACTCCGGCCAGCTACATTTACTACAAAGACATTCATCGAGATCGATTGAGCGAGAAAGATTAGATTGCGGCTTGATCTGCGCAGCTATTCGCAACTGCCTCCCGGACAACCTGTCACACAAAAGAGAACTGCAATGAGTATTTCACTTTCCAAACAGTCATACGGCAAATCAAAAGTCTGTTTGTCGCATATCACTCGAAACGGTGAGCATCATGACTTCATACAGTTGGTCGCCAATGTTGCCTTGGAAGGCGACTTCGAATCTTCCTACAGCGACGGAGACAACTCCAAAGTCGTCCCTACCGACACGATGAAGAATTCGGTCTATGCGATTGCGCGTCTGCATGGTGTCGAAAACATCGAGTCGTACGCGACTCATTTGGCGAACCATTTCTACGATAGCTTTGATCACGTCAGCCAAGCAACCGTTTCAGTCACGCAGCAACTTTGGACTCGCATCGACGTCGACGGGGAAGCACACGGGCATGCCTTTACGGGCGGTGGCAGCGAAGAAAATACATGCTCGGTCGTTTCGTCGGTTGATGGCGTTTCGATGCGATCCGGTTTGCTGGGGCTCAAAGTGCTTAAAACAACGAATTCCGGATTCGAGAATTTTCTCGAGGACAAGTTTACCACGTTGAAGTCAACTGCCGATCGAATCTTCGCAACGACAATTACAGCTGATTGGCAGTGCAAAGACGAACACCACGATTGGACGACAACCCGACAGGTAGTTCGCAGTCTATTGTTGGACGTGTTTTCACATCAATACAGTCCGTCAGTTCAGAAAACACTTTTTGAGATGGCTGAATCCGTTTTGACGGCTTGCCCTGAGATCCATGAAATCTCTTTGGATCTGCCGAACCAACATCACTTGCACGCCGACATTGCGAAGCTGGATCTGGAGAACGACAACGATATCTTTGTTCCATCTCCTGAGCCATTCGGCGTCATCTCGGCCACGGTTCGCCGCGATGGGTAATGCCGTGAATCACGATGATAAAAATTTTGGAAATCGGTTCGCGATCGCGAGTTCCCGAGTTGTCACTCCTGAGGGAGAAGTGAAAGCCGCAGTCGTGATTGAAGGCAGCAAGATTGTCGATGTCATCGATCGTGCCGCTGTTTCTCCCGAGATTCCGCTGACCGATTTCGGTGGCTTGGTGATTTCGCCTGGAGTCATCGATACTCATGTTCACGTGAATGAACCTGGCCGAACCGAATGGGAAGGCTTTGAAACGGCAACTGCGGCGGCAGCTCTCGGTGGAGTCACAACCATCATCGATATGCCACTCAACAGCAATCCGGTAACGACAACTGTCGCAGCGCTCAGCGCAAAACGGAATGCGGCCAAAGGGAAATGCCGAGTTAACGTCGGATTCTACGGTGGTTTGATCCCCGGCAACGTGGCGGAACTCGAGGCGTTGATTGACGAAGGCGTTTTTGGGGTTAAAGCCTTTTTGTGCGATTCCGGTTTGGATGAATTCCCGGGTGTCGGTGAAAAGGAACTACGGTTGGCGTTGGAAACTCTGCGGCCTTCAGGGCTGCCCTTGTTGGCCCACGCGGAGATCGTCGGTGAGACACCACTGATGGGGAATCCTGAATCGTATGCTGAGTATGCAGCCTCGCGACCGGAGACCTTTGAAACCGAAGCGATCGATTTGTTGATCAAACTGTGCCGTGAGTTCAAGACTCCCGTGCATATCGTGCACCTTGCTGCAGCGTCGGCGATCCCGTCGATCGAAAACGCAAAACGTGAAGGACTTCCGCTAACGGTCGAGACCTGTCCACACTATTTGTACTTTGTCGATCATCAAATCGCTGACGGACAAACTCAATTTAAATGTGCTCCTCCGATTCGTGATGCAAACAATCGCAAAAGACTATGCCTGGCGGTCCGCAGTGGATTAATCGAGACTTTAGGCTCAGATCATTCGCCTTGCCCGCCAGAGCTCAAACATTTGGATGTGGGCGACTTTGCGAAAGCTTGGGGCGGAATCGCGAGCCTCCAATTGCTACTGAGTGCGACCAATACGGTGGCCAGATTCTTTCGTTGGACTCCAGAACTCCTTGCCCAAAGACTATCCAAACGTCCTGCGGAGATTTTCGGACTCGGAGATACGAAGGGCCAGATTAAAAAGGGCTACGACGCTGACCTTGTTGTTTGGGATCCGCAAAAAAGCTTTGTCTGCGATGGGAGAACGCTTGCTCATCGTCATGAAGTTACACCTTACGATGATTGCGAACTGTTCGGTGTCGTGAATGAAACCTATGTGCTCGGAAAAATCGTGTGCCGCGATGGATTGCTGATTGGCGAGCCAAATGGAAAAGTGTTGCGTCGAAACCAACCTAACTCAGTCGTCCTGATTCTCAATCAATTGCCAGCGAACGACCGTCGACAAGTTTTCGAATCCTGTTGTGCATCGCCAGCGTGGATTGAGCAGATGATGTCGGAGAGTATATTCCGGTACGATATAGAATTGTTCCGCAAAGCCGAAGATGCGTTTGAGGGCCTTGGGGAAGAAGATCTCATGGAAGCATTTTCGGCTCATCCGCGGATCGGCAACGTTGAAAGCTTGCGAAAAAAGTACGCTAACACGAAAACGATCGCCAGCGGCGAGCAGTCAGGAGTCAACTCGGCGTCGGATGCCGTTTTGCAGCGGCTGGCGGAAGCCAATGATGAATACTTTGACAAGTTTGGATTTATCTTCATCGTTTGTGCGACTGGAAAATCAGCTCAGGACATGCTCGACATGCTTGAGTCTCGTTTGCCGAACGATCGAGAAATAGAGATGGCGAACGCAGCAGTTGAGCAAATGGAAATCACCAAAATTCGATTGAGGAAACTGATCTCATGAGCGGAATCACATCTCACGTACTTGATACGTCACGCGGCGTTCCGGGCGCCAATATCGAAATCCAATTGGAGTTGAAGAAAGACAGCCAGTGGCAATCCATCGGCGGCGGAACCACAGATAAGGATGGACGCGTACCAGAGCCGTTGGCAACAGATCTTGTTGCTGGACATTATAGGATTATTTTTCATGTTGCCGACTATTTCTCAGCAATGAAAAAACCGTCTTTCTTTCCAGTCGTGCGAATTGAGTTTCTGGTTGACGATCCAATGGAACATTATCACGTTCCATTGTTGCTTAACCCGTTTGGTTACTCGACGTATCGGGGAAGCTAATGGCCTCCGTTGATATTCCGTACTACCTCGATTATCTGCCACAATCCTTGGTTGAATGTTTGAGTGCTAATAGCGAGCGAGTCCAGGCAGTCGACGGCCTTGGAGTTGCTGAAGGTTTGCGAGATTCTTTTCCCGCGATCGAAACCGATCAAGCGTTGGCGTTCGTGTGCGACCTTTACCTGCTAGTTCGGACGCATCTTAATGAAGTACTGAGTCAGCGTGCGGTGGATCGAGAGTTTATCGACCGTTTGACCGCCTCTTACGCAATCCAGAATGAAAACTGCGACTACCTTTCCGCAACCTACAGAACGGTGATCGGTGCGAAGGACGATACGGGTCGAGTCGTGGTTGGACCCGCAAGTTTTCCCTGCGATGTGCCACTGGTAAACGTACCGGAATTCTTGGAGGGCTTCCAGGTTACGCTATTTGGGCCGCCCGATACGGCAAAAATGGCGATCAACGCCATGAACTCGCTCAATCGTCGCTCAGTCGATGAACCATCGATAGTGACCGAACTCGTTGAAGCCTCCGGCATGGTGCCTCGCTGGGGTGCCGATAATGAAGACTCAAAAACTCCGGTGATGAAGAATTTTCTTGCTGCGTGCGAAAATCTAGTTGGCTGTTTTGATGGAACCCTTTCTTATGATGATCCGACTAATGGAAAGAGATATCGGCTTGATGAAACCGGTCGATCCATTCCAATCAAGAGAATTCCTGGTCTGGCTCTACCCGATGGCAGTCACCTGTTGAACGGAAATCCGTTGCCGTTGCATCTGTTCGATTTCGCGATGCATCTGTTTCACAACTGGCAACGTCCGGAAGCATTGGTGTTCTATATTCCAAAACTGGAAGACGAAGCAGAAGCAGCCTATGTTAAGGAATTGATCGAGAACGCTGAGAAATTGATTCGAGTCTCGCATCCGGATTACAAACTCGGCACCGTTCGACTCTTCATTGTGTTTGAAAATCCGCGAGCCATCTTTCGCATCCGAGAAATTGCGTCTGTGTTGGCGCCTTACTTTCTGGGCGGCAGTTTGGGTTGGCATGACTTCCTTGCATCGACTGCCAGATTGTTCAAGAATGATCCAGGGTATCGAATTCCCGTAAAAGCAGATCCAAATATTGTGATCAATCACATTCGTGAATCACATTGCCTTTTGGTAGACGCGTTGGCTCCATCGGGGGCAATCCGCATCGGTGGGATGTATGGAGTGCTTTACGAAGACGACAACGTCGACTCCTATCAGGTGTCGATGGTCGGCTACATTAAAGATGTTGTTACTCAGTTGAAGCGGAAACTGAACGGGTTTTGGGTCGCTCATCCGGCGTTTGTTCGTCCCGGGATCGCACTTGTACAGGCGTGGGAAGTTTTTGAGTCCGACTCGGAGAACCGGACGCTAGTTGCACTCATTGAAGCGTTGGTATCCGATGACCTCGAACGTGAAAAGCTGATGGAGTTTATCTATTCCCCGGACGTTCCAGGTCTTGAAAAAGACGACCCGCTTTACGGACGTGGCGTACTCGCTGCCAGCATCGCGATGTCCGATGTGATTGCGAATGATGACCCAGAAGAAGTCCGCTACAATGTTTTTCAAGCATTGCAGTACATGACAGACTGGCTTTGTGGAAATGGCTGTGTTGCCTTGCCTGCGACGATGGTCAACGCAAGAGGCGAAAAAGTGTTCGTTCGAATCATGGACGATCTTGCGACAACTGAACGGTCGCGATGGGAGCTTTGGGCCGAGGTTTTTCACGGTCGTGTTTCTGTTGAGTCCTTCGACGTGATTGTTGCCGAAGAGTTGGAGTTCCTTGAATCCAACGCGAGTACGGAAACGAAACGGCCTCAAGTTCGATGGCAAGGGGAAGCCGCAAAGTGGTATCCGATCGCGGCAAAGCTTCTGCGACAGTTGGTCGTCAATAAGACTCCTGTTGAGTTTGCGACTGAGTTGATGATGCCATTCACGTTTGACGTTGTCCGCGATTCAGCAGATCCTTGGGCTGCCGTCAACGAGCTTTGTCCGGGGAAATACACCCGTTAGAGACATGGTTGAGAACGCAAAAGAAAATTAATAGCGAAAGTGAAGTCTATGTATGCGACGTTTCATGATCTCAAAGAGACCTCCGTTTTCATCACAGGTGGTGGTTCGGGAATCGGCGCCGCGTTGACGGATGGCTTCCTCGCCCAGGGAGCGCGCGTGGCGTTCGTACAACGATCCGACGCGTCTGAGTTTGTCAATGCAATGCGAGAGAACCATGGTGTCGCACCGCTGTATATCAAGTGCGACGTAACCGATGTCGCGGCATTGCAGTCCGCGATGAAACAGGCGGTAGCTGCCCATGGTCCGATCACGACTTTGGTCAACAACGCCGCATGGGATAACCGCCATGAAATCCAGGGATTCTCGCCTGACGAATGGGACTCCATGATGAACGTGAATTTGCGTCCTCATTTCTTCACCGCTCAGGCAGTAGCTCCGGGCATGAAGGAAGCGGGTGGAGGATCGATCATCAATTTTTCTTCGATTGCGTTTCGAATCGCCGGCGATGGCTACCCGTGTTACGCGACGGCCAAAGCAGGAATCGTTGGCCTGACGAGCTGCCTTGCGAGAGATCTTGGCGGCGACAAGATTCGCGTAAATTCCATTTTGCCGGGTTGGGTTCTAACCAAACGGCAGATGGATGAGTGGGCAACCGAAGAAGGCCTTAAGGCATTCCTTGCCAGACAATGCCTGCCGGAGCATTTGCACGAGAAGGACATGGTGGACAGCGTTCTGTTTCTGGCATCAAAAACGAGTCGCATGATGACGGGTCAATCGTTGGTGGTTGACGGTGGCGTCGTATTTCCCGGGTAAATCTTACGGGCGGCAAAAGAGATGCAGCCCGAGATCGATCAGTTCCGCTTCGATGCTTTCGGGGGTCGGGTCCTGAATCGAAAGTGCGACCTGTTCCGTCAGCAATTTGGCGAATCGCTTTCTGGCACGATGCAGATAAACGCGAAACGATGCTTCAGACGGAATCTCAACCAGTTGATTCTTGGATAGATGCTCGTGGAGTTGCTTTGTCGTCAACTCAGGAGAATCAACTCGGGCTCGCAAAATCGTAAAGTAGGGTTTTGTTGTTTCGGTCTGCAACTGTTCGAGCCTTTTCCAAGCTTGATCCAACATCGTTTGTCGCCATGCGATCGTGAACGAGTCAGTCTCTAAACCGGAGGATTCTTCTGAGGGGACCAAATCAATTTGTTCCGCAGTCCCAAGTTTCTTTCGCTTGTTGGTTCGACGGTGGAAGTCAACCATCAACCGATAGAGCGACGTCTTGATCATGTTGCGAAATTTGCCTTTCTCGCAATCTGCATTCTTGAAGTCGCCTCGCACCAGTCGCAACGCAAACTCTTGAAAAACTTCTGACGCGGCCTCTTCGCTTCGAAGCGAACCTAGCAGATATCGCTTGATGGCGGGGCTATACTTTTCAAACAGTTCTGTTTGCGCGACCGCTGCGCCTTGCTCGACTTCGTTGGCTCGGTGTACGAGCGACCATTGAGTTTCGATTTTGCTCAGTCGGCTGTGGGGCATCATTTTCTCTGATCTGGAATCGTACGGTTGAGACGGCAGCAGACTGCCTTACTTTCAATGTGCAGGGTTCGTCGGATAAGGGACGCGATTTCTGGTGGAATTTCAAATCATCTGATTAGTCGCGAAATGCCCGATAAATCCGTTCCCATTCTTTGTGCTTTTCGTCGTTCTCGATGCTTTCGTAGAGTTCACTCAGGCGGCCAGCCGTTCGCCCCATGTACTTCTCGTAGAACGATTCGTCGACTTCGTCTTTGATCGATTCCAATCCAGTATGGGCATTCAGCAGGATTTGCTCGGCTGTTTTGAGTTCATCCGCCGCGAAATACGCCTGTCCAAGTAATCCTCGAGCCTTCCAGTAGTTGCCATCCATCGCCGCAGTGGATTCTACCCGTTGACTAAGGTTGAGAATGCGATCAATTCGTAGCTGATGGTTGTCGAGTTTGGCATCAGCATAATCCATCTCAAAAATTGCATCGTAGGAATCGCCGCTTAGCGGATCCCGATCGGAAGCGAATTGATAGAGTTCCGTCAAAACGTCTTTTGCCTTTAGGTAGTTCTTTTGTTTTATATAGATCTCTTTGAGGAAATGCATTGCATCGATCGAGTCTTCCGAATCGCTTCCGTGTTCCGTTTTGAATCCGGCTACAAGCTCCAATCCAAAAGGTTCTGCCTCATCGAAACGTTCAATTTTTAGGTACAGTTTGATCAATGAACGAATGCTGACCAGAAGATCTGGGTGATTTGCACGAAACGAACTTCGGAAGCGATCGATGGCCGTCGTCAGATACTCTTCAGATAGCTTGTACTTTTTCATTTTGCGATGGACATCACCAAGGTCAGCCAGAGCACAAAGTGCCAATCGATCATTGTCGCCGTAATGCTCGCTGGCTGTGTCGTAAGCCTTCTCGAATATGAAAGCCGCCTTTTCGAAGTCGCCTAGTTTGCGATGTTCCCACGCAAGCTTGATCGTTTCGCCGATCGTATCGCGATGGGATTCACCTAATCTCTCGGTCATTTGAGACCGGTGCGACTCAAGGATCTCCATTCCTGAAACTGTATTCCCGGATTCTAGCATGATTTCGGCCAAAAGCTTCTTCATGGAAACCGTTCTGCGGCTTGTGATACCGCGAACTCGTTTGCTGATCGGAAGATACTCGTTTAGGAGCTCAATTGCCTTCTCTGCCTGCCCGGTCTTGGCTAATGCGTCGGAATAACTTTTGACGGTCGTCAGTGTCCAATCGTGCTCTTCCCCGTATTCGTTTCTGAGAATCTCAAACAGCTCAGCAAACGTCTCCTTCGCTTTCTCCGCGTCGCCGCGTGCCATTTGGCTCAGAGCAAGCATGTTGCGGGCTGACATCGTTCTGCTTGATGAGTCGGAAAGTGCAATTCTTTCTTCGATCACCGATTCGCATTCCAAATACTTGCCTTGGTTATAAAGCGTCTTTGCCAAACGCTCGAGTCCATTTTTTAGGTCAAGATGATGGTTCTCTTTTGCGATGGCGACATATTCGCGTGCGATCGTTTCGGCTTCTTCATTGCGTCCGAGGCTTGCCAGCGAACTGGCCTTCATCATCATTGCTTCGGTCAGGTTGGCCGTTTCGGGCTGTGGATTGATCGAACTTAGAATGATGACGCGATCAAAGATCACAATGGCTTTCTCGTGATTGCCCAACTGCTTTGTCGCTTTGCCGACCCGAAACAAAACTTGCAGCGTGTCGGGATGTTCTTCCCCCAATAGTTCACTGCGAATGCGATGCGACTCTGTGTAATGTTGCAATGCTTCGTTGTATTCGGTCAAGCTATAAAAAACGCGACCCATTTGAAACCGGATTTCCGATTCGGTTAACGGGTCGTCTTTGAAACGTTCGCCAACGTTTTCCGAAGCCAGTCGCAAGACTGTGATGAGTTTTACATCTGGGTCGGACTGATTGTTGGGGTTCGCGTTGTTGAGCAAGTCTTCGATCAGAAATTGGTTCATTCCGAGACGTGACTTGGATTCTTGCCGAGCGTCGGCAAGAGCAAGGCTGGCCTCTCTCCATTTCCATGCCGTCGTGAATGTGCCGACCACTAAGGAAGAAAGCAACAATGCAGCCAATGCAGATACGATAGGTCGACGTTTGACTGCTTTTACAAAACGCTCAACTTCGGAAGTTTGCTTCGCTCGAATCGTTTTGCCTTCGAGGAAACGCTGTAGGTCGTCCCGCAACGCTTCGGCAGTTTGGTATCGCTTTCGAGGATCTTTATCGATCGCAGTCAGCACGATTGTTTCTAGATCTCGCGGGATGAGCGAGTCAATGCGGCGAGGCGAGGCCGGTTCTTTCTCATTGATGTCCTGAACCATTTCCGCGAAGTCAGAACCATTGAAGGCGGGTTTTAGGGTTAGCATCTCGTACAGCGTCAATCCAAGGCTGTAGACGTCGCTTCGAGTATCGGAAACCCCGTTGAGTTGTTCTGGTGAAACGTATCGCAATGTGCCAACGGTTTCACCAGTCTGAGTAAGATTGACATCGTTGAGAATCTTCGCCAAACCGAAATCAGTGATCCAAGCGTGACCGCTTGCACCCAGCATCAGGTTGCCCGGTTTGATGTCCCGATGTAAAACGTCTTCGCTATGAGCGTAAGCAAGTGCTTCACTGATCTGAGCACCGATCTTTGCGACGTTTCGGTAGAACTTTCCTCCACCAGCGAGTGCTGAAACACTGGCGGCGATGCTGAGATCGAGATCGCTTTGCGGTGGCTCAGTTTCGGTAATCGCAAGTTCATTCTCAACAGCCGTGTTGAGGGCATCAAAACCAAGCGTGTGGTCAGGTTGGCTTTCGTTTCGCATCCTGCGCAAAACATGGTCTAAGCTAACACCTTCGATGTATTGCATTACCAGAAAGGAAACTTCGTTGTCACGTCCGACATCGAAAACGGGCACGATGTTTGCGTGATGCAGTTTGCCCGAAGCCTTCGCTTCAAGTTGAAACCGCTGCACACGACGTTGATCGAACTGAGCCGACTCCGGGAGTACTTTGATCGCGACTTCACGTCCCAATGCTTCGTGTTCCGCCAAGTAAACGATTCCCATTCCGCCACGACCGAGTTCTCGAATAATTCGGTAGTCTCCAATCGATCGGCGTGGTGGCGTTGGCCCAAGATTGCGAAGTTCTTCGTCGATCATGTCGATCGAATCGTCGTCGACTGTGTTCCTGTTATTTGCTTCGATTAACTCTAGCATCGGAAACAGTTTCCGAATCTGTTCCTTATGCTGCGGATGTTGTTCAACGTATTGTTCGATGTCAGGTAAATTCTCGCTTCGTAGCTCTCTGGTGAATTCTTCAACCAGTGAGTCGATGGAAATGTTACGATCCATCTTTATCTCCAATCATGATCGTGCGAAGTTTGTCCAACGCTCTGATGTAACGCTTCTTCACCGCTTCGTAATTCATGCCGACGACTTCGGCGGTTTCATGATTAGAAAGCTGTTCGAAGTGTCGCAACATCAGGATCTCGCGGTCGATCTCACCCATTTGATCAAGCGCCAACATCAAATCGTTTTTGGCTTCCTGTTTTGTTGCTGCCAGTGATGGAGACGTGAGTTTGCCTGAGAGTTGAATTGCGATCACTTGAGAAGTCGCTGCAGGAACGCCGCCAAAGATGGGCTGTTCGCGATTGACCGACCTTTTCTCTGCTCCCATATGTTTGCGATGGGCTTGAATTAGCTTTTCACCGGCGAGTCGCCTGAGCCACAGAAAGACCGATATCTTTGGATTGTCGAGATAGTTTTCGAGAGTTCGAGCAGCTTCGACAAAAGTGTTTTGGATGACATCTGATGCGTCGAGCCGACCTCGAAGTTTCTGGTTCATTCGCACGTCGACCATGCGTTTCAATCGTTCGCGATATCGCGTCAGAATCTCGTTGAAGGCATTGTTCTGGCCGGGATTGCTTTCCTTTTGATGCAACTGATGCGAAGCACGGAGTAATTCTAGATCGTCAATTGCAGGACTTCGTTCGGGCATGTTGATTGCAGGCGGGTGTTGAATTACGAAGCAGGATAATTCTCTGGTCGGTACAGGAATCAACGGCTAGAGGCCGTCAGTACGAGCGTGCAAACGAGTGCGGTTGGAGGCCACAGCCACATGCCGTGCAATTTGGTTTCAGATCCCCATCTATTCATGTGCCGTCCGCCCGCAGCAGGGATAACAAAATTATGGCCGATTAAACCAATTTTCACACGTTGTTTTCCGCATCTCAGCCGCATTCATCCATCTTTTGGAGAAAACTTTTTTGGCAACTGTAACAGACAGATTCTGGCTCGTATGTGCATGTGAATCTTTCTATCACAGCCAATTCTCCGGAGGATATCGTGAAAACTAAACTCTTGTTGGTGGTCGCCTGTATTGGTGCGGCTCACTTTTCCCAATCAGCGGCTCTCGCTCAAGACCTCAGCCGATCGAATGATCTGGTTAACCAAGCCCTGCAAATGGCTGATAACGCTCGTGCAAACAGTTATGGCAGCAACATTCAGGTGCCGGCTCAACAAAGCTGGTCCAATCCGTTTGCACCGGCAACATCGGTCGGACCCGCACAGGCAGTCCCAGCAGTCGATATTTCGGGATCCAACATCCGCGTTAATGCGGGCGGTATGCAATTGGATATCCCTCGTACCGGTGGTGTCCATCCACCATTTACCGGTAGGCAGGCGATTGGGTTTTCTGGGTCGAATCCGATGCAAACGGTTCAGCACTGGCGAAGATTCGCCGATGCGATCAGCTCGTTTCACAACGGAGAGTTTGAACATGCTTCTTCGTTGATGCAGCAAGTCAATTCTTCGTCGCAAGCTAGTCCAGCGTTCAATCACTTCCATTCGCTGTGCACTTTTGCGGACGGAAACTATGAACGCTCTGCGGAATACGCGTACGCAGGTTTGGCTCAGGGTCAGCCGCTCTACAGTTGGGATCAGATTCGCGGCTACTACAAAGATCCAGCAGTCTACGCACAGCAGTATCAATCGTTGCAAACGCAAGCAATGTCAGCGGATGCCAGCCCTTCAACTCAGTTTCTTCTGGGCTATCACCATTTGATGCTTGGTCATCGAGAGCGCGCAACTCAAGTACTCGAGCATGTTTTGACTCAAATGCCAAACGATGCTGTGATCCGTCAGACCTTGACGATCAGCCAACAGATGCCTCCGCAGCCGCGGCAATAGAGAACTGAATTTCGAGTGATTTTTTTAAATTTTTGTAACACCACAGCTGTTTCCCGTAAGTGGTGTGAGGCGAGCCTCTGACGGCGGCTCATTCAACCAAAAAAGAAAACCAATTTCTAAAGTTAAAGGGTGATCCAATGAAAACGTACTTCAAAGCAACACTTTTTTTGACAGCAATCGCAGCCATGCTGATCAACATTGAGCAAACACAAGCTCAAGGCAGGTTTGGCGGCCTGATCGGACGCGCCATCGGCGGTGGTGGTAGCAACTCTGGCCAAAGTGGCGGTGGTTATGCTCCCGCAGTGATGCCTAGCCCCAGTAGAGGCGGTGGCGGGCTTGGCTTCGGCATGCAGAACGGCACGCCACAAATGAATCTTGGCGTTGGCCAGGGAGCAAACGTTTCGCTTGACGGAAACGGCGGCGTCGGAATCGGACTCGATCGCGTCGGCGGCGGCATGGGAATTGGCATTAATGGCGGCGTTGGTCAAAGTCGTAACGGCGCTGGCACTGGAGCCAGCGTCGGCAACGGAGTCGGTATTGGAATCGGCAACGGCGGTGGACAAGGAGTTGGCGTAGGCGTCGATGGTGGCGTTGGCATTGGAATCGGCGATGGACCAGGCAGCGTAGGCGTTGGAGTCGGCGACCGTGGCGGCATTGGAATTGGCCACGGAATCGGTGGCGGTACTGGAATTGGAATCGGAGCCGACGGTGGTTACGGTCGTGGAACTGGAGTTGGTCCCGGTAGCGTTGGTATCGGCGAAGGATACAACGGAGGCGTCGGGATCGGAAATGGCTACAACGGTGGAATGGGTCACGGCCAAGGCTACAACGGTGGCGTTGGGGTTGGAACAGGAATCAACGGCGGTGTCGGAGTTGGTCAGGGCTACAACGGTGGCTATGGAGAAGGCATCGGCATCAACGGAGGATACGGAAATGGAATCGGCGTTAACGGAGGTATTGGAACAGGCATCGGAATCGATGGTGGCCAAGGTGTTGGCATTGGTGTTGATGGCGGAATCGGCACCGGCGTCGGACTCTACGGCGGATCAGCTGTTGGCATCGGTGTTAACGGCGGCCAAGGCTTGGGCGTCGGAGTTGGACCCGGCACACAAGTGATCGGCGTAGGAGTTGGGCCTTACGGAAATGGACAGGCAATTGGGGTCGGCGGCCAGCAAGTGATCGGCGTCAACAATTCTTATCCACAGCCAAGGGTGATGCCAACAGCGAATCCATTCCGACGCTAACCCGGAGCGGAGAGTCCCCAGAGCTTCTGGGAATTGGTTAGTCGCAGCGTCTTCGGACGCTGCGGCTTTCCGACTATCAAAATCTTCTACTTTCTCAAGGCCTGACCAAATCAAACATTCTTGGAGCAACAAAATGAAACGAATCGCATTCTCAATCGTCGCGGCATTGGCAATCGTCATGCTGCCGATGGCTCATCAAACCGCAAACTCGCAGCTTCTCAACTTGCAGGACGGTCCCATTCGATCGGCGATCACGCACTCCGGCATGGTTCGGCAAATGCTGCAACCGACCCCGAGAGCTCAGCCAACCTGTGCCTCTCAACAGCAATACGTTCCTCAGCCGCAATACGATCTGCAGCCGCAGTACGTGCCACATGTCCATCCCGTTCCGTACGTGCAAAGTGTGCCTTATGTGCAGAGCGCTCCGGTAGTCTATTCGGCGCCGACACCAGCTAGGCCTGTTTCGGCAGCGAAGACAAAAGCAAAGCAACTTGCGGCCGTTGCCAAGCAGCAGTTTCGAAGCAAGCAGTATGGCAACGCAAAATCGACGATCGATGAGATTGTTAAACTTGCTCCGAAAGATTCGAGTGGCTATCAGTTTCGTGGCTTGGTCTCGTTTACGATGGGTGACTTCGAGGCAGCTGCGGCTGACGCGTACGATACGCTGAGTTTGGGCAATACGTGGACGCGAAAGTCTGTTGATAATCTGTACGCCAACAACGCGGCAGACTATGCGGCTCAGCTTTCGAAGCTAATTGAAAACGTCAACCAGGAACCATCGATGCCTGGCCACTTTCTGTTGGCCTATCATTACATGGTCAACGGACAGTTCGAAGAAGGGAAAAGCGAACTGCAGAACGTGCTCAAGCTTCAACCTGATGAGCCACTTTCGAAAAAGCTTATCGTTGTATTGAATCAGCGGCTTGCACAGCGTTGAAAGCATCATCGACGCCGGGGAGGGTGCAGTTAGAAAAGTTTTGCAATCAAACACACATTCTAACGGCCATCCTAGGCGCTCGTTCTCGTGCCTCACCCTCCCAGTGGGAGGGTGTTGTTCTTTTGAGGACGGCTTCTACCCTACATCCGTCCAGATTCCGGACTTCGCACTCGACAGAACTGCATCGCAAACCTTCTGTGTTTCCAGTGCCTCACGGAATGTTGGCGAAGCCGCCTCTCCCGTTTCCAGACCCTTCAGGAAATCGGCGACTTGATGCACAAAGCTGTGCTCATATCCAAGGCACAACCCCGGAACCCACCAATTGCCAAGATAGGGATGGTCACCATCGGAAACGTGAATGCTTCGCCAGCCACGAACGGTTCCTTCGTCGTGGTGATTAAAGTACTCAAGCCGATTCAAGTCGTGCAAATCCCACTTGAGTGAACCGTTCTCTCCATTGACCTCAAACGTGTAGAGAGCTTTGTGTCCGCGAGCGTATCGAGTTGACTCGAACAGTCCCAGCGAACCGTTTCCGAATCGGCACATGAACGCACATGCATCGTCGATGCTGACAGGTTCGACTTTTCCAGTCTCACTGTGCATCCGCTCTTTGACAAATGTTTCGGTCATGGCGGAAACGTTGTTGATCGATCCGTTGAGCCAGAGTGCGGTGTCGATACAGTGAGCCAATAGGTCTCCCGTGACGCCGCTTCCGGCTGCTTTCGCATCCAATCGCCAGAGACCAGCTCCGCCTTGTGGCAGGTCTTCCGAAATCGTCCAGTCCTGCAAAAAGTTGGCACGATAGTGGAAGATCTTTCCAAGGTCACCACGATCGATGATCTCTTTCGCGAAAGATACTGCCGGGACGCGGCGGTAATTGTACCAAACCATGTTCGCAACGCCGGCTTTCTCGACGGCTTCGCACATATCTTTGCCTTCTGCGGCATCAATTGCGATTGGTTTCTCGCAGAGGATCATTTTTCCTGCTTCGGCACAGGCAATCGCAATTTCCTTGTGCAAATTGTTAGGTACGCAGATGTCGACCGCATCGATGTCATCGCGTGCGATCAACTTACGCCAATCCGTTTCGACGGATTCGTATCCCCACTGATCGGCAAATTTCTGTGCGGCTTCACCGTTGCGAGCACAAATGGCTTTGAGTACTGGCGTGTATTCCAAATCGAAAAAGTTGCTGACGCGGCGATAGGCATTCGAGTGAGCCTTGCCCATGAAGCCGTAGCCGATCATGCCGATGTTGAGTGGTTTGCTCATTGAGATTCCTGCTGTTGTTGGAGTTCACGCTGTGCGTGAAGTTGGGTTGGATTGAATTTGACCTAGTGACCAATCAAAGTTGATCGACGGGCGCGATGCTTCAGGCTTGCGTGAGCATGCCCTCGCAAGCGTGGAGCGTGGCACCCAAATGAACGCTGATACGACTACGCCATTGCGTCACGGACATTGACCATGGCGGCCAGAATCGTGTTCCACGTTTCCTGCTGGAGAAGTTTCGCGTTCGAGAACATGCAACCGTCCCAACAGATATGCGTCATGCCGCGCTGGTTGGCATCTTTGAGCCAGTACTGTGCGCAACGAGTGATGTCCAGTTTTCCATTCGGATCATCTGCCGAGCAGTGACGTCCGGTTTTCTCGTGGTCGCCAGATCCATGAACCGTGCCATCGTTTTGAGCGACATGGAAATCGGTCGTCCACGGACGAAGCTTGTCCGTCATCGATTCGTAGACGGTCCAGAATTCTTCCTCGCTATAGCCTTCTTGCAGCAAAGCGTGTTCTGGAGCATTGACGCCCAGCAAATACAAGTAAGTGTGAGCCAAGTCTGCTTGGAATCCGACGGTGCCCTGCATGTCGACTTGCTCGAGCAGTTCCAGCATGTCTTTCCATGAGTGCATTCCGCCCCAGCAGACTTCTCCTTCGGCAGCGATGCGTTCGCCGTGATCCGCCGCGATCTGTCCTGCCTTGCGAAAGGTGTCGGCGATGGCTGCGCTGTTAGCAGATGGATCAGAAGCCCAATCAGAAACTGAGGAAGCAGAATCGATTCGGATGACACCGCCTTTGCGAACGCCGTGTTGCGTCAGAGCTCCGCCGATGCGACAAGCGACTTTGATTGCTTTTAGAAAGTTAGCTTTGTCCTCGTCGGATCCCATCGCAGGACCACCAACCGTTCCGCCCCAAATGGGTGCGACCAACGAACCGACGGACAGGCCTTTGTCCGCGATTTTATCGCCGAGTTCTTTAATCGCGTCATCGCTCAAATCGGGACTGATGTGCGGATCGAACAAGAATAAATCAACTCCATCGAAGCGATTGTCGCCAGCACGAGCATTCGCGGTCAGGTCGAGCATCGTATCAAGGTCGATATCCGGTTCGTCTCCGCCTTGGCTGGCTTTTCCGACGAGACCGGGCCACATTGCATTGTGCAGTTTCAATTTTTCAGCCATGAGATTCTTTCGAGAGTGAATGATCTGATATGTTTTAGTTTCTGAGTCAAACCCTCGCAACCAAACAACCTTCAACAACACTGGCGACACGATGGATTTGGAGATTTTTCCGCACGAACACTTTATGCAGAAAGCCTTTCAACAAGCTGAGGCGGCACGAGAGATCGATGAAGTTCCCGTTGGTGCGATAATTCAGCGAGCCGGAAAAATCATTGGTGCCGCTCATAACTTGACACGTCAGCTTCGAGATCCGACGGCTCATGCGGAGATGATGGCAATTACGCAGGCCGCCGAAGCGATCGGAGACTGGAGGCTTAACGAGTGCACGCTTTACGTGACGCTGGAGCCGTGCCCAATGTGTGCCGGAGCGATTGTGAACGCTCGAGTTGGTACGGTAGTTTACGGCGCGGTGGATCCAAAGGCAGGTGCCGTGGAGTCGTTGTTCACATTGCTCAGCGATGATCGACTGAATCACAAAAGTGAATTGGTCTCCGGCGTGATGGGGCCAAAATGCGGAAATATTTTGACTGAGTTCTTTCGAGAGAAGCGACAGCAGCAGAAAAAGTAGTGACTCGGGGTTCGTTTCGTTTCGAACGGTTTGGGGTTTAACGATAACTTAGTTCCGATATCAAGCTGATCCCGAAACAAATTTCTCGAATTCTTTGCAAACATTCGTAATCAAAGTCTTGAGTTGCCTAAAAAGTTCGCGGCAAGCATCTATGTCGACGGGTGAATTGCCAGCCAGCGATTCGAGTTGTCCCGCAGTTTCACTGGCAGTCAACGCGCCAAGGTGGCCAAGGGCTCCTTTGAGCGAGTGGGCTGAGATACGAATGTTCTGTTCGTGACCAGAGGCCATCGACTTTTCAACGGTATTCAACATCTCGTCTTTCTCTTTGAGGAAGACTTCGATCAATTCCAGCAGTAGTGGACGAAGACCTCCGACGGTTTCAAAAGCACTGTTCCAGTCGACGATTCGACTCTTTGGTGCTTCGCCGTTGGTTTCGCTTTCGCTCGAAAGTGATCCGGTTTGCTGCTCAATTAAACGATGCAGTGCATTAGCACGAATCGGCTTAGAAATGTACTCGTTCATCCCGGCCGCGAGGCATCGTTCGCGGTCCGCGCTGCTGGCATACGCTGTCAACGCAATGATTGGAGTCTCGGTGAGTGACGACTGCGACAATTCGTAGTTGCGAATTTTCAACGTCGCCTCAAATCCATCCATCACCGGCATCTGGATATCCATCAGCACTAGGTCGAAGCTTTGTTGTTTAAAGAATTTAACAGCTTCACCACCATCACATGCGAGCGTTACGTTGTGACCGTTTTGGCCAAGCAAGGCAAGGGCGAGTTTTTGGTTGATGATGTTATCTTCGACCAGCAGAATATTAAGCTTCCGATTGGGCCCGGTTGGTGTTTCTTCAGTGATCGGTTTGATCTCCGTTCCGGGCCCGGTGACGGCGGCGACGAATGCATTGCGAAGGTCGCTGGACTTGACCGGCTTCAATATCTGCTGCACGACTTCAAGGCCGTCCGGGACTTTTAGCGAATCAACTTTAGCGGACGAATTTAGTAAAATCAATTTCGGTCGGGCGAGCGATTCTCGATCTGCCAGCCATCGCAAAAACGGTTTCGCCTCCGGCATCATCGCATCGAGCAGTAAAATCTCGACGGGCGATCCTTCTTCGGAATGCTGGATCATCAAAGTCTTTGCGTGTTCGCAGTCAGTCACCGATCCAACAATCATACGGTGCCATGCGAGACGCTGTTGGAGGCTTTCGGATAACAATCGATGTCCGGTCACTACCAAGACGGATTTTCCGATGAAAATGCTTTCGTTCTCGTCAGGCGTGTTGTTTGTAGCTCCTTTGAAAAACTTTGCCTCGAAAGAGAAACGGCTGCCTATGCCCAAACTGCTATCGACATGCAAGTAACCACCCATCATTTCAACAATCTTGGAGGAAATCGCCAGGCCAAGTCCCGTACCACCGAACTCGCGTGTGGTCGACGAATCCACTTGCTCAAATTCTCGAAAAATCTTGTCGTGGTCTTCTTCGGGGATTCCAACGCCTGTGTCGACGATCGTGAACTCGATGGTCACGTCTTCGGCGGTTTGCTTTTTCGACTGAGCCGAAAAGAAAACGTGTCCCTCGTCGGTGAACTTGACCGCGTTGCCGACCAAGTTGACGACGACTTGTCGGAGGCGGTTTAAGTCGCCAACGATTTCCTCCGGTAGCGAAGGATCGAAGTGCAAAATTAATTCGACTTTTTTCTCGTGAGCACGAAAGCCAAACGATCGCACGGTGTCACCGATCCGTTCTCGCAAGTCGAATCGTTCGGTCTCAAGTTGGATTTTGCCAGATTCAATTTTTGAGAAGTCGAGAATTTCGTTGATCAGTTTCAAAAGCGATTCGCCCGATTCCAAAATCATCTCAACGCGTTCGTGTGCTTCGCCTTCTTCGATGTCCTGGAGCACCAACTCTGACATGCCAATAATGCCATTCATGGGGGTTCGAATTTCATGGCTAACGTTGGCCAAGAAATCACTCTTCGCCTGATTCGCGTTTTCCGCAATCTCTTTCGCTTCGCGAAGTGCCTGTTCTGCCTCGACTCGATCGGTTACGTCCCAGAACATGCCCTGTGTTCCAACTCGAACTCCCTTCGTGTCCATAACCGGAGCTTTGAGAACTTCGACATGTTTCACAGCCCCGTCGCCAGGGTGAAATTCGATGTCGTGAAAGACTTCGCCCGTCTTGATGACGTGACGATCATCGGCCTCGTATTTCTCTCCTAGATCTTTGCCGAAGAGTTCCGAGTCTTTTTTGCCCAACAGCTTTTCCAACGGCAAACCGACCTCTTTACAAAATCGCTGGTTCGCGAACAGGATTCGCCCTTGCGAATCTTTGCGAAATACATTGATAGGCAAGCTCTCGACGAGCGAATGATAGATTGCTTGTGATTCTTGAAACCTTCGTTCGGCTTTCACGCGATCGGTTACGTCATGGAGGATCGCCCCGATTGCTTCCGGTGTACCATCCTCGTTTTTCATGACGTGGAACCGGCCGCTGACACCGCGGACTTCACCAGAGCTGGCATGGAAACGAAATTTTTGCTCGAACGAATCCAGTTCGGGAAGCTTGGCAAGGTTTTCTTGGAGGCGTTCGCGATCTGATTCGTGGACGCGTTCCATCCAGAGCCCGGCTTGCTGGGCAAGGTCTTCTGCCGTTTCGCCGTAAACCCGTTTCGCAGCGTCGTTGAAATAGAAGAGCTTGCTGCCGTCTAGCGAAAAACAAAACGCGAGATTGTCGACCAGCTCGAGAAGACCGGCAATGTATGGATTCGACTTGGCCATATAGAGAACGTCCAATGGAAGGGAGGTCGAGGGTCCCTATAGGATAACACGTCGCAGCAGACGCTGGGCGGCGATGGAAGAATTTCTTGCGCCAGTTCAGCGAAGAAAACACGAGCGCAAAGCGCAAGCGAGTGAATCGTCCGGTAAATTCACTTGCTTGCGGTTCGTGATTGTACTCTGGTCAATTGGAAGTCGGAACTTGAGATTCAAAGAGCTTCAGCAAAAACATTCGAGCAATCCCGCCGATTCCGGGTGAAGTTGACTCGCGAGGCCCCGCAATGTTCAGCACGTTAACGTTTTCTTCTTTCAGCCAAGCAACAACTTTTTCAATTTCGGTTTCAAAATGTTCGTCGGTCCAATCGAGCAACTCAAGGATGTCGACCGACCATAGCGGCCGCTTTAGCTGCCTAGCAAACTTGGCTGTAAGCTCCGTGCCTCGCGACATTGAATCTTCGAACAGAATCAACGTGCCATCGGAATCAGTAACGTTCTGTTTGGTGCGGACGGTATAATTGCGGCTTTCGGTTTCACGAAGTTGATATGTGTCAGGTATTGGACCGTCTTCGGAGCGGCGGCCCGCTGGGCACCAGCCGCCGTGCAGTATGTCGTGAAAGATGGCGGCGTCGAGTCCTGCGCGATCGACGCCCGTTTGGCCTCCGGATACGACTTGCGTTAACGTGGCGGACATTATTCGATGGGCAACAGCAATTGGGTTCCGGGTGGCAACTCGGATTCGTGAGTCATGTTCGTGTCGATGCGATACTGGTTCAGATTCAACAGTTCGACATAACGCGATGCTTGCCCAAGTTGCTGGCGAGCGACTCCAAAAAGTGTATCCCCTGGCTTCGTTTCGTAAAGACGCCGATCCAGATCTGCATCGCAAGCGTCCGACAGTTCTTTCAGCAGATCGTCGGGCGTTTCTCGCCAAGGATCATTTTTCCGCACGGCATCGGCGGGACAAAGCCGAGGGTGCATTTTGCACAATTCGTCGGCGGTCGGCAAAACCAGTTCCATGCCTTCGGTCAGGTCTTCAAATCGTAGAAATTGAAATTTTAAGCGGTTACATTCGAAAAGGGCCCGAAAGAAGCGACCGTCGCCGTATTGAGATTGGGCGATCGAATAGAAGCTATCTCCTTTTTTTACAGTCCAAGTTGTTTGCTCAAACGCGACTGTTTTTATCTTCGGAGCTGGTGCAGTCAGGGCAGGGGAGGGTGATTCGAATTGCGCTGGCTCTGCTGGTTTTTTTTCCTCTGGCGGTCGCAAATCCGAAAGTTTCCGTTTTGGATTTTGCGGCAGCCGTTGTAGCGATTGGGCAGTCTTGTCTTCGGGAGCTGGATTGGTTGTAGGTTCAGAATTTTGCCGGGCCTGAAAAAGGCTTGGCTTGGACGCTAATTCTGTTGCTTTTGAAAACGCTTTTGTATCCGAGTTGATTGCTTTGAAATCGTTCGAAGGTTCATCTTTGGCGGGCATCGATTTCTCCGGCATCGACTTATTGGTTGGATCAAACTGATTCAAAAGCGACTGAATCGATTTGGATTCAAGCATCGGCGGGACAGTCGAAGGTTTCAGGTTTGTTGCGGGAAACGGAATCTTCCTTGTTGCTGAATCGGGGCGTGGCTGATTTGTGATCTTGAATCCGGAGTCCCGAGGACGTGCCGCAGCAGGGTTGCTGACCAGTCCAACGGGTTGCTTACTGATTGGCGTGCTTGCGAGAGAGTTGACTTTCGCAGCAGATTCCTGAATCGATTCTGCGGCGTCGTTTAGGCTGCGAAATGTATTCTGAGAGTCGTTCATTATCCGCTTTGGCGCACTGGCCAAGGTAGATTCTTTCTTTTTTGGAAAGGCGACACGCTTGGGGGAATCGTCGTCCAGCATTAAGTTGCTTTTCTTGTCATAGTTCGGCGAATTCGGGAACACTTGCATCGCGACCGGCGCGTCCTTAATGTGCTGCGGCGTTATGTCGCGCAAGTTGTTCAGTCGGTAGTAGGCGACAAAGATCAAGACAGCGATCAATAGACCGATAACCGTGAAACCAAATTGGGCTTCTCGGACCAGCTGTTTGTTGGTGTTGGGGCGAAACGGATCACGCATTGGTATGGCTGGCCGCTAGGAGTCAGTAGTTTTCGGGAGATTACAGGAATTCCTGCTGCTGCGGAACAGGTTTTCACCCAACTGCTGTCGCAGAATGACGAGTCCTGCAACGTGGTCCGCTGTGCTAGTCCCCTAACCAGTGCAGAATGCCCGATTCGCCACCCTCGACCCATGCTGAATTAATTCCTTACACAAGTATTACACACCACATACACACCTGAGCCTTCTTTGGGGCCGATGTTTCCTATACTTCCGCGTGACACAAAAACGCAAACCCGCAGCTTCCTTACCTTTTGTTACCTTTTGGCTTCGGATTACCCCAAGGACAGGCACATCAATATGGCATCGGTTCAAGAAAAACCTACTTCGAAAAAGCACTCGAAATCCAAGGACTCCAAAGGCCCTGTTGTAGAAGTTCGCGAACAGTTCGTTCGATTTGACGAACCACAAGCACTTCCGCCAGCTGATGACCATGAAGACGGAGCCCCTTCGTTGGCTCAGAAGATTTTGATGATCAATGTTGTCGTGTTACCGATGCTTGGATTGGCCGCCGTGATTTGGATGTCGTGGCAATACGGATTCATGGGTTGGCTCTATGTTGGTCTGCTGTTTGGCGGTTGGTACGTGACGGGTTTGGGAATCACGGTTGGCTACCACCGACTTTTCTCGCACCAGAGCTTTGACTGCGTACGTCCGGTAAGAATTTTCTGGGCGACATTGGGAGCACTTGCGGTTGAAGGTTCACCCGTGAAGTGGTGTGCGACGCATCGTAAGCACCACCAGTTCAGCGACCATCACGGCGACCCTCACTCGCCACACTTGCACGACGGTGGAGCGATCAACGCAATCAAAGGCTTCATTCACTCACATATGGGTTGGTTGATCACCGGACACTGGACGGAAGATGAAACTCGTAAGTACGCTCCTGATTTGATGAAGGATCCTGCTCTCGAATGGATGGATAAGAACTACGTTTGGGTTGTTGTTGCATCAATGATGATTCCGACCGTGATTGCTGGTTTGGTTACGATGTCTTTCTCAGGAGCTATGCTTGGTTTGCTGTGGGGCGGATTCGCTCGCGTTTGTTTCACACACCACATGACTTGGTCGATCAACTCGATTTGTCACGTATTCGGATCTCGTGACTACAAGTCTTCTGACGACTCTCGCAACAACCTTCTGTTTGGCGTCCTTAGCCATGGAGAAGGCTGGCACAACAATCACCACGCGTTCCCAACTTCGGCACGCCACGGTTTGAAATGGTGGCAGTTCGATTTGAGCTGGTTAATCATCCGCACGATGCAGGCCACTGGATTGGTTTGGAAAGTCCGTCTTCCGTCAGAGAAAGCCCTCGAAAAACGAGCCCTGTGAATCTCGGATCAAAAATTGGTTACGATGAAAGCCGATCGTGTTTGCGATCGGCTTTTTCTTTGGATGGGGTTCCATGTCGACACAGAACAAGAAATTTAGTTTTCTGCAAAAGCACAATCTTCTCGTCGTGACGCTCGCGCCGCTATTGGCGATCGTCGTCGGAACCATTTTGAACATTTGGTACAACCAAACCAATATCTACGGCGAACTTGAAGAACAAGGACTGCTGGGACGATTTCATACTACAGTGCTGATCTACAACGCGACCGTGTACTCGGTTCTGTTGTTCATCTGGTTCAGATGGATGATCTTTCTCAAACGTGTCCGTGACAAGTTGCGGGCTGGTAAAGTCGTCTTGATAGACGAATTGGGTCGTGCTCGCGCAAAAACGATCAACATTCCGTGGATGATGGCTCTATTTTGCACGATTGGTTGGCTGGGTTGCATTCCGGTGTTCATCTGCAGCCTGAACATGGCAACGGATTCACTTATTCAACCAATCAATACGCACCTCGTTATCTCCTTTCTGATCTCAGGATTAATTTGCGGGACGCAGGCATTTTTTGTCGCAGAGATTTGTTGCCACCAGCTTCTATATCCCGAGTTCTTTGATCGCGGTCAGCACGTTCAGGCCGACGGCGGAGTTCCGGGAAGCCTGCGAGTTAAATGGGTGATATGGGTCGTCTCAACGGTGGTTTGTCCTGTTAGTGCACAACTATTGTTGTTCTTTGCACCGGAGCCCGGTCCCACACCTCAGTTCGCGGTCGCAGTTGCCATGATTTTCATCGCGTTCAGTTTGCTTAGCGCGTGGATGTTAGCGCGTTTGATCATTCGTCCCATTCATCACCTACGTTCGGCTGCCAAAAAAGTTGGAGATGGGGATCTCGAAGCGCGGGTGGATCTGCAGCGGTCCGACGATTTCGGAATGTTAATTTCAGAGTTCAACAATATGGTGTCAGGACTAAAAGAAAAAGAACACGTGCAGAATATGTTTGGTCGCCACGTTGGCCAACAAGCTGCCAGAGCGATCCTCGAAAGCCCGGCTGGATTAAGCGGAACCAATCGCGAAATATCCGTAATGTTTGTCGATGTTCGTAACTTCACGTCGATCAGTGAATCGAGAAGCCCCGAAGAGGTCGTCGATCTGCTCAATACTTTTTTCGAGAATATGGTCGAAATCGTGGAAGATTGCGGCGGAATGGTGAATAAGTTTTTAGGTGACGGATTCATGGCGCTGTTCGGAGCTATCGACGGCCAAACCCCAGCCGATCGCACGCATGCGGATATGGCTGTCCAGTGTGCAATTCGAATGTCGGATCGTTTGGCCGAAGTCAATCGCCGCGTATCGCTGCCTTTCGATTTCGCGATTGGCGTCGGAATTCACAGTGGCGAAGCCGTCGTTGGCAGCATTGGATCTTCGCAACGCCTCGAGTACACCGCGATTGGCGATACCGTTAATGTCGCGTCGAGAATCGAAGGATTGACGAAGCGTTTGGAGAAGATAATTCTGTTTTCCGCTGCAACTCAGGCGAAACTGACGGCTGATTTTTCGATCGAAGGCCCGTTTGAAGCGAGCGTCCGTGGAAAGCAAGACGTCGTTGTGGTCTATGGATTGGCGTAAGCGTCCCAGCATGGGATCTGCTCCACCAATTGGCTTTCGTACCCTGACGTACTCTAAAACGAATTCGCGAACACAATTTGTTCGAGCGAAAGCTGCCCCGGTTCCGGCCAAGGGTCCATCGTGCCTTTGCTAGGGCGATTCTGCTCGTTCGCCCTTGACGAATCTGTACCCTGCGTCGCGGATCGTTAGAAAGTAGATTGGATTCGCAGGGTCGGGCTCGAAGGCCTTTCGCAACTGACGCAATACTTGATCAGGCGCTCGGGTATTGACGTGGCCGGGAAGCTCCCAAACCTTCTCCAAAATTTCACTGCGAGGAATGACTTCGCCCTCGTGCTCAAAGAAGTATCTCAGCATTTTGAGTTGAAGCTGCGTTAGTCGAACTGGTTCGCCGTTGCATTCCGCCTCGTGCGTTTTGAAGTTGATCTCCGCGTCGCCGAATTCAAACTCAGTCAACTCCGGTTTTACGATTTCGACTTGCTGCCGATGTTGAGCCAGCAAATTCTTGATGCGGCTGAGCAGTTCTTCTAACTCAAATGGTTTCACCAAATACTGGTTTGCACCAACGTCAAAGCCACGCGTTCTGTCTTCAGACAACGTGCGTGCACTAAGCATAAGTACGGGCATGAAATTTCCTGACGTGCGAAGTTGTTCGCAGACTTCATAGCCACTCATTCCGGGCATCATGATGTCCAAGACAATCAGATCGATCGGTCGCACAGTAGAACCCAGAAAGCTCAACGCCTCGGGTCCGTTTCCGGCAGTCGAAACGTGGAAGCCTTCCGCCTCAAGATTAAACTTGATTCCGATGGCGAGATGCTCCTCATCATCAACAATCAGAATGTGTGGACTTTCGCTCATGATTTATGTGTCGCAGGTTTCGTTTCTTGGTTTTTGGATATTTTACTCGACGGGCGATAGGCCCCCGGCAGCTTTACTTCGAAGACCGCGCCGGAATCTTCCCTCGTGTTGTCCGAAATTTTGATTTTCCCGCGAGCCCGTTTCAAAAGGGTATTCACGATGTGTAAACCGAGTCCTGTTCCAGGCTTTTCACGTTGCAGTTCATCGCCAAGGCGGACGAATCGTGCGTAAACTTTGGAACGGAGCTCTTGCGGAATACCAGGTCCGTTGTCAGAGATTGTGATGATGCCAAGGTTATTGCTAACCAGAAGTTTAACTCGCACAATTGGAGGGCTTCCGGCATATTTAACCGCATTGTCGATCAGGTTCCGAAAGATCATCACTAGGTCGATTCTTTCGCCGCGAATCTCGCAAGGTTCAAGCTCCAGTTGAATTGAATCTTCCGGGATTCGATATCTTGCAATCACGAGTTTGGCACATTGACGCAGCAAAGTTTCCAGATCGATGGCTTCGAGGAGTTGAAGCTTGTTATTCTGAGCCGTGTAGCCGGCGTCGAGCACATGATTGGTCAAAGAATCAAGTCGCTCGACATCGTCCATCATGAACACGAGAAACTTGCGTCGTTCCTCTTCGCTGACTTCTCTCATGCTAAGCGTTTGCAGATAGAGTTTTAACGACGCAATCGGAGATTTGAGCTCATGCGTCACGCTGTCGATGAAGTTCGATTGTCGCCGCGTCAGATTTACGGCTTTGATGGTAAACGTAAGGTAGATAGCCGATCCAACGATCATTCCAACGAACAGGACTGAACCGACTGAAAGCAATAGCCAATAAACACCGGGATCGTTTGATCGAATCGCGATGTAAATGTTGAGTAGAATCCAACCGACCAGCAGCACCACCGTCACGACGATCATGGAGACGCCGAGAATAATCGGAAGCTTTAAGGACTTGCGTTCGAACATGCGATCATAATAACACGAGATGCTTCTGGCGTGCGAAATCGCTTCCTGCGTTTCTAAAGCCGCCCCAATGCCTCGATCGGATCCAGCATCGTGGCCCGTCTGGCAGGATAGATGCCAAAAATTAGTCCGGTGCTCATCGCAACCATAACAGCGATCATCGGTCTCCACCAAGTTAAAACCGTTTCACGGCCAGTGGTTAGGCTCAAAGCATTCAATGAAGCCGATCCCACCTTTTGCAGTTGAGCAAATACTTGCTCCATTGAACGGTAGTGTAGCTGGGCTGATCAAGGCGACGCACTCAAATTAACGAAAGCACCTAGCACCGATCCGGACGTTGCCAGTCGGCTCCGAGGACGCAAACGTTGGCTTGTGTATTCGGGTCGATGGAATCGAGAAGGCGACCACTCAGCATCTTCAGGGTGTTGGCTTGCTGGTATTCTGGCTCGATGCCAACCAGTCTGGCTTCCAGAGAACGATCGAGATACCGCGCCTCGTAGCGAAACTCGCGCAGCGGCGCGATTCGATCAACCATCGGCAACATCTCTTTCAGCCGGCGCATGTCAAACCGTAGGCGTAAACGCCTAAACGTTCCTTCTCTTTCATCACCTCAGGATGGTTTCACGGTTCGCACAATCACGTTGCGGATTCCAAGGGCTTCGATTTGATGTTGAGCTTCCTGCCCTGCCCCTTCGGCAATCGCAAGCATGAACACGACCGATGCCACGCCGAAAACCAATCCCAGAATCGTCAATAATGATCGAAGCTTGTGCAGCATCGATGATCGCAAGGACATGCGAATCATAGCGACCAGTTTTGCTGGGTTGGAACATTCGTTGACCGAAACGTGAGAAAGCGGCGAATCTAACACCGACCACATTCTTGATATTGAAAGCGGCCAGCCAACACACCGCAATTAGACTCCTCGTGGGATTTGGAATCCTTTTGAGGGCAATCCACTTCAACAATCTCGACGACGGTCGTTGACAGGACCGGGCCAACGAATGGTGCTGCGGAAAGGTTCCCCGCAAGTAGCTGTTTGGGTTCCAGCTTCGCGAACGAGAATCTTGCGGAGCCTGATCCCGCTTGGTTACGTTTCGTCGTTTTCTTGAAGCGGCGTTTCATTGAGGGTCCTCAGATCTTGCCGCAATGGAATTAGTTGATTTAGAGAACGCGATGGCTGCGTCTCGATGTGATTTGAGCAACTGTCGAAAGTGTTGACTGGCGGGAGTATTTTTGACAGCCTCCGATTGATATTCAATCGCCGATTCAATTCGCTCGATGGCCAGATTGACATCGCCTAGTTGATACGCGATGAAACTTCGATTGTGGAGCACGCCTGCGAGCCGACTTTGGGTTTCAGGTCGTTCACGGTTTCGTTCCAAGGCCAGACGAAACAGAGATTCTGAATTGGCAAACGATTCGTCCCCGGCGTCATGGAACTTAGACCGCCAACGGATCTCTCCCATCGTGTTCAAGGCCGTCGCGAGCCTTTCGAGTGAAGTTGATTTTTCCGGAAACCGTTCGCGATCCTTGACCCAGAAATCGATTGCTTGCTGAGCGAGCAATTTCGCTTCGTCCAATATGCCGTCGCGAGAGATCAGGATGGCCAAGTTGTTTTGCATGTCAGCCAAGTGTGCGAGGTTTTCGTTGAGCAAAGCGGACGAGGCATTTGTTGAACGCAAGCGAGCATTGGTTTTCCGTAGCGAGCTAGCCTCGCCTTGGAATGATCTCCATCACCGATTTCGTGATCGAGCGAACGCTGCTTTCGAACGTCACGCTTGTCAGCTAGGACGTGTTTCTCAATGGCGGTCGCGAGATTGTTGAAGAGGATTCGACGCATCCAACCGGTGAACTCTTCAATAGAAGTGCCAGAGAACTTGCGGAAGTCGCGATGGGCCTCCATGAGGGTTTCCTGAACGATGTCCGACGCACTAACCCGAATTCCAATTCGGTCATCAAGGTGGCCATGCGAAAGACTGTTCAGGTATCGAAAGTACTTGCGAAGCAAAACTCCCAAACTGCTGGCATCGCCGTCGCGGGCATGCTGCAGAAGGCTTAGCGTGGGGTACGAACTTTCACTCATGAGTCATCAGGCTTTGGAACAGACAATGGTTACCGTTGTAATCGAAGCAAAGGACAGCTTGGGGTGCTGTAAATGGCAGTTTGGTTCCGGGCCGATTCGGGAGAAGGATGTCACTGAATTTCTCAGTGAATCCAGGAAATGGCACTTTAAGCCTAGAAAATACGTGTTCTGTGAACAGGCAACAGGGACTCCAGTCGGCATCGTCTACTTTTCACTCGCCTGCGGTCCCGCGTTTTCTGGCGTCGAATCTCTCAGCTTCCGAGGGATCGTCTCGGAGCTGTCGATCTCGTCACGGAGCAGCCGCCCAGCCAAGCCGACAAGCCGCAAGTAATAGTCACTTGGCAAGCCTTCGTAATCCATGAATCGAACTCCTTCGCCGACAGGAGGGTCGTTCGTGCACTTGAAGATCGCGGTTCCCTCGTCGACTTCATCAAACATCGCAACGTAGATCATCTCGCAGCCAGCCCGTTTTGCGGCGACGATCTGCGACCAGAGGAACTCGCCTTTGAGCCGCGGAATCGAATTTAGTTCCGCGCCCTTCAGATTGTGCCAACTGAATCCAGGGAAAACGACGGGAAGATAATCAAGTTCTCTGTCACGGCACCATTTGAGATCCGGTTTTAAGTATTTGTCCCGGTGTCGTCGGACTTGTTTTGGATTCTGATAACGTCCAACCGTCCAAGGACTCACAACGTCAGCTAGTTTCAAAATTTCGTGAAGTTCAGGATCAGGAACTGAGTCACGGTCAAGATTTCGAAAACCGGTTGGAACGCCGAGCATTACCGAGCACCCGTTTGCCTTAAGAAACGAGACAAGCTTCTTGCATTCTGCGAGTGAATAGTCGCGTTCGCCGCCATCGCCTCCAAAACCGATTCCCCATACTGCCACCAATGGCTTGCCGTTATGTTTTAAGTAAGTTGCATCGCGGGTCAGTTCGGTTTGCTTTTGTAGTTCCAGCCAGTCTTCGCGAACACGATCGACTTCACCCTCACGCAATCCAGAAAGGTCGTACATTACCGCATAGGTTCGTCCGTGCAGTTTCGTGGCGTTGCGAACATTTGCTAGGACGATGTTCTTGTGATCGAGTCGTTTTCCGGGATTCAAACCGTTTGCAAAACGCTGTAGGAATGCGCCATCGATCCCGTATTTGTTCATCCAGCCAAAATGTCGTGCAGTCGTCTCAGCGTTTGCACTGCTGAAGACTTTTGCATTGTCACCATTGGAAAGCTTAAATTTAGTTTCGAATCGTTCGTCCTGTCCAAACTCAGAAACATCCGGCCAAAGGTCAACCGTCACGTTGCCAGGACCAAAAGGCTGATTTCTGTTTCGTGCCCAGTGTGTCCAGCCAAGTTCGGCACCGTCATTTGGGCAGTTGAACCAACCTTGATAGCCGCACATGACTTTGTTCTTCAAAGTGCTGGAGTCAACTGTTGCGGCGACCTCTTGCGCCCCTGTCGAAACGATTTCAGAAAAGAAGAAAACTGTGGCCAAGAAAGCGAGGTTGATTCTGAGAGAGATATTCATTCGCAAACGGGAAGCTACGCCCTACCCTCGCCTTTTGCGTTTGCCATACCATTTAGCAATGCGAAACGTCCAGCTCATACCGACCATCAACGCCAGCGGCATGATCATGGTGATCACGACAAAGGGTCCGATCTCTTCTGACTTTCCGTTGGCGGCTCGAAAGAGGTAACCAAGGCTGACCGCACCCGCCGCAAACACGGTCGTGATGACGAAGATCGAGCGGATCGTAAAAGTTGTCGATCGCGACTGGGGAGACTTGTGGTTGGTAGATGACATGAGAAATGCGGATCAACAAAGGTAAATCAATGTAGAACCGGTTGCAAAACCAGGGATTAAATGTGGCTGGGGCGTTTCGCTCCAGTGTTTGTTGGATCGAACTGGGCGAGACGCCCAAGCCACAAGTTTTGAACGGGGCAAGTGAGTTTACCAGAAGTTTGGTTACTCGTTGCTGACTCGACGCATCAGATGTTCCACTTTTAGTGCAGCGGTAGCATCGGCGCTTTTCAGGCCGGCCTCAACGTATCTTTTCCATTGACCGCTGACCGGAGTCTTAAATCGATCTCCCTTTTGCAATATCGGGCGGTCCTCAAGCATCTCGCCAAACTCATGATTCTGGCCCGCGATCTGACACGGGAACCAATGCCCTTTTCCTGTTTCGTCTTCCATGTAAAACTCGGGATAGGTGTGGCCTGGAACCCAAACGGCACGTGCAGGAATTCCGCGTGACCGACAGATCGCGATGAACAACGATGAGAGTTCTTCGCAATCGCCATGGCCCATATCGAGAGCCTCCAGGCATGTGTGAATCTGAGTGTCGAATTCATAGCGGACGTTCTCCCGGACCCAGCTGTAAACAGCTTCCACTTGGTCCCATGCGGGTTGCTCTTTATTGTCCTCGAAAATCTGCTTGCCAAGTTCACGAATCTCCTTCTCGTTTGATTCAATGTAAGGGCTTGGTTTTAGATAAGCTTTCAGTTTAGCGTTTAACTTTTTGGCAAATTCAAACTGGTTCGTGTCATCCGGGCGAATCGTGCTTTTGCGTTTAATGCGATATCGCAAGATTGCTTCGGCATTGTTTCCGTTGTTGAGCATCGGAATCGCGAACGCCATGATGCTGGCTGTCTTGCCCAGCTTGCGGGTTGTGATTTTGCGAATGTTGGCGGACTTCGTTTCCTCGTAGAGCTCAATTTCCTGCTCAGGCCAGGCAATTGGAATCGGAGCATTCACGATGGTCGATTGAGCATAACCCCCCGAGCATTCAATCGTGATGCCGAACTCCCAAGCAACGAAATTCGCCTCTTCGAATTCCTGCACGAACGCATGAACTTCACTATGCGGCCCTGCGTTGTAGTCCACCTCTTCTTGGACAACGGCGGTGGCGAAAGCGCACATGGAAAACAGAGTCGCGTGTAGAAGACTGGTTCTAAAAATTGACATGTTGCATTCCTATTTCACCGACAACGGTTCGCGAACAAACTTGATGTCTCTTGGGCGAGATCCATTTACGGTTGCTTTCGCCGGAACAAATTTGAGTTTCTTCTTCTCGCCCGGCACGCGATAGCTGTCGCCTT
>CAYGUE010000017.1:35923-68548 GCA_964352885.1 uncultured Pirellulaceae bacterium
AACCAATGTCCCTTTTCGTTCTCGTCAACTAAATAAAACTCCGCGTATTGAGATCCATCGACGAACACCATGCGGGCTGGAACCTTGTTGATGCGACACATCGCAACGAACAGGCTGACACGATCCTCTCCTGTTCCAGACTTGCTGCGGAACGTTTCAACGCTGCCCTTGGCTTCGCCGGCTCGTTCTTCAATGTTGTCGCGAACCCAATCGAATAGGCCTTCGACTTTCGCCCAATCTGATTGACCAATGTTAAAAAGATCTTTCGCCTGCTGCTTCATCTTGGTGTCGCGAAGACTGATCTCGGGGCTTTCACCGAAGTAGGATTTGATCTCGCGAACACGTTTCTTGGGAATGCGAAAGATGGAAGTGTTCTTCGGGGCAATGATTTGAGCCGTCGAAACTCGAAACGTCACGAGGCCAATCAGTTTTTCGCCTGCTGCGACTGCCGGGATGCGAAACTTCATAAATTTAATGTTGCCCAAGTTTTCCCAGCTGACGTCCGTAATTTCGGTGGGAAGTTCTTCCTCGAAAACGGTAACTGTTTGTTCTGGCCATTGCACAGGGACGGGAATTCGACAAATGACGTTATTCACGGAAGTGGATCCTGTCACCAATACAACCCCGACACGCCAGTTGGTAACGGTTGGCTGCCCAAAGGTAATTCCACCTTCGATCAGACCATCTCCTTTAGACTCGATTTTGACTCGTCCAGCAGGTTCGTCTACCTCGGATTTCTTTATGGCAGGCGGAGTCGTTTGACTTTCGTCCGGCATCTTGCCGGGAACGGGAGGTGTCAATGAAGTTTTTGGCTCCGGAGTACTGACTTTCTTCTCGGGCTTCGGATCTTCTTTCTTTTTGCTCGGCGTGATCGTCCGCGTCGTCGAATTGGTCCTGTCGGCTTTGATGCCCGGTGGATTGAAGAAGTCCGATAGATCGCCAGATGGAACTCGTTCCAGTTCCTGTGCTTGCAGCAGTGTTGCAAATGCAAGCAACAAGCCGACAGACATCGCTCGAATGATCAACTTAGTCAGCATGAGATCCTCGACGAAAAATTGAAACTAGCAGGGGCAACCACCCAGTAACAGTTTCGTAATTCTAAGCTGGCGGCTGGCTTACCGTGTCGAAAAAGGAGGAATTTCGGGCTGCGTTGGCTTTATGCATTGGGTAAATACAAAAAAACAGGCAGCGATGGGGGATCGCTGCCTGTTTTGTGGGCGGTCGAAATCAGGATGGTCCGACCGCCTCGTTTCTCGCGGTTTGAGTCGCGCGTCAGTTGGTTTTGATTATTTGATGCCAGAAGGTGGTTCAGCCAGCCCTTCATCGAACGCACCGAATCCACCGATGTCGCCGGGCGTCCCGAGCATGTTGCCAGCATCAATTGGCGCCATGTTGTCGCTGTTAATCAGCGGCTGACCCAACGAAACACCGTTGTCACTTGGGTAAAACGATGTTGCGGGCTGTGTCATGGGGGCTCCCATCGAGCCGTTCATTGGCAACGCGTAAGGATCGCTTTGACCGGCTGATAAACAATCGTCGCAAGTTGAGCTGACTTGTCCTGCAGCCGCATTGCAGCTGTCGCAAGCGTCACCACGCATGAACTGACGGATGGGGCCGTTAGAGAGCAGGCCATTTCCACTGAACATGGTTGGTCGACTTTTGCATCCAGAACTGTTTCCGAAAAGTCCGCCGCAAAGAATACCATTGGCACAACCGGTGAAAGTGAGCATGGCAAGGCAAGCAGCCAAAGTTACCAGTCTCTTCATTGTTTCGCCTTTAAAATTGAGTGTGAAAGTTTGGGTGTTTGAAACTTGTTTTTGTGGGTGTCAATCGCCTTTGATGACAACCCGTTTCAAGCAAATCCTGAATACGGCGGGATAGTGGGGCATGGAAACATACACGCTTAATAGTTACTTGCAAGAAAATGTGTGTAGAATTTTCAAAATGCCGCGGAGCCTGCCGATAGACAGTTAAGGAAGGTCGTTAGTGAATTCATGAGCTTGCATTGCGTCGAATGGTCGCTGTTAAACTGTGCGGCCTTTGACGACTTTCCGATGTACCGGTTTGCACCTTTGACCTTCAACAAACGCCATGACGGATCGCTTCCTTCTGTTACGCATGTGTTTGGCAATGTCCATCGCGTATGTTTTTGCTGCGCCGGTTGGAGCGCAACAGAATGATGCGATAGTTTTGCCCTTGGTCGGTGGGATCATTCAGGATGATGCGGCGGCAGAGATTGTTGAAGCAGCTCCATCCGAGATCTATTTCTCTAATGCCTTAAAGAATTTTGAAGTCGAAACGAATCAGCCACAGTGTTTTACTGTCAAGAGCTCGGCGCTTGGTTGCATGGAAGGAATCACTATTCTTCCGCAGGATGAAGTTTGGTTAGTTAATGCTCGCGCTTGCGTATGCGGCGAAGCGGATACTGGCTTGCTCACTGTTAGCCGCCTCGTTGGAAGCAATCTTGTACCATCGGATATTTCTGAGCTGACGGCAGCCCACGATAGCAGCGATGACTTGGCGACCGTTCTTTACATCCACGGAAATCAGACGAACGAAGAGTTTGCCATCGCTCGTGGCTTGCAGGTTTACCGAAATGCATTCACAACCAAAGCACACTGTCACGGAGCCGTTCGCTATGTGATTTGGGCGTGGAAGTCCGAACAGGAGAAGACTCGGCTCTATCCTGACTACATGATAAAATCAAAACGGTCTGTTTTGCTCGGCGAAACATTTGCGGCGACGCTCAATCAGTTCAGCGACCGCAACCTCGTTGTATTCGGCTACAGCCTTGGGGTGCAGGTTGCTCTTTCGGCATTCGACTCCCCCATGCTTTTGCATCGAAACGGTGATTCAACACTATATCAGGTCGCTTTTGCAGCGCCGGCCATCAACGCGGATTACGTTGCTAGTCATGGATTGTCAGTGGGAGGTCGTTCACCGATCGCTAAAACTTACGTCTTCACCAATCGCAAAGATCGCGCGATTCGCGCTGCCCAGGCAATCATCCGCCGCAAGAGTCCATCCGACGAACCGACGATTGCCGGCCTTTCGAATGCAGGGAAACTGAGCTTGGGCTCGGTTACATCGATGGATGTCTTCGAGGAAACTGGGCCATTTCATTCAATCGAGCGTTATACTCGATCTGAGACGTTGCAAAACACGATGGCGACGCTTCTGAATTCGGTCAGTGCCAATCGACTTCAAACGATCGTCGTTTCCGAATAACTTTCAATTTCACGTTTCTCGAATTTCGCTCCCAATGTTTTCCCTTGGCTCGCGAATAAACAAGCATGGGATGTGGTTCTGTTCTTTGGAGTTTAATATGCAAACGATGATGTATGGCGCAGTGGTTGCAATTCTTCTTTTTTCTGCCGGCTGTGACATCTCGTTCACCGGAACGCCGGGTTCTGGCGTCGCGGCAACAGAAGACCGCACCGGTGAAGACTTTCACGCAGTTTCCGTTGGTGGAACGGGCGATGTCGACATTGTCGTAGGCGGAGAGAAGTCCGTCACCGTAACTTTCGACGACAACCTGCTGGAAATGGTGCGTACTGAAGTCGTCAATGGCGAACTCCGAATCACGACATCGGGCAGTTACAGCAGCAAAGTTGGCCTCGATATTCAGGTAACGGTTCCAACGTTGGATGCGGTTTCCGTTTCGGGTGTCGGTGATTTGACCGTGGCCAACGTTAGCGGGCCGTTGATGAACGTTAGCATTAGTGGCGTGGGAAAAGCGACGATGAGCGGCGAAGTCGATGAGTTGGACGTTTCGGTTTCAGGGACGGGTGATGCACACTTGAAAGACTTGAAGGCAAAAAAGGTAAAGGTCCGATCGTCGGGAGTGGGTGGCGCGATTGTTCACGCAACGGAGTCAGTCGACGCCAGCGCAAGCGGCACTTCGGACATCAAAGTACATGGCAACCCGGAAGAAGTTAAGCAAAACTCAAGTGGCGTGGGGAGCGTTAAGATCGAAGGCTAGTGGTTCATCTACGCTGACTTGACCAGTTACTGGGTGCCATGCTTTACGCTTGCGTAAGCATGACACCCCACAATTCAGGCCCAATAGATGATTGCGCGACAAGAAAGCTCGGCTACGCCCTTCCAAGCGTTGGAGCGGCGAATCTATAGGTTGGGCGAGGGAGCATTCAACCAGTTACCGTCGAAATCTTCACCTTGCACCAATACACCCTTTTTATCCCAGCCAAACCACGTCTTCACGTCAGCCGCTGCATAACGAATCGTCAATCCACAACGACGACGATCAGACTGATTGGCTTGCGAGCCATGCAATAGTTGATCGGAGTGCATTGAAAACTGTCCGGCCTTGAGTGCAACGTCAACCGGCGCTCCACCGTACTGCTCCGGGTTCTCGACATCCATCTTCAAAACATCTCGGCTGTCATCGCTTGTGTCGTAATCGATCAAACCATGCTTGTGAGAATCGGGAATAAATCGCATGTTCGCGTTTTCGGGATCGGTATCGTCAATCGCCAGCCAAACCGTGACCGTTTTCGTTGGGCTGAGGGGCCAATACGTGCTGTCTTGGTGCCAATCAACTTGCTTTCCGTCGTGGGGCATCTTGCAAAAGAAATGCGAACCCCAAGCCACCACATTGTCGCCCAGTAAATCGCAAACGGGCCCTACGATCTTTGGATGCTTGACCAGTTGGTAAATCCTAGCGAATCGCAAATGAGCCGTGCTAATCGAATAGCTGTCCCTGCCCAGTTCGACAAACGCAGCCAGCACGCCGTCGAAAAAGGCACGCAGTTCTGCGGCCTCGGCAGCATCAAGTCCATCGAACGGCATCAAATAGCCATGTTCGTTGTACGTGTCGATCTGCTCCGGCCGTAAATGTTTCGGTGATGCGTTGCGTGAAGGCACGAATCCAACTTCGCGAGGCAACTCGGCAAGCTGCTCTGCGGTTGGTGTAACGATGTCGTCAACTTTGAACATCATCTATTCCTGACTTAAAGATTGTTGCAGCATCCATTGATAGACTTGCGGCGTCCCATAGGCTGCGGACCAACAGTTGTGACCAATTCCTTCGAGAGAAGTGAACCTGACTTTCGTTCCGCCGGCTGCTTTGATCGCGTCGACCATCTCGACAGACCGCTTGAACGGGACGGCACCGTCCTGATCGCCATGCCAATTCCAGATAGGAGTGTCCGTGAGGCTCTCAGCGAATTCAGGCTTGCCGCCACCGCAAACGGGAACGACTGCTGCAAACTTTGTCGGGTGCTTTGCAGCCAATGCCCACGAACCATATCCGCCCATGCTCAGGCCGGTCAGGTATGTCTTGTTTGTATCGACCGCGTGGGTTGTCGTGACGTTTTCAAGCAGTTCGGTCAAGCGAGTCAGTTGAGTTTCCGAATTCCAATAGTCATCGCGAGGACACTGAGGCGAAACGATGATGAACGGCATTTCTTCACCTGAAGCAGCGATCTTTGGCGGTCCCCATTTCGCTACCAAGCTTAGCGGCCCATTACTCTCGCCGCGGCCATGTAAGAAGTACAGCATTGGATACTTTTTGTCACCACTGGCGTCGTAGTTCTTTGGCAGGTAGAGCAAATAGTCAACTTCTGCTCCATCGCCAGTTTTGAAACTCAGTTCGACCTGTTGGCCAGCAGCAGGTTTAACTGCTGTCGCTTCCTGTGCGGATGTATTGGGACTGAAAGTGAAAAGCAAGGCCAACGATGCGATGGCCAGAAACTGCTTGAGTCGGTTCGTCATCTTGTACACCGCTTGAGAAACGTTTTATGAAAACCATCGCCAGCCATGATCAATCCAGATCAAGGTTTGGGTTTGCGTCGAAGTCGAGTCCACGTCGTATGTTTGGGCGAGCGTCCTGTCCGACTTGATTTCTGTACTCTTGCGGAATGTCTTTCAGGATTTGTTTGATGTATTTCTTTCGATTCTTTGGCCGTGGATGCGTGCTCATGAATTCAGGTCCGCCGCCACCGCCATCGCTTTTGTCGAGGATGTCCATCACGCCAAGCAGCTCTTCGGGATTGTATCCGGCTAACATCATCAGCTTGATTCCCCACTCATCGGATTCGAGTTCGTCACCTCGACCGTACTTCATTTGCATCATGTTACCGACGTAGGAAGCAGCACTCGTTGACGAAGTGCTGCCACCGACAACGCCTGCTGCTCCGACGAGACCTTGGATGAAGTTGCCCTTGGCCATTCGCTCTGATCCGTGTCGTTCGATAACATGGCCGATCTCGTGACCGAGCACGCCCGCGAGTTGATCTTCATTTTCGAGCAAATTATAAAGTGCCTCCGTGATGAAGACTTGGCCGCCCGGAAGTGCAAACGCATTGACGGTTCGACGATCTCCCAGCAGGTGGAACTCGAGATCGTACGGATTCTTCACGGGAGGATTGCGAGCGTAAAGAACTTGTTCGAATCGAGTTTCCAATCGCCTGCCGACTTCCTCAACATGGGCCAAGGCACGTCGATCGGTCGACGACTGCCCCATGGCAGGAGCGCTCTGCAGACCCATTTGGATTTCTTGGCCGATCGTCATGTCGACCCGCTGCGTTTTGCCAGTGATCGGGTTGGTTTGGCCTTTGCTGTAAAAGCGAAATAGCGAAAACACGACGATCGCAGCACCGATCAGCAAACGCAGTTTCATGCCAGAAAAAATGCTGCGGCGGCGTTGGCGTCTTTGGGAGCGAGGGTCGTCGGAGGAGTAGCTCATTGTGTCTTGGTCCGTAGGTTTGGGGTCGGACCATTATTTGCTCACGTCAGAGCCAACGCAAGATATAGCATCTCAAACGCTAATTACGGCCTGCGACTGCTTCACGCAGAAATTCCCGGACCAGTCGCTGGATACTTTCCAGCGGGATCGCATAGCTTGCCGCACGACCATTGCGAGCAATGTTGATTCCTATGATCTTGCCATCGAGATCAACCACTGGCCCACCACATTGCTCGGGAAACAGCGGAGCGTCGTGTTGGAAGACAGCAGGAAAGTTGTCCGCCCGGCGACTTGGGATCGCTCCGAGGCGGCTCATCATTTTGTAGCGTTTCGCTCGTTCGCCAGAATTATCGAACGAATCAAGGATCGCTTTGGTCTTTTCAGCGACGCCGTTGCGGAGAAATTTAATGCGAATCGTGTCGCCGGGCGCGTTTTTGCGAATTGCATTGACCAGTTGGCTGACGTCTCGAATCGGGGCACCATCGATCGAAGTGATGATGTCACCATCAATCAGGCCAGCCCGAGACGCTGAAGTGTTCTCGATGATTTCCGAAACCAACACACCGCCGGGAGCTTCATCAGGATCGACGCCAAGCCTTGCCTGTTTTCCCGTTTGAGTCGTTCGAGAGGTGACGCTAAACGAGCCCATTGAAAATACTTTTCCGTTCGGCCCAGGCAACAATACAAACTGGCCAGGAGTCGATTCAGTTGGCTCCCAAGGGATTGGCTGAAGTGTGGATTCAACTTTAAGTATTGCGATGTCGTTCTCTTCGTCTTCGAAAACAATTTTTGCATCCTGATCCTTTGCGTCGCTGGTGACAACTTTCAAGTACTTTTGATCGTTGACTTCTGAAGCCTTCGTTACGATGTAGCCGTTCCGATCGACAACCGTTCCCAATGCGATCTGACGATTGCCACTCATGATAGCAACGACGCTCGTCGTGACTTGTGCGACAACCGAATCCAGACCTGCAAGATGTTGAGGATCTTGCCTTTCGAACGGCCTGAGGACTCGATTTCGAATGCTGGGCAGTTCAAATTTTAGCGAGATATTGCCACCGCCTTTTTTGACTTCGATCCGATCGAGACCTTCGAAAGGATTGATTGGGTCTTCGCGAAATCGCAGAAACTCTTCGGCAGTAAATTCTACCGTCGCCGTTTCGTTCTCGATTGCAACTTCGAATTTGACTCGCAAATCGTCATCGAGGTCATCCAGCATTCCCGTGAACATGTCCTGAACGTCACGAGGGAGCTGTGCCTTCGCCTGGCTCGCGGGAAACGCGATTAGGGCAACGAGCAAAAACGGAGCGATTAAATGTTTCATATTCATCTTTCCAGTTCCCTGAGTCGCGTTTCGTGTTCTGCTATCTCAACCGAATTTCGAACTCAAGGATTCGGCCGTCGCGATCGACTTTCATCATCGCAACGTCGCCTGAGATTTTCTGCTTGATCATGTCAACCAGTTCTTGGCCATTCGACAGCCAAACTCCATCGAACTCGCGAACGATATCGCCTTCCTTGACTCCGACATCCGATGCCGGAGAGTTCACAGTGACCCGATTGACGCGGCCTGTTTCCAAATCGACTCTAACACCCATTTTTGGCGGCTTGGTGCCATCGTTTTCGTTAGCCAAAGTTGGAAGCTGCCCCCACTGATCACCACGCTTCATGCGTTCGTAATCTCTAACGAAAATTTCAGTCATCACATGACGATTTTCAGCGACGGAATCACCGATCGAGCTGTGGATCCCAACGAGCTTGCCATCGAGGTTAAAAAGCGGCCCACCAGAGTCGCCGCCAATCAGCACGGCGTCGGTTTCCAATTGGTAACTATTTCGACCGAGGACTCGTCCTGTGCGAACAGGTGGCGTGCGGCCTAATTCGAAACCTCCCGAGTGCCCGATCGACACGACCCAGTCACCTTTCTTGAGTGACTCTGACTTGCCGATCTCTACGAACGGCCAAGGCCCCGGATCAATGATCTGGACCATGCCGGCATCAATGTCAAGGTTTTTGCCAAGCGGTTTCGCTCGAGCAATGCGGCCATCGGGAAAGAAGATTCTGTACTCTCCGCTACCGACCATGACATGGCCAGCGGTGAGTACAAGTCCGTCTTCGGAAACGATAACGCCGCTACCGGCACCGATGCTGTCGGAAACAGAAACGCAAGCATCCATGTTCCATGCAACAACCTGTTTAACTTTGGCTTCGACTGCGCGGAGTTGCTCAATCGAAGAGAGCGTTTGCTGGGCAAGTGTTGTCGTGGCGGTCGCGTGCTGAAGAATTGCGGCGCACAGGAAAAAGGCAATCGTGATCAAGCCACGTTTCAATCGCGTCTTTCGCTCTATCAAAACATCCATTCCTCGATTCCTTTCGCGGCCAGATGAGGTTTGCAAAAACGGTTCAACTCTTTGCACCATACGTTAAAGGTCGGGTTTTTTGCAGCGGTACGTTAGCAACCCCTAGTTTAACACGAAACATCACTTGGCAGGTCGCTAGAAGTTTGCGGATTGGGCAACCTTCGATGGCTTACACTGGAAAACGTTTAAGTTACTATTGTCAGTGCAAGCACGCCAAAATGCCTGCCAAAACCAAATGTAATTTTGCACGAAAATCCAGAATGACCAAACCGCCATTAAATACTACGGGGTTTTCCCGTCGACGGTTCGTTTCCGTCGGTTCTGCCGCAATGCTCGCGACAGCGGCTTCGACGGCGATGGGGGCAGCCGCCATTCGCACCTCCAAAACGATCAGTGCCGCCGACGAAACGTTGATTGGCGAAGGTGACTATCAATACAAAGCGGATCACACTTTCTGCAAACTGCCAGACAAATTTACGTGGCAGACAACTCACAACGTCGCGGTCGATTCGAACAACAACCTATACGTCATTCACGAAGGACATGGCCAGCTTAAGGATCATCCATCGATTTTTGTTTTTGATTCCACGGGAAAGTTTGTTCGCGCTTTTGGCTCTCAATTCCAAGGCGGCGGTCATGGAATTGAAGTTCGCAAGGAAGGCAGCGAAGAGTTTCTCTATGTCGCAGCGTATCTGGGCGTCAAGTCGTTCGCAAAGATGACGCTCAAGGGGAACATTATTTGGTACCAACGGGCCCCTGTTGAGTCCGGAGTTTACAAAGAGAAAGAAGAACTTTCGACGGAGGCCGGATGGGATCGAAAAAGTTTCCTTCCGACCAACTTTACGTTCTTGGACAATGGTGGATTCCTTTTGGCCGACGGCTATGGAACTTACTTCATTCATGAATTTGACAAAAACGCCAAATGGGTTCGCTGTTTCGGCGGACCGGGTGAAGCAGGCGGGCAATTCAATCTTTCCCACGGATTGTGGGTTGATCGCCGCGAAGGGAAAACGCCTTCGCTTTACGTTACTGATCGTAGTCGCAACAAAGTTCAGATCCTTGACATGGATGGCAAACATCTGGAAACGTTGGACGGCTTTGGCAAGCCCGCGAACTTCGACACGTTTGGCGATATGATGCTGGTGCCGGAGTTACTGGGAATGGTGACGATTCTGGATAAAGAGAACAAGCCGCTTGCCAAGTTGGGCGATGGTCGTCCACGATTGGAAGCCGTTGAGAAGCTTCGCGAAAAGCCTGACCAATGGACCGACGGTCAGTTTGTGCATCCTCACGACGCATGCTTTGACAATGACGGCAATATTTTCGTTGCCGAATGGGTCAAGACAGGCCGAGTGACGAAGCTGTCCAAAGTCTAGTTTTCTCTCGAAGTGACTGTATTGCTCGCGCGAGAACGAATGATCACCACTAATATTGGAATCGCGGCAACGAAAACCTGCGGAATTACCCTGTTCTTCTAAATCCGGCGTTGAAGGATTGGGGGCAGTTGTGCGAAAATAAGAACTGCGTCCAAGAAACAACCCTTCAACGACTTTAGAGCCAATGTCTATTTTGCAACCGCCTGAACCAACACGAAAACGATCGATCCGAGAAGGCACTTGGATTCAGTGTCCTGGCTGCAAAGAGGCGATCCCTGCGACCAAAATCGAAAAGCAGCTTCGGGTCTGTCATCTTTGCGATCATCACATGTACGTGTCAGCGCAGGAGCGGATCGAACAGGTCCTCGACAGTGGAACGTTCGAAGAATGGGACGGCGGTCTTATCTCCAGCGATCCATTAGGTTTTGCAGACAAAAGCAGGACTTACATCGAACGCGTCAAGGCAGAGCAAAAGAAGACAGGCCTTTCGGACGCGGCGCTCACTGGTACCGGCATGATCCGTGCTCGCCGAGTCGCCATCGGCATCACTGACTCGCAATTCATCATGGGTTCGATGGGGTCTGTGGTTGGTGAAAGGTTGACGCGGCTGGCCGAAAGAGCGACCAAGCAGGATTTGCCATTGATTATCATCAGCGGTTCTGGAGGTGGAGCCCGAATGCATGAAGGCATTTTCTCACTCATGCAAATGGCCAAGATTTCAGCAGCGTTGGCTTGCTACGGCGAATCGGGTGGCCTGTTTATTTCCGTGTTGACCGACCCAACGATGGGCGGTGTCGCGGCCAGTTTTGCATCGCTTGGCGATGTCGTCATCGCGGAACCTAAAGCTCTGATTGGCTTTGCTGGCCCGCGAACAATCAAGGCGACCATACGTGTCGAGCTGCCCAAAGGCTTTCAAACCAGCGAATTTTTGCTGGAGCATGGTTTCATTGACCGGATTGTTTCCCGCGATAAACTCAAAACCGAAATCGCCCGCACGATTGACTACTGTGGCAAGTAAAGCTGGTTGTGTGGTCGCTTCGCCGAGACAGAGTTCAAATCGTCGCATACAATTGGCATACTTTCCTTCCTCGGCCGAAACCATGATCTGCCAATGAGCCTGTTTGACAAACTCTTCAAGAAAATGGACGGCGACGGCAAAAGGAATAAAAAGGCCGGCCCGCTAGATGTATCCGCGCGATTTCAGCTCGACCGCCACGCCTTCACGGGGACGATGTCCAAGTTCCACGTCGCCAAAGAAATCGGGACGGGCAAGTTGTTCGGAATCAAGTTTCTCGACGCAGAGAAAACGGCCTACTTTAATGCTCGGTTTAAAGGCTTGAACAAGCCGAAGGAAGCCGAGATCGCGATGCAAATCACGCATCCAAAGATTGTGGAAACACACGAATTCGGCATCACGACTGCGGGTGTTGAATACATCCTGATGGAGTACATTCATGGTCCGGGAATGGATCAAGCGATTCGCGCCAAGGACCCCAAGCTGTTGCCCAACCGGCTAACGCTGATTCGAGAGATGGCGGAAACGGTTCAGGCTGTCCACGATCAGGGGTTCATTCACCGCGATATCTGTCCGAGAAACTTTATTTGTTACGAGCCGCTTGATCACCTGAAAATGATTGACTTTGGTTTGACGGTCCCCGATGAGCCACCGTATCGAATGCCGGGAAACAGAACTGGAACTCCGCAGTACATGGCGCCTGAGATCGTGCGCCGACGATCAACCGATCAACGCGTTGATATCTTTGCGTTCGGCGTCACGGTTTATCGGCTGCTGACGTTTGAGCATCCGTGGGGTTCGACGGATACGACAGGGACGGCAGCGCTCGTTCATGACACGAATGAAGTGACTCCGATCACAGAGCATCGCCCTCATTTGCATCCAAAATTGGCGGATGCCATTCATAAGTGCCTTGAAGTTGAGCCCAACAACCGAATGGAGAGTTGCAAACGCTTCCTTTCTGCGATTCGCAGCCTTGAGCACGAAGAATCTGCTTAGTCGTAGCACCCTAGTCTCTACCGTGATTGTAAAACTTTGGAGACCACCGTTCTACTTTGGCAACAAATGACCGATGAAAAATTTGGCGATCTATTTGGCTATCAGGATTTGGTCATTCGTTGTTTTTTAGAAGTCAAATGCCTTTTGGCTTCGTCGCCTTACAACACATCTCCACAGTACTTACAGTACTTTGCATCGGTGTCGTGACCTTCGGTAACGCAGCTTGGGCAAGAACGCGTCATCACTCGGCGGCGCTTTGTTTCAATGATCTCCGCAGAAACGAATCCGGTTGGAACAATGATCAAACTGTAGCCCAACAGAATTACGACCGCGGAGAGGAATTTTCCGCCAGTCGATTGGGGGACGACGTCTCCAAAGCCGACGGTCGTCATCGTCACGATTGCCCAGTAGATCGCTTCAGGAATTGAACTGAATTGGCTTTCTTCCATAAGTGCCGCGTACTCAACTTCGTACATGACAGTTCCTGCGACCGTCACGATCACCATCACCGTAGCGAGGAACACAACGATCTTTCCACGCGAACGCCAAATGGCCGCCCCAAGTTCGTCGGCTTCTTCCTGAAACCATCCAAGTTGAAAAATTCTGAACACACGAAGCAATCGTAGCGATCGGATCGCGCTGAAGGCTCGACCGAATTGAGTGGCACCCAAGAGCAATAAGATGTAGTCAGGAAGGAAGGACAGCAAGTCGATGAAGCCCCAGAAACTCCGGACGTAGCGAATCGGCCTGCGGACGCAATACAAACGCATCGCGTACTCGATCGTAAACAGAATCGTAAAAGCCCAACTTGCAGCGGTCAGCATGCCGCTCCATTGGGACGGTCCGTGGTCGGGGGCAACCCAGCCGATGTTCTTAACCGTTTGCAAACAGGCAACAACGATACTTGCCAGGATCGCGATCAGCAGGGTGATATCAAACACCAATCCCCAAAACGTATCGGCGCCAAAGATGATTTTGTGGAGCTTCTCGCGTGATGGCGAAAGGACGGTTGGCTTATCGATTGATTTGTTCGGCATTCTTGGCGAGGGGTTGGATTCTGAAGTGGGGCCAGAAATCGTAAGCTGATTTTCGGGAAACGGGTTTTGGTGGCAATACGAATCTGCAACAATCCGACCGAGTTGGCTCACCTTATTCGTCGCTGACGCCCAAATATTGCCTGAAAGTTGATCCTTGTCGCCCGCATCCAAGCTGTTGATTATCATCGCGACCTACAACGAACGCGAGAATTTACCCCAGCTCGTGGAGCAACTGGAAGAGCTACTTCCAGACGCTGATTTGGTGGTTATCGACGATGGCTCGCCCGATGGTACGGGGCAGTGGTGCGACCAGCGAACTCAAAATGACTCCCGTTTGAGTGTCATTCACCGCCCGGGAAAAATGGGTTTAGGCTCGGCGACGGTGACTGGATTCGAGCGAGGATTGTCACATGATCCGCCATATCAACTGCTTGCCACGATGGATGCTGACTTCAGCCACGATCCTAATTCGCTCGTCGATCTGGTCGAGTTTCTAAAAAACGATGTTGACCAGGAATTCGGTGGCTCCATCGGCAGTCGCTACGTGCCCGGTGGAGGCATTGAGAATTGGCCATTGTTGCGTCAAGCGAGTTCCCGAGCAGTAAACTTTGTTGCCCGAATGTTGCTTGGATTGAAGACTCGCGACAACAGCGGAGCATTCCGTGTCTATCGAGCCTCAACGCTTGAAGCAATCGATGTTGGCAATATCGAAAGTTCCAGCTTCGCCTATCTGGAAGAAATTCTCTGGCGGATTCGCAAACAGGGCATTGCGATGAAAGAGCTGCCAATCACGTTTCGTGATCGTGAACACGGTGCCTCGAAGACGTCACTCAGTCTGGGAGTGAGCGTGTTTTGGCATTTGATCCGAATTCGGCTGGGCTTGGTGAAGTAGTGCTAGCGTCAATCGACTTGCCATCCCATTCCAATGCCTCCGCCATTCCTATTGTTTCAAAACACCGCGATGCCCTAGAATCCGCAGCTGTTTCATTTTCGCCCGCCATATCGATTGATCATGGAAGATTCAATCATGAACCACCAATTCCTATCGGCGACTCTTGTCATGTTGATGGTTGCGCTTTGCAGTAACCTCAACGCGCAAGAATACGAGCTTCTTTACGCTGCGATTGTTGCCGTTGATGGTGCAGAAGTTCACAGCGGTCCCGGGAGTGTTCACTACGCAACGCACCGACTCGACCAAAACGAAATCGTTGAAGTCTACCGGGAAGATCCAGGTGGATGGTGTTTGATTAGGCCGCCAGCAAAGAGTTTTAGCTTGATCCCTGCGTCCTCCGTTACGATGCTTTCCGAGGACGTTGCGGAATTGAAATTGGATGGAGTCGAAGCGTTAGTAGGGACGATACTCGGCCCTGTCGAAAAGGCCATGTCGCAAATATCGCTTGCCAAAGGATCCCGGGTGGCTGTGCTGGGCGAAGTTAAGTGGCCAAATCCAGAGGGAAAACCAATTGTCTGGCTTCAGATTGAGCCGCCTTCAGGGGAGTATCGTTGGATTCGCATGGCAGACCTGCAGCTTCCTCCGGTCAAAGATGAAGCCATGAAAGTTGACTACAGCGAACCGCCTTCGATGACGCAGAGGCAATCAACGATCAAGTCAAAATCTGTTCCAACGATTAGCTCAAAGGTGGAGGCGCCAGAATTCAACAGCATCGCCAAGGCTCCGCCAGTTTCTGGTTGGAAAGCTTCGACGCGTCCGATTCCTGAATCCAATCCGGAAAAGCCACAGTACTCAGCGACGTTTAGTAGCACATTCAATACAACCGATGACGCCGATTCCGGATTCATCGAACAAGCGACCTTCCTTTCCGAAGAGCCATCGGATCCAAGATTCGAGTCGTGGGATGGTCGACCTGTAGAACTTAAGCCACAACCCGACCGTTACGCTTCACTGGAATCTATGGATCGTCAGGTTCGCTCATTCGTTCGTGATCGAAGCAACGATGTGCTTCCTCCGCCGACAACACTGCCACGGACGGATTCCTCATCCGTGATGGAAATCGAAGAGAGGCTCTCGACAGAGATCCTCAAAGATCCCCAAAACTGGAATCTCGCTGATCTGAAGTTTGAAACAGAAAGAGTTCGTGCTCTGAGCACCGACCCAGTCGAGCGGCTAGCGCTCCAGCATGTGATGGACAAGATCGCCAAGTGCGACGCGATTTGCAAAGGCTATCAGCAGGCGGGTTCACTCAGCCCTCGTGCCGGTAGCACTCCAAATCCGTCCGCATCATCGAGCACGCAGTACGACGCTTCTGGTTGGTTAAAGCGTTTGGTCAGCAGCAGCGGTTCGATTGATCCGGTCTACGTCCTGCAGGATTCGCTCGGCAACGTAACGCATGAGATCGTTGGCATAACGGGAATGAACCTCAGCCAGTACGCAGACAAGCAAGTTGGCATCATGGGACGCCGCGGTTTTAATCGTCGACGGAACCTTAAGCACGTTACTGCGGACCGGGTTATCGTGATTCGATAGTTCGGACAGCCAGAAGCCTATTTCTGATTCAGCGAAAATGCAGCGACGACGGGGCGATGGTCCGAAGTTTTTTTTCCGTCCATGACTTTGCAGAAATTCACGTTCCAGCGATCTGCCGGGAACGCGAAAATAAAGTCGATTTCTTTCTCCGGCTTCGTCGCAGAAAATGTATGTCGATCGCTGGAAGGCTTTTCAGCTTCAATGGCTCCTGTTGAGAGCAGCTTGAGCGTGCGCGAATCGCGGACATCATTGAAGTCGCCTAGCAGGATGTACGGTTTGTCGAGACCTTGCAAATACTTGGCAACGATTTTGGCTTGGGCGAAACGAAACTTGTCGTCTTTCACCCAATCAAAATGAACGTTGACGGCGACAATGTGATCGCCGGTCGGCATTTCAATCTCACACGCGAGAGCCACCCGTGGCTCGTTTCCTTCCGGCAGTCGGATCGCTTCTTGATCAACGATTGGATGTCTCGAAAGAATCGCCAGACCGTAATTGCCGCCACCATAGGGCATGAACGAGCCAAACGCAGCTTGCATTCCAAGTTGCTTCGAGATCAATTTAGCTTGATCCACATTCCGACTTCGTCTCACTTTCTCGTCGACTTCCTGCAAGCCAATCAGGTCAACGTTAAGGTTGTCGAGTAACGCTGCGGTTCTGTCGATGTCAAGGCGATTGTCGTTGCCGAGTCCGTGTTTGATGTTGTACGAAGCAACGCGAATCTGCCGGGAACGATCGACTTTTTTTGGCCAAGCGAACCTTGTGACTAGCGCCGCATGATCCGAAGGGAACTTTTCAGCATGGGCATCAATCACCTTCGATTCGATCGCGTTCAAGGAGTTGCCACGATAGTAGACGAAGTCGATGCGATCCTGTTCCTGCTTTGGGAATCGCGGCGTCCATGTCCGATCGTCGATTCGGTTGACTTCCGGATTGAGCTCCCGATACGAATCGCGGAAGCCGGCATCGAGCAAAATATGACTGGTTGCCCAATCGATGGCGACGCCAAACTGATCTTTGAAACATGAACGGTAGTCCAAGCTCGACATGCTATTAAAGTCGCCCGCAATGATGACTGGTACGCCAGAGTATTTCTGGTCTGCAAGCCTCTCGGTGATTTGGTTTCGGATTTTGATCAGGTCATCGCAGGAGGCCTGGCAGGCTGACTTCATGTCTTCAGGATTTGCGGTGTCTCGCGTGCCATCTGCCCAAATTTCTTTGTTGTATGGAAGCCAGATCGAATAAAAGGCGACGCGTTGCTTGTCTGGTAGCTCGATCAGTGCTCCGACGACCTTGAATGCTTCAAACACAGAGATGTCTTCAACGACAGGATAGCGGCTGTGGATCGAAACGTTCGTGCCGCGTGGCTTGAAATTGAAGCCGAGCTCTTTGCTGATCAACTCGCCTGACCCATAAGTCTCTTGCATTGCCACGATGTCAACGCCGCTTTCACGTATGACCTCGATGACGCGTTGTGGTCCTTGCGTTTCACCATCTTCTCGGCCACCATGCCAAATATTCCAAGCCATGACGCTGAGTGGTTTTGCTTTGGAAGTCGAATTTTGCTGGGTCCAGCCGGTGTTCGGTGAACCGATTGCGAATGCGAGCGCCAGAAAAACGATCAGGGGTCTTAAAGTTTTCAATCGATCATTCTTTCGTGAATTCTGTGTGTGAACCAATCTTGCAGAGACAAAGTTAGCAAATGGGGTACAAGAACGTTGGTGCGAAAAAACGAATGCCCAGCAGGGATGTGCGTTGGGACACATTGATCCTTCGGGCATCGTTCAGAGTGATTGGTTGAACGCTCTCGCGGTGGTGTCGATTATGTAGTTTCTGGAACTCTTCCATCCCAAGTCACATCAAGTCCGTCGACGAAGCTGGAAAGACCGTTGTTTCGATACGGCTGCTGCAATTTGCGGACAGCTTTTGATTCGATTTGGCGAACACGCTCACGAGTCACTGAGAAGATCTTGCCGACTTCTTCGAGCGTGTACGAGTAGCCATCGGCCAAGCCGTATCGCAGCCGAAGGATCTCTCGCTCGCGATAGTTCAAGTGCTCCATCGCTTCTTCGATGCGACACTTCAGTGCTGCCTGGTGAGTTTCGAATAGCGGATCATCCTGACGGTGATCTTCAAGAAACTCTCCGAAATAGCTGTCTTCTCCGTCGCCGACGGGTTGATCCAGCGACAGGGGTGTGCGAGCCATTTTCATGATGACTTTGGTGTCGTCGATCGAAAGCTGGGCACGTTCCGATGTTTCTTCTGGAGTCGGCTCACGCCCAAGTTCCTGAACCAATTCACGCATGACTTTACGAACTTTGCTCATCGTGTCGATCATGTGAACGGGGACGCGAATGGTGCGGCTCTGGTCGGCAATCGCACGAGTGATCGCTTGACGAATCCACCACGTTGCGTAAGTCGAAAACTTATAGCCACGCTGGTGCTCGAACTTGTCGACGGCTCGCATCAGGCCCGTGTTGCCTTCCTGGATCAGGTCCAGAAAACTCAATCCGCGGTTTCGGTATTTTTTGGCGATCGAAACGACCAGTCGCAGGTTGCCAGCAGACAAGATACGCTTTGCCGCGTCCTGAATCATATGCAGCTCATTCGTTTCGCGGACGCGACGATCGAGTGTTGCGGGAGTTTCGAACGTTTGATGCATCAGGAAATGAAGCTCGGTGCGAAGATCTTCGTAAGAGCGAGCTCCAACAGAACCATTGACTTTGGCTTCCGCGATCAGCTCACGCAAATGTTGCATACGCTCATTGATCTCTTCGAGCTGCTCGAAAAGTGGCTGCAAACGACTATAACGAAGGTTCATTTCTTCCACCAGCATGACACACTTGTTGCGACGCTTGATCAATCGCTGCCATGCAGCACGGCGTTCCTTCAAGGGATTTGATTTGCTGACGGATGTCACGTAGTCCGCATGGTTTAACGCCAGCAGATGCTTGAGCGTCTTCAGGTTGGGGACCAGGCGAAGCATGATACGCTCCTTCTCGGCCTTGTTCGTTACCGAAACTTCGATCGTGCGATCGAGACGAAGCTTTTTGCGAAGGACCAGCTTCAACGCCTGATAAGCACCGCGGAGCATGAAGTCTGTGGCGAGCATCTTGTTACGGAACTTGAAGCGAGCCTTGTCGATCGAGATCGCTGCAGAGACTTCTTCTTCCCGTGTGAGTAATGGAATGCGACCCATCTGCATCAAGTACATTCTTACTGGATCGTCAATGGCCCCTTCGTCGGTCGTTTTGGCTTTTGATTCAAGTTCGTCCTGGCCGATTGTGCTGGACGATACTCCTGTGGTTTTAGCTTTTTTGAGACGCGGCATGTTATCCTCACTGATGTTTCTCTTGTGTGGATACAGAGATAAGCAGGGATGATGCCAACCACCGCGAATCAGGCCGCTAGTTCGAGAAATAGGTCGAATCAAGGGAAAAATGAGCGTTATTCGTAAACGTCGATAATAATTGGGCGCCTCTAATCGGGACAAGTGTTGCATTTTGCCATCATCCGTTGCCAATTCGCATCCGTGTTGCTCAATTTCAACCCAATGACCTTTCGGTTTGCGACTTCAATTCGAAGCCTCTCAGCCGTAGAATTATCATCTCAACGAACTTAAAATTCAATCGCGATCAGGAAAACAGGCCTCAATGGCAGCGGAAGACTACTACAAGACACTCGGTGTCTCTAAATCGGCCTCGGAAGAAGAAATCCAGAAAGCCTATCGAAAGCTGGCCCGGAAATACCACCCGGATTTGCACGCGGATGAAAGCGATCGCGATCAAGAGAAGGCCAAGCAGAACTTTCAAAAAGTTCAGCAGGCCTATGATGTGTTGAGCGACAAGAAAAAACGCGGCATGTACGACCAGCTGGGTCCTGACTTTGAGCAGATGGGCGGCACTCCATACGGACCGCAAGGCAATCCGTTCGGAGGTAGAGGTAGAGGCGGTGGTGGAATGGATATCGACTTAAGTTCCATCTTCGGAGGGGGCGGTGGAGGTGGCGGAGCCGGCTTCGAACAAATCTTTCGCCAGATGGGAGGTCGCGGTGCGGCCCCGCAACAAACGCGTGCTCCTGAGAAACCGGATCCGATCGAACAGGAAATCACGGTGCCGTTTGCGACATCGATTCTTGGTGGCGAACACCAGGTTTCTTTCCAACGAACCAATGGGAAAATCGAAACGATCAGCGTGAAGATTCCTGCCGGCATCGAGCATGGCAAGAAGATTCGTTTGCGTGGCCAAGGCGCCGAATCATACACGGGTCAACGCGGCGACATGATGATCGTTGTCAAAGTCGCACCCCATCCAAACTATCGCCGTAAAGGTTTGAATCTCTTGTTGACGGTTCCAATTACGTTGGCTGAAGCTGCGTTGGGAGCGAAAGTCGATGTTCCAACGCCGCATGGAACGGTAACGTTGACCGTGCCCACGGGAACTTCCAGCGGAAAGTCCCTGCGGCTCAAAGGGATGGGCGTCCTCGCGGGTGACAAAAAGGGTGATCTGATCGCAGAGCTTCAAGTCACTTTGCCGGATGAACTCACCGAAGACGATGAGAAACTGATTCGTCAGCTCGAGCTTGCCTATCAGGGTCGGAATCCTCGCACAGAGATTCGGTGGTAGTTCAGTTCGTTTTACGGCTTGCCGTGAAACACCGTTAAACGATCACATTCGGATGTCTCAATGATTAGCTGGAAACTATGCTTCACTCCAACCAAACTTGGGATGTGATTGTCATTGGCGGCGGCGCTGCCGGACTGATGGCTGCCGCTTCTGCCTCCCGACTCCGTAAATCGACGTTGTTGCTGGAAAAGAATCGAAAGTTCGGTGTCAAAATCCTGATGTCGGGAGGGACTCGCTGCAACATCACACACAACACGGATATACGCGGGATCGTGTCTGCGTTCGGACGAAACGGAAAGTTTTTACATTCAGCACTTTCTGCGTTCTCGCCGTCGGATTGTGTCGAGCTTTTCAACTCGCTGGGCGTTGAAACGAAAGTTGAATCAACCGGAAAAGTGTTTCCTGTTAGCAATCGGGCAATCGATGTGCGCGATGCCCTAGTTCGCTACGCGGAAGATTCTGGAGCAACGCTGCTGAATCTCAGTCCCGTTAGCGGATTGCAACAGTTGGACTCAGGTAAGTTTGCTGTTGAGCTCGTCAGTGGCGCGATTGAATGTCGTTCCGTAATCGTAACCACGGGCGGGCTTTCGTTCCCGGGTTGCGGCACGATTGGTGATGGCTATCCCTGGGCTGAGAGCTTCGGGCATTCGATCGTCAATACAGTTCCAGCGCTGACGCCGCTGCTTTCCCGATGCGAGTGGGCGAATGATCTCAAAGGCGTGACGATTGATCCGACTCACGTTGAAGTTTGGGAACCGTTTGAAGAGGGTGAAGCAAAAAAGAAACGCAAGCCGATCGCGTCCACATCAGGATCGTTTTTGTTTACTCATTTTGGCTTTTCCGGACCTGCAGCGATGGACGTCAGTCGCAGTGTTGCGGGTCATGCGACGAAAAATCGGCTGCGACTAAAATGTGACTTCCTTCCGTCTCAAAAGGTCGCCGCTGTCGAACATCAGCTGGTGGGTGAAAAGCAAAATGCGGGCGGACGAACGGTGCTGCGAGTTGTCACCGAACTGTTTCCGCAGTTTCCAAAACGGCTCCTTGAACAGTTGCTGATTCAAGAGAGCATTCCCATTGACGGTCGATATGCAGAGCTCTCATCGAAGCAACTTTCAGCTATCGCAAGACAGCTCAAGGAACTTTCGTTTCCGATCAACGGCACGTTGGGATATGAAAAGGCAGAAGTCACCGCTGGTGGCGTGAAGTTGTCAGAAGTCAGCAGTAGCACAATGGAGAGCAAGCTCGTTCCAAATCTTTTCTTCGCGGGCGAAATTCTGGACTTGGACGGTCCGATCGGCGGATTTAATTTTCAGTCTGCTTGGAGCACGGGTTGGGTCGCCGGGCAATCAGCTTAAGTACATCCTGAAGTTGATACATCCTGAATACGTTCGTCAGTTTGTGTTCCAAGAGACAGTCTGCGCACTGCGGGCGATTAAGTCTGCCTACAACGTCGGGCACACCTAAGTTGCGATTTACAACGACCTTTTTCTTACTATCCTAGAGGTACCGCCGCATTGTTTGAAATCGTTTTCTCACCTCAGGGACACCTCTATGCCTGCCCGCTCAAAAAATCGTTCTCCTATCAATTACAACGTTCTTGAGCCTCGACAACTTCTTGCCGCTGACCTTTCGACGGCAACGATACCCACTGCGAACTATTTCATTTCTGACATCCGGCAGGAAACCGTTGCTCGCGACTACCTCGCGGATCAACTGGCTACCGCGACACTCCAAGCAGGCGGAAGCGACTTGGCACTGGTCGAAATTCAACGTGGCTTGGCCAGCACGGTAACTCGTTTCCAGCAGACCGTCCACGGGATCCCGGTTGTCGGTGCATGGGTCAGCACGATCCAGGGACCAACGGGAGACTTTGTTCAGGTTCACGATCAGAGCAGGGAAGGCGTTTTCGATTCGACCTGCAGTGACGAAAAACTTGCGGTTGATTTCGCCGCTGCTGAGAAAGCAGCACTTAGCTTTGCTGGTGCCGTGGAAACGTTCGCGCCGACACGCGGCCACCTTGCCTGGCTTCCGGGCGATGGCGTCGTCAAGTCTGCCACTTTGGTTTGGGAGACAACCGTTTTTGGCGTGACGGCAGACAACGATCATGGAGACTTTCTGACTTATGTAGATGCCGGCAGCGGGGAAGTTGTCTCGCAGGAAAATCGCATCGCGCATTTCACCGAAGGCTCGGGTGAAACGTTTTATCCTCATCCCTATCAGACTCAAGGAAGCGGCACAGGGCTGAGCGATAGCAACGATGCGAACAGTACGGCACTTCAAAACCAACTTGTTGCCGTCACGCTGGAAGGACTTGATGAAGGAACAGGATTGCTGACAGGTGAGTTCGTAGATCTTGCGACGCTCAACAGTAGCAGCATCACAGATGTCGATGCGAATGAAGCGACTCGCGTCTACAATTACACGCGTGACGATGCCCGTTTCGAGCAAGTACAGATTTATCACACGGTTGATCAGATCAATCGCTATTTTCATTCACTGGGATTTGATGACGATGTGGGTACACCAAACGGTATTCGCGATTTCCCAACTTTGGCCAATGCCCACTGGTTTGGCGATGATCAGTCGTTCTATTCATCAGGCAACGATGCGATTCACTTTGGTGATGGTGGCGTCGACGATGGTGAAGACGGAGATATCATTGCTCATGAGTATGGTCACGCGATTCAGCACGATCAAAATGCTTCGTGGGGCGGCGGCGAAATGGGAGCCATGGGCGAAGGATTTGGCGACTATCTTGCAGCGAGCTTCTTTCAAGATGTTGGTGATGCGGCGTTTCAAAGTTTGCATGCCGCAGCCGTTGGAGAATGGGACGCAACAAGCTATAGCAGCGACAATCCGCCAAACCTTCGGCGTGTTGACGGAAACAAAATGTATCCCGATGACACCGGCGGCGGAGTCCATGCGGACGGAGAGATTTGGTCGCGAGCTCTGTGGGATCTGAATCAAGATATAGGAGCTGCCGCAGCGGATCAGCTTGTTCTTGAGTCGCACTTCATGGTTCCTGCGAATGCGAGCATGGTCTCAGCGGCGGAAATGGTTTTACTGGCTGACCAGAACCTCAACGCGGGACTCTATCAATCAAATATTCGCGCTGCATTCGAAGCGCGAGGCATCCTCGAAGCGCCTGCCACCATTGGATCCATTTCGCTTAACAGTTCCGTTTACGCAATCGGCGATACGATCGGAATCAGCGTGGTCGATGGCAATGGTCCTGCAAGTATCCAAGTCACTGTCGCGAGCTCCAACGGTGATGCAGAAACGCTGTCACTTTCGGGCACGGGCGCTTACAACACAACCATCGATTCGGTTGCCGGTTCGCCGGTCGCGAACGATGGACAGCTTCAGGCAGCGTTGGGCGACACGTTTACGGTAACCTACGTGGACACCGATGATGGTTCGGGTGGTAGTTTCCCAGCTACCGATGCTGCAGTGTTCCAAGACATCAACGTCTACAATTCAGCGGACACGCCAATTCCGATTTCCGACAACAATACCATCGAGTCAACGATCACGATCGCTGACGAAGGGGTGTTGCTCGATGTCGATCTTCAGCTCAACATTACGCACACTTGGGATGGTGACCTCACCGCTGTTTTGACGGCGCCGACTGGACAGCAGGTCACGCTTTTCGATCGCATTGGAAGCAGTGGAGACGACTATACGGATACATACTTCGATGAGGATGCGGCTGCCTCAATTAACAGTGGCACGGCTCCTTTTACTGGTTCGTTCCGGCCAGATGAATCGTTTGCGGTTCTCGATGGAATCTCAATCACAGGGGATTGGGTTCTTTCGATCACAGATGCTGCGGCTCAGGATACTGGGACACTAGACAATTGGTCGCTGTATATCGTTGTCGAGGCACCACAAACCGTTGGACCAATTTCGGATTCAGATGCCGGCGCAAATGAAGTGGCTGAGGACGCTACCATTGGCGATTCAGTCGGTATTACCGCTTCGGCAACCGATCCTGACGATGCAGTCGCGTTCTCGCTGGTTGATGACGCTGGAGGATTGTTTTCAATCGATGCGAGTACCGGTGTGGTGACCGTGGCTGCTTCGTTGGACTATGAGACTTCGATCACTCATTCGATCACCGTTCGTGCGGATAGCGACGATGGTTCTTTCAGTGAAAAGACGTTCACGATTGCCGTCAACAATATTAACGATGCAGTCGTCTCGACGCGTCAGATCTACTATCAGGACTCAAGTTTTGATGGCGGAAATGACTTCGACGCCGTCGCGAACGACAAGCAATTCCTGCTCTCCGGGCAGACGGCTACTTTCGCGAACTACTCTTCTTACATGCTCGGATTGAATGGCCTTGCTTTGGAAGTGAACGATCTCAATCAGGAGCCAACGCTTTCCAATATTGGCGACTTCTTCGAATTTCGGGTCGGCAATGACGATACACCAAGCGATTGGGCTGCAGCACCTGCTCCGACCGCGATTGACTATCAATCCAACGTCGACGCCAGCGGGACGGATCGCGTTGCTCTGTCTTGGGCGAACAATGCGATCGAAAACCAATGGCTACAGATTACGATTTTCTCTGGCGACAACACAGGTCTGGCTTCACCGGACGTGTTCTACTTTGGTAACGCGATCGGCGAAACAGGTAACTCGACCGGTGACGCCCTCGTCAATGCCGATGATATTAGTGAAGTTCGCCAGAATTTGTCAGGCTTCTTTGGAGTCGACATTCTCAATTCCTATGACATCGACCGAAACGGATTTGTCAATGCCGATGATATCGGCTTTGTAAGAAGCAACCTGTCTGGATTCTTTTCATTGAGTCTGATCACGCCCGGAGTTGGCAAGGCCGGCAGGGCTTCGTTTGCCGGACCGAACGGGAGTGTGAACTTTGATCCAAGCTACGGAGATCGGTTTGAGCTCAAGGCGCCTGCCGTGAAGACAGTTGCCATGTTACCTTTGGCAGAATCGCTTGAATTGGTTGGCAGTAAGGAATTGTTAGAGAGAAAACTGCCAACCATGTTTGTGGACTCGAGTGACCGCACGAATGTATCCGTTGACAAGGTTGACCTACTGTCTTCGGTGGACAAGGCATTCGGCGAATTTGAAATCGCTTTGTAATTTCGAGGAAAGCTAACTCATGACGGAATTGATCCTCGGCATCGCACTCGCTGTTTTGGTGTTTCCAGTGTTCGCCATGGCGCAGAGTTCGAATGAGCTGCCTATTGCGACACCGGCGGAAGTTGGCATGTCCGCTGAAAAGCTCGCCAAAGTCGATGCGGCGATGGATGAGCTGGTCGGGCAAAAACGAATCCCTGGCGGAATCGTGATGATTGCTCGTCACGGCAAAGTCGTTCACTTCAAAGCGTACGGATATCGGGACGTCGAAGCTGCTGCGCCGATGGAGAAGGATACGATCATTCGGATCTACTCGATGACGAAGTCGATTGTGACCGCGGCGGCGTTGATGCTGCACGACGAAGGGAAACTGGACGTCAACGATCCAGTTTCCAAGTACATTCCAGAGCTGAAAGAAGTTCGCGTCACCAAAGGCGAGGTGGTCGTGCCCGCGAAGCGTGAGATGACGATCGCCGATCTGATGCGGCATACATCGGGATATGGCTACGGTGCGTCAGGCAACGTCGCCAATGACAAGGCGTTTCAGGAGGCGGATCCGCTGAACACGAAAGTTCCGCTCAGTCGGATGCAGACGAAACTGGATGAGCTTCCATTGATGTTCGAACCCGGAACGGATTGGGAGTATGGGATCTCGATCGATGTTTTGGGCCGCGTTGTCGAAGTCGCATCAGGTCAAACGTTACTAGGTTTTTTGGATGAACGTTTCTTCAAGCCTTTGGATATGAAGGACACTGGATTCCATGTGCCAGCTGGAAAGGTCGATCGATTCGCAAACAATTACAACTCCGATGGCAAAGGTGGATTGTCGATTGCTGACGATGCAAAGCAGAGCCGCTATCTACAGCAGCCCTTGTTTGAAGGCGGTGGCGGAGGGATGGTTTCGACAGCTCGCGACTACATGCGGTTTCTGCTGATGCTTCAGGCCGATGGCGAGTTTCAAGGCAAGCGATATCTGAAGCCAGAGACCGTAGCGTTGATGAAAACCAATCAGGTTCCTGAATCGGTCGGTTGGGTTACGTTTGGTGATGAAGTTCGCGAAGGCGTCGGATTCAGCTTTGGCTTTTCAGTCCGCGTGAAAATGAGCGATTGGGATCCCGATGGCCGAGTCGGCGAATACGGTTGGGGCGGTATGGCCAGCACGCACTATTGGGTTTCTCCCGACGATGACCTATGCGTCATCACGATGGAGCAAGTGCTTCCGTATTCGTTCCTGACCGAGTTCAAGCTCAAGGGTTTGATCTACGACGCGATCGAGTAGTGTCAAATTCAAACGTAGCACGGTGGTCTCCACCGTGCGCTTCATTTAATAACGGTGGAGACCACCGTGCTACTTTGACTACTCAACCTCTCCGGGATTTTCGTCCTTGAACTTCTGGATCTTGTCCAGCAGCTCCGTGTAGTTCCGTTCGGTCACGCGAGCAGCTTCGCCGAGTCCTTTCGCTTCTGGCAACGCTTCAGCCATGGCGAGGATCGGATCCATCCACGTTTGTAGGACGCGGAACTGGTTACGAATAATGTCCAGAAAGATCGTTGGCACTTTGTTGATGACTTCGATTTCGATCGGATCGTCGCCTTTATCGGAAACGTTCGCGATGGGCGTTCCGCCAGCAACCATGCCCTGAGTTTTCACGCCATCTTTCATCATCTTCTTGATGCCAGCCAGCGTTTTATTGAATTTCCCAAGTTCGGTGACGGCAGATCCCAGTTGTGCAGCAGAGGTGTCATCCGCGGACGAAGCGGCCATTTGATTCATGCCAGATTCGACGGCTCTCTTGATCGACACGAGCCCATCGCTGACGGTTGTCATCTGAGCGATCACGCGGCCGAGTCCATCGTCTTCGCTGGCTCCGGACAGTAACAGGTTACGTTTGAAGGTTCGTTTGATGTCGTCCCATCGTTCGAGGTCTTCGCCTTCGAGTTCGCCCATCAGCTCTTTCAGCTTCAACAAGTTCGCTTGTGCGCCTGTTGTCAGCGTTTGAGCTTGATTGTTATAGTGTGATCGAATCAGCGTTAACAATTCCTCATCGTTCATCACCGGACGAATCTGTTCTGCGATCTTGTTCATGTCACGATACGAACCTTGCAGCTTGAACGCCGGTTCGGTGCGATAGTCGTCGGCTTGGGCAGCGGACTCAATGTACAAACGGTTGACTTGCAGGACGACGTCGCGAACTTTCAGTAGCTTTCGCATTACCGAAACCAGTTCGTTGACTTCCTCGACCGAGTAATTGCCATCGAGGCTTTCCGCTGGAGCAGCTTTGCTTCCTGCCATCTTGATGACGCGGTAGATATCTTCACGTGACCGAGAATTCAAACGAGCCAGCGTCGTATTGGCCGTCAGACAGTTTTCCAGATAGCTCAATTCGAATGATGTCGCATTGCTGCCAATTACGTCACCGAGGTTGTACGTGTCGGCTCGACTGGCAAGCATGTCTGGAATCTGGAACTTTTCGCCGCTTTCAGTGTACGGATTGCCCGCCATGACAACGGCTACTTTTCGTCCCCGAAGGTCATAGGTCCGAGTTCTTCCGCCGAAAACGCCTTCGATGCGTCGTGTCGCGTCACAGAGCGAAATGAACTTCTGTAGGAACTCAGGGTTACAGTGCTGAATGTCATCAACGTAGATCATCACATTGTCGCCCATCTCGAGAGCGAGATTAAGTTTTTCAACTTCTTCTCGGGCACTTGCGTTAGGTGCTTCGTTTGGATCCAGCGAAGTAACCTGATGGCCGATCGCTGGTCCATTGATCTTCATGAACGTGATGCCAAGCCGATTGGCGACGTACTCCATCAGAGTCGTCTTTCCGTATCCCGGTGGCGAGATCAATAACAGCAAGCCCATCAAGTCGGTGCGTTTTTCTTCGCCTACGACGCCCATTTGCTTTGCGAGGTTGGCTCCGATCATCGGCAGGTACGTGTCGTTGATCAGCTTGTTGCGGACAAAGCTGGTAAGGACGCGAGGCTTGAATTCGCTCAGTCGCAATTCGTCGCGACGCTGATCGACCAGTTCCTTTTTCAGGTGCGTGTACGCTTCGAATGCAGGAACGGTCTGGTTTTCGTAGGTCGCCAGGCGGTGTGTGAAATCGTGGTAGTCGAGTTCGTAGGTCTTGGCGTCAACGACAGGGTGGTCGCCAAGCATTTGTTCGATTTCGCAGATGGTGTTCAAGTCGAGCATCTTGCGGTGGTCGGCATTGCCCTCGATCAGGATTGCCGCAGTTTCTTCGACGTAGTCTTGCAGGTGCGGATCTGTCTCGCTGACGGATTCGACATAGGCTCTCACCCAGTCGCAGGCGATTCCAAAGCGCTCTTGGATCGAAAGAGAATCCGAAGCGAGTGTTTCGGCAAGTTGGTTGCCTTTTTTCTTTTTGGAAACGATATCCGTGAAGGAGTCACCAAGGTCCGTTGCGGCTTTGCTAGAATGCCACTTGCCTCCAGAAGCCAGTTGCTCGTAGAGATATTCGGCGGCTTCAGAGGCGGTGGCATCGGATGCTGGCTGGTGCTTTTGCATGCCGTGGCTGTGGCTTGTTTGCAAGCCATCATCGCCAAACGATTGCGGCTGGAAGCCACAACCACGTTCAAATTCCACTCTTAGCATCTCAATGTACTTCGCTCGATCCTGAACTTTTCCAAACAGCTTCGTCGCAGAACCAAGGCTGAGCAATTTCTCTTCCCAAGCTTTGCGAACTCCAGGGCTCTCTGTTCCAAGCTGCAGCCAGAACATCGCAGCGAGAGCGCGTGCTTTTGGCGAATACTTGAGCAAACCCAGATCAAGATGCATCTTGAGCAGTTGACCAAGGATCAGGCTCGCGTCGTGATCGTGGACGCCTTTGATGTAACCTTCGCTGTACCGAGGGGCCATGAACTGGCTAACGATTTCAAGTCGTTTCTTTTCGTCAGCTTTCAGCAGTGCTTTTAAATCTACGTCTGGAGATCGCAAAATTTGGTACGCCAGATACTCGGCACGATAGACATCGCGATTCTCACTGACGACACTTTGATCCCAAACAGGCTTTGTTGCAATCAGTTCCGGAGATTTGACGGTCTCAAAATAGTTCGTTCCGCTCAAGTGGAAATGCATGTCGCCATCTTTGATGACGGTTGTCAGATCCAACGGCTGCACGTTGACGGAAAACTTATGAGTGCCAAACTGAATAATATTTTGGCCGTCAACATACAGTTCGTTCTTGTCACGCAGTTGACGAATCGTGTCCTCGCGGACTGTTTTCAATCGGCTTTGGATATCATCGACTTTGACCGATTCATCCAACGCATCAAGTTCGGAAACGATATCCCGAACTTTGTCGATCATCAAGTCCGACGAAAAGTAACTGTTGATCTCGTCAACGGAATCGAAGTTGGCAACGCGATTTCGGATGCCCTTAAGAATTCGGTCTGCAGCACTGAGCAGGGCTGTCGCACGTCGATTGCGAGCTTCTACTAGTTGCAGTTTCTTTGTATCGAAGGCCGCGTAAATCTCTTCGCGTTTCTCAGCCAGGCGAACGATAAATTCGTCGAATTCGGCAAAACGTCCTTCGATCTCTTCGACCTGAACCATCATCTTGGTCAGATACTCGTCACATTTTTCTGGCGTGTCGCAAACGTCCAGATAGTTCACGACCGCTTGGCTGACCAATTTGATCTGCGAGTTGAATTCGGCTTTGCCTTCGACGGAGAACAGCTCTTGCGACTTCTTCTTGATGGAAGCCCGCGTCGAATTGAGACTCGAATAGATCGCCGAGATGTTATCGATGATTCGGGTTCGTTGAGTCGGATCTTCGATCTTCAGATTGCTGACGATCTCGATCAGCATTTCGAGTTCTTTGCTGACTTGAATGATAGCTTCGTCGAGCTTTTTCGCCTCGACACCGGTTTTCAGATCGTCGATCGAGGCGCTCTGATCTGAGACGCGTTGCTGATACGGAGCTAGTGCAGCGTCGTCTAGCAGGAACTCGACGCATTTATGCGAAAGGCGATCTGTGTTGTCGCCGATTTCAATTTCGACCGCTTCAACAGCTGGCAGATCGATGTATTTGAGCTCTTTGAGCGAGATGACTTGCCCACGGACTTGGCGGAGGGTCGACAATGCCTGAACAAAATCGTCGATGACCTTGAAACGACGTGATGTGGCATCGCGAATGACATCGCGGGCCGCTTTCGTCGTTTCCTTGAAATGCTTCGCCGTATTGCTGCGGACTCGGACGACCTTCTCGAACTCGTCCACCGCTGCCGTTGCGGCTTCACGGATCGCTTCGACGGGTTCAGCAAGATTGAACGTTTGTTCGTCTTTGAGCCAGAAATTCGAGTCGATGATGTCCGAGGAACGCTTCACGATGTCGACATATAGATTCGCGTAGGAATCTTCTTGGTCGATCAGGTTCATGATCTCGTGCGCTTCTGCCATGGCACGCACAATTTCCTTGTTGCCGATCTTGAAAATGTACGAGTCGCTTTGTTCGCTCGAAGTTGATTCGTCTGCGACAAACGGAGTTTGCCAGATCTGGATCGCATGATGTTTCTGTGGATCTTCGTCGGATTTGAAATAAATCAAATGACCGTTGTCGAAAATCGAGTATCCGTTGCAAAGGATTGGCGTGTCAACGCGTTGCTCGATGACGTTGTACATCAACAAAGCGTAGTCGCCAGTGTCTTGGTTGTAGAACGCGTACAGATAGTCTTCGCCGTTGGGTGAAGCGATCCGCCGTTCGAAAGTCAGACTGGTGAGTCCGCTTTCGAAAATCTTGCTCATGCCTGTCTGCAAGTAGTAGCCGTTGGCGAAAATCAGGCCGTGATCTTCCGGTAGGAAAATGCAAGATTCGGCGACCGAGTCGAGTCGTTGGGCTGTTTGAATTTTCTCGTTGTAGACGACGTAGCGAAACTGTTCTTCCTTGAACGGCTTGATCTTCATCAAAATGATGTTGCCGACAATGGCGTAAAAGATCTCCGCGTCGTCAAGCGTTTGATCTGGATCATCGACGGGTTCCGCGTAGATTCCGGAACCGTCCTCCGTGTTGTCCTCGATCTTTACTGTCAGGTCGCCGCCAACCGTTTCGATATAGACGCGGTCCTCAATCGAAATGTGTGGGTGCAGACCACCGCGATGAAGTTCCCGTGTCGTGCGTTTCCATTTGAAATCGTGTTGTGGCGGATACTTGACTTCATGGTCGCTGCGGTTATCGATGTATTTAAGGCTGTCGCCTTGGACCAAAAACTTAAACGTCTTGATGTCCGTCAGGCCTTTACCTGTGCGAAACACCAGATAGAGGTATGGACCCGAGACGTGGAACTTGGCAAAACGAGTGTCTTTGTAGTATTTGTAGAGCGAGTGGAAGTCGATGTTGAACGTTTTATCGCTGAGTAGGTCCAGAGATTCTTCGTGGAAGCTTCCATCTTTGAAACGATAGATCGAAAACACGTCCACCAATTCGGTGACGGATTTCAAGCCCATGTGAACGTTGTACCCGAAGAGAAACTTGTCTCCGATGGGCACGATGTCGCGAGCCGTGCAGTTGTGCTCGGTCGTGATACGTTGCTTTGAAACCAATTCGGTCGGAATCGCGCCGAAAACGTTGCGTCGCTCATCGTTAAGTTGTTGCAGACGAGCATTCAGTTCGGCTGAGTGTGATTTCAGACGGTTTTGAATGATCTCGTACGTGCCGCGTTCGAGCGCTGGTTCGTTGGCCGACTCGGTTTGCGTATCAAGTTGTGGTTCTGTTTCAGACATGATTTTCAGTCGTGGTTGTGGCTTCCAGCCGCAATCGTTTGCATGTTGGTCTCAGGCTTGAGGTCGCCTGAGTTTCTAACGCAGTCGCCTTTTGGCTTGACGTTAAACAATTGCTTCAATGACTTTAAACGATGGCAGCTGGAAGCCACCACAATGCAAACACGGCGG
>CAYGUE010000018.1:0-23994 GCA_964352885.1 uncultured Pirellulaceae bacterium
ATTAATCCAGGTATGTCTGCAAAAATTCACAGCCTCGAAGCGCCAGCGAGTGAGTGGTTGCTTGGAGTTTTGATTCAATCGCTTGCGCTTCGGGCTTGTATTGAAACGCTCCGTGTTTTGGGTTTTCAAGTTCACTGCCTCTTTCGGGCATATATTCCAAGCAGTGCACGCTGGTACGTGACCTGCTAGCGGCCTATCCACGATTCGCCAACGAATGGAATTGACCCCGTTTGGAACAATTTCCATACTCATCCTAAAGAATCCCCGCAGGCTTGCCGACGTGGCATGCCGACTGCGCGGAAAGTCAGGTTAATGGAGTAACCCAATGGCGACGTTCGTGCCCAAAAACAACACTCGATTCAGTTCAATCTTGTTCGTGACTGCAATTCTGATCATGGTCAGCCTGCCGTCATTCGCTCAGGCTCAGCAAACCAACGAAGCCAGCGATGCGCCACGCGTTCAAACGTTGGCCGTCGTCAACGGTGCGACGATCACGCGTCAGGAAGTCGCCAATGAGTGCATGCGACGCTTCGGAAACGAAGTCCTCGAAAGCCTGATCAACAAAATGTTGGTGTTCGCAGAATGTCAACGGCTCGGCGTTACAATCACTGAGCAAGACGTCAATGACGAGCTAACCAAGAACGCTGCAAAGCTTGGCTGGACGGCAGAACGATACGTCAAACTCCAGTGCGAAGAACGAAACATTAGTGTCGACAGGTTGAAACGCGATATCCTGTGGAGCGAATTGGCACTTCGTCGTCTCGCCGAATCACAAACTCAGGTGAGCCCGCAAGAGATCAGCGAACGACTAGAATTCGAATTCGGCCCGAAAGTTCAGGTTCGCCAACTGGTCGTGGACACAAAGGAAATGGCACTCCAACTGCGTGCGGCCGGCGAAGCAAACCCTGCGTCGTTTGAGAGGATCTGCAAAACACAATCGGTCGATCGTAACAGTGCTGCTCTTGGCGGATTGCTTCCGCCGGTTCGACTCAACAGCGGTTTTCCCGAGTTTGAAAACATGGCTTTTTCCCTTGAGCCGGGCGAGCTCTCACCGCCATTCCCGGTCGAAGGCCAGTTCGTCGTCATGAAGTGCATTCGCAAGATCCCGGCGACGGAACTTGGTGAACCAGACATCGCTGCTGCTTCAGAACGGATCGAAGCAGAAATTTCTCGCGACAAACTTCGCGGTGCCGCGTTGAAAATGTTCGAGCAAATGCAAGCCAACGCCAAAATCGTCAACGTGATGAACGATCAGAATCTGCGACGTCAGAATCCTGGTGTCGCCGCGATAGTGAACGGAAAACCCGTCCAGCAAAAGGTTGTCTCTGAAGAGTGCATCGTACGATTCGGCAAAACGATGTTGGCCGTACTGATTCGCAACCGACTTCTGGAACAGTCGCTGCAGTCCGCTGGCAAAACGCTCACCGAAGAGAGAACTCGCGAGTTGATCGATGAAGAAATCGCCCGCGTCGCGGAAGCTCGTGGATTCGTATCAGCCGGCAAACCGCTCGTTCAAACTTTTCTTAAATCTGTAACGCAAGATGATCCTTCCAAGGTTGAATTCTACGTCGAAGACGAAGTTTGGCCGACGATCGCGTTACAGGAACTGGTCAAAGATCGCGTTCGGGTGAGTGAAGAAGACATGCAGAAAAGCTTCGACGCTAACTACGGCCCGCGAGTCGAAGTTCGAGCAATCATGTTCAGCGATCATCGTTCTGCATCGAATGTATGGAAAATGGCAACCGCCAATCCAACGGAAGAATTCTTTGGCCAACTCGCGAATCAGTATTCGATTGAACCAATGTCCAAGAACAACTTTGGGCACATCCCACCGGTTCAAAAGTTCTCAGGTCGCCCAACTCTGGAAGCAGAAGCATTCGGCCTTGAAGCTGGCGAAATCTCGAAAGTCATTCAACTGGGCGACTACTGGACGTTCCTGTACTGCCGTGGCCTGACAAAACCGAAGGTTGACAACATAGAGGATGTGCGAGAATACATCCTCAAAGATGTTACGACTCGCAAAGCATTCGCCGAGATGGAAGTCGCACGTCAACAGATGTTCAAGCAAGCTCAGATCGACAACTATCTGACTGGCACGTCTCAGCCAGGAGAAGCCTACATCAGAAACGCTCGAAACACGGATACCCAAACTCGGTAGTTCCAAACTCGGCAGTTGACTGGTTGTCACGCCATCGAGCCGCATGGTTGTCGTTCATCCTGATGGATTCAGACCAACAATTCCAGATCCACAAACATGGCTCAACCCGAACTTCATTTTGTGATCAGTGCGCCGCGCAGTGGTTCGACGTGGCTGACAACGGCGATGAATCAACATCCGGAAATCTTCGCAACCGAGCATCGGCTTTTCGGTGACTTTTGCGAAGTCTGGAAAAACAATGACGGTTCGACTTCGCCACGAATTACGTTTGACAAATATGCTCAGGCGTTTTCCGTTCACTATTTCTTTGATGCGATGGGAATGAATCGCGGCGAGTTTCTGAATGCTTTTGAGAAATCGTTTGCGAACTTTCTGGTCAACTTTGCGACACGACGAACCAACAAGAAGTTTATCATCGACAAGATCACTCCCTATCCAGGGACGGCTTCGATGGTCGTCGAGAAAATCCGCAAACTGTTTCCGGAATCGAAGATTATCCAGCTAGTCCGAGACGGCCGTGATGTATTGACCAGCGGAACGTACGATTGGCTTCTCAAAGACGCCCAGGGAACAGCTCGGCATCGTTACCATATTCAGAAAGAACAAGGTTTTGAACTGAAGCGATTCTTCGATGACGTGGTGATCGAGAAATGGGCCAATAACTGGCGGGAAACGATTGACGCGTTTAGCAACCGTTCTGCAGATACGCAAATCAGCTACGAAGCAATGAAGCATGATCTCCCTGCTGAAATTGCAAAGATCGTCGCCGCGATCGGGGCTGATCCGACAGGTGTCGCAGCGGCATCTCAGGAGGTTTCCTTCGAGCAAATGACTGGCCGCAGGGAAGGCGATGACTCACGACCGACTGCGAAGGCTCGCAAGGGCGTCGTTGGCGATTGGAGAAGCCATTTCACCGTTGCTGATGGAAAACTTTTTGATTCGATTTGTGGCCAGCAATTAGTGCAGCTTGGATACGAGGCGGATCGCGATTGGATTCGTCAGCTGCCAGAGCAGCTGTAGTACGAACTTGATGGGCTCTCCCGGATCGGACTCTTCGTTTAACGCCGACGCCGACGGCTAGACGTTAAACAATGAATTACAGGCGATCAAGTGCCGCGACCCATCGGAAAATCGTTGGAAGCCTCAGCCCATTGCCCTGGCCCGAAGCATGAATTGAAAAGCCTTTTTTTCGAAAGAACGTTACGCTCTCGCTGACATCATCGACGGCTAGAACCAGCATGTGCATTCTCAGCGACGGCTGTGATTGCAGGTTTGGCAAACTGGTTGTGAGTTCTGAGTCGACGGTAATCGCACCGCGAAATGTTTTACGATTCACAAACGCGGTGCGTATCGCCATCATGCCTCCGGGACCTTTGCCGGCGATTGCAATCCGATTCGAATCAAACTTCACCTGTTGCTCTAGTCGCTCAACCGCCTTCGCGATGACTGACGCATCGTCGGGCAACCATTCGTCGGGATCCACTGACTGCGGAACCATAACGATCATGTTCCACTTCAAACAGAATGATTCAAACCGTTCTTTCATACGCTCTGAATCCACCGGCCCCGGTGATGGCACCCAAACCAGCACCGACGGAGCAACCGGTTCCTCACCTTTGTGGTAACGTGGAACGAAAGCATCACAGGCGTTGGAGCCCTCGGCCACGGAAATTTCAATGGTCTCTACTTCTGCGGCAGAATCATGTCGGGGCTTGAAATCAGTGATCGGTTCCGCCCTTTGCCGTCGCGTCACGAGATCGACTTCCACCTCTTTGCCATCACGTTTGATTTTCAGATTGCAAGGCTGGCCAGCCACGAGTTGCGAGACTGAATCCCGCAGCTTCGTTGCGTTATCGATTTCCTCATCGTTTAACGCGACGATGACATCGCCGGGCTGCAGTTCTGATTTCTCAGCAGGGGAATTCGGAAGAACGTAATCAATGGTTGCTTCCTCACCAATGCTAAGCATCACGCCAATCTCTGGTTCGACGTAAGGATCGATCTCACCGGCGAGTTCAATTTCAAAGTCGAGTGTCTTGCCATCGCGATCGACTTGGACCGCCAATGTTTGTTTCTCGTACATCGGTCCAACAATGTGTTTAAGCTGTCCTTGCCGAACGATCGCCATTCCGGAGGCTCCGACGATCGTATCCCCGATTTTGACGCCAGCTTTTCCGGCTGGTGAAGTCGGCAGACAAAAGGATACTTTCGCGGGATCAGCGTTTTCGTCCTGACCTTCGAAGGTTATGCCCATCAGACCTGATCGAAGCAATTCGCCATCAAGAAATCGTTTGAACGATGCTGAGGCCGGATCAACTTTCGCCGCAAATCCAATACCGGAATCGTACCACTCGGCTCCAGCGGCGACTTCGCTGCTGCTGTGCGACATGGGGACCAGAATGCCAATCGCTTCGCCAGTCAACGTGACCAACGGGCCTCCATAATTCTGTCTGGATATTTTAGCATCCGTTTGGGTCGCTCGATTCCAAATCCGACCCTTTGCACTCACGATACCAAAGGAGACATTTGCGTCTCGAGCTGACATGCTTTTCGAAACAGCGATAGCTCGCTCTCCGACACGAAGTTTCGCATGATCGGCAAAGTGAATGGGAATCAGCTGGTCGTTGTCGATTTTCAGCAGCGTAACGTTTCGGCTGGCGTCAGTCGCTACGATCTGTGCAACGAAGCGATTTACGTTGTCGTCATCGCCTGGAAGTTTAACAAAGATGCTGGCAGGTTCATGCAACAGGTTGTAACTGGCGGTCAAAATCAAGCCATTCTTTGCAATAGCGGTGCCAGAGAACGGCGAGGTCGATCGTGACTGGCCGTCAGGAGTCAGGCCTCCGACGGTGTCAATCTGAACAACGGATCGCGATGCAAACTCAATCGCCGCGTTGGTCGCTTTTGCAAGCTCATCCTGTGCAACGGCATCCGTGACAGCAACGTAACTGCAGAGCAAACCAATGACAAGTTTTCCAACGATTGAAGTCAATTCTTTTCCACCAGCGACAGGATGACTGAAATGAACACGCTGCCACGCTGAACGGTAATCGTTGCCAGCGAATCACGGTCTACCTGTCCGAGCCTCTTTGCAACATCGCGACAAGACGCTGTTGGTAAACCGTTAATTTCGATAATCAAATCGTCCGCAAGAAGCCCGGCTCGAAAGGCAACCGACTTTTGCTGAACGGATTCAATGTAAGGCGGCGTCCGATTGAGCACTTCAGGAACAAGTGAAAAACCGAGCAATTTGGGATCCAGAGGCTCCGCGGTTCGCCGCGAAGTCATGTTCTGCTCGTTCAGGCTCTTGCCATCGAGAATTCTGTTTACTGAATCGGTAAGCTTCGCGAATGGGATAGCATAGCTCAGCCACAATCCTGTCCGGGCGTCGCGAGATTCTTTACCGATCAAGCCAACGGGATGGCCCTTGATGTCACACACGATCCCACCGGCCGCACCCGGATTACTGGTGATCACATCTAGAATGAATACATCATCGTTGTAGGGGGTCTGCCACGAGCCGCGCCTTGCCGAGAGTTTCATTTTTGCTGATACGACGCCACGCTGAACGCTGACGGGCTCGTTTCCGGTTGCAACGCCGTAACAGTTGCAAAACGTCAGAATAGTCGTGCCAATAGAAACGTCAACCGCATTGGCAAGATCAAAGTGCGGCAGTCCTTCGGCTTCGATTTTCAGGATCGCGATTTCCAATTTCGCATCGTAGCCCATAAGTTTGCACGGAAAGCGTTCGCCATCGTTGGTCGTGACGGTTGAGTTTTCTCCGTCGAGGACGTAACTCCAAGCGGTGAGGATATGCCCATCGCTAGAGATGACGATGCCCGATTGATATGCTTCGAGCCCCCGCATGCCGCCGCTGCCAACGATCTTAACGGTCTTGGGGAGGACTGATTTGACGGCCGAGGACTGTGCAACAGCCGTGGATGTGGAGACCATTCCCAGGGCAAGGACGACGGAAAACGCAGCGATACGAGAAATCAAAACCAAACTATCTCGCCTAACGTTCTCAGCATCTCTCTCTCTAACTCTCATCTTTTTCCGCCAGTTTGGCCAACACGCTGTAATCTTCCAAGGTACTGACGTCACCAACCGCGGTTCGACCCGCGGCAATGTCCCGTAATAGTCGCCTCATGATCTTGCCGCTTCTGGTTTTTGGAATCGCGTCGGTGAATCGAATGTCATCGGGAACTGCCAACGCTCCAATCTCCTTTCGTACGTGTAACTTCAACTCGTTGCGAAGCTCTTCTGTCGGTTCGGCTCCGCGAAGTGAGCAGAAAACCGAAATCGCTTGGCCCTTTAGATCGTGCGGACGGCCAACCGCAGCGCACTCGGCGACAGCTGCATGTGACACCAACGCGCTTTCGACTTCGATCGTGCTCAACCGATGACCGGAAACATTGATCACGTCGTCGATGCGACCCATAATCCAATAATAGCCATCTTCGTCGAGGCGAGCATTGTCGCCTGTCAGGTAACAGCCTGGGACGGTTTTCCAGTAGACGTCAAAGAATCGCTGATCATCGCCCCAGATCCCACGCAGCATACCAGGCCACGGTTTCGCGATGCACAGCATACCACCTTGGTTCTGTCCGACAGGATTGAGGTCTTCATCCACAATCGAAGGAATGATTCCTGGCAAAGGTTTCGTGCAACTTCCCGGCTTCGTTGCGGTTGCTCCAGGAAGGGGACTCATCATGATGCCGCCCGTTTCAGTCTGCCACCAAGTATCTACGATCGGACATTTTCCGCCGCCGATCTTTTCGTGGTACCACATCCACGCTTCGGGATTGATCCCTTCGCCAACAGTTCCGAGTAAACGCAGACTGCTGAGGTCATGTTTGTCGACGTGCTCATCACCCCATTTAATGAATGCACGAATCGCCGTCGGAGCCGTGTACATAATGGTGACTTTGTGTTTTTCAACCAGCTCCCAAAATCGATTTTCTGCCGGATAGTTTGGAGCGCCTTCAAACATCAGACACGTCGCACCCGCGGACATTGGGCCGTAGACGATGTAGCTATGCCCGGTGATCCAACCGCAGTCGGCCGTGCACCAGTAAACGTCGTCTTCCTGCCAATCAAACACCCATTGGAAAGTTTTTTTGGCCCACAGATTGTAGCCGGCCGTCGTGTGGCGAATGCCTTTTGGTTTTCCGGTCGATCCACTGGTGTAGAGGATGAAGGAAGTTGCCTCGCTATCAAGCGGTGTGGCAGGGCAGTCGGAGTCGGCAGCGTCAACGAGTTCGTGCCACCAGTGATCGCGTCCTGCAGTCCACTCGATGTCGTTTTCGGCTCGTTTGAGTACCACAACGTGTTCGATGGTCGGCGACTTCTTCATTGCTTCGTCGACCGTGGCTTTAAGCGGCAACACTTTGCCACGCCGGAACAGTCCGTCGCTGGTGAGTTGTACTTTCGCACTCGCATCATTGTTACGGTCAGCGATTGCCTCTGCTGAGAAGCCCGCAAAAATCACTGAGTGAATGGCCCCGATTCTCACACAGGCCAGCATCGCGATCGCGAGCTCAGGAGTCATTGGCATGTAGATCGAAACAACATCTCCGACGCCGACGCCAAGCGACTTTAAACCGTTGGCGAATTTGCAGACTTCCGCATGAAGCTTCGTGTAGGTTAACGTTCTTTGGTCGCCAGGTTCACCCTCCCAGATAATGGCTTTGCGATCGCCGTTGCCAGCTGCGATGTGGGCGTCCAGACAGTTATATGAGATGTTCGTTTTGCCGCCAACGAACCACTCAACATTGTGGCCTTCCTGATTCAGGACCGTGCTATAGGGCTCGAACCAATGCAGGTCCTGTTTGCCGACGCCATCCCAGAATGCTTCCGGGTCAGAGGCCGCGGCATCGTATAGTTTTTGGTATTCGTCCATCGATCCGATAACGGCTTTCGATGAAAACTCTTTGCTGGGCGGGAACAATCGGTCTTCCTGCATCACACTGTCGATTTGACCGGTCGTGTTATCGCTCATTGGCTGGCTCCGCGGAAATGGTGGCTTTGACGTGGAGACGCCAGTCTAACGGATGTGAGCCATTCTCGCACGATGCTGATATACTGAAGGATCAGGATGGGCCCGACACTTACGGACGATCAAACAATTCCGAATTAGGGTTTGCAACATGAACAACCTTTCAAAGCTCGTCGCAGCCATCGTTTTGGCTTCCTTCAGTTTGGCTCTTATACCTTTTGCGAGTGACGCATCAGCAAACGACAATCGCCCCAAGCTTTCAATCGGATCAAAGGCGCCGAAGATCGAAATTGAGCATTGGCTGTCGATGCCCGACGGCTTTGAAGAAGTCAAACGTTTCAAAAAAGGAAACGTCTACGTTGTCGAGTTCTGGGCGACTTGGTGTGGCCCGTGCCTGCGTGCGATGCCTCATTTCAGTGAAGTTGCACAGAAATATTCGGACCAGGGCGTTCAGGTGATTGGCGTATCTGACGAAAAGCTAACCAAAGTCAAAGCGTTTCTGCTAAAGAAGCCAAATAAGGACAAGTCAGAAACTTGGGGTGACATCACGTCCAAATACTGTCTGACATGCGATCCTGATGGTTCAGTCAAGAAAGGAATTTTTCGTGCTGCCGGACAGACCGGAATTCCGCGTGCGTTCATCATCGGGAAAACTGGTCACGTGGAGTGGATCGGTCACCCAACAAAGATTGAAAAACCATTGGAGCAAATCGTTGCTGGCAATTGGGATAGTGCAGCATTTAAAGTCTCGTTTGAGAAAGCCTACCGAATCAAGAGCAACAAAAAAGAAGTCGATAGGCTATTGAAAGCAGAAAAGCACAATATGGCGGTCAACCAAATTTCCAAGTTGGTTGAGGACTACGAGGGCGACGACCGCCGCAAATGGCAATTGCAAAGCCTTGAGATTTGCCTGAAGAACAATCTCCGGCGAACTGAAAAGGATTTTAGGAAGGTCGCGAAAGAGTACTACAAGGATTCAACCATGATGAACAGCATGGCTTGGGCAGTCGTCAGTGCTCACCAAGAAGACGCTGAGATCAACCCTAGTATTTTGGAACTCGCTCGAACCGCAATCGACCTGTCGGTGAAAATCGAACGTTCAGCCGCTGCTCTTGATACGCTTGCTCACATCGCTGAATTGCAAGGCGACCTAGATGAAGCAATCAAGATTCAAGTGGAAGCGGTTGAAAAGGCCGATGAAAAACTCAAGCCTGAACTCAAAGAGTACTTACAGAAGCTCAAGGAACGCTAGACTGAGCGTTCTATTCCCATTTGCCACTTTGACAGCGACAGGATAAATTCCTGACGCTGTTTTGCATTGAAAACGACTATTCTTGCAACTCTTTGAATCTCCGTCTTCAACAATGCCAATTCAAATCGCACTATTTTGCTTGAACGTCTATGCAATAAATTCGTGCTCGGTCGCTAAGAAAAAGTTTCCCGTTGGCAAACGTTGGCGTGCTGTAGATCGATGAGTAGTTCGTAGTGCCGATCTCAGCCAAAACTTCGGCCTTGTCAGCTGACGCTTTGAACACGGTCAATGTTCCATCTTCGTTCCCGATGAAGACTTTGCCATCGACAATGACCGGTGATCCCCAAACGCCCGAAAGCAAGTCATGAACCCACTGACGTTTGCCAGTTTTGAAATCGAGACAATGAACGAATCCGCTCAAGTCTGCTGCGAACAGCAAGCCATCGTTGATCGCCACCGTTGACATGGTTCGTCGGTACATTGCTTCGTCTCCATGCTCTGGATCGGTGCCGCCGTAGTGCCAGATGACGCCAGAGTTTGGGTTTGGTTTGCCAGCGTCTCCGATTTCACCAAGTTCGGCACTAAGGTCGCCGGTCTTCGTAGCGTCGACTCGCCACAGGTGCCCAACACCTTCACCGTGCTCCGGATCCTGACCGACGGCGAGGAGGACACTATTTTCGTAAAACACAGGCGTCGAGATGATCGAGTTGCGAAGCCCTGCTCCGCCGAGCTCCCACGTTGTATCTTTCGGGTTCAGATCGAATTTCCAGATCTCGTCGCCTGTTTCAGCATCGAGAGCGTAGAGCCAGCCGTCTCCGCCAGGAAAGTAAACTTGTGCTTTGCCGTTAACGACGCCAACCGAAGGAGATCCCCACTGGCCGTGAAGAATTGCATCACCGGGCTGACCGGCTTCCCAGACAACTTCTCCAGTGTTCTTGTTGACGCAAAGGAAACACGGAGCGCGGGGAGAAGGAACCTCCAAGTGAGCTTCATCAACACCGTTGGAAGTCAACAAGTAAATATTGTCACCATGAATCAACGGCGAGCTTGTTGCGAGGTTGTGCGGGAACACTCCAAGTTCTTCGCCCATCATGTCAAGATTCCAAATGATGTCCGCGTCACCGACTTCAGTGTCTGCCTCGTCCTGAACGCCATCGTTCTTACCGTCTTCGAAGCCCTTCGTGTCAATGCACATCAGTTCGCAACGGTTTGAAACCACCCAAAGTCGCTCACCTTCAATAACGGGAGTTGAGCAAATCCCTTGAAGCGGCCAATCGTTAACTCGACCCGAAGGAAGCTTCTCACGAGTCAACTGCCATTTGAAATCGCCGGACTTTTCATCAAAACAAAGCAAAATCCCCTTGTCCTGATCGGAGGGATGTTTGGGGCGAAAGCCACCACCGTTATTGGTTCCGACATAGACGTTGCCGTTGGCGACGACGGGATTCCCGTAAGTCTGCGAACCGATGCCTTGGGACCAAACAACATTTTTGCTTTCCTCCATACTGAAATCGAGTGCGACGCCGCCTTCCATTTCGGAATTCATGTTTCGGTCGTTGGACCCGCCCCACATCGGCCAGTCAACTTTTTGAGCGGACGTCGACGAAATGAAAATAGCAACAATGGCGATAGCAAATGTGAGTTGAAAAGCGTTGGCTTTCATTATGTGTATCCTGATTGGCTTAGTTTGATTTGCGGTCATAGTGACGGCTTCCCGCCGTCGCAGTTTTCAGAGACGGCTAAGCCGTCCCCACGATACTATTCCGATTTTGTCAAAATGACGTTGTCGAAAAAGCAATCAGCTTGAGCGTAAAAAATCAGGCCTGGTGAACCGTTGTGGTTCGGATGTGGATCCGTCGCAACGATCGTCCAGTCCGCCGGTTCCGGCTCATCACGCTGCCAAACTTTGCCGTAAATTTTGGCTTCGCTGTCAGTCGTTTCGACCTTCATCTTCATCGTGTACCAGACCTTGGGATCGCTTTTGAACTTGATCGTTTCAGCCATCCGCAAGTGTGGTGGCCATGAACGAACTTGAAGTTTGCCAACGTTACCTTTCAGGTACAGGTCATAGCGGTTCGCACTGATACCGACACTTGCTAACTGACGGCGTTGCTCAGTCATCTGAACGTCCGCCTGGATCGTGTAATCCTTCATGTCTGGAGGGCCGATCGAAATGTCATGGCTTGGACGACCTTTGATTTCCGAGCCGCCTGTCACTTTCATGACGGTGTTACCGTCCATGTCAAACGGCTTGATCTTCACGTGAGCCCGGCACCATGTTGGTGGCACTTGAATTTTCGTGTACCCCTCAAAATCCCACTTCCAAACCTTTGCCGGATTGAAAACGCGAATTCGAGCCGTGGCAGTCTTACCGTTGACTTCCGTTGTGATATTTCCAGCAACGCCTGCTGCAAGATCAGCCGCACAAGAGAGTGTCGCTCCACTTGCGGTTAGACCCTTGAGGGAGTCGTCAACTTTCAGATCCGAAGCAGGCATTACCTTGATCAGCCGTCCGTTGGCGTCGAAAGCATGAACTTCAAAGTCAGCTGATTTGCCGGCGTTCAGAATGATCTCATGCGGGCGAAGCTGGATCATGTCGATCTCAGTGCCCGCTGCAGTTTCAGCGGGCAAGGCAACTGGAGCACCAAGCACAACCTCTTTTGACTTGTCTCGAATGCAGATTGTGCGATCACGAGTCACCAAATAGACGCGACCGTTTGAAATCGCAGGCGAAGAATAAATCTCGTCATCGCCAAGGCTCTCGTCTGCCGACTTGATTTTGACTTTGCTGAGCGACTCGCAGCCTTCACGAGATGGCTTCAGGATGTGCATGTGGCCGTTGACTTCTGTCGCGTAGATTTTGCCATCAGCCCAAACTGGTGAACCTTTTCCGACGGTACCGAGATCGTGCTCCCAGAGCCGCTTGCCCGATTCGCAGTCGTAACAAATCATATTTCCGATGTCGGCGACAACGAAAAGCAGCCCATCATGCGAAAGCAATGCTGTGTAGCCGGCTTTGACGCCATCTTCGCGCCAAAGGCCATGCGTTTCGGTAACATCGCCTGTTCCCGTTGCATCGATGCACTGGACGCGGCCAAACTCCTGGTTGTCAATATTGTCCTCACCATGCGAGATGAAAACTTTGTCTCCAACAACAACAGGCGTCGTGTTGAGCCCGCGAAGCGACATGCGGAATCCCCAGATTGGCTTTCCGGTGCGAGCGTTCATTGCGTAGACGCCGCCATCCGCGTTTCCGCCGATCAGCATGCGTTGGCCTTTAACGACCGCGACAACAGGGGCCGAGTAGTTCGTATCCTTCGGTGCTCCACCCGGAGCAGAGATCCACTGCAGCGAGCCGGTCTTTTTGTCAAACGCGTAGTAGTAGTGTTTCGGTGCAGGGCCCTTCATATCGCCCCAGTTCGTTGCCAGGAAACTGACAATCAATCGGTCTTCATCGATGATCGGGGTTTGTGTTCTGCCGCCGTACCCCGAAATCTTTCCATACTCTTCAAACAGCGACTTCTCCCAGACAATTTTTCCATCCGGACCGTAGCACTTAAGCATTCCGCAAACGGAGTGCGAATAGACGTAGCCGGTTTCCTCATCGCCACACATCGCGGCCCAACCGACCCGCGGTGAAGGAATGTCAGTTTTAAATACGTTGAACTCGTCGCGCCAAAGCTCTTCGCCAGTTTCCGACCAGCAAACAACTTGTTCCTGCGAATGTACTTTTTCTTCCGGGTCATTGAAATCATCGGTCGTACGGCAATTTAGATACACCCGACCGTTGAGCACGATCGGCGTGCATCGTCCTCCGGTGTCAGCGACCCAATCCACGTTCTTACGCGGCTCAAACGACCAAGTGTCGACAAGATTCGTTTCGCGAGAAATCCCGCTTTGCTCCGGGCCACGCCAGTTAGCCCAGTTGGACTGTTGGGCGAAAATGCTATCGCCGGCAAGACATATGAATGTGAAGATTGCAAAAACTGGAACCCAGTTTCGGACACGGGGGCTAGAGCTCATTCCGGTACCTAAATTTTTTGAAACAAAAGGCGGCCAAGGCGGTTGAATAAGGGTCCGCTTTTGGTTGTCAGGCTTGATATTGGAGTCCCTCAAGACAGCCAGTGAAACCCAAGCGACATTCCAACAGATAACTTAGCTGCTTTGACGTGATTTTTCTACAAGAGCTGGGAATTGCTCAAATCGATATTCTAACCAGAGTCTCTGGTGGTACGATTGACCTAGTTTCCAACGAATAATTAAATTAACACCTAAATTTAGTTCAGGTATCGCGAGGCCGATCGTTTTGACTCAGGAAGAAAACAGCATAGAAATTTCACCAGACGATCCCACGCCCCCAGCAGCTCCAACGCCAGACGCCGAAATCGCCGTATCCCAGCAGAAAGACAGCAGTCTCTCCTCGCCGGTCCGGTACGCGCTGTCGCTACTCATTTTGGGTGTGTCGGCTCTGGGATGCTACGGCTTGGTGCTGATGGCGAAACCGACCGCCTCGCAGGAGCCGACAGCTTTGGTTCAGCAAGTCGTTTTGCAAGACGTTCGTCAGTATGCGGGCTCAATCGATCTTCTCGTATCGGGAACCGTTGTACCCCACCAAGAAATCAATGTCGCTGCTGAAGTTAATGGTCGCGTGCTGAAAAAGTATGACGAGTGCCTAGCAGGAAACTTTGTGAAAAAGGGCACGCCTTTGATTCAGATCGATCCTGAGGCGTATCAGCTGGAACTCAACACGATCGAAGCCGAACTCAATCAGGCCGACAAGCGCGTCAAAGAAATTGACGAACAAATCTCCGGCGAGAAACGAAATCTGAAACTTGCTGAAGATGACTTCGCAATCCAGAGTCGCGAATTCGAACGATCGAGACGCATGGGCAATGCCATCTCCCGCTCGGAGCTTGATCAAGCCCGCAGCACCGTCAACGCGGCTCAAACGCAGCTCACCGCTCGCAAGAACGCAATCGAAAGCCTCAACGCCAGCCGTGAAACACAAGTTGCCGCCAAAGCTTTTACTCAACAGCGGTTAGAACGAGCGAAACTTGAGCTTCGTCGCACGCTTATTAAAGCCCCTACAGACGGAGTTATCGTTTCTGAATCGGTGCAACAGGATGCGTTCGTGCGTCAGGGCGAGAGGGTCGTTCAGTTCGAAGACACAGAGGTCGCCGAAGTTCGCTGCAATTTAACGACCACGGACCTCGACTGGATTCGAATGAACTCGAAAGACAGGGAAGCTGCCCAGTCGATCTATCAGCTACCAAAAACCGATGTTGAGATCTATGACGCTTCGGAGCCTGACGTTCTATGGAGCGGAGTCCTCGAGCGGTTCAGTGGAATTGGACGCGACCCGGTAACCAAAACGACTCCTTCCCGAATCATCGTTTCGAATCCAATCGTTCAGGCCAAATCGGGGCCTCGGGCACTGGTTCGAGGCATGTACGTAAAGTGCCGCATCGAAGTCCAAACATCGGCCGCTGACATGTCGAATGATCTGATCACGTTTAGCGAACGGGCGCTGCAGCCAAACGGAGACGTGTGGTTCGTACGCGAGAAAAAGCTGATGAAAGCGTCAGTCAGCGTCGTTGATCGTGCTCAATGGGACAACCAAGTGAGCGGAAGAAAAGAAGTCGCGATCATCGCCCGTGTTATCGAAGGCGACCTGAAGCCGGGTGACACCGTTGTCGTTTCTCCGCTTTCAGAACCAACCTCTGGGACGGAAGTCATCATTGCAGGCGAAACAGCAGATCCCAGCCGTCCAGTCCCCGAGACAGTCGCTGCAAAAGAGGGCGAAAAGTCTGCTCGAAAGAACTAGCGTTTTCGCCAATGCTACCGGGATTTTGAGGCTCCCGCCGAAACTTAAGAACGATTTCATAACCCATGTCTCGGCAGGAGCCTCTACCTCCCGAACGCAAACCGATCCCCGAAAGACATCCATGCGTTCCGTCATTAAATGGGCGATTGCGAACTCGCCCGCGATGAACACGTTTCTGATTGCGTCGTTGATTGTCGGCGCCGTCTCGATGGTCATCATGCGGCGGGAAGTTTTTCCGGCATTTAATCTTGAGATCCTGCTGGTTACTGTCCCGTTCCCGGGAGCGACGCCCGCGGAAGTCGAAGATGGCATTTGCCAGAAACTCGAATCGGCGACTGCAAACATCGACGGTGTTCGAAAGATGACGTCGGTCGCCAAAGAAGGTTTCGGCTACGTCATTCTTGAGCTGGACAATAACGTCAGCGACGTCCAGATGGTCTTGGACGAAACTCGAAGCCAGATTGATCAGATCACCTCATTCATGCCTCCTCGCGCCGAACAGCCGGAGGTTAAGCAGATCGTTTTCCGACGTCCCGCGATCTCCGTTGGCATCATTGGCCCGGAGCTTCCACTAGGCGTCGAACGCAATAGCCCGGAAGCTCTCGAATCCGAACGGCAACTTCGCGAATTGACGGAAGAGGTCCGCGCTGACCTTTTGGATTTGCGACCAGTTCCGCCGGTGAATCCTGTCCGCCGTATTCTGTCGAGCCTATTCCAGCCTAAAGGACCGGCGATCTCTTCGGCAGAAATTGCCGCCGAACGTCCTTACGAAATCTCGGTCGAAGTCTCCGAAGATACGCTCCGCCAATTCGGCATCGGTTTGTCGGGCTTCGCTCAAATGATTCGACAACAAAACATCGACATGCCCGGCGGAAAAATGATCACCGGTTCCCAAGAGATGCTACTTCGCGGGAACAACAAACGCGAAGATGGCATTGGAATCGCTGATTTACCCGCGATCACGAAGCCGGATGGCGACGTCGTTCGAGTCGGCGATATCGCGAACGTCGTCGATGGATTTGCCGAAACGACTTCTATTAACCTGATCAACGGTCGCCCCGGACTCGTTATTGAAGTTACTAAAACAAACAAAGAAGACCTGTTTACGGTTGTCGACGCGGTCAAAAGCTATGCGACTACCAAGAAATTGCCTCCCGGCTACAAAGTTGAAACATGGGGCGACATTTCTGTCGACGTCGTAGATCGAATCGACTTGCTGGTTAAAAACGGAGCCCAAGGACTGCTGCTTGTGTTCATTGTCCTTGCAGTTTTCCTCGAACTGCGCCTCGCATTTTGGGTCGCGATGGGAATTCCGATCTCAATTCTTGGTGCGGGTTTTGTTTTGCTCGTGTTTGGGCAAACGATGAACATGCTTTCCATGTTTGCGTTCCTAATGGCTTTGGGAATCGTCGTTGACGACGCGATCGTCATTGGGGAGAACATTTACAATAAACGCGAGGCTGGACTGGGTAGTGTTGCGGCAGCGATCGAAGGTACGGTCGAAGTGCTTCCAAGTGTCACCGCATCCGTTTCCACAACGATCATTGCCTTTCTTCCATTGGCGTTTGTGTCGGGGGTTATGGGCAAGTTCATTGCGATCATGCCGATGGCGGTGATTGCGATGCTGGTGATCTCCCTGATCGAAGGTTGCTTTATTCTTCCGGCTCATCTCGCACACGAGAACAACCTTTTCCTGCGAATACTCGGCAGCGTGCTGTATATCTTCAAACCGTTTCTGTACGTGTTCGAAAAGTTAAACGGGGCGGCGACTCGCTTGATGGGCTACACCATCAACTCGATCTATGAGCCCATGCTTCGGTTTTCGTTGAGCAACCGAATTGTCGTCCTCTCGTGTGCGTTTGGTGCCGCGATTCTCGTCGGAGGCATCGTCGTATCAGGACTCGCGCCCTTAGGAATGTTCCCCAAAATCGACGGCAGCGAGATCAGTGCGTCACTTGCCTATCCAAATGGAACTCCTGCGGCTTTCTCCGCAGAAGGAGTTTCTGGATTGCGGAAAGCGATTCAGGATATTGATGCCGAAATTCAGGCGGAAGGTTACCCGTCCGTCGTGCACAATCTCTATGAAAAAATTGGCGAAGTCGGCGATGCTATGGCTGGTCCAGCAGGTATCACCAATGGCAGTCATGTCGGTAGCGTTTCCGTTTTGCTGACGCCGCCCGGCGAAAGGCCAGATCATAGCGCCCAGGAACTCATTTCGAAATGGCGTGAACGTGTTCCAAAAATCCCAGGTGCTGAAGCACTCAAATTCGGTTCACGTTCCATGGGACCCGGTGGCTCGTCCATTGAGTTCAAAATCCTTGCTGATGACAAAGGTGCCGAGCTGCTCGAAGATGCTGCTGCCGATTGCAAAGAGTGGTTGGCCAAGAAAGCTGGCGTCTTCGATATCGAAGATGACATGCGGCCAGGTAAGTGGCAACGCTCGCTGAAGCTCAACAACGAAGGACAGGCTCTTGGATTGAATGAGCAGGACCTCGCCGAGACCATTCGCTCAATCTACTACGGCAACGAAGTCATGCGTGTACAACGCGGCCGGCACGAAGTGAAGCTGATGGTTCGGTATCCGCGCGAAGCCCGAAAAACACAAAACGCATTCGAGGAAATCCGAATTCGCGATAACGAGGGGAATGAACGACCGCTCACCGAAGTCGCGGAAATTTCTCACAGTCGCGAATTGGCAGAAATCAACCGGCTCGATCAACGCCGCAGCATCACCATCACGGCGGATCTCGACGCGGAGCAGGTCAACGGACGCCAGTTGATTGCTGAAATGAAAGAAGAGTTCATTCCCGGGATGGTTGAATCCTACAGGAAGGATTACGGGGCCAACCTGACCGTTAACTGGGAAGGTGAGCAACAGCAGAACGAAGAATCGATGACCAGCATGTTTGTCGGATTTTCGATTGCGTTGCTCTGCATGTACATATTGCTGACGCTTCAGTTTCGCTCCTACATTCAGCCGCTGATCATCATGTCGATCATCCCGTTCGGTTGGCTCGGGGCGATCGTTGGACACGCGATCGTTGGAGAGCAGCTTACTCTTTTCAGTTTCTTTGGCTTGATTGCATTGACCGGCGTTGTTGTGAATGACTCGATCGTTCTGGTTGATTTCATTAACGCACGCGTCCGCAGCGGTGTTCCACTGAAGGACGCACTTGCCAGTGCAGGCAGTCGTAGATTTCGCCCGATTTTGCTGACGTCGATGACGACGATCGCCGGCCTGTTCCCAATATTGCTCGAAACGTCGATGCAGGCACAGGTGTTGATCCCGATGGCGGTAAGCCTGATTTTTGGATTGCTGTTCGGCACATTGCTGATTCTGATTTTGGTGCCCGTGTTCTATTCGCTTTACGGCAGTGTTCTGTTGTGGCTTGGCTTGCCGCTCTACAAAGATCATGAAGAGGGTTTTGATGAGTTGGTCGTTGGCGCTGAGAAAGAGCCAAACGTTTCGACTGCCTGACTGGTCAAGCGAACCAGCTGTGCTACGTTGCCTCTGATTACACTTAGTCGTTCGGCAATGCCGTGAGTGAATCGCATCGCTCCCTTGGAATCGCATGACCATGCGGACGCAAGCGTGCGGCATGGCACCCAATGGCGGATTTGAATCTCCGGTCAACGGTATTGCGATTAACGACAAGCCGCAGGCGACTGAGTTGCATATCAGAATCACACAGTCGCCTACGGCTTGCCGTTAAACGAGGCATGCAACCGTTATTCTAGATCAACTAACCGAATCCGAGTCAAGTTAACGATAGCAACCTTTGGCATGGCGAATCACAAGACAATCAAGAACCTGTCGCGTAACTTCGTCATTCCTGCCGGGACTCAAGTCGTGCTGCAGGTAACAAAATCAGTGACCTCAGGCGAAGCTTCGGCTGAAATCGACGTACAAAAGAAACCCGGCGCGGTCGGTGTCGTCATCAAGTGTCCGCCGCACAACGATGAGCTTTACACGGTTCAATTTTCTGATGGAATGATCGCCCTGGCATCCTTTGATGAGCTGATACTGCGACGTCAGGAAGTCGATAATCTGCTTGCTGCGTCAGAGAACTTCGACGCATTTCGGCCTTTCGTGATCTACCGATGTCAGGTTGGATCAAAAGCTTTCGGTCTATCAAACGATCAATCCGACGATGACATCCGAGGCATTTTCCTTCCTCCTGCTCGCCAACATTGGTCGCTGTACGAAATCCCTGACCAGCTTGAATTCAATGACGGACAACACGACGAAGTCTATTGGGAGCTGGAAAAGTTTCTACGTCTCGCGTTGAAAGCCAATCCGAACATTCTGGAGACGCTTTGGACGCCAATGGTTTTGGAAGCGACGCCAATCGCTGAGCGACTGCGCGAAATCCGGTCAACCTTCCTCTCAAAGCATCTCTACAAAACCTACTCTGGATACGTATTGAGCCAATTTCGACGAATGAGAAACAGCGTTCAAAAAAAGGGAACGTTCAAGAACAAGCACGCGATGCACCTGATTCGCTTGCTGCACAGTGGCATTGGAGCCCTGCGAACAGGCGAGATCATGGTCGATGTTTCTGAATTTCGCAGCGAACTTTTGGCGGTTCGCAATGGTCAATACAGCTTCGAAGAGGTTGAGCAAATGGCCACGGAACTGGATCGACAGTTCGCGGACGCCTTTGAATCCACGACGCTACCAGAACAACCCGACTTTGACTCCGTCGATCGTTTTCTGATCGAGGCACGACGTTCAGTCGTCGAATGAAGTTATCTCACACGTTTCGGGCATAAGCCAAATAACTCATGCGGAAAACACCGGGGCGCCACACTTGCGCAACGCCCCAGTGCTCAATTCATACAACCAAATTTCAAATTACTTTCGTCGACGCGCAACAAAACCAAGTCCGACAAGAGAGAGGATAGCAATGCTTGATGGCTCCGGCACGGCAGAAACACCGGAGACAAACGTGTCTCCTACATCGACACCTGTAAGCCCTGCATCGCCTAGTACGGCAGCAAACTCAGCTGAAACCAAGAGATCTGCTCCGATTTCCAAAACACTGTCACCAGCGTTCAATGTTGTCGGGTTTTCGACGTCGAACAGAATTGCCTCGAGCCCCGTGGTGCTCTCGACGAAGAAGCCGCTGTTGTCCGCATTGACGCGCGTCGCATCAAAGCCGATCGAAAAGTCACCGACTTCGATCGAATCAGCGTTGAAGAAAACAGAACCTTGATGCTCAATCGTTCCGCTGAAGGGAGCAAGATCAAAAATGTCATAAGCAAAATTTGTCGCAGGAGTATCCGTTCGAGAGTTGATTCCGAAAGCGACTGAACCAACGCCAAGATCACCGGGATTGATCACGTCAGATGAGACGCTGCTCAGATCCAAACCGACCGAAGACAGCGTTGCGGTGTCTAGCAGGACGTTGGTTTGCCCTCCGACAACAAACCTCTGTTGAGCATTCGTTACCGAAGTGACACAGACGACAACAAGTGCCGCCAACAAAAAAGAAAATCGCATAATTGAACTCCAAAAACACAGTAAGAAAATCGAGTACAGAATCCCATCGCTGCGATACCCGACGGGATTCGCATTAAACAACCGTCCCTCGACCTGATTTCTGAAGAACGAAGAGAGTTCCTTTAACTTTTTTTTTGCAAGAACCTTTCATTGCACAAGGCGTATAACGCCTCGCCACACACCTCATCATCGATAACTGAATGATTTCAAATCTTGATCGCTGGAATACTTTTATCGAAACGCTCGGGCACAAACCCCTCTTTGTGACTGTTAGTGGCGCACACATTTATGGATTCCCGTCACCCGATAGCGACATTGATCTTCGTGGCTGCCACTTGCTGCCGCTGCGCAAGATGGTCGGATTGGCAGCCCCGAACGAAACGATTGATCACTGCAGCATCGAGCACGGAATCGAAATCGACCTCGTCAGCCATGAAGTTGGAAAATTCTTGCGACTGTTAGTGAAAAACAATGGCTACGTGCTTGAGCAAATTTTTTCACCGCTGGTGGTCTCTGGGCACGATTTCCTTGATCAGCTGAAACCTATCGCGGGCCGATGCATCACGCGTTTCCACTAACATCACTATCGTGGTTTCTACGGGACACAGCGAAAGCTGCTAGTGAAGGAACCGGTGAAGAAAGCCAAATCACTTCTTTACGCCTATCGGGTTTTGTTGACCGGCATGCATTTAATGCAAACCGGCCGCATCGAAACAGACATTCGCCTGCTATTCGAGGATGCGAGATTGGAGTTCATTCCCGATCTGATCGCGGCAAAGAAAGAAGAAAAGATTGGGCTGGCCGATCTCGATTGGGATTTCCACTCGCAGCAGCTGGATTCTCTGGAACGAAAACTGGAAGAAACATTCGACCAGTCGGAGCTTCCCGAAACGCGTGACGTCGAAGCAGTCAATGAGCTGCTAGTTGGTTTACGGCTCGGGTAAGCCTTCCATGTGCCATGAATATTGTGTAAATTCGATGCTTCGCCGAGCATCTTTTCGGGGCTGTAGCTCAGTTGGTTAGAGCAGGAAACTCATAATTTCTTTGCCGGGGGTTCGAGTCCCTCCAGCCCTATTTCTCTCGAATATTCTCATTCGCAAGGAAAACGCGATCATGATCACACGCCGTAGTTTTCTGAATCGTTCGTTCGCAGTGGGCTCAGCCGCGGTCTTTTTGCCCCGAGGTAAACGAGCTGTTGGATTCAAGAGTGCCAATGCTCGACCGACGGTCGGTGCAATCGGGACTGGAAGCCGCTGGGCACAAAAAGCGACGGGCATTGATGGACCCTACGGTTCGGCACCTGAAATGAGAAAATACGGTGACTACGTCGCAGTTTGCGATGCAGATTCTGACCGGCAAGGCAGAGCTTCCGGGCTCGTCAAAAACTGGACGAGTGTTGAACCAACAAAACATTCTGACTACCGACAAATTCTGGATCGGAAGGACATCGACATTGTCCACATTTCGACGCCTGATCACTGGCACGCAAAGATTGCCATCGAAGCAATGCTCGCGGGCAAAGATGTCTACTGCGAAAAACCGATGACCTTGACGATCGAAGAGGGCAAGCGAATTTGCCAGACCTGTCGTGAAACGGGACAAATCGTTCAGATCGGAACGCAACAGCGAAGCAACAGAAACTTCATCAAAGCAATCGCATTGATTCGTTCAGGACGACTAGGCGAAATCAAAAAGGCAACCTGCAGCATTGGTGGAGCACCGGTCAGTCCAGAACTTCCAGTTGCTCAAGTTCCTCAAAATTTGGACTGGGATTTATGGCTTGGCCCCGCTCCTAAAACTGACTTTCGATATCTCGCGGGAGACAACGGTGAAACAAAAAGCTGGTCTCGTGGGCACTACGAATTCCGTTGGTGGTATGAATACTCAGGTGGAAAGCTGACGGACTGGGGCGCCCATCATGTCGACATCGCAACGTGGGGGCTCGGCAAAACCGAAACCGGGCCTCAACAAATCGAACCGTTGATGGTGAAGCATCCTGTTGAGTTTGTTGATGGCTACCCGGTTGATCCGTCTCGATACAACACTGCGACCGAGTTCCTGATTAAGGCCTCATTTGCTGATGGTAAAGAGATTGAAATTCGACACGATCGCGGCAATGGCATTTTGTTCGAGGGAACCAAAGGTCGGATCTTCGTAAACCGCGGCAAGTTGACCGGGAAACCGGTAGAAGACCTAAAAGATAATCCTTTGCCTGATGGAGTATTGGAGGGTGTCTACAAAAACCAACCTTTGGTCGATCACTTCCGTAACTTCTTCGAATCTGCAACGGAGAAAAGAGAACCGATCTCAGATGTCTTTAGCCACCATCGCGCGTTGACAACCTGTCACCTTGCCGGCATCGCCGCTCGCGTTAACCGCACAATAAAATGGGATCCGAAAGCGGAGAAGATTGTTGGCGACCCATTAGCGCAAAGCCTTGTCGGTCGCGAAGCTCGCAAGGGTTTCGAGACCATCGTTTGATCGGGTTCGTCGACGAAACACAGGTCAACGATAATTGTGTGAAGCGACAATAGAATAGAACGATGGATCATCATTCCGCAAATCAAAACTGACTGATTCTTTGGTAACGAGATCACAGAATCCGCGGCTTCAATGACGTTTTCTGCGTACGCAAAATACAAATCCAAGTGTTGCAAGCAGCATAACTCCAGATGGTTCCGGAACCGCGGATACTGAAAATGCGTAATCTGCAATGATGCGATGGCCGGCCGCCGTCGGATGAATGCCATCCCAGAACAGAAAATCCTCTGGGTCAACGGTCGGTAGACCTGAACTCAAACCGGATACCTGATCAAATGGCGTCGCTGAATCGGTGACATTCAACAATCCGTAACTTGCTGGGTCCGCTTGGACATCCACAAACAGTGAGAATATATCGACTTCGATGATGTCGATTCCTAGCGAACTTTCCAATGTCGGAACCTGTGCGGCCAATCCATCGTTGAAGCTCGCTGACAAAATATTCAGGAAATCAATGGTGGGGGCACCTAGCGGTTGATAAAAAGGAGTTTGACCAAGCGGCGTCGAATTTAAAACCATAAACCGCTCAGCGCCATTTGCTTGAAGTGTCTGGATCGAACTGGAGATGTTAAGAACTGTCGACGCAACCGCGGCAGCTGGATCTCCGGAATCAGCAGCATCAAAAATGTCATTGGAGCCTGCCCACACAACAAACAGATCTTCCGAATCACCGGGCGCTCCACCGGCAACGTATGAATTGACTTGGTCGACGAGATAG
>CAYGUE010000018.1:24004-62275 GCA_964352885.1 uncultured Pirellulaceae bacterium
TGATAAACGGAAAACTCGATGGACCCGAGCGAGCAGCGCCGTATGCGTAGTTGGTTCCTCCGTTGGAGGATGCGACAGCCGCAGCGCCGGATTGGGCGGCAAAGCCCTCAGCCCATGTGGGGCCGTTAGAAAATCGCCCATCAAAATAAGGTGCTGCTGGAACACCTATTAGATTGAACAAGTTTCCACTGTCAGTCAGACTATCTCCGAAAAAGAAGATGTCACCGGTGGCTGGCGCGGCGAATGCGAAACAGCTCAGGAAAACAGCTATTAGTTGGATCTTTTTCATCGTTTCTCACATCTTGTTAGGAACTAACCTTGTTGATACTTGAGCAGTGGTTCAAGCCATTCACGACACCGCCGAAGGATCTTTAAAAGAGTTTAACTAAAGTACGTATATATGTTACTGCGAACATGCCAACAATTCTGAAGAAATAGCTGCCGTGAAATTCGCCACTGAAAAACAAATGACTATCCAAAAATCATCCGTCTTCGTTCCATTCACTACGCCACGCGTAGCCAAAGATCGCGTTGTGACAACGGGTCCCGATGTCGACATCACCTACACTTTGCGTTCGCGCTGAACATGTTGCAGGATGAACGACTCGTTGGCCGCCTCAGCGCGACGGCTACATTGTCCGGGCAATATATGATCTGCCCAATGGACCACTCAGATTGCAATCTGTGCAACTGACTTGGGACTACCGTCAAAAGCCGGTAGGTTCCTATGAAATCAAGCCAAAGACTGAATTCGCGGCCCGATTTTCTTCAACATCGTGCTCGTGAATCGGGAGGTCAAGGATCCCTAAATCTAAAGTTCATTCTCCTACCCAAGAAGACAACGGATTTCGTCCCTGAAAAGCGAGGGTTTGAACGCATTGCAAGGACAGAATTGACCCTCTGCGATTCAGAATCGCAGAGGAATTGAATCTGCAACAGCCAAACTATCGAACCAACACAACGCGATGCGGTGGGGCTTGCTTAACTTTCTCAAAGGCCGAATTAATGTCGTCCATGGGGAACGTTTCGACTTCCGGTGTGATGTTGTGACGGGCACAGAACTCGATCATCTTCCGAGTCGCTGCAACGCTGCCCAATGGGGACGAAGACAGCGACTTTTGCCCCATGATCATTGGGAAGACGGCAGCCTCGATTTTCGGTGCCGCGCCGACGGTGTGCAACACGCCCTTGGGTCCCAGAGCAGCAACATAGGCGTCCCAAGGCAACTCAACGTTCGTCGTGTTCAGAATGAAGTCGTACTTGCCAACGATTGAATCGAATGCGCCCTCCTCTCCGGTCGCCACGTATTCATGAGCACCATAGCTTCGTGCCATCTCTTCTTTACTCCGTGAACGAGAGAACGCAGTCACTTCGCATCCCCAAGCCCTCAGAAACTTGAGCGCCATGTGCCCAAGGCCACCGACTCCGACGACACCGACTCGTGCGGTCGGCGAGAGGTTATGTTGCAGCATCGGATTGAACACCGTGATGCCGCCGCACAGCAACGGTCCACATTTTTCCGCCGCAAGAACGTCCGGGATCTGAATCGCCCACGCCCAATGACATCGGACGCGATCGGCAAATCCTCCCATCTGATGAGTAATCGTTCCTTCCACAGCAGCACAGAGGTTTTGTTGTCCGCCAACGCATTGGTCGCAGTGCATGCATGATTTTGAAAACCAGCCTAGTCCAACTCGGTCACCGACATTTATGTTGGCTACCTGCTGGCCAACTGCGGAGACTCGACCGATCACTTCATGCCCGCCCACAAACGGATACTGAGTCATTTCCCAATCGTTGTCGCGCATCGAAAGATCGCTATGGCAAATCCCGCAAGATTCAACTTCGATGTCAACCTGTTCCAGGCCAAGTTCTGGAAGGTCATACTCGAACGATTCAAAGTCTTGTCCAGCACCAAGTGATGCAAATGCTTTTACTGTTGTCACTTTAATTCCTCGATTGAATTCCGTTTTGCCAACTGAGTAGGTTCTCCCACCCGCCATTTTGCTAGAGCCTGTTTCAAAACTGCCTTGCAAAAGTAGCTCGGTCCGTTCCAGACAGTGAAAATCAGGATTCGCGAGTCTGGCACAAACCCGCCTACTGGATTTGAAACCACTTCTAGTTGGATTGTAGGTGAATACGGTCGATTCACGAACGCATCCTGACAACCAACGGCGAAATAGCCAATCCGCAGGTTGGTTCAAGGCAAAAAAATACTGGATGAATTGATATCACTCATCCAGTATTTCACATTTATGTGAAACGACTCAGCTACTCAACATAAGTCCATTGAGACATCTTGTTGTTCTTCTGAGCTAGACCGTCGACCAGTTCTTTCACATCGACAGAATCATCGATCTTGAAACAACAGGTTTGCTCATCAAGATCCGTTTCGACTTCTGTGACACCCTCAACTGCTTTCAAATCGCTTCGCACGGAAGCTTCGCATCCGGTTCAGGTCATGTTCGGCAGTTTGAGAGAAACCAGTTGCATTTTGCTTTCGGTCTCTGTGCTTGACTGCTTCTTCTTTTCACTGCCGTTCCCCGGCGCAGCAGTTGCTGGAGCTGTTTTCTCTCCCACGGCGATTTCGACTTCGACCAACTTTTCGACACCGCTCAACATTTGAGTCATACCAAACTGCGAACGATCCAATTGGAATTTTGTGTTTAGCAGCAGACCACCATTCACGAACTGGAACTTTGCGGGAAACGAAAATTCCTTGGTCTCGCCGTGCAACGTCAAGTCGCCTTTGACGGTGCAAGTTCCGTTATCCCCCGCTTCGACGCTGGAGCTAACGAATTTTGCGTTTGGATATTTGTCCGTCTCAAAAAAGTCCGCGTTCTTCAGATGCCCCGTTAGCTTTTCAAACTGAGTCCAAACAGAGTCGATGTTGATATCGAAGTTGACGCTGCTGATCGCGTTGTTCACTGGATCAACCACGACGTTGCCTTGAAATTCCTTAAAACCGCCAAGTCTTGGCTTTGGATCGTCGCCGACGTGAATTCCAACAAAGCTAATTCGAGAATTGGACGGCGTCAAAAACACCACCGACTGCACAGCAACCGGAGTGGCCATAGCCTTTGCGTCTTGCGCATGCGACTGATCTACTGAGACTGAAAATACCAACAACGAAACGATGGCGATGGCGGCGATGTACCTAAATGGATTCGGCATTTGTAAAACCCTGTTTTCTATTTTCTGTTTTCTGTTTTTGACGCTTCCGAGCTTTGCACGCTCACGGGAAACACCGTCTCCCAACAACGCAAGTTTTAACCTTCTGATGCCCATCCGGTCTCGAAAAAATTGAAGTTGTTTTGTGTCTTCAGTCAAATGTTGATAAATTATTGATCATTCCTCCATCGTTCAGGACCAACATGCTCAGACCACGAAAAAAGTACAATGTTTACGAACTACAGCAGCTCAAAGGTAAACGTTGCCTAACTCACATTCACGTGAAATCGCCTGAAGAGGCAGCCGCCGCTGAACAGGCAGGTGTCGACCTGATGAGCTGTAGTTTCGATTCACCGGAAGCACAATTGCGATTCCCGCGAATCGTAGAAGCGGCGCCAACCAGCTTCATTTCCTGTGCGACCCCACACGGAATGGCGTCGTCGGAAGAGGCGATTCGAATCGCCTTCGAAGCACTCGAACTTGGAGCGAGCTCGGTCTATTGTTCCTCAAGCCCGAGGATCATCGAGGCCATGGCGGACGAAGGTATCCCTGTTGTTGGCCACCTCGGTTTGGTGCCGCGTCATGTAACATGGACAGGCTATCGTGCGATTGGAAAGAAGCCCACGGAAGCCAAAAGACTTTTTGAACGAATGAGGGAACTCGAAAACGCCGGAGCATACGCAGCCGAATTGGAAGTCGTCCCGCAAAAGCTGGCGAGTTATCTTGCGACGAAAACATCAATGATCCTGATGTCACTCGGATCAGGCAGTGGATGTGATACGCAGTTTCTTTTCTCCTGCGACATCCTTGGCGACTGCGACGAGCGAATTCCGCGACATGCGAAAGCTTACCGGAATTTCTCTGCTCAGCGTCAGCGGCTGCAGGAAGAGCGAATCGCAGCTTTCCGTGAATACATTGCCGACGTGAACGAAGGAAACTTTCCCACAAGTGAAAACACCGTTGGATTGCCCAACGATTACTTTGCGGAAATCATCAAGGCAATCGAAGGCTAATGCTGTTGTTCCAAATCAGCAACGACCATCCCTCCAAAAAGGCACACGCATTCAAGTTTGAGATGCGGCGTAGAAATCCTTGATGTTCTGCCGTTTCATGTAAACCGCCGCGAAGATGTAGAAGCACAGAAATGCAACAGAGAATACAATGGCGAAAATCTGAGTTGCATAAGCCATCTGCATCGCAACCTCTTTCCCCATGGCTGACACATTCGGCGCGGCCAACTCTTCAATATGGAAAACCGTCATCCAGATAGCCGTGGCAGTTGCAAAAAGATTCCAAACGATGAATCCAGTGACCGCGATCATGAACAGAGATCGCCCCCAAGCTTTACGAGTCAAACACCCGATGCACGCAGCAACCATGAGTGGAGCAAAAATAACTCCAATTGCAATCTGAATCATTCCTGGCACAAACTGAAGTGCCATTTGTTGCTCAAAGCCATCCCGATCCCCCTCGGGCATCATCTGCGATATTGAGTCGGCAGCTGCAAGCATACCGCCCAAGGCGCACATACCGAAAAGCCCTAGCACGCCAAGAATCAGGCAAATGATGCTGATGACCACCGCCGTCGTTGGGATTGAAGCAGGACCAAGCAGTGTCTGATTGGTTTCAGCAGCAACGGGCTGTTCAAATGGATTGTCTGACATGTCAATTTCCGTGATCTACAATCAAGCCTGAGATAAGGTTCTGCGAATAGAGCACAATCCTAAACCAAGCCCCATTTCTTTCTAAGTACCCATTCCGTTGCCAAAAGTGCGACGAACACCATCAGAAACGCCAACGAGTGGGACATCGTTTCACCAAATTTCCATTTCGTCGGAATCTGAATTTTCTCGACGGGCGGATCTTCGATCATTGCTTTCAGTACATCATCTAACTCGGTCGAATCAATTGTCTGACCACCAAAGTCACGTGTCTGGTTGGCGAGCATTTCCATCCGTTCGATGTTTGCGACCGGATTCGATTTCTCGACGTCGCGATCGACGACAACAAATTGCCGCTGTGCCACACCGAGTGAGGCTCCGTTTCTTTCGCCTTCGACTGCAAAAAGATAAACACCCGGTTTCGCGACCAAATCCCGTTCGATTTCGCTCCAATTACCTTCACCCGACGCCGTCACAGAAACGGGTTGCTTCTCGCCGTTGGGCTGAGTCAAAACAGCTTTGTACTTTACGTCAGTCAAATTTTCTCCGGTCACAGATTGGGCTTTGACGCCAAATCGAACGCGGCCTTTGGGTTGAAAACGTCGCTGTGGGAAGTCGATCGAGATCGAGTCATCGTTGCGGGCATCCCAACGCGCCAGCCACAATATCACCTGCCGCCAAAATTTGTCGTACTCTGGCTTGAACGTTCTGCCATGTTCTTTCTGACCCTTCATGTTCCATCGCCAAAGTGAATCGCCGGCGAACGCCAGAATCCGTCCTCCGTTTATGATCGTGGCGACCATCAATGGATGTCTCGCTTGGTCGTCACTCTCGAGCAAAATCAAAGCGTTCGTTTTCACTTTGGCAAAACGATTCGCTCCAACGAGCGGCGGCAATTCCGACCAGTCCTTGCTCTCCGCACCGAGTTGCGTCAGCGGATGGTTCCCCGCAGGTCGCATCTTGAGCTCACCGCTGATATGCAATTCGCGGCGAATGTCGGCGTTGAAGTCCTGCTGTTCAGACTTGTTCATTTCGATCGGCAGCAGTTCAGCGAGCGGCGTCGAGTGATAACGTCCTGGCCCGAAACTGTGGTAGCCACCAAGCATCAGCAGACCTTTCCGTCGCTTGATGATCGCATCACGAAGTGCTTCCAGCGGCAACGGACTCTGGATTTCGTCATACAGCAATCTTGAATCAATATTGCTAAGGATGAAAACATCCACCGAGTCATCTTCAAACAGGTCAACCAAGTCATCTCGAGGGCCGGCTTCCAGCTCCGCAGGATAGATCGGCACAAACTGAAGGTCCAGGAATTCCGCCGTCGCCAAGGATCGACGCATATAGCTTTGTTCCCAGAGCATGCCGCCATCGATCAAAACCACGCTGAGCCCTTTGTCATTCACCGTCAGGAATGCATCCAGCTCGTTGTTTCGCAACGCCATTTCGCCCGGCATCGGAACGGCGCGAATTTTCATTCGATACTCGCCCGGCTCCGTTGGCTTGTAGATGATCTCGATGTTCGTTTCCTGAACGGCACGACGCGGCGTGACGATGAACGGCGGCTGAACCACCTCTTCACGGCCCTTTGAATCGATCACGACCAGCTCTACGCGAATGTCCTCGTTCATATAGCCTCGAGTGACAACCGTGGCTTTTGCCGCCAAACGGTTCTTCACGTTGATGACATGCTGTTCCGCAAAATTGGTAATCGCGACATCGCGACTTTGCCCCGAATCGGCAGGACTTCCAAGAGGAATGCAGATCAATGGCGTTTCCATATTGACCAACGGGGTCACCGCTTGCGAAATCTCGACGGGCGGATTCATTACCGTCGAAACACCGTCGGACATTAACACGACGCCAATCAATCGTTCGCCACGCGTTTTCAATGTGCTGTTGAAAAGCGGAGACGCGATATCAGTTTCTCCGCCTTCAGGTTTCTTTGGCAGTTTTAGTTCGCCATCGAATTCGAGCCGCACCATTTCGTTGTCGAAGCCAAAGAACCGCACTTCAATTTGCTTTTCGGCAAGTTCCTTGAAGTTGTCCTCGTTCTTTTTCATCGTTTCGACAATGGTGTCCCAACGCGTGATGTCATCTTGCAGATGGGGCAATTCCATGCTGCGACTGGTATCGAGCAAACACAGCAGCACGCCAGATTGGAGTTTTTCTTCCGTCTGAACGCAGCCCGGACGAAGTAATCCGAGCAACGCGAGCAACACGACCGCCGTGCGGAGCAAGTTGAGCGTCTTACGTTGCCCATCGGTGACTTTTGAGAACGAAGGTCGGACGAACAACAGCAGCAGCAACGCGCACACTGCCAGGACCAGGACGATCCAGACGCTGGTGACAGGTTGTAATGTGAACGTGTTCATATTTTTTCGTGGTTGTGGCTTCCAGCCGCAATCGTTTGCATTCTTTCGTGGTTGTGGCTTCCAGCCGTCGCATTCAAATCTTTGCGACGGCTAGAAGCCGTCACTACGACCTACATGCAGCACACAGGCTAGAAGCCCATGCCACCTAATGTTTATAAAATCTGTTCGACACCAAATACTCAATCAGTACTGCTGCAAACATCATCATCATCAGCAGCGGATAAAACTCTCGGCCCTTGCGAGCCTGCCCTTGTTGTCGCGTAATATCCTCTTGGCCTTGCGACAATTGATATCGGCCTGCACCCAACACTTTGTCCAATTCTTCGGGCTCAACGCGAGTCAAGTCAACGGTCGCGGGGTCGATGTTCGCTGAAAAGCCTCGCAACACCGGGCCATCGAGAACTCCTTTGAGTCGATAATGACCGGGTGTATCGGTGTGAGGATAAGTGACTGCATTATTGACCGTCGCAACTTTCGACGCTGGCTTTTCCGGATCAGGCGAAAAAATGTTCCACGAATCAGGATACTTGCGCAAGTCGTTTCGCAACGAAGCAGTCTGCCCAACGCGAACGTCCAGCGAATCAGAATCGGCTTGAACGACGTGTCGCGTCATGCCCCACACAATCGCAAACCAAGTGACCGGCTCGAGCTGCCTCTGATTCCAAATCTTACGATTCCTTGCATTGACTGGCTCCGAAACAGGCGTCGTCATTACCAAGACACGGCCCGATCCAATGCGGCGTTCAAGAATCGCTGGCTCGAAATTGTTATATGACGCAACGTTGACGGTCGGAAACTCCTCTCCCTTGTCATCAGGAACCAAACCCCAAAACGTAAACACTGGGTTCTTTTCCCATGGTACGGAAGTGCTCACTTCGCGGAATGGAGCAAGGATCGGATGAGTAAAGTCCTGCGGGCTCAGCTGAAAAGGATCCTTGATACGATCAGGACAGCGGAACTGGTTCGACAGAGTCCCCGTTAGGATTCGGCTGGCCGCCTCGGTCTGAAAAGACGGATCCGGCAATCCATCTCTTGTTGCCGCATTGTGGCCAAGGAAGACGCCCAAACCACCGCCATCTTTGACGAAGCCTTCCAGTTTCCCCCAGAGGCCGTCATTGACTGGCTTTGGGTCGACCAAAAAGATTGCGTTGTACTTTTTGAAGTCTCTGATTTTCTCCAATTCGCTTTGGTCGATGATCGTCGTTTCAAAGTTGCCGCGGACATTGAGCACACCTTCCAGAACAAATGACTCGTTTTCATTTGACCTGACCAACAACGCCTGCCACGGCGAGCTGACCTCGAAAGTAAAGAACTGTTCATCATCGATCGCCAGCGGGTCACCTCCCACAATCTCAACCTTGCCGTGGTAAACGCCTGGCTCCAACGCTTCCTCGAATTGAAACTCCGTGTTTGAGTTTCCATTTTCAAAAAGGTCAACCGTCTTCGTCACAACCCAAGACTTTTCTGGGAACAGAGTTTGGCCGTTGCTGACCACAGGCCGTGAATCATCCGGCTTCTCGACCGATAGCCGCACGTCGCGTTGCGCTGCACCACCCAATCGATTGATTGAGGTTTTGACTTTGAGGGAACCGTTCGATGTAATCTGCCGCCCCGAAAGTTCTAAAGCTCCCATGCGGAAGTCAACCGGCTCGTCGACTCCTACGTCAACCACGAATAGGCTGATGGTTTCGTCCTTGATCAATCGGTTGATCGCCGGATCGCTCGAAGGCGACCACCCCTTTCGCGTCAAATCGGAAACGATATAGACTTCTTTCCGCGTCAACGGTGATTCCTCGATCAAAGGAAATGCATCGGACAACGTCTCCGGAATCGTGTTTGGATTGAAGCACGTCTTAAGTGACTCGATTCGGCGACTGGCAGCACCTTGATCAATCGAAAAGAAAGCTCGATCGCCATCCGGTGCGGCGACGCAAACTTGTGAGCCTACGGGTAACTGATCCACAATCCATTTCGCGATCGAGGCTGCTTTTTGCAACCGCGTTTCGTTATCCAATTCGTACTGCATTGTCGGCGACGTATCAAGCAGCACTAACGCCGCCACAGGATCACCGTTGTCACCGAGAATCTGCCCGCTGGCTTCTTTGTCAAACAGTTTCAAACCATACCAGCCCGCCAGCAATAGCATCAGCGCAAGGAACGCACCGAGGATTCCGTTGAGCAACTTGTTCGCGCCACCCGATACTGAGAGCAGCAAGACCAACCCAACCATTGCTGCAATAAACGCGATCCCGCCAAACGTGAGCCATTTCCCGAACGACTGAGAAGCGACCGACGGTCCAGCGAGTGCCAACACCAGCAGCGCGATCAAAATACATCGCAGCAACAACAGCAGTAAATGCCGCAACCGGGTTCGCGAACGATTGACCAGTTGTTTCTTTTTCAAGAAACGCATCGCAGGAAAGTCGACTTCGATCGGCTTTGGTTGCATCAGAAAGTGAATCAGCACCGGAACCGAGAGCATCAGTCCACCGAATCCGAGCAAGGCAAGATTGGCCCAAATCATGGTTATCCTCTCGCTCGACGACTATGCAAATATTCCATCAACGCCTTATCGAACTGCATGCTCGTATCGAGCGGCACATAGTCAATTCCGCTCTTGCGACATTCCTTCGCCAGCCCGTCGCGAAACTCCTGAATCTGTTTTTGGTAGTCATTGCGAAATCCATCGCCATCGATTTTCAATTCCTCACCCGTTTCCGGGTCGGTCATTTTGTAGAGTCCGCGAAACGGAAACGAAACCTCGGCTTCGTCGAGAACATGAAACAGGATCACATCGTGACCGCCATGTCTAATTCGATAAAGTGCGTCTAGCGTTTCCTGCTCATCCACTAAAAAATCGGAGAACACCATGATCAGGCTGCGCGTCTTCAATAACGCTGCCAGTTGCCCCATACTGTGCTTGAAGTCCGTCGTGCCGTCGGGTTTGATCTTCGAAAGCAAGGAGAGAATGTTGGAAAGCTGAGTCCGCTTGCTTCGCGGTGGCAAGCTGGAACGAATTTTGTCGTTGAACGTTATCAAGCCGACAGGGTCTTGTTGCTGCGTCATCAAATACGCCAACGCTGCGGCCAGGCAGACCGCATAGTCGAACTTCGTCAAGCTTTGCTCGAATGTGTAACCCATCGAACTGCTCAAATCCATCACCAAGTAACCCGTGATGTTCGTTTCCGATTCATACTTCCGCACATAGTGCTTGTCGGTCTTCGCGTAGACCTGCCAGTCGATATCCTTCAGATCATCGCCGTGTGAGTATTTTCTATGCTCGCTAAACTCGACACTAAATCCATGAAAAGGACTCGCATGCAGACCATGCAGAAACCCTTTGACCACAAACTGGGCGCGCAAGTCCAACCTTTTGATTTGGTTGATGACTTCCGGTTTGAGGTACTTTTCGACGGCCATTTTGAAGCGTTTAAAAGTTCACAGGGTATAGGGTGCAGGGTACAGTTCGAGGGCAACAAAACTCTGTGCCCTGTAAACTGTACGCGTTCAACTTGACTACGACTCAAACTTCGCAACTTCAGGCGTTGGAATCTCCTTCAACAACCTCTCAATCACATCCTCCGTCGTCATCCCTTCGGCTTGAGCCTGAAAGTTAGTACTCACGCGATGACGCAAAACAGGGAGCGCAACTTTCTGTATGTCGGTAACAGAAACCGAGAAACGGCCTTCCATCGCGGCCATGGCCTTCCCGCCCGAGATCAGGAACTGGCCCGCTCGCGGACCTGCACCCCAATCGACAAGCTCTTTTACGAAGGCAGGAGTCGCCGGATCGGCTGGACGGGTCGCCCGCACCAAACGCGAAGCGTACTGAATGATGTAGTCACTCACAGCAACAGAATGGACAAGTTTCTGCAAGTTCACGATCGCTTTCGCAGACAAGACTTTGCGAACGACCTGCTTCTCGCCTCGGCTTGCCGCCGCAAGGATTTTCTCTTCTTCGTCAGCCGTCGGGTAGCCAACTTTGATGTTGAACATGAAACGGTCAAGCTGAGCTTCGGGAAGTGGATACGTTCCTTCCTGCTCGATCGGGTTCTGAGTCGCGATCGTAAAGAACGGCGGTGCCAGATCATACGTTTTTCGACCGATCGTGATTTCGCGTTCCTGCATCGCTTGAAGCAAAGCAGCCTGCGTCTTCGGCGGCGTACGGTTGATCTCATCCGCTAACAGAATATTCGTGAAGATCGGACCCTCCACGAAGCGAAACTGACGACGACCGTCTTCGTCCTCATCCAACACATTCGTGCCCGTAATGTCAGACGGCATTAAGTCAGGCGTGAATTGAATCCGCTTAAACTTAACGTCCAAGATCTGCGCGATCGTGCTGACCATCAACGTTTTCGCCAAGCCGGGCACGCCTTCAAGAAGGCAGTGTCCACGAGTGAAGATGGCGGCGAAGACTTGTTCAATAACTTCTTCTTGCCCGATGATGACTTTGTGAAGCTCTTCTTCCATGAGCTTCCGATGCTGACTGAACTCTTGCAGTACATCACCAAGACTTCGCTGTTTCCCTGTCACACTCGCTCCGATTCCCAAGAGATGTCTTCATCCGAACGACCCCAAATGCAACAATATGCACACGACGACGTATCTCTATTGTAAATTTCGGACTTCAAACGGGCAACGGACAGGCCGGAAAGAGTTTTTCTTCCGATTAGTCACTATGATGGTTAATATGCCATAGAAACATGGAGAACTCACGATGTATCGCGGAACAACCATTGCGATTCTTACTGTCGCAGCCCTCGCTTTAGCAATTCAGTGTTCAATTGCCGAAGCCCAAGGAATTTTCGGTCGCGATCGACGCGAAGCCCCTCAAGCGAGGCAAGTTAGTGCCGCAGAGGTTCGAAACGCCATCAAAGGCGGCATCGAAGCACTTGAGTCTCGCCAAGGCGGAAATGGCCAGTGGGTCGACGTTGCGAGCTACGGAAATGGGTGCACGGCCCTTTGCACGTTGGCCTTGCTAAACGCATCGGAGCGTAATGATACGCCCGCGATCGAAAAAGGGCTCAAAGCCATCCTTGATGAAAACGATCGATCGACTTACTTCGTTTCGCTTCGCATCATGTGTCTTGCGACGGCTGACGGAAAAAAATATTTGCGAGCCATCCAGGACGATGTCGACTGGCTGGTGCAAATTCAATCAAGAAGCGGCGGTTGGTCTTACGGCAGAAACGGTGGCGGCGGGTCTCCGGACTCGTCGAACAGCCAGTTCGCGCTTTTGGCGCTCCACGAAGCCAGCCGAATGGGCGCCGTGATCGACGACTCCGTGTGGGAGAACACCAAGTTGTATTGGGAATCGTGTCAGGAAAAAAAAGGAGGCTACTCGTATCACCCCAGAGGCGGTGGAGTCAGACGAACGATGGCTGCTGCTGGTCTCGCTTCCGCGATCATTATTGACGAAAACCTCCCAGACCTTGGAGCAATGTTCGAAGGCGCACGCATTAAGTGTTGTGGCGAGATGATTGGCGAGGACCATCAGAGATTAACCGCCGAATTTCTGGGAGACACGTTTAGACTTGGAGGTCGTCCTCGAGTCGGTGGTACCGAGTGGCGATTCTACTTTATGTACGGACTCGAACGCGCCGGACGGCTTTCCGGACGTCGCTTTTTCGGCACCCACGATTGGTACCGTGAAGGAGCTTCAAAATTGATCGACTGGCAAGTCGACGGCGGTTCGTGGAGTGGCGGAGGACGCATCGAAAACAAAGATGTTGCCACGGCTATGTCGCTTCTGTTTCTTTCGAAAGGAAAACGTCCGATCGCGATCGCAAAGTACCTATTTGAGTCCGACGAAGATAGCTTACACCAGAAAGGCGTCCACTACCTGACTCGCAATCTTGAAAAAGCATGGGATCAGAAACTGAACTGGCAGGAAGTTAAAGGCTCCACAGCGACCGTGGATGATCTCTTGGAAGCCCCAGTCATTTTCATGTCGGGCAATCGAGGTTTTGTATTTAGCGATTTCCAAAAAGACGCGTTGAAACAGTACCTTGAAAACGGAGGCTTCCTTTTCGCCGATGCCTGCCAAGGTGATGGTTGCGGGCAAGCAGAATTTGATCGGTCGTTTCGTCTGCTGATGGCAGAGATTTTCCCCGATAGCCCATTGGAACCGTTGCCGGCCAACCACCCAGTTTGGACATCGCATTACCGTCTCGATCGTCCGGACGAACGACCGCTACTTGGCTTACAAGCCTGCTGTAAAACCAGCGTGATCTATTGTCCGCGAAACCTTGCCTGTTTTTGGAATGTGGATCGCCCGGGAATCGAACGCAAGATGAACGCAGTCGCACCGAAGTTTGATCGATTGCTGAGCGAAATCAAATACGCGACAAAAGTCGGTATCAATGTGACGACCTACGCAACAGGACGCGAGTTGAAGGAAAAAGGCGATCGCCCGAAGCTGGATTCCAAAGCGAAATCAGTTTTGATGCATCGTTCTCTGGAGTTGCCGAAACTGATTCACAGTGGCGGACATGACGAAGCGCCCAATGCTTGGCGAAACATTCAGAAGCAATTCGCGGAAACTGGGAGCTCGGTCAATCTGGAAAAGAAGTTCATCAACGCTGACGTCGACCAGCTTAGCGATTACCCGTTCATCTTCATGCACGGTCGCAGTTCGTTTTCGTTCACCGATGAAGAGCGACTTGCGTTGAAATCGTATCTCTTTGAGATGGGCGGATTCATTTTCGCGGATTCGATTTGTTCATCGAAAGAATTCACGGATAGCTTTCGCGAAGAGATGTCCAAGATCCTGGGCGAGTCCCTTGAACCAATTCCAGCGACACATCCGATCTGGAATGATCGCAAGTTTCTGTTCCGAATCGAAAACGTCACACGTCGCAAGAAACGCGGCGACACCGGAAAGTTCGACGAGATCAATGGGCCTCCAGAACTCGAAGGTCACACGATCGACGGACGACTCGCTGTCGTGTTCTCGCAACACGATCTCAGCTGCGCGATGGAAAGTTCAACGGTGTCCCAATGCGACGGCTACATACGGAAGGACGCCGAACGAATCGGAATCAATGTTCTGCTGTATCGTTTGAACGTGGAGTAACGTGGAACGGCGGTCTCCACCGTTTGTCATGAAGTCACGGTGGTCCCCAGGGTGCAGCCTGCGATCCGGATTGGTTATGCCGCGAGGTTGTAGATGCTTTATGGTTCAGCTTCGATTCGAAACTCAATGAACTCGCACCACTGTTTGTTTAGCTTGGCGACTCTCATATCCAGCATTCTCCGAGCCCCTCGAATTCCCATCTCATTCCAGCCCCGCACATGCGGTCTAACACCGGCGGGTATGGCACCACAAGGGCAGCGCACTTACTTCAGCGGAACGCAGTTACCCCAACGGAACGCAGATACCCCAACGGCACACAGATACACCAACGGGGTTTATCCAATAGCCGCGGGTTCTGGAACCCGGGGTTCCAGTGTTGCCGAACAACGAACCCCAAAGGGGTTCATTCAACGATCGATTGAAAACCACGAACGCGATGTCTGAGATTGAACTATTGTCACCCAATTTCAATGTAATGAACCCCGTTGGGGTTCGAATATTTCGTGTTTCAACACCCCGGGTTCGAGAACCCGGGCTGTTGAATCATCCCCGTTGGGGAAACCGGCAGATGACTTCCGGCTGCACCCTGGGGACCACGGTGCTACTTCACTCGCCCGCGCGGCCCAAGCTCCACCAGCTTCATATCCTTCAACTTACCGTTCTCGCATTTCAGCTTGATCAGCGTCCGCATCACGTGATGGCCCTCGTGACCGGCTGCTCCCGGATTGAGGTACTTCATTTTCTTGTACTTCCAATCGTTCTCCACATGCACGACATGTGAGTGTCCACAAATCAAAGCATCCGGTGGCGTCGACTCATTGAGCAACTTCTTCACGCGAGCCGGATATCGACCGGGACGGCCAGCGATGTGCGTCATCAGAATATCTACGCCTTCGCATTCAAATCGCAGATTTTCTGGGTAGGAACCCCGAATCTCTCGATCGTCAATATTCCCATAAACGCCCTTGAGCGGCAGAAACTCTGCCAGCTGCTCGGCAACTGCCAGCGTCCCGAAGTCTCCGGCGTGCCAGATCTCGTCGCAGTCCTTGAATGCTTCGAAGACCTTGGGATCGAGGTAGCTGTGCGTGTCCGATATGAGTCCGATTTGCATTACAAGTTAAAAATTTACAGTTTTCAGGGTACAGTATCCGTCCGCGTTCCCGCGTGACCAACATAATGGTCCGCACACTGTACCCTGTAGTCTTTAAATTTTCTTGTCATGCCCCTGATCACTGTCGAAAACGTCACCATTCGATTCCGCGGACCTGCGTTGTTGGACGAAGTCACATGCCTTATTGAACCCGGACAGAAGATCGGGCTGCTTGGACGCAACGGGGCTGGCAAAACAACGCTACTGAAGCTGCTTTCAGGTCAACAGGACCCTGACGCAGGAAAAATCATTGTCGCGCCAAACGTTCGGGTACGACAGCTTTCTCAGCATGTGCCAACGCACGAAACAGGCACCGTCGAAGAGCTCGTCCAACGGGCTTTCGATCCAAAATTCTCCGGCGAGAAAATGGAACTTGAAGAATGGGAGGCTCATACCAAAACCGCTCAAATCATGTCGCGAATGGAACTCGATCCAGAATCACGATTCGAAACGCTTTCAGCAGGGATGAAGCGACGCGTCCTGTTGGCTCAGGCGATCGTGACCGAACCAGAAGTTCTGCTACTCGATGAGCCCACGAACCACCTCGATATTCCGGCCATCAAATGGTTGGAGGAGTTCTTAAAAGAGTACTCTGCGACTCTTTTGTTTGTGACACACGACCGTGCGTTCTTGCAAGCGCTGGCAACTCGAATTCTGGAGATCGATCGGGGCCGCATTTTCGATTGGAGCTGCGACTACAAAACGTTTCTCAGGCGAAAACAGGATGCCATCGAAGCCGAAGAGAAACAGAACGCGTTGTTTGACAAGAAGCTCGCCGATGAAGAGATTTGGATTCGCAAAGGCATCAAGGCTCGGAGAACTCGCAACGAAGGCCGCGTCCGTGCACTCAAGGCGATGCGCGATCAGCGTAGCGAACGGCGATCGCAAGTCGGAACTTCGAATCTGAAAATCCAGCAAGGTCAACGCAGCGGCAACCTTACGATCGAACTAAAAGACGTATCCTTCGGCTATGGCGACAAACCAATCTTCGAGAACTTCTCCACGACGATTCTGCGTGGTGACAAGGTTGGCATCATCGGCCGCAACGGCATTGGAAAATCGACGATCCTGAAAGTCATGCTGGGCGAATTGAAGCCGGACAGCGGCACCATCAAACAAGGCACGAATCTTGAGATTGCCTACTTTGATCAACTGAAATCGCAGCTCGACCCCGAATTGTCCGTGATCGACAACGTTGGTGAAGGCTCGGATCGGTTACTCATCAACGGCACGCCAACGCACATTCTCGGATACCTTGCCGACTTTCTGTTCGAGCCACAAAGGGCGCGGACCGAGGTCAAATTTCTTTCTGGCGGTGAACGAAATCGGATCTTGTTGGCGAAGCTGTTTGCAAAGCCTGCAAACGTCATCGTGATGGACGAGCCCACGAACGACCTCGACACCGAAACGCTTGAATTGCTCGAGAGCAAACTCGTTCAGTTCAGTGGCACGGTCTTGATCGTTAGCCACGATCGCGAGTTTCTTAACAACGTCGTTTCCAGCTCGATCGTTTTTGAAGACGGTGGCCTCAAGGAGTATGTCGGTGGCTATGACGAATGGATACGTCAGTCAAAATCTGCTGAGACGAAAGACTCGGCTCCATCAAAGAAAAAGCGGATTGATTCAACGAAGCCAGTCAACACGGCAAAACCAAGACGTCTGAGCTACAAGGAAAAACGCGAATTGGAAGCCTTGCCTGAGAAGATCGAGTTTCTCGAAACGCAGATCGCGAAACTGAATGAAACGATGGGCGACCCGGAATTTTACAAAAAAGACAGCCGCGAGATCGCACGAGTGCAAAAAGATGCCGTGGAATTCCAGACGGAATTGGAAAAGAAGTTTGAACGTTGGACAGAGCTTGAGGCGTTGGAGGCGTAGCGCTTAGGTTTACCCATAAATCTTAGCGTTTTTGCGGGCGATTATTTATAAATGTTGCCAATCGCGTAGTGAAAAAAGGCTGCTTGCTGAACCATCGTCGGTTTTGTCCGTTATAGCTCGTGTTGAAATCTTCACGGAGGACACGCGATGTCAGAGTCGGAACCGAGTTTTGGTGAGCGTAATTTTGGGCATGTCGAATTGGGCGATGAACGTCTTAACCGGCGGCTTGTAAAAATTGCCGACCAGATGGTTTTTCGTCCCGGAGGCTCGCTTCCCGAAAAGCTCAACGTCCCCAAGGATCTCAAAGCGTTCTATCGGCTGATGGATAGCCCGTCGGTGACTCATGATGCGATCCTTGATTCACATCAACAGAATGTTTTCCAGTTGCTTGACGAACGAGATCAATACACGTTGTTGATTTCCGACGCGACGGAATTTGAGTACACCAAACGCGAATCGATCGATGACTTCGGCCAGATCGGCAACGGATTTCGTCGTGGCTTTATCGCTCAAAACGTGCTGGCCGTATGCGCTCAAACCGGAGCAACGCTCGGCTTGGCCAACCAAGTGCTTCATCGCCGGCCCAAGGTAAAAAAGGGCGAAACGAAAAGCCAACGGCAGAAACGGGATTCGCGTGAAAGTCTGCTGTGGCTCAAGGGAGCCCGGGCACTTCCCTCAGATCGGAAGCTGGTTGATGTCTGTGATCGCGGGGCCGACACCTCGGAGTTTATAGAGTACGAAGCCAACAGCGGTCGTACGTTTCTCATTCGCTCGAGCACCAACCGAAACTGCTTTGCTGGCCATGGAGATCTTGAGGGCGCAGACGCGTTGAAGCTTCATGATCACGCCCGCAAGCTTCCTCAAGCAGGAACGTGGGACCTGCAAGTGACCAGCAAGGTGGAGTTTAAGAGCAAGAACGGCAAGGGCAAAAAACGCAAAGTCAAACGCAAGAAACGAACGGCAACGATGGCCGTCAGTTACGAGCAAGTCTCACTGCAGATATCGCGATCGAAGAAAGTTGCTCCCACGCGTGTTTGGCTATTACGAGTTTGGGAGATCGATCCTCCGCAAGGGCAAGAGCGTCTCGAATGGTTCTTGCTGACCAACCATGAAGTGAAAACCTTTGACGATGCATACGAGGTGGTGGGCTGGTACGAAAAACGATGGATCGTTGAAGAGTATCACAAGTGTTTAAAGACGGGCATGAATATCGAGAACTACCAGTTTACAAGTTCTGAGCGTCTTGAGCCGGCGATTGCGTTGACTTCGATTGCCGCGATCACGCTGTTGATTCTTCGGGATGACAGCCGCAACGAAGAAACCAAAGACCGTCTTGCGACGGAGTACATCGACAAGCAGTACGTGGAAATTCTGTCGATGTGGCGGCACGGAAAACCGCGGTATGATTGGACCGTAGCCGAGTTCGTGTTAGCTTTAGCTCGATTGAGCGGCCACCAAAACCGTAAAAGCGACCATCCGCCGGGCTGGCAGAAATTGTGGAAAGGCTGGCACGAGCTTCACGCAATGCTCGCTGGTGCACGCTATGCAAATAAACTAAAAACTTGTGGGTAAACCTAAGGCTTAGCGCCCAAGTTCGTACACGACGCTGGCGTCGTCTCCTTCGGCATCGGATAATCTCATGATGCTGGGCAGTGTCGTGTCGTCTTACGCGTCAGCCAGTTCAATACTCAACGGCAGCAAATCCATCCGCCCACACGCATCCAGATCCAAAGATGGCTCTACGGAGCTTTCTTCCGATTCAACCTGCTGGCTCAATAACGAAGAGATCACTCTCGCCAACGGGTCCGCCACGACGATCACGATCGTGCCGGACCTGTGCTTCCTCTGCAGCTTCAACAGAAACTTCTGCACTCGAGGTATCGCATCTTCAACGGACTCGCCGCCAGGAGGGCAAACGGTTTCCGGATGTTCTTCCCATTGGCGAGCAATTTTCGGCTGAGTCGTACGCAGTTCTTTCAACTCTTTCCCCTGCCAGAGTCCGTGATCAATATTACGCAACGCGTCGCGCACCTTAACCTTATGACCGTGATGTTTGGCCAGAACCTCAGCCGTTTGTTGTGCCGAGAGACTTGGAGAGCTGAAAACAGCCTTCACGTCGTGGTCGGTGGATTCGCAAGCCAAACGTTCGGCTTGCGACACTCCCAATTCACTAAGCGGAATGTCCAGCGTGCCGATGATTCGGCCCTGCTCATCAAATTCAGTTGCTCCGGGGCGAATCAACAGGATCTTTGATCCGTCGGCCCCGTCATAAATTTTCACTGCTTACCTCACCCATCAGGTCCTCAATCGCTGCGCTGTAATCATCCCCGAAAGGCGTCTTGAAAACGGCACTTCCGGCAACACAAAGCTGGCAACCCACTGCCGTGCATTTGGCGATTGTCGATTTGTTTATTCCGCCGTCCATTTCCAGGACAACGTTTTCTCCACCAGGTAAATCGCGGATCTCGCCCAGCTTACTCAGCACAGGTTCGATAAAACTTTGCCCTCCAAAACCAGCATTCACACTCATCACCAACGCGAGATCCGCGTGAGCAACGGCACTACTAATTTCTGAAACAGGCGTGTCTGGATTCACGGCAATTCCGGCCGCGGCCCCTTTGTTGCGAATTTGATTCAGAACCAGAACCGCATCATCCACGGCCTCAGCATGAATCGTGACGATATCAGAACCGGCGTCAACAAAAGCGTCGACGTACTTTTCCGGATTCACCATCATCAAGTGAACATCCAGCGTCAGGTCAGTCAGCTTTCGCAGCGCCGAAACGATGGTCATTCCGTAGGTGAAGTTGGGCACAAACACACCGTCCATTACGTCAAGGTGTAGAGCAGCAACTCCAGCATCTTCGAGCCGTTCGACTTCTGCAGCCAGGCTTCCAAAGTCGCAGAGCAACAGTGACGGCAAAACCGCAGGCGCAGCTTCAATCAGTTGTGAAATTTTGGCGTTCAAGTGTGGTCACAAAAAACAACACGAAGAAAAGATGTTGAACCAAATCGTCATCATTGACTGATTCATCAGTTCGTTGATCAGGCGATTCTAACGAGGATGATCTGGCTTGAAAGAGACAGACTGATATTTTTCTTTAATCCGTCTCAAACCCTGTCATTTACGCTTGAATTCGATCGAACGACGCAACATTCCTAAAGGGAATATCCTCCGAAAAGCGGGCTTGACAACACGCCACTACCATGAGGCTTCTTGCGAACTCGAAGGGAAGACCGACCCAGCCCAGGTAAAGAGGGAGCCTGCAGATGATATGCATTGACGATTGCTGTTTTTTTGACCGAACAACGATTCAATCAATTCGGTGTAGCCGGTCGTCATCGCATCGAGAGAACTGTTGTCGACCACGTGAGCGCGACCTTTACGTCCCATCGCTTCACGGCTCGATTCATTGCTGAGCAGTTGAATCCATCGTGCAGTAATATCGCCTGCGTTTCCCGCTTCACACAGATAGCCGGTTGTCCCCTGAAGAACCGCTTCCTTGATCGAACCAACATCCGTCGCAACGACGGGGCGGTTGCAAGAGAGTGCTTCAAGAATTGAAACGGGGCTGGCTTCGTTATGGCTGGTCAATGCGAAAACATCCAGCATCGACAGAACACCGGGGATGTCAGAAATCGAACCGAGGAAGTGCACTCTTTCTGTGATCGATTTATCAACGGCAAGGGCTTCCAGTTCAGCGCGGCGTGGTCCATCACCGGCGATCACAAAGTGAGCATCCGAAACTTCCTCCAAGGTACGACGCGCGCACTCGAGAAACAGTTCATGATTCTTTTCGGGACGAAGTGCAGCAACGATTCCAAGGGTCGGGCTGTCGTCAGGAATCCCAATGTCGCTGCGCCATTTTGTTCTGGCACTTTCACACTTTTTGAAACGGCCTGTGTCGATTCCATTTGGAATCATGAACACTTTTTCTTTGGGGAACTTTTCAAACTCGACCAAGAAATCGGCGTGGTGATTCGCGACAGCAATAAAGCCGTCGGTTATTCCGGTCAGCATTCGATTCAGACGGCCGACGCCATCAGGCCAACCCGTTGAGTGCAAAGCTGAAAGGATCACCGGAATTCCGGCTCCCCTAGCTGCCAACCGGCCCCAGAACATTTTGTCGCCGGCGCCGACAGTGATCACAGCGTCGACTTTATTTTGACGAAAGAGTCTTCGCAGTCTTCTGGCCACCGCAACGTCGTATTTGTGGTTGATCAGATGCTCGAAAACAGGTATTTCATCCGCCAATTCATCGCCCAGGACGCCGCGATCCTTCAGGCAGCCGATCAGCGGCTGGATCCGAGTCTTATCGAAGCGACGCGTCAGGTTTACCAGCAATGTTTCTGCGCCTCCTACGGGCATGCTGGTAATGACAAACATAACGTTCAGTGGACTGCGCTCAGTATTGGACATGCTTAGCCTCGAGTAACTTCCGTTGGATCTGAATCAGCTGAATTTGAATCAACTGATTCTTTTTGCACTGAAGTTTCATTTGCTTTCTGCCCCGAGACATCTTCACATTTGCCATCTGAAAATCGCGACCAATCGATGCTCTCAGCTGACGCTGAGTAGTCGAATCTCTCAACTTTTTCAATGCGAGGATCGTATGTCAACCAGTTTCGAATTCGGCTAAAACTTGGATCGCCGTGAACTCGTTGGATGTGAAACGGATCTCCACCAATCGCATTCCAGCCACCATAGGCAGAACACACACCTTTGAATCCATGCTGTTTTAGCAAATGGAAGACATCCGCATTGATGTCGGTCTGCTGCCCAAACGGGAATGCGAAGTAGTTGATCTTCTTGCCTATCAAGGCTTCGAGTTCTCGTGTTGCTGTGATCACTTCATCGTAGATTTTCTCTGGGTCGTTGGTCTTCCCCAGATTGATGTGCGTTCGCGTATGAGCCCCAATTTCAACACCTGCATTGGCCAACGCACGAAGTTGCTCGATCGTATTGACCGGAAGTGCCTCTCCACCATCTTTAACGTCGTGAGGAAAAGGAATCTGTTGGCAGGTGTGTTGCGTCGTCACAAAGTAGGTGAACGGAACCCGTTCGGATATAAGAAATGGCAATGCACGATCGCAGTTCTCTGAATATCCGTCATCGAAAGTAATCGCTACGCTTGGCCGTGAACTGTTGCCGTTTTCGATCCGACGTTGGGCTTCTTCGAGCGAAACGATATCGAAGTTTTCCTGCAACCAGCGAATCTGATTCTCGAACTTGGCGACCTTCATGGTCCACGAGTTCAGGTTCGTGTCAGCGATGCGATGGTAGAAGAGGACGAAGACTGGAACCTTACCAGCAGAGCACTGATTCTGCATACGAAAGCGTCGCCAAGGATTGCTGGCGACTCGCCAAATGTCTGCCAAAAGGTAATGGATCTGGTTCTTGTTCACAATCAATTTTCGAAGCGTATGAAATCGGAAATACACGACATTTTTGAATTCTTGAACACGGGTGGGGGATTCCGGCACTGAAATCAGGCAACTGGACGAAACACCGAATTGCCTAGTGACACAATTGGAAAATCCGACACGACCGATTGGGGGCATACCTCATTCACCGGAGCGGAGCGGAACGGCAAACGGGCAGCAAAACCATGACTTAAGCTTCAACAGTTAGCTTGATTTCCAGCCTGAATGATTTCCACCTCATGAGCAACAAAACACAGCTTTTCGGAATCGACATCGACGTGCTCGACATGAACGGAGCCGTCCACCGTCTTCGCCAATGGATCGAGAATCGCGATTCCGATCAACCTTGCCAGTACGTGGTGACGCCTAACGTTGATCATGCCGTGCTGTTTCAAGAAAACAGTTCTCTGAGAAAAGCCTACGAAGGTGCCAACATGGTGCTGGCCGATGGCCATCCGATTGTTTGGACCTCGATGATTTCGGGAAAGCGTTTGCCGGAAAGAGTTGCCGGCTCCGAACTGGTGCCTCGTCTTTTTGACAGTTTCAACGAACGAGGAACGCTAAAGGTTTTTCTGTTGGGTGCTGCCGACGGGCTTTCCGAAAAAGCAGACTGGAACATGAAAAAGCAGTCGACTAACGTCGAAACTGTTGGTGTCTACAGCCCACCGCTTGGGTTCGAAAAGAATCCAGAGCAATCGGAGATCATCCTTGAGAAGCTCGCCGCAGCCAATGCAGACGTTGTGATTGTTGGTCTTGGTGCGCCCAAACAGGAAATCTGGGTGAGCCAACACAGCGATCGAATCCCAGCGGCGGCCGCACTTTGCGTCGGCGCGACGATCGACTTCCTGGCTGGTGAAAAGGTGCGTGCACCCGTTTGGATGCAACGATCCGGAATCGAATGGCTGCATCGAATGTGCTCGGAGCCCAAACGCCTAGCCAAGCGTTACGCTCGCGATGCGTGGATCTTTCCCCAGCTTGTTCTCAAGCAGCTGATCGGCAGTCGTGCATCTGCATAGGAAAGAGTTTTCCTCAAAAACGCTTTGCCGATACGAAACCGGCACGGAAACGCTCTGACGCCTCGATGCAGTCAACAAGTGAAGAGATGCCCTTGGCCTTCAAGGTCTTTGATATGCGACACGAACCAATGCCCGGCACGTTCGTCCAAATTCTCTGTTTGATGTAAATCGTGATAGCCGGATCGATGAAACCGAGATTGGAATCGCAGCGAAAGTCTGTCCGCTTTTTCCAGGAAATTTAATCGCAACTACGGCCGGAACGTCCGGTCGCACTTTCTCGTCGGCTTGCGATCTGGAAAGAAAACAAGCGGTCAAACGGACGAGTGCGTTCGAGGAAGCGAGTAAAAAAATGGCTCGGAATGTGGCCACAATTGGGCGCCATTACGCATCTTATTGTCCGCCCGGGCAAAAACAGACGTTAACAGGATGATCCCCGGGTTGGTTTCCCGCCGTTCAACGTGAAAAGGACGACCCTTTTCCGCATCAAAAATCAGTTTCTGAAGTGGCGAATGGCCGAGTTTAGGAAATACTCGCATCAGGAAACACTTGCATCAATTTTGTTTGGCTTCGTCATCACGAAACAGCTATGATAAAATCCGCTACGCAGGATTGAGTTTTCGTTTGTTTGACTGAATAAGGAACACGTTCTTCAATTGTTTTGTGAGTGCTCGATGAATCCAACCGACGGTCAAGAGACGCAACTTGGAGATGAAATTCCGGCGCCAAAGACAACTCGATTTGAATCGATTATCGATGACGACATGTCATCATTCTCCCTTTTGGATCATGATCTTCTGCCTGCACTGAACACCAAATACGAGGTGGTCGAAGAAATTGGCCGCGGAGGCGTTGGAGTTGTTTATCGCGCCAGGGATATCGACCTCGACCGCGATCTTGCCTTGAAAGTTTTGTTACCTAGCTTCGTCGATCGACCAGGAATCGCCGAGCTCTTCGCGAATGAAGCTTGCATTATGGGTTCCCTTCAGCACCCTGGAATCGCGCACGTTTACGAACGAGGGCTAACGACCGACGGGAGGCCATTTCATGCTATGAAGCTGGTCAATGGAGAGACCTTCTTTTCGATGTTGCGTAGCAAGGCCCGGACGCCGGGGATCAAACATCGGCTCCTGGGAATTTTCTCTCACGTCTGTCAAACGATTGCCTACACACATTCGCAAAACATCGTCCACCTGGATCTCAAGCCAAGCAATATTATGGTGGGTGCGTTTGGCGAAGTGCACGTCATGGACTGGGGACTGGCAAAGAGTATTTCAAAAGTCGATGTCAACAAATCAAAAATAGGTTGGGCGGAAGACGGTCCGATTTCTTCAGATCCCAATCGTGTTCATGGAACTCCACAGTACATGTCTCCCGAGCAGGCATGTGCGGGAATACTGGACAAACAATCTGACGTTTTCGCATTGGGGGCGATTCTTTGTGAAATCCTTACAGGCAAGCCGCTTTATGAAGGTGAAAGTGTCAGCGAAGTCTTGGGGAAAGCGCAGGTCGCCGACCTTCAGACTGCTTTCGAGCATCTCGATTCGTGCACCAGCGAAGTCGGGCTTGTGAGATTGGTAAAGCGGTGCTTGCAGGCCAAACCAATCGATCGACCGGCCGACGCTTCAGAAGTTGCCAAAGAAATGGTCGAGTACGGCGTTTCCGAATTGGAGCAGGTTGAAAGTGACATGACTCGATTCTTTGAGTTGTCGCTTGACCTGTTTTGTATTACTAATTTCGAAGGCTATTTTCGGCGTATCAATAGTAACTTTTCACGAGTCCTAGGATACTCTGATCGAGAACTGCTTTCCCGACCCTTTCTGGATTTCGTCCTTGAAGCCGACAAGCAAAACACCATTGCCGAAATGAGCAAGTTATTCGAAGGCCAACCGGTCGTTCGATTTCGAAACCGTTACCTTACGGCAGATGGCAAAGTGGTCACGTTCGAATGGACATCAAAATCAATCCCCGCCGAAAATCTGATTTTTGCAGTCGCGCGAAACGTAACTTAAGTAACTTAAGCGACATGATGTCATTCGACTGGCGATTTCGATACATCCCGCGTTTGCCGACATGAGTCCGACACACCCTTTTCGCGATTGCAGGCTGCAGAACAAGCGACGCTGCACAACCACTTACTCGATCAACGAATAACAGTGAATGTTGGTGCCTTGGCGAAGGTACAACTTTCCGTCAAGAATCACAGGATGAGCCCAGCTTGGCCGTTCCGTGTCGCCAGGCACTTTGAAACTGCCGACTTCTTCGAACGACTCTGGATCCGCCTTCACCATGGTCATCGTCGCGTTGGAGTAAAGGATGAATAAGTGTCCGTCGGCAGCTGTGATGCTGGCTGATTTTCGACCTGAGCCTCGAGACTTCCATTTGACTTCGCCAGTCATCAAGTCAGCACAAAATGGTGTTCCCCGATCGTCCGAGTCGCCGTAGATGTAGTCGCCGACCAACACAATGCCGCCATGCTTGTTGGTTAGCTTTGTGTTCAGAGGATAGATCTCTTCCACACGCACCTTGTCGCCGTCGGGGACTTGTCGCAAAAGCGCTCCGCCACGATTGTAGCCTGCACTGAAGAACACAAGATCATCGCGAACAATTGGAGTTGGAATAACGGCCGTCGTTTTGTCGATATCGTAAGTCCAAAGCAGCGCTCCGTCAGAAGCTCTAACGCCCATCGCGCCGCTGCCGGTTGTCTGAACATAAACTTTCGTATCGCCAACGTTTGAAATCACGATCGAAGCATGTCCTGCTCCGCGATCGCCTTCGCGAGAAGTCGACCAAACTTTCGTTCCGGTCATCTTGTCGAGTGCAACCATCGTGTTCCGTTCACCGCCAGGAGTACAAATCAAGTTGTCTCCATCGATCAGTACCGATTCGCTGTAGCCCCACATCTCGGCTTTCTTGCCGCCAAATTTCTTCTTGAGATCCACTCTCCACTTTTTCTTGCCCTTGGTACTGACGCACCACAAAAGTCCAGATGGAGTGATCACGTAGACGCGGTCCTCGTCGATCGTCGGCGTGCTTCGTGAGCTGCGCCAACTTTGCTGACCGGCAGTCCACGGATTGCCGGTTCTGAACTTCCAAACAAGCTCGCCATTACTTTGATCGAAGCACGTCAGATACTCTTTCTCATCCCTGTCAGTAATGCCATCGCCGAGCGTGTAGATCTTTCCGTCAGCGATCGAAACACTCGCATAACCTTGTCCGGCGCCTTCGGTCGTCCACAACTTTTTTGGTCCGCCTTTCGGCCATTCACTCAACAGGCCCGTGTCGGATGATACTCCTGTTCGATCCGGTCCGCGGAACGTAGCCCAATCACTTTGTGCTTGAGAACTGGAAACATCGGAGGCAAAGAGAGCGAAGGTAGTAGCAGCGAAAAAAAGAATCAATGTACGGTTCATTGTGGGCCTTTTGGGGAGTCAGTTTGGTCTCGAATATAGCAAACTTTTCAGTTGGTGAATTTCAATGCGGGCAATTTGACTGCAGAACCTTGGCAAAGCCGGCTCGGATTGAAAATTATTGAGCCCGGGACGGGGAGTGAGGTTCTCCCAATCTGTACAATTCCCTTGGAGAATTGGTGAAATTTCATCCAATCAAGCCTCTCTGCACCAGCATTATTTTCTGTTCTGCCTAACGCCGTTCCTCGGCTGCCAGCAGAAAGTTGCAGTCCCCAGAGTTTCAAAGAATGGATTTCTGTCGATCGCACTTTCGCGATTAACGTTCTCGCAGCATCGCAACCAAAAGGCGGTGTCAACAAACATTTTGGTAACTTGTATGTGCAGATCGAGCGCGGCGGCACCAGCATCTAGGTTTCCTCGATGGGGACATGCTGGGCAATGTGGCATACCGCGGCGAATTGCCCGACGTGCATCGACTTGAAGCGATGCTCCACGAGCACAACAGGGACCGCGATAATGAAAACTACCGGGAAGATAAAAAACTGCCCGGCGAGACGGAGCGGCTACCAATCGGCATGTTGCGCAACGCTGGATTGACAGCCAACAAAGGCTTAGGAACGATTCATGGGATTCAAGCGACAGTGATCACGCTAGATCGCGGCGTGACGTTACGTGCGCACGCACCTGAAAGCCAGTGGAAAAATTTCAAACCGGTCTTCTATCGAATCCTCGACGGGATAAATCGCGTTGTAAAAAAGAATGGACGTTGTCGAGCTTGTACGCAAAAACGGGATGTCCATGTTGCTGATCAAACGAACGCCGTTAGTTTTCAAAAACTTGGATTTCGAACGAGCGAAGGTTCACTGTGGCACCGTTGCAGCCCAATCGGTTAGATCGTTTTGTGATTCCTCGATGTGCAAGTCGGGCTTGGAAATGCACGTTCCAATAGAATTAATCCATGCTAGAATTGGGCTCCAGAACAACCGCCATTTTTTTTACACCGGAGTATTTCGCTCATGTCAAACAAAACTAGCCGCCGAGGCTTTATGAAAGCTTCCGCAGCAACTGCTGCGGGCGGGTACCTGCTGACCAACCCGTTAACTTCGTCTGGCATGGCCCCAGGGTTTGGTAGCCCAAATGAGCAACCTGTCGTGGGCTTCATTGGCACCGGTATTCGCTACCATACCTATTTGGGTAAGGCTGCCCTCAAGCATGCTCCTTGTGCAGCACTTGCCGATGTCGACTCGCTACAAGCCGGACGTGCGCTACAAGTCGTGATGGACGCTCACCGCGCCGCCGGTCATCCGCTTGATACTCGCGTCCACGAAGATTATCGCAAAGTTCTCGATCGCAAAGACATCGATGCAGTCGTGATCGGTTCCGTTGATCACTGGCACTCCAAGATCGCCATTGACGCAATGCTGGCTGGCAAAGATGTCTACTGTGAGAAGCCGTTGACGTTAACGATTCGCGAAGGTCAACAGATCCTGAAAGTCCTCAAGAAGACTGGTCGCGTTTTCCAAGTCGGTACGCAACAGCGAAACGAGTTCAATCAACTTTTCGTCAAGGCTGCGGCCATGATGCGAGAAGGCCGCGTCGGCAAGTGCAAGAAGATCACAGTCGCACTGGGGCCATCCCGCGACAGCAAGGATCCACTGCCGTTGGTTGATCCTCCCAAGCACCTCAACTGGGACTTGTGGCAAGGCCAATGCGACGTTAAAGCATACCGCGAAGCTCCAACGATGACGGATGTCACAGGTTGGGGAGCTGGCCACAACTTTGGTCGTGCTCACCGGTATTACCGCTGGTTCTACGAGTATTCAGGCGGCAAGATGACTGACTGGGGCGCTCATCACATTGACATCGCTCTTTGGGCTGTCGATCGATTGGGCGACGACGCTGGCAAGATCAAGATCAACCCGATCTCAGCTTACCATCCAGTTCCACTTGATGACAAAGGGATGCCAACCAGCGAAGAGCGCTTCAACACGGCTGTCAATTTCCAAGTTGATCTGAAATTTGAAGACGGTCTTGAGATGCGAGTTTGCGACGTCGTGGAAGGCAAGGGATTTGACAATGGAATCATGTTCGAAGGCGAGAAGGGCCGCTATTTTGTCAACCGCGGAAAACTAACGGGCAAGCCTGCTGAAGATCTGGAAAAGAATCCACTTGATGAGTCCACGATCGGTGCTCTTTATGCAAGCGGCAAACGACCAGAAAGCAACAACATGGGTTGCTTCTTCGATTGCATTAAGTCTCGTGAAACGCCAAGCTCCGATGTTCAGTCGCACCATAAGGCGATGAATGTTTGCCATGCGATCAACGTTGCACTGCGACTCGGCCGCGAAGTTGCCTACGACACCAAGGCAGAAGACTTCGGCGACGATGCATTGGCGAACTCGTTTATTGAGCGTCAGCAACGAAAAGGCTATGAAATCATCGTCTGATTGACGAACGATTTTGAGTTAAACAGAAGGGCGCCGATTCGGCGTCCTTTTTTCTGCGCGAATTCTCTGTCAGCATTTCTGAAGCTGACCTCGCGATTCGGGTTTCCGTCCGGTTCAAAAGCAAATTAGACATACCCTGAATGCGGCTCAGCCGAGCACCCGCTTAACGATCAAGTTGGAAAACCACAAACGACTTTTCGTTTCGTTGCCTGAAACTTGAAAGGAATGATGGTGAGATCTTCGTAGTTTCTTACACGGCCATGTTACGTGTACCTATTTCTTGCCACAGCCACCCAAAGCACAGCTACCGCAATCTCCGCAGCTTGATCCAGTACCACAGCCTGGGCCACAACCGTTGGCTAACGCTTCCGCGAACTTTCGAAACTTCACTTTGCCCTCGTAAACCTCAGCAAGCTCCTCGGTGAGCGATTCAACTTCCGGGCTGACATCACCAAGAAAGTAAAACCAGATCGACTGCCCATCAAACAAATGCTCAACATCGACCAACGTCGCTTTCAGATTTCTTTCAACGAGCAGCTTGGAGCACGCCAAAAATGCCCGATCACGAAAGCGATCTAGCCGCTCAACAATCGCCCGATCCTCGCGACCAATACGACGCAAAATTTCTCCATCTCCTTCGGATTCGACATCACCCGGCTCGACTTCGCAAACGATCTTGCCGACTTCCAAACCGCGAGCCGTGCGGCAGACGACTTCCGTGTCTCGTGGATACGATCGCCGTTCCGCACAGGCGAACTTGCCGATGCTCCCAAGCAGGCCAACCTGAACGAGGTGGATGGCACTCACTATTCGGATTCCTTTTCGTCAGAGTCTGAATCTTCAGGCCTCTCATCGAGGCCTTCAATCTTCAATAACTTGCCGAGCGGTTTGTCGTCAGTCACTTGTGGCCCGCCGAGCGTGGTTATGAATAGGTTTCCTTCTGAATCGAAGGCCATCGAAGTGGCATAACTGACGTCCTGCAGTTTTTTCGCTTCGCATTTGTCAGCCCCTTTGCGTATCAACTTGTAGAGTCCGGACTTTGACGGGTCTGCAAAGTTACAGTCGATTGCGAACAGGTGCTTGCGGTTTGGACTGTAGGCCAACGCCACGACGTCGTACAGATCGACTTCGAAGTTTCGCAACATTTTCCCTTGTAGCGTGTAGAACACGAGCCGCGAATCTTTTGCTTCTCCTTCTTTTCCCATTTGCGACACGACAAGGTACTCTCCGCCTGGGCTGACCGTTGCGCAACCCGGACTCGGAAAGCTGGTTCGCTTTGCCGTAGGAATCGATGGTCGCAAGGAAGTCACTTTTCCGTTCTGGAATTCCGCAACCGCGATCCAACCATTTTCTTCGTCTCCGTGGGTCACCACATAAATCACAGAGTGCTTAACGATGATGTTGGAGAACTGACCAAGCTTCACATCGGCGTTCTTCTTGTCAATCTTAGCGGTCTCTCGTGTTACCGTAGATTTCGAAGGATCGTCCGTATTAGGTTTAACCGTGAGCTTTGTAAGAGCGCCTACGCCTTCGGCATCGTCATGCCCAACAAGGAACACATTCTCTGTGGGGCAAAACACCGACAGTGGTCCCGCGGTATAGCCACGATATTTTGCAGCAGCAAACTCGCTAGCGACTTCAATGGCCTTTCCGTCTTTGATTTCGACAATTCGTTGAGCTCCACTTTCGGCAATGAAGACTCGATCTGAGCTAGGCTCGATCGCGACGGAGAACGGATTATGGAGGCCTTCGACCACGGTTGAAACGGCGATCTCGCCGGGCCTAGGCTTGTCGCCCTCTTCTTTCTGGTCGGAATCTTCAGGCGTTCCAGCGGTCGGCACAACGATTGTTGGGGAGCCAAGTTGTGGTGTACCATAAAATTCTTGGCCGACTCCATCGTCGGGGAAGCAGATGAAGCACACAGTAAAAATAGCAATCAATATTCTCATCTAACCCCTCCGGTTCTCGAAGCACCATTGTACTGCTGTCACTGGTGAGTCGCCACGTACGCGATTTCCACCCGAGGTGAACTGCCGAGCGAGCATTCGCCCCCAAACATAGCTTCATCGTTACAGCTTCTCGCGGCTCGCTAGCAAGCCCTAATTTTAGCCGCGTGAATTTCCGAGAAGATCAGCAAAATCGGAAATATTATCACCGACAAGAGCAAACGCTGCCGAAAAGGTAAGTGGGTTCATTCACTGATCCCGCGAGGGGGGAAACTCGCTAACAGTGATGATGCAAAAGCGTCATCGTTCTTGCATGTCATCCTCTGAGCGGACATCGATCGAATCCATATTAGGATTTTCGGTTTTTTGCAAACGCTCAACAATACCGCTGACACCTGTTTGATGACCCAGCCGGACGGCTTCGGTCGCCTTTCGGAAAGCAAACAATGTCAGTTTGGAATTGCCAGGAGGAATCTGATGCGACGTTTACTTTTAGGACTTGCTGTCGCGGCCACAACGCTGGTGCCAAGCGTTGTAACAGCTGACGACACACAAATTGCGGACTTCATTCAAACTCGGCTTAAAGCCGAGCAGCAGCAAGGTCGCCTCCGTGGCTTCAATGTTGATATGCAAGTCGAACAAGGAACCGTTTGGTTCAAAGGCACCGTTTCGAATGCTCAGCAGGAACAGCTGATCCTTGAAACCGCACAAAAGGCAGGCCATCTCGGCGTTGTTCAAGTTGTGGATGATATCGAGGTCGGTGACGACGCGTCACAGGTTCGTCCTGTTGCCTACCAACAACCTCAACAACAACCTCAACAACAACCTCAACAACAAACGCAGAAAGCTGAGCAAGCACAGCAAGCACAGCAAGCACAGCAAGCACAGCAAGCACAGCCTGCTTACCAGCAGCAACCACAACCGCTTTACTCACCAGCGAGCTATGCTGCTCCTGCTCGTCAGGAAATGATGGGAACAGTCGTTGGTAGCATGAATGAGCCACTTCCATTCGCTTCATGTGCGGACGGCGGCATGGCGATGGGTGCTCCAATGGGAGGCATGGGTGCTCCAATGGCAGCTGGACAGGCAGGCATGGGGGCCCCTTCAGGTGCTCCAAACCTTCCTGGTTACGCTTGGCCCGGCTACGCGGCTCATCCGAACATGGGTGCCGTGAGCTATCCAAAGCAGTATTCTGCCTCAGCATGGCCATACATCGGCCCATTCTATCCCTACCCACAAGTTCCACTTGGATGGCGTAAGGTCAGTCTTGAGTGGGATGACGGATTCTGGAACCTCGATTTCTCTGACAAATCACGTCATTAAATCGGCTGAACGTTGAAACATGAAACCCGAGCCAAACTTTGGCTCGGGTTTTTTCATGCGCCATTCTGATTGACATCGTTGCAACGTCCTACGGATATTCGCGGAAGTATTTCCAAAGGAGAAATTTCGGCTTGATGCGATTCTCTGGTTTGTCTTCAAGCATTTCGAATGCGAATGCAATCGGCGACGGTCCCATGTCTCGCGTGCGAGAATTGTAAACGTCGGCACCACTACGCACTCCGGCAGCCAAAACGCGGAACGATTCAAAGGACTTCAGTTCGGAGTCGTAAACCAGGTGGCCCTGGATCGAAAGATCATTGGCAATATGTTTCTCGACCCGACTTTGGTTGTAAGGATTCGTTGCACCAGATGGGTCTTTACTGCACTTTGCATGACCGCTCAGCTCAATGGTCACCTTGGTCCCCAAAACTTTCGTGACGCGGGCATTGATGGAAGCCTCTTTGACGTGATCTCGATCCCAAGCGTCCGCTTCGCCGTTCACTTGATCAACCGTATGGAAGGAAACGAATCGTTTCACGGTTGACGAAGGAATTTCCCATGAACTCCCAGGCTTCATCTCCTTTGGCACAAACTGAGATTTCTCATTCGCGGTGAGCCAAGCGTGATCGAAGTTGTGCCGCTTCGTACGACGTCGCGGCATCGAACTGATCGGCAGGTCTCGCATCGTTTGCCGCAGAATCAGACCGCCCTCTGGAAATTCGACGACAAAATTTGCGTCCACCTCATTAGATTCTCGTAAAGGCTGTACAGTTTTTTCGGCTTTCTGCTTTCGGTCCCACTCGGCGAGGCCACGCTTGATCAAACCCGTAATTGATTCCGCCCTCGTACTGTTGAGCGAATCAAGCAAGTCACCATCAACGCCGGAGATGTAGAGCCCTTGTCGCGTTGGGGTCGGTTTTGTCCGTCCTGCATAGTGCCCCTGTTCTGCAATATGACGAAAGAAATCACCTTCTGAATCGCTCTGACGTTTGACCAGATTAATATCGATCGCGACGGGGACAAAAGACTCGTTAAGCATGTCGATGACACGCTGATTGGCAAATCCGGACGCACGGCCCGTGACACCATTGTTTCAGACACAGCCCAGCGGATCGCCGTTCATCGCCCAGATGAACATCGGCTTGTTCGTTTTCTTAGCGACTTGCATGCCTTCCCAGAGACTCGGAATCCACGGCACTTGTCGCCAGCGAGTATCCTCGTCCGATGGCAGAACAAAATCGTAGATCGTGTCAAAGTCTGCGATAATCGTGAATCCAGACTCAAAATCATTGATGAGATCGTCGGCAGACTGAGCTTTCGCAGTGCCTGCCTGACCAAACAGCATCAAGGCCGCAATGAAAAAGAGTGAAAGTCGCATAGCTGGCTCCAGTGAACTTTAGTGTGGAGTCACTATTGTTCTACGAATTCCAAAGCTTTGCAACTCAAATTCCAACACAAGCCCGATACGCGAGCGGGCGAATCAACTACATTTCTTCGCGCTCTTCCCCTTCCTCAAGCTCTTCCCCTTCCTCAAGCTCTTCCTCTTCGCCAAACACTTCTTCGACTTCTTCGCGCGTGTAGAACTGAACGCCGTCAATCGCTCCGCCAAAACTCTTCGCAATCTCAGCAACTCCGCTCAGTGTTTCCGTGAAGGCTGCTTCGTCGTTTCGGCCAGCGACGAAAACGCAAAGGCCAAAGTTGCCGTCTTCGTCCGGTTCGTCGAACTCATCGATCTCAGACATGTCTGCGGCCGAAAGTGCTTCCTTGATCTGCTTGGAAGCGTCCAGTGACGGAGTTTGCAGCAGGAATGTCCAAGGCAACGGAGCGTTGGCTTCGAGGCCATTTTCGTTCATGCCTTCGAGCCGTCCCATGACGTCTTCGGGCGCGATCCAACCAAAGATTTCCTCATAGTCAATCGGATCGCAGCAGTCCACGCCGTCGTATATCAAACCACGTTCATCGGCAATCGCTTGAAGCTGTTGAACGATCTCTTTGACTTCCTCAGCAGTCATTGCTCCACGATCGACCAGTACCAGAATTGGATCGCCTGCTACGATGTTCCCATCGGCATCTTCCTCTTCGACCGTTTCCTGGACGTGAGTCAGGAAATCATCTTCCAGCTCGACGCAAATTTTCTCGAGCAGCGGAACATCCTTCGAACGTAGTGCGAAACTCCAATCCAATTCATCTTCGAGGTCATGTCCCAACTCACCTGTCAGGTGCGCGAACAATGCGTCGATGTCGAATCGAAAATCGATTGGTGTTTCTTCTTCCAGGGTTTCATTCATTTTGTTTTGCTTCTTGTAGCGTTGAGTGGAAGAGGAGCACCAAGTAGGTGTCATTGAATTTGGTAACGCGAGGCCGATTCAATGGAATGAGTAAAGAATGAAAAGTAGCTATCGTTCGGTTTGCCTGTCAGATTAGCCGTCAAACAGACCGCTGTCGACGGCCTTTCGGTAAAACCACCAAACGCGGAAAATGAGTCAACATCCAAGAAGAACAAGCAACCATTCACCACGAATCTGAAAGTAACCCCAAGCCACCGCAAGCAGCGCCATGGGTACAATGTCAATTGAATGGTTGGTGATTGACCTTATCATCTGGGGGTCCTTCAACATCGGATAGCCTAAGCGTTTTGAAGCTGCAAATTCTTGACGTCAATCGTTTGAGCCCGATCAGGACCGACTGAAATGAACTCGATCGGACGACCAATCAGCTCCTGTAATCGCAAACAGAAAGCAATGGCTTTCTCCGGCAAGTCTGCAACGGTTCGAGCACCGGTCACATCTTGTTGCCAACCTTCGATTTTCTCGTAGATCGGAACCAGTTGCTTTAGCTCCTCAGCATGGGACGGGAACCAGTCGATTTTTTCACCGTTCAGTTCGTAGCCCGTGCAAACTTGAATTTCTTCGAGCTCGCTCAGCACGTCCAGCATCGTCAGCGCAATCCCCGTCACGCCGCCCAGTCGCGTTGTGTATCGCACGGCAACCGCATCGAACCAACCGCAGCGGCGTGGACGGCCGGTTGTCGTACCAAACTCTTTGCCCATCTGACGAATGTGTTCGCCTGTTTCATTTTCTTGTTCCGTCGGGAAAGGCCCACCACCAACACGCGTGGCATAGCACTTGCAAACGCCGATGATGCGTTTGAAGAAACCGCCCGGAGCACCCGAACCAGAAGAGATTCCTGTACCCGATGCATTGCTGCTGGTTACAAACGGGAACGTCCCGTGGTCAATGTCGAGCAATGACCCTTGTGCACCTTCGAACAAGACTGCTCTGTCAGCATCAACCGCGTCGAGCACGATTCGATTCGTGTCAGTGACCATCGGCTTAAGCCTGGCAGCATAGTCGGAATATTCTTTGATAATCTCTTCGGCATCCAACGAACCGATTTCCTCGGAGCCCGCTGCAGAAAGAACTTTTGATTTTACGTCAACAATCTTTCGGACACGATCAGCAAAGTCATCGCGGATCAAATCGCCGATGCGAATCGCAAACGAGCGCCCAATCTTATCAGCGTAGCAAGGCCCAATTCCGCGAAGCGTTGAACCGATGTTGTCCTCACCAGTAACCAACCGATTCCACATTTTGTCTTCCAGTACGTGCCACGGCATGACGACATGAGCACGTGCACTGATCTTCATTCGGCTGGAGACATCGATACCGCGACCGGCCAACATATCGATCTCTTGGAGAATCGTCGGCGGATTGATGACAACCCCCGGAGCAATCAAGTTTAGGACGCCTTCGTTGATGATGCCGCTAGGGATATGGTGAAGCTTGTAGACCTCATCGCCGATGACAACGGTGTGTCCAGCATTGGCACCGCCTTGGTACCGTACAACGAGGTCCATGCCTTCTGTCAGCAGGTCGACCAGTTTCCCTTTGGCTTCGTCGCCCCATTGCAGGCCAATCACACAAGTTCCAGACACCCGACTCCCCTTCGCCGTTCAATTTTGAGGAACCAGAATGATTCTGGCCCCTTTTAGTCGCCCAATCCGTAGAATCCGGAGTGCAAGACGCGAAATTGAGAGTTTAAGATCTGACGACCAAAACGGTCAACCACCGATTTGGCTATTGTCGAAGGAACGGCGATAACCGCCCGCAGAGCACCAGTTTCAAAACGCAAAAGCCACTATGCCAACTCAATCCTCACCGCTTCTAACAAACCGCATTCTCATCGCAGCAATCCTGCTTTCCTTGCTGGGCTTTGACAGCCAAGCCGACGCACAGCAGAAGAAGAAAAAAGAACGGCGCTACGCCACCGTTCAGGGCGTCATCAAGAATGATTCGCGGAAGGCTTTCCGGATTAAGTATGACGAGATCAAAACTTCACTTCGTAAAGTCGTTGCGACAATGAAGCCACCATTTCCAGGCAACTGGGAACAGATGAAGGAAGAGGACCGTCGTGAGTGGCAGACGAAATTTTTTGCGAGCGAGCAAGGCAAAACGTTCTTGAAAGATCGAGAAAAGACTCTCAATGACGCGCCGACTTTTGATGTCAAGTACAACGACGATGGAGACTTTGTCGTCTACGACGTATCACCAGGAGACTATGGACTCCAAGGACGAATCGACAAAGAGATTGACGGGATCATGTATGGTTTCGAAGTGTTCGCACAGATTAAAGTTCTCGACGATGTGGATCAGGTCAAGCTAGAGCCCATTCCGGTGACGATCACTCCTCTTTTCAAGAATGGACAGCCAGCGCCTGATTTGGAGTTGGTAACTTCAAAAGGCGAGAAACTCCATTTCGATCTCGGTGCTTACAAAGACCACTACATCTTTCTGAACTTCATGAATTCAACTGACCTGACGCTTGGTTATCAGCAACAGGTCCAGGACATGTACATAGCCTTAGGCAAATCACACCAAGTGAAATTAATCTCGATTGTGATGGACGAAGATTCAACCAAAGCCATCAAGTGGTTGATCAAAAAGAAGTTTACCGAAGGCAGCTATGGGTTCACCAAAGGCTGGGATCACAAAACGATCGACGCCTACGGAGTTCGCTCGACGCCTTCCGGATGGCTGATCAGCAAGGATGCGGATCGGAAGATCCTGATGACCCAGCACGAGTTCTTTCAGTTGGCTCGCATCAAGTCGTCGGTCACCGACATTGTTCGCGACCGCATCGATGGAAAGGACACACCTACTTTGGCGACTCCGCCTGAGGTTGCAGAGAAGCCTGAAGCTGAGAAGCCTGAAGCTGAGAAGCCAGAGGAAAAGTAAAGGCCCTGAGTAGATAGGCCCTGTTTCCCCCTCGCCCGCATGAGATCGCAGTCGCTTGTCGCAGCGAAATCACAACTCGAAGCGTAAGTTTTGAAGTTGCACTACTACAAGCCCGAAGCGCCAGCGAGTGAATCATTGCATGGATTTTCGACTCACTCGCTTGC
>CAYGUE010000019.1:0-42077 GCA_964352885.1 uncultured Pirellulaceae bacterium
GAATTTATCCGAGATGTCGCATGCCTACTTAAGGCGTTTTCGACTTCGAGATAGACGTCACCCGGGTTGTCGAGCACCACCGACGCCCACATCGCATTCGTCCAAAATCTCCAATTCGTCCGAGCGTCGCTGTTGACCGCGAACGGAGACTCGGCGTCGCCAGACAGCTTGAGATTTCTCAGCGATTGAACGAAATAGACGCCTTCCGTTTGCTCCCCCTGTGAGAAAACTCGATTCGTCGCCACGAGTTGGGTCAGGAGGACGAAAAAAATAACTGGCACAAAAACCGCGAATCTATTTTTCATCTCAATGCTCTCGAATTTAGTCAGAACAACAATCGTTTGATGTCTACACTCATTAGTGCGAAATCGTCATTCGAATCATGCCATGCAAAATCAAAAGATTGCATTTCACGAACCCATTTTGTTCGACGCATTGAACTTAACGGCATTTACGAAAAACACAGGAGTTGATGAAACAGACGTGGTCAACAAACAGCTGCCTTAGCGCCTTAGCGCCCTGGTCACCGATACTTAACTTTCGCACAGGTGTCTTCGTACGGTTCATCGGCAGCCATCATTTCGTTTCTATTTTTTCTTTTTACCTTGGCTTGGCCTGGGGTAAATCTTGGTGCGGTGAGCCTCGGCTTCCCACAGTGCCTTTAGCTCTTGGGCTTTCTCTGGATTTGATTTCACGAGGTTGTTGAGCTCACTCCGGTCTTTCTCCATGTCGTAGAGCTCCCAAGGCTGGTCGCTCAAGGCCACCAACTTCCACTTGCCCTGACGGATGGCGCGATTGCGGTAGTGTTCCCATAGCAGTTGTCTGTCGACGGCTTCACCGCCTTTGAAACTGGCAGTCAGGCTCTGGCCTTCCATGGCTGGGATGTCATTGCCCTGGTAGGTTTTCGGATAGGTCGCGCCTGACAAGTCGACACAGGTCGCCATGATGTCGATCAGATGTCCGGCCTGATCATGCAATTCATTTTTGGCTTTGATCCCTTGGGGCCAATGTGCGATCAAAGGTGTCGCGATACCGCCTTCGTGATTTTTCGACTTGTATTGACGAAAGGGCGTATTCGAGACGTTGGCCCAGTTTTTTCCATAGGCGATATAAGTCGCCGAAGGTCCGGGCATCACTTGATCCCCTGTAAGGACCGGATGCCCTTCGCGCGAGCGGGCTGGCGCCATCTGTGTTTGCAATTCATCTTTGCCCATCGGCACGACACCAGTGGCCGGATTCTTTGCGGGGCGACGCCCTCTGTTTTCCGCACAGCCACCGTTGTCCTGAAAAAACAATATCAGCGTGTTCTCGTACTGCCCGTTATCCTTGAGTGATTGCACCAAGCGACCGATGCCTTGATCCATGTTGTCGACCATCGCCGCGTAGACTTCCATGCAGCGAATTTCCCAAGCCTTAGTCTCTTCTGGGTAGTCGTTCCAAAGTTGAGGGGCGTCACTCAAGCCCCAATTCTCGATCACGCCCAGCTCTTTCATGCGATCGTAACGCGTCTGTCGAATTGCTTCATAGCCTGCGTCGTACCTGCCCTTGTACTTGGCAATATCTTTTTCTAGCGCCTGCATGGGCCAGTGGGCTGCGGTGTAGGCCACATACATGAAAAAGGGGTTCTGCTGGCCGGATTGTTTGTGCTCGTCCACAAAGCTAACGGCGTTGTCGCTGATGGCGTCGGTGTAATAGTATTGCTCGGGTTGGTAGTGCTCGTCGTTCTCCGGAGTGATGGCCTTGTTTTCACGAGTCAGCGTCCAGGGATCAAAGAAACTGCCGGCGCCGATGATGGTTCCGTAAAAGCGATCAAAGCCTCGCTGCCTGGGCCAATTGTGCTTGCTGCCATCGGGCTTGAGTTGCTTGGTAACATGCCATTTTCCCGACATGTAAGTGCTGTAACCAGCCGTCTTGAGCACCTCCGCAATCGTGACCGTGTTTTTGCTGAGATCGCCACGATACCCAACTTGGCCCCCGTCCGAAGTCATTTGACCAATGCCTGCTTGGTGGGCATACAAGCCCGTGAGCAACGAAGCGCGTGTCGGGCAACAACGCCCGGTGTTGTAAAAGTGGGTGTAGCGCAACCCACCCGCAGCCAAAGCATCTAGGTTGGGCGTAGAAATTTCGCTGCCGTAACAACCGATGTCTGAATAGCCCATGTCGTCTGACATGATAACGATAATATTTGGCTGCCTGCCGCTCGTTGTCACAGGGTCCGTTGCCGTTGCCGTTGCCGATTTTGGACATAACATTGCCGCAAGCAAACAGACAGCAATTGCAAACGTTCTGATAATCTTCATCGTGTCTACATCTCTTTTCGTTGACGACGGTTCATGGGCGACGGCCAGAATTTTTTTAGAAGGCAATCACGTGTCTATTTGTCCGTAGTGCTTGATCGGATCAAGACGGTTAAGCAGTGTGGCATACAGGTTACCAAGTGTTTCATGACCCTGCTGACGATAACCAGGGCAACCTTACATAACCAAATCTTTGACCGGCTTAATCATTGATGATCGTAAGCATGCTTTTGCCAAATTCCGTTCCGGCTTGGGCAAAAAACCATGGACTGCCGTAGTAATGATAAGCCCGGTCGTTGCCGAATTGCCTCCATAGGTTGATGTCCTTTTGCCAACTTCCTGGGCCAGTGTAAATCGCATGAGCTTCCATGTCCCAAAGCACATCGGTTTTGACACAACTGACATTCCCTTGGAATTCGGCAAGCGTCGGCACTTTGGCTTGGGCCTGTTTGATGATATGCCGCGGGGTCGGATTCCCATGCTTGTCTTGCTCTTTGGAGAAGATACCTTCATTCCCCATCTGCCCGATGACGAATGGCATCTTGGGCGCGTTGAATTCTTTTCGAACGTCACGAATAAAATTCGCCATGTTGGTTTCGTAGCTTAACCATCGATCGTCGTATTGATCATTCCAGCCTTGAAACCAGACGAAGCCCTTAATCTCATAGCCTTGACCGTCGTAGCCCGGGAATCGCTCTTTAAGATTGCCCAGACATTCGTTTACCTCGGTGACCATATTGCGATAGTCTTTGCCAAACATCGCAATATACTCCTCGTCCGTCAGGAGTTTTCTCGGCTTGAATTTACGTGATTTATTCTTTTTCTCGGCCGTTTTGTTTTCTTGCTCTATGTTTGCATTGAATTCATTGACCTTTTGTTCCTGTTCGATGTTCCATTTGCGATTGGCGGCATTAAGTTTCTGGTTTTGCTTGGCATATTCCTGATCGGTTAGTCGTGAACTCGGCGGAAGAAACCCGCGAGCTAGTGCCCGCCCGCCCCAGGCAGTTTTGATAATCAGTACTTGCTCATCGAAATGGTTACCCATTTCGTGGCCGAAATTATACTCGGGACCGAATCCTTGGCCGGATCCAAAGCCGACACTCAGCTCTCCGCGTTTTTCGAGATAATTTATCCACACATCTTTTCGTTTGCTCCAGAGATAGGTGGGTTGGCTCTTGGGATTATCGGCGTCGGTGGTTTCATTAACTTTGTTGAGGAACTCGTCGTAGTCACCATTCTCGATGAAGTGCGTGTAACGTGTCCTGAATTTTTCCTGACCTAGTTGCCAGCTGAGCGGGACGGGCGAACCTTTGCCTTCCATGTTCGATTGCCCCGCCAGAATGAAGACCTTTAGCTTGCCATTGGCTCCATCGTGCGGTTGTTCGGCCGGCAGCGACTGGCCGTTGAACAAGAAAAATACAGCAAGCAGCAGCAGTAATTTTGAATGGGCGTTTTTCATGGGGCTCCTGGGTGTTTTTATTAAGCAATCAATATGCCGAGAATTAAGCTTTCGCATTTGCCAAGTGAAACAGAAAAAGTGGATTGTCACCCACAATGAACTGCTTGCGCTGCGTCGTTTTTATTTTAACTCGATTTAACACTGCAAGCAGATCTTCCAGCGAGGGCAGTCGTCGGACCAAAGCTCGTCGTCGTGTAGGATCGTCGATCCGACATTTACAGATTCAGGATGCATGTGAGTTTGCTGAGGCTGCGCTTCGCTTGATCCGAACAACTCAATCATTCTTCAACCGGCTGTTAGGCCAGGATACCGCTGACGACGTTTCCATGGACGTTCGTTAGCCGCCGTTCGATTCCGTTGTGGTAGAAAGTCAGCCGCTCGTGATCCATTCCCAACAGGTGCAGTAGGGTGGCGTGGAAGTCGTGCCAATGCACCGGATCCTCGGCGGCCTTCCAGCCAAGTTCATCGGTCTCGCCGTAGGACAGACCAGGCTTCAGGCCGGCTCCGGCCATGGCCACAGAGAAGCCATACATGTTGTGATCGCGTCCCTTGCCCAGCACTCCATCGCCTGCCTGGGTGTAGGGTGTACGTCCGAATTCCGTGGTGAAAAGGACCAAGGTATCTTCGAGCATGCCGCGTTGTTTGAGGTCTTTGATCAGCGCTGCCACGGGCTGGTCCACGCGGACCGCTTCGCGGTTGTGGTTACCCACCATGTCTTCGTGTCCGTCCCAGTTGATGCGCGGGCTGCCGAACGAACCGCCGGAAATGATCTGAACGAAACGTACGCCTTTTTCCAGAAGTCGTCGTGACAACAGGCAATTCTTGCCAAAGTCAGCCGTCTCGGCGCGATTTAACCCATACATTTCTCTGGTCGACTCGGTTTCGCTGGTTAGTTCGACGACCTCCGGCACGGTGAGCTGCATCCGCGCGGCGAGTTCGTGACTGCGAATCCGCGCCAGCAGCCCATCCTCGGTGCCGTTGCGTGTGAGGTCGTCCTGATTCATCTGGGCCAGTAGTTTTCGGCTTGCCCTGTCCGTGCTGGCTGAAATGCCTTGGGGCGGAAACAGGTCGGGGATAGGCGGGCCTTGGGTGTTGAAGGCGACGCCTTGATGCACGGACGGCAAGAAGCCGCTGGACCAGTTAATGGTACCGCCTGCAGGATAACCCCGAGAGTCTGGCAGTACGACGTATGTGGGCAAGTCTTCCGTCTCAGCACCCAGCCCGTAGGAAACCCAGGACCCCATGACGGGGAAGCCGTTTAGTTGGAATCCTGAGTTTTGCTGGAAGGTTGCCGGCGTGTGATTTGCGGAATCCGCAACCATCGACTTGATCACCGTCAACTCATCTGCCACGGTTGCTAGATGGGGGAACAGATCCGACACCCACAAGCCGCTCTGGCCGCGTTGCTGGAAGGCCCAATCGTTCTGGCGAATTAAGCCAATCTGGTTGAAGAAGGTCGCCGGTCGCTCTTCATATTGCAGCTCCTTACCGTGCAACTTGGCCAGTGCCGGTTTGTAATCGAAACTGTCCAAGTGACTCATGCCACCCATCAGGCAGATGTGAATGACGCGTTTGGCTTTCGGGCTAAAGTGTGTCGCATGTGCCCCGCCATTGGCAGATCCCGCAACAAGACTCGACAGCGCTGCTCCGGTAAGTCCATAGGCTCCGAATTCGAGCAGTTCACGGCGTGAAACTTTAGGCTTGTTATCTGACATAGAGCAGCTCGTTGCTGTTGAAGACCACGCGGCAATAGGCCGGCAGACCGTGCTTGTTAATAAACGGCGTCGCCAGTCCGATGTCCTTGCTCTCTGCTTCCCGGCCATAGGCCAGTCGGAACAGTTCTCGCACCTGAGCATCGACATCGGGGTTGTTCGTCTCTAGCCGCGTGGCCACGGCATCGGACATCAGCAATACGAAGTCATTGTTCATCAGTGACAGCGACTGCAGTGGCGTTGTGGTCTCAGCGCGTCTCGGAGTGTTCACAGATGGATCCGGGCAATCGAAGGTGTCCAGCATGGTTCGCTTGGCACCGCGTGGACTGAACCGATAGATCGTGCGGCGGAACTGCTCCGCCTGGGTTTGCGGAATGGGGTCATAGAAGTGACTACCCTTGAACTTATATTCGCGCATATCGCGGTAGCCCTTACCGCCAACGGTTACCTCCAGCTTGCCAGCGATCGACAGAATGGAATCGCGCAGCGCCTCGCCCTCGATGCGGACCGGATTCTTGCGCCACAGGAAGCGATTTCCGGCGTCAAGTGCAGCCGCCTTGGCATTCATCGCCGACGATTGCCGATAGGTCGCGGAAGTCACGATCAAGCGATGCAGGTGTTTCAGGCTCCAACGATTGGCCAGCAGATTAGCGGCCAGCCAGTCGAGCAGTTGAGGGTGGGTCGGTTGGCTGCCATTGAATCCGAAGTCGTTTGGCGTGGAGACGATCCCGGCACCGAAGTGATAATGCCAGATACGGTTAACGATCACTCTTGAGAAGAGGGGATTTTTCGGATTCGTGATCCAGTGAGCCAGTTTCAATCGCCGCTCATTATCTGCGGCGTCCGGCTCTAGTCCGAAGTCCGCGTCGATCGTCTGGATCGCCGACAGACCGCGGAGGGCCACGACATCACCTTCCTTGCGCACATCGCCACGGTTGAGAACCTTGACGGTGGCAGCACGAATCGGTTTGACGGTCCACAGCTTAGCGGGCTTGTGACGGTCCAGAGTGGCTTGAGCCTGCTGGATCTGACGATTGAGCGCAGTCCGGCGCTCGCGCTGTTCAGTTGTGAGCTGCGCGACAAGATCTTCTTCGGAAACGATGACGAGGCCGCTCGATTGGGCAGATGCTTGGAGTTCCGCTGCCGTCAATGCTCGGTCATAGAGCCGGGCTCGCGCGATGGTTCCCCCGAACATTCGGTTGCCTCCTGCTGCAGTGCCGTGTCGCAGACCAAACACCACCTCCGTTGTCTTCGCGGCGTACTTCTGCAGACTCTTTTTGTAGGCCGTGCCGTATGGCGTGCCGTTGCGATATCCCGTGATCGCGCCGTCCGCAGCATAAGTGATGGCCACATGAATCAAATTCACACTGTCTGTTTCGTCAGCTGTACCGAAGGACTGATAGCGTCCAAAGCCCTCACTGCCGGCCATCCAGCGCTGTGCCTCGCGTTCGCCGTAGACGATGGCGTCGAAAATACTGCCGTTCGTTGTTTGCAGCGAGATTACCCCGCCTCCGCGCTGCTTCAAATCGGCAACTTGAACCCAGGCCTCCAGCGTCTTTTCCGCGAGTGGTTTAACTAGCGGTTTTGTCCGGGCGAACGCTCTTTTGCCGTCCAGCATCAGGCCACCCGTTTCGCGTTGTGCGCCGCCGACGAGTGTGACATCCAGCGTGCCAACGTGGTCCTTTAAGTCTTCATCGAAATTCCAGGCCGCAACGGGCATCGGCCCCGGACGAGATATCCCTCCCGCTTCAAGGCTCGTGGCTGCGGATTCGCGGGCTCCGTTTTGAATTGCAGCTAATTCGGCTCGCAGCGTTTCGAGCCTTGTCTTCGCTTCCGCGAACTTTTGGACACCATCATCGCCAAATTGAACATCCCGTTCGCCAAACTCTACGCCGGCCAACGCAGCTGTCATGCTGTAGTAGTCCTCGATCGGAATCGGGTCGAATTTGTGATCGTGGCATCGCGCGCAATTCGTTGTCATGCCGAGGAATGTCTGGTTGACCATCCCGACCAAGTCTTCCATTTCGTCCTGTCGCATCGTCTTGCTCATCGCGTCGTTGGCAGGCTTGGTCGTATTGTGCGGTCCCGTTACCAAGCAGCCCACAGCAATGGATCCTGCTGCATCGGGGGTCAGAATATCGCCAGCGATCTGTTGGCGGACGAATTCGTCATACGGCATGTCCGCATTCAAGGCATCGATCACCCAGTTGCGATACGGCCAAGCATTGTTGCGGGGCTGGTTATACTCAAAGCCGTTGCTCTCGCCGAAGTGCACGACATCCAGCCAATGCCGCCCCCAGCGTTCTCCGTAATGCGGCGAGTCCAGCAACCGATCAACCAGCGTCTCATAGGCTTCCTTTGAATCATCCTTAACAAAGTCGTCGATCTCCCGCGGCGTCGGAGGCAGGCCGATCAGGTCGTAGGACAGACGACGGATCAAAATGCGTTTCTCCGCCTCCGGGGCCGGCTCCAGCGCGTTGCCGATTAATGTTGTGTAGACGAAATTGTCAATCGCGTTGCGACCCCAGTCTGACTCGATCGAGGGTGGTGTCACATCCCGCAAGGGCTGCAGCGACCACCAGTCGCGACCGGCTCGGCTGTCGGTCGTGGTGGAGAACAAATCCAAAGGACCGTCGCCCCAGCCGGCTCCTTCATCAATCCACTGTTTCAACGCCTGTTTCTCTGCCTTTGTGAGCGGATGTTTCGGGGGCATTTCATCCGAGCTGACTCGTTCCCATAACAGACTGTCCGCTGCTTTCCCGACGCCGACGGCCGCACCACTGTCACCGCCTTTTTTCACCAGTGCCAGTTCGGTCAGGCTCAGCCCACCTTCCGGCTCGTCCCCGCGATGACATTCGAGGCAATGCGTTGCCAGCAGCGGAGCAATCTGTTTGTCGAAATCGATGGCTTGCGCCTGCAGTGGCGTAAGATTCCAGCTGGCGATAATGAATACTGCTGCGTTGAGCAACAACAAACGGACTCTTGTCCCAATTTGCCGTGTCATGACAACAACTCCTTGCGAGAGGCCTTGGTGTTTTCGGTGAACGACTTCAGCGCTATCGTGGCCAGCCACTCGTCCAGTTTCGTTTCCGCCAACCCTCCCAGAATCGCCTTCCCCGGTGCACAGGAATAGAGCGGAACCTGCGTCCCCACGCGCCCCATCTCTTGAACCAGTTCCAACTCCGAAACCTGTTCCAAGTGACGAATGGCACACATTTTTTCGAGCAAAGCGAACATCGTAAAGTAACCGTAGTGAAAACTGCTCATCAATATATCGATTGGCTGTAACACAAGTCATTCCGGAAAAGGAACCGAAATCGAATGACGGTCCAGTCAGTTTTACCAACCGCCAACGACATTGATTCGGCGCGCAATATCTGTGCCCGCATTCTCAACTTCCTCACGAGACACCGAACTCTTTGAGACCGTCACGCGAAACTGCCGGTCGGGAGCTGCGGAGCTAACGATTTGGAAAATCCCGGTGTCAAACGCCACATCCTCTGCTCTCACGCTAAATACTTTCGGAAACTTCTGCAGGACATGTGCCAGCGATGCATTGGTAACGGCGGTACCGCTGATCTCAACAATCCTCAAATGAGTATTCGACTTGATGCTGAAAACTTGGTCATCGGTGATCGACTTGCCCTTGAGAGTGAGGTTGGAAAGGCGTTCCATTTTCGCGATGGGTTCCAAGGCGCCTTCAACAATTCGGCAGTCCGTCACTCCTAGGCTATTCAGCGACTTTAGATGGTTCCCAATGTGATCGAAACAAGCTCTGTCAAGATCGCAATCAAAAACGTTAAGCGAGCGAATTTTGGAGTCTTTCAAATACTTCAAACCTGAGAGATTGTTTTCGACCCTGCCAATTCGAAGCCAATTCAATAATTTGCATTTTTGAATTGCTTTGGCATGTGCTTCAGTGAACTCGTTGCAACAAAAACCTAGAGTTTGAAGATTCGGCAACTGTGGGGCCAATCGGTCAAGCTGGTCTGGCAAGACAGCGCATCTGAAACGCAAACTTCTTAACGTCGGGTGTCCCGCGAGGCTATCGATCAGTTCTTCGCTTGCCACATAGGAAACGACACTTGAAAGCTTCCGCAGTCCCTTGATTGCTTTTGTCGCTTCGATCGAATCAAACGAGTCTCGAAGAACAATTTCGCTTACCCAGCCACCTTCAGCGTCCATGTAGATATCCACACCAGCTTTTCGGAGCCTAGCCACGATCTCATCTTCGTCGACGATGAATCGCTGCAATTCGACCTTGGTGATATCTAGTTCTTTTTCAACGTCAAAACTCGTTGGGCGTGGTTGGCCAGGTTTCGCAAAACACCATCGCAACGTATCTTTGTTCCGATCCGTCTCATGACGGTGAATTTCAAAGATTCCTTCCATGCTGTTCACACCAAGAGGAACGTACTTGCCATCTGTTTCCTTCCATGCCGTCGCATCGAGTTGAATGGTCATTTGGCCGGGACTCGTTGAAGCGTCAATGTGAGACAGGTGAGTCGCTCGAACCGAGCGACCGGAGGCAAGTCCTCAGCCAAAGGAAAGCGGACCACGATTGTTTTCGCCACGTACGATCGAAATTACGTCGTTTGGTTGTTGACCGATCTGCGCTTTTGAGAGTTCCGCATTTTTTTCGACGCTCAGAACGATCCATTTACCTTCCAAGCCAATACTTTTTGCGGCGGCAACAACTTTTTCAACTTCCTGTTCATCGTCAAATCCCTGCGCACAAACAGAGCTGGAAACGAAAGCTGTCAACAGCGGCAGACAAATCATGAAGCATACAGAAATAGATTTTGGCCAATTCATTTTGTCTTCCAGAATTCGTTTTCTTTAAACATCATGCGATTAATTCTACGTGCCGACTGCCGTGAGAAACAGCAAGTCTCGGATTCCGTTTTGAAAAAAATTAACCGCTTTCGTGTTTATTGGTGCTAGTTGTCGATGGTCTTCCATCAAAACTGAGTGTAGTTGGGGCAAAACGTCATCGAATCGAGAAAGTCGATCAAAATTATAGGGAAGTAAGCGCCGGTTGATTGCCGTCTGGAAAGTGATTTCCGTTTTAATTCAGCGGATCGTGAACATATATACATCCACATGCTTATTGTTACGTAGCTGACACGTGGAGGATGACAGCAAAACAGAAAATTGATCCGCGGACCCTCGTGTTCGAACCTGAGTTGAACACCGTCCGAATTCGATTCGTTTGATGTGATTTCTTTCCGGTCGCCTAGCCACAACTACTGCATCCGCCGTCGCCACACATCCGGGCTTCGAGGGCCTTGGAAGTTGGTGTGATCGAAAGGCCACCGAGCGCTGTGCAACGTAATTCTCGCGGCATCGACTCGCTGATTTGACGATGAGCATCTAACACTTCATCGAATGGAATCAGAGCATCGTAGCCAGCCAGAGCCATATTGGCGCTAACGAACGCGTTCGATGCACCGGACACATTGCGGCCAAGGCAAGGCGCTTCAACACGGTTGGCCACTGGATCACAAACAAGACCCAAAACATTTTGCAATGCCAAACTTGCGGCGGAAAATGACTGGGATGTGTTGCCGCCCATCATCTCGACCAGCGCCGCCGCAGCCATCGCCGATCCGGCTCCCGTTTCGGCTTGGCAACCTCCGACTTCGGCAGCAAAGCTGGATCGGTTCGCCACAAACACACCAATCAATCTTTTTTTTTTAATGTTTGGGAGAAGTACTTGATCTTAAATTTTTATAGCGTCGGCAGCTGCCAGGGATGTCGCGGGAAAGGTTCCGCAGGAACCAGCCGTTGGCGCTGCAACGATGACTTCCATCGCGGATTTGGCCTCCATCAATGCGGTCACGTACAACACCATGCGGTTCAGCATGCCGCCCTCAAGAAGCTTCCCCGACTCCATAGCTGCCCGATAGCCCTTGCTTTGATTGCCCAGGATTCGATCCTTCCATTGAGTTCCCTGAAGCCCTTTTTCAACACCGCCACGCATGATGTCTCGAATCGATGCCATCATTTTAAGGACTTTAACATCCGACCAACCGCTGCGAGCTGTTTCGTATTCCAGCGCCCATCTGGAAAGAGGATGCTGACCGGGATTGTCAGGCAACTGCATGATTTGGCCAGCGTGTTCGAATGGCAGTTCCATTCCTGGGAAAGATGGAATCGGCAAAACACGCTCCAGAAAACGACTTTCCGTCGCGCCAAGCTGCGCAATCAAATCGCGGCTCAAGAATTCACATGCCTCGCATACCAACCAATCGCCAGCCTGTTCCAGTTTTGAAAACCCGGAAATGTTTGACTCGATCATCGACCATTTTTCGGATGCGACGCCTTTGAGCAACGTCGTCTGGTAGTCGCCATGTAGCTCAACGGCATGGCCATCAATTTGATTGACCACCATCATGCCGCCACCAAGTGAGTCTGCTTCGATGACGTAAGTTGCATCGCTGCCATCAACCACGGTCAGCCGATAAGTGTTTGGATGCGTTGCAGCGATGTCATTGATTTGAATATCGACCTCGATGGAAGCTTCTGCCAAAGCCGCTTTACCCTCGGGCAAACGCGGATCATCCGCCTCCCAGCCCAACAGGCCTCCGTACAGACCCAAGTCCGAGCCTTGGCTTTCGTGGGTTGTTGCCAGCGATCCATTGGGGTCAAACTCAATCAGCGCGCGAGTAATGTTTCCACCAGCGAGATCTCTTGCCAACCGGGCGATGCGCACAGAAGCGGCCGAATGCGAACTTGATGGGCCTCGCATCACAGGACCAAGAACATCGTTGAATATACTGGGAGCAAGATCAGACGGCATGGCGGTACAGCAACGGTTGAGTGAAAAAACGTCAGCTTAACTTAATCTAAATGACTTCAGCGATCTTCACCAATTGCGACCAGTCGATTGGTTGTGCGAACAAAGATGACTCCTTCGGAAATGGCGGGAGTTGCCAGAACAGGTTCGCCCATTTGATTCTGTGAAACTATTTTTAATTCGTCTCCAGCCGCCAAAACGTAGACGATTCCATTTTCGGACGGACAGAATACTTTTCCGTCTCCGGCAATCAGAGAAGAAATCACACCGGCTCCGCGACCCAACCGTTTTTCAAAAACTCTTTCACCCGTTTTGGCGTGAAAGCATCGAACGATTCCATTCGAATTGCCCAAATACAAATGGTCACCGTAAACCACTGGCGTCGACATGTAGCAACCGCCTTTGCCCGAACTCCAGACAATTGATTCCGCGTCAGAATCCTTCGGCGAATCTGCGTCGGTCGAATTGGTATCGCTCAAGTCGCCTTTTGCGTTGGGTTGGACGACGTAGATCGGGGCTGGGCCGCCATGAGCGTTGGTAATGTAGATCCAGCCGTTTGCTTCGAAGGGACTTGGGACTGGATTGTCGCCACCACCTTTGATTCGCCAAAGTACTTCTCCATCGGATAGGTTGTAAGACACTATCCAAGGCCAACCGTTGACCACGATTTGAGCGACGCCGTCCTGCTGGTGAACCAAGGGCGTGCCCCAGCTTCTTTCGCAAATGTCTTTCCGCGATTTTCGCCAGATCTCTTTCCCGTCCTGAAGATTGAGCACTGCCAGATACGGGTCGCTTGGATCATCACAAACAATGGCAATCCTGTCCTCGTGAATCGTTGGTGAACTGGCAAAGCCCCATCCGATTCCATATTTACTAATGTTGATGATGCCCAGATCGCGACTCCACTGGAGGTTGCCTTCAAGGTCATAGCAGTAGAGTCCCTCTGAGCCAAAGAATGCGAGCAACCTGTTACCGGAAACGCAGACGCTCGTGTTGGCGTGGGTCGCTTTTGAGTGTCGCGTTGCTCGAGGTTTTCCCTGCCATGCGGTTTGCCGCCAAAGTTCTTTGCCATTCGTTTTGTCGTAGCAAAGAACTAACCAGTCTTGAACTCCATTGTCATCTGCAGCAGTCGGTTTCCCTCCAGCCCGAACCTCTAGCGGAACTTCGCCTTCGCTCGCCACTGCGGTCAGCAGAAACACTTTATTGCCAACGACGACCGGACTGGAATGGCCAAGTCCAGGAACCGATGTTTGCCATAGGACTCCCTTTTGTTCGCCGTCGTTTGTGCTCGCATTCCATTGTGTCAGCAATGGATAACCGTCTGCGACGCCTTTCCGATTGGTTCCGCGAAATGAAAGCCAGTCATTGGATTTTGAAGATGCTTCCGTTGGATTGATTTTGGCCTCGGCGATCGCTGGCTTAGTCTTTCCAACACTCCTACTGCGTTGCGGATCCGATTCGGTCGGCTTCCGTTGACGGCGATTCAGGAACACGTAGTTCGGTGCGTCTGAGTTGGCGACAGCGATGTCTGGCAGTTCATCGCCATTGAGATCGCCAACACTCAAGCCATAGGTCGTATTCGTTTCCATTCCAAAGCTCTCGGCCTGAAACTCCGTTGCATCTCCATTGTTGAAGAACACTGAATTAGATTGTCCTCGATTTCCAGTGACGATATCCAGATCGCCGTCCAGATCAATGTCGGCGATTGCAAGGCAATACGTTTGACTACCGTCGGCCCCAAAATTAATTTGCTTCTTCACCGCACCTGTCCCGTCGCCAAGGAATATGCAGTTGGGCTGGCCAACATTTCCCGTAGCCCAATCTATGTGGCCATCGCCATTCAGGTCTCCTGTTGCGACAGCGCGAGTTTGACTTTTCGCGTCCCCGAATGCAACTAGCTGCGTGAACTTTGTTTGCCCATTGTTCAAGACCCATGCGTTCGGCTGCTCGTCTCGATTGGCCAGAACCAGATCTTTATGCCCGTCACCATTGACGTCAGCAACATCGACGTCAATCGTAGAATCACCAGCAACGCCAAATTCGCCACCTAAATGAAAATTGGCCTTACCGTCATTGAGGTAAATTTGATTCTTGCTTCCCCTGCACGTCGCCAGAATGTCGATGTCACCATCGCTGTCGATATCCGCTGCCGTCAAACTTCGAAGGCTGCCAGGATTTCCGAATGAGCCATAATCTATAAATCCCCCACTTCCATCGTTGAGAAATATTCTTCCAGCGGCCCTGTCGTTTCCGGTCGCGATATCGAGATCGCCATCGCCATCCAAATCTGCCAGTTCACATGCGTAAGAAGTACAGCGATCAACTCCAAGGGGCCGCATCACTGAAAAACGGGACTTTCCCTCGTTGAATAAAATGTAGTTTTGTTGAGGCCAATGCCTTCCATTAGCAACGACAGCATCAAGATCTCCATCAGAATCGAGGTCACCGAGTCGGACTGACGCACTGAGGTTTGATTCGGTGCCGAGGACCAGCCTTGAATTCGAAACGAATGTTTGTGTGATCGCGAGCGAATCTTCCTTCTGGATCAACCCACAGCAGATCGCGATCATCCCGAGTCCAATTATTGCTTTTCTGTTCATGTTTTGTCGCCAATGACCGTGTCTAAAGAGTTCTGGTTACCCTGTATACTGTAGCGACATGATGCAAAGCCGTGAAACATTCTCGGGCTCGAAGCGAAAACGGATTAAAGAAAGTTCCAATGCAAACGATTCACCGGCTCGCTACATTTTTATACTTCCTGATTCTGATAGTTCTGTCATTTGGGTTTTCGAGATCTTGTGCAGCGAAATCGCCTAATGATCATTCGCCTGATTCGCAGAATCAACTGCCCAATATCGTGGTCATCCTTGCAGATGATTTGGGATTCGGAGATCTCGGTTGCTACAACTCTGATTCAAAAATCCCCACCCCCAATCTGGACCAGTTGGCGAAACAAGGGATGCAGTTCCTTGACGCTCACAGTCCTTGCACAGTTTGCACTCCGACGCGATACAGTCTACTGACTGGCCAGATGGCGTTTCGCGTTCCCAACGGCGGCCGAGTTTTCGCGGGTGCCGGAGGCCCATCGCTGATCGCGCCCGGAAAGTACACGCTGCCGAAGATGTTGCAATCCAAAGGTTACGCGACGGCCTGTTTTGGGAAGTGGCACGTCGGTTTGACTTTCTACGATGCGGATGGCGAACCGATTCACAAAAGCGGGCCAGAGGCAGTCAATCGAATTGATTTCTCGCGAGCGATTGAAGGCGGTCCGCTGGATTGCGGCTTTGACCAATTTTTTGGTACTGCATGTTGCCCAACAACCGACTGGCTCTATGCCTACATCGATGGAAAAAAGATTCCGAAACCACCGACGGGTCTGCTCGACAAATCAAAATTGCCAAAGCACGCTTATGCCAACGACAATCGCCGCGGTTTGCATTCGCCTGACTTTGACCTCGAAGAAGTCGACATGAAATTCCTCGCGAAAAGCCAACAGTTCCTGAAAGACCATGTGAAGGAGAGTCCTGAGCGACCTTTTTTCCTTTTTCACTCGACACAAGCAGTCCATTTACCTTCGTTTCCTGGTAAATCCTTTAAAGGCAAAACGAACTCCGGACCTCACGGTGACTTTATCTTTGAGCTCGATTTTGTGGTTGGAGAGCTGATGAAAACACTCGACGAGTTGAAAATCGCTGATGATACTTTGGTGATATTTACCAGCGACAACGGCCCTGAAGTTCCGACTGTGTTTCACATGAGAAGCGATCACCAGCACGATGGTGCCAGGCCTTGGCGAGGCGTCAAACGTGACAACTGGGAAGGCGGTCACCGCGTTCCCTTCATTGCCCGCTGGCCGGGCAAGGTCCCTGCGGGAAAAACTTCGAAACAGCTTACATCGCTGACCGATGTCATGGCGACGGTTGCGGAAATCGTCAATGCGGATCTTCCTTCCGATTCCGCCGAAGACAGCTTTAGCATGTTGCCCGTACTGTTAGGCAAAGACCCGAAAGAATCTGTTCGTCCCTATCTTCTGCAACAGGGATTCGGTGGTAAGCGGTATCTTGCGATTCGGCGCGGCAAATGGAAGTACCTCGCTCACAAAGGTTCAGGCGGCAACAACTATGAAAAACATGCGTTGTTGAAGCAGTATCAGCTTCCTGAGTTGGCTCCTGAAGCTTCGGGGCAGTTGTACGACCTCGAGAAAGATCCTGGCGAGACGTCCAATTTGGAGCTCAAGTATCCTGATATTGCGAGCGAGTTGAGATCTCTGCTGTCCAAGTCGATCGAAGACGGACGAAGTGCGCCTTTACCGGCAATAGTCGAAAAAGATTGAGCCTCTGATTTACATCATTGAAAAAACTAGCGCCTTGCAGCTCACTATTCCATTGTTAAACCGTTGGTTTGTGACCGATTCCACGGTTTCATAGATAACCCGGAATGATTTACGACGACGGGCGCCGCGTTTACGATTTTGAACGATTCAAGGGTAACGTGAATATTATTACGATTTGAGAAATTCACGCAGTAGGTGAATTGCCAAAACCGCAAACATGTAATTCGTGCGCTAATAAAATAGGTGTTCTCTGGTTAGACGCCCACGCCTCGTGAATAATCCGGGATAACGCCATCAGATAGTGTTCATTGAATTTCAAATTCTATCGACTTTTTGTATTCCGGTGACCAACCGCGTAGAATCACGGAAAGGTCTCTCATGCTCAAAAAGCACACTGACATTCTTGCGATTCTGTTTTGCGGTTGGCTGCTCGCCGCCTGTCAGGCTCAGTCTTCGTCAACTCTCGATTGGCTAACTGAGGAAGAGCGACAATTTCTGGTCGACCACCCTACCCTGCGTCTGGCTCCGACTCCGCACTTTCCTCCTTTTGAATATTGGGATCCCGGTGAAGATACCCATCCCAAGTCAGTCGACGATGACGTCTTCAGTGGTGTCGTTTCGAGCTATCTGAAACATATCGAGAAAGAACTTGGCATTGAGTTCCAGTTGGTGCGTACAAAAACATGGGCAGATAATCTTGAGAAACTGAAGGCTCACGAGATCGATGCCGTCGGATTGCTGGTCCCATGGGACGACCGAGACTATGCCTCCGTCAGCAAGCCCTACATTACTTACCCGGCGGTCATCGTCGTCCAGAAAATTGTGACCGAGGACCTTTCCTTAAAAGACTTGGCCGGAAAGAGAGTCGCTGTTCCCAATGACTACACGGGCGAAAAATTCTTACGCCAGAACCATCCCGATATCATTGTCGTCGAGGCAAGAGATCCCAGCCACGGAATTCAAATGGTTGCCAGTGGAGATGTCTACGCTTTTTTTGGCGGCGCTGCGGCGGTGGCTTACGTCGCGGAAAGAGCGGGCATTTCTAATCTTCGAATCGCGGGCGAGTCTGACTTTCAGTACACCAATGGCTTCGGAGTTCGAAGCGACTATGATATTTTCGCAGGCATCATAACGAAGACTCTGGACCGAATTCCAGATGGGCAGAAGAGCGCATTCCATGCTCAGTGGATCACGGAAGGCTTTCTGCAAAAGAAGTTCTACGAGCAGAGCAGGTTTTGGTGGATCCTTGGATCGATCGCCAGCCTCCTGATTCTGGGTTCGATTGGAATGGCGGTCTGGAACCGAAAGCAGGCTGCCTTCATCGACCAATTGGAGATGCAAAAGAAACATACGGAGGAAGCCAGGCGCGAAGCGGAAGCTGCCAACGAAGCCAAGAGCTCCTTCGTCGCGATGATTAGCCATGAAATCCGTACGCCGATGAATGGCGTGCTGGGAATGTGCGAGCTGCTACGCGGAACTGACTTAAACAAACAGCAAGCCGATTACCTTGATTCCGCAAGTGGCAGCGCGGAAAACCTTGTCGAATTGATCAACGACATTCTTGATTTTTCGAAGATGGAGGCCGGTAAGCTTGAGCTTGATCCTCAGCCGTTTTCTTTGCAGCAGCTGATCAAGGAGGTCGCAATACTGATGCGAACTCAGGCGGACGCGAAAGGATTGCAACTGACGGTCCAGCAGGACGACTCGCTGGCACCGGCCTACATTGGGGACGGGCTTCGCATCCGACAGATCTTGCTGAATTTGCTCAGCAATGCGATCAAGTTTACACCCAAGGGTGAAGTCGCCGTTCGAATCCGGCAGGGCAATTTGAGCTCAAATGGCGAATCACACATGGTTGAATTCGAAGTCAGAGATTCAGGAATCGGGATCGCATCTGACAAAATCGAAAGTGTTTTCGAACCGTTTATGCAAGAAGCAGCCAGCACAACACGGCGTTACGGAGGCACTGGGCTTGGCCTTTCGATTTGCCGCACGCTTGCCGAGATGATGGGCGGAACTGCATCTGCGACTTCCGAGTTGGGACAGGGAAGCACGTTTCGCTTTTCAGTCGAGCTGCTGCCGACGGATCAGCGGCCTCTCAATTCTCAGTCTGATGCAACGAATGATGTTGCGAAAACGGCCCCACTTCAAGTCCTTTTGGCCGAAGACAACTCTGTAAATCAAAAAGTGGTGACGGGCCTGTTGGAGCTACGCGGTCACTTCGTTGACGTTGTGACAACCGGCACCGATGCCCTTGAAGCAATTGAGAATAACCAATACGACGTTGTGCTCATGGACATTGAAATGCCTGTGATGGACGGGCTGACTGCGATCAGAGAACTGCGACAGCGCGAAACAGCCAATGGCAAACATCAATGGGTCGTTGCAATTACTGGCCATGCGATGCTGGGCGACCGCGAGCGATTTTTGGCTGCGGGCATGGACGGGCATCTGGTCAAGCCGTTTAAACCGAATGAGCTTTACGCGTGTGTTGAACGAGTAACCGAAATACCATCGAAGGAGCCTGACAACGTTCCGCAGAAAACGAGTTTGAAGCATCCCCACATCGATCGTGAAAAAGCACTGGCAGCGACGGGAGGCAACGAGGAACTCGTAAAGATTCTCTATGAAACCTGCGTTGAAGAATCTCCAAAAATTGTGGATCAGGCCAAACAAGCAATCGCCCAGGCAGACTATACGACGGCCAGACGTTGCGGCCATTCTCTCAGGTCAAGTTTTGGATCCATCGGTGCCGTCGAGGCAGCGAAAGCCTGCGAGACGCTCGAATTTCTTGAATCCACCAAAGCAGAAGACTATTCAGGTGCCGTCGAATTGATCGAGAAAGCGTTCAGCAAAATCATTTGAGCTCGCGTCTACTTTCGTTGCAAAACTTTCACGTCGCTACGAATCTGCCGAAAAGTGGCGACCCCTTGAGCCGAGACTTTCGCACCTGTCACGTCAAGAATTTTCAACGCCGGCATTTTAGCGATCTTCAACAACCCGGCGTCGGTGACTCGCGTGTTTGCGATCTGCAAGACCTGCAGGTTGGGGATCTTCTGCAATTCACCCAGCTGGTCGTCTTCGACCGACGAGCTGCTCAAATCGAGTTCCCGTAAGCCAGCCATTTGGTTTAGTATTTTCAACGAGCCAGGTTCAATCGTGGAAGCCGTTAGAAACAGCTCCTGAATCAAATCGAGCCGCGACAGTTTGATCGATCTTTTTTTCGTAAACTCGCAACCAGTAATATCCAGCCAACGAAGGTTTCTACATTCCCCAAGAACATCGAAAGCACCGTCGCCAAGATTCGCATCGGGCGCGGCAAGTGCTGCGATGGATGCAATATTCTCGATACGTTTTTCTACGTCCCGATTGCTGACTTTCAGATACTCCAAATAGTCTTTGTCCAATTGATCAAGTGATCTTCCGATGAGTTTTTCGAACGCACCAGGTGGCACTTTATGTTTGTGAATCGTCTTCATGAAGTCGATCAGCACCGGTTGCAAATCGTACTTTCGACTGTCCATCAACATATGGGCAAGACCAGCGGACTCTGAATACAGCAATGCAATGTCCGGGCGAGCCTGGAATGCATTCTTGTCCATGCCAGCCAACAGCTGGACAGAAACGTGAAAATTCTCTCTCAGCCTGCGAACTCGGGCATATTGCAATCGCTTCGCATCGAACCCGCCCAGCGATGCGACTTGACCGTCGACGACCAACGATTCGAAGTGCATCGCAATGCCCTCATCGAGCCAAAGAAAATGATCCTCGAATGGTTGTGATCGTGTGGCAATGGACTCACGGAATAACTGGTGCGTCAGTTCATGTCGCCATGTCGCTTCATCGCGATCCCCGTTCGAGTCGGTTGCCGGAAAAAATGAGACCTTGAGTATTCCGTTGTAATACCCAGACGTATTCTCAATGCCGGGTTGAATCGGCGACAGTTGCTTGACGTAGTCCGCGTGATCGCGAAAAAAGATGACACGGAAACGACGACGAGGGATCTTCAGACCTCCATCACCCTTCAGCCATTTCTTGATGATCGGAGCCTTTGCCCAGTAAGTAAAGAAAACTTGCCGCCATACGTAGTGCCAGCTTTCAAGGCTTTCGGCCAGTTCGGCTGTCTCTTTTTCGGATGCGTTGGAGTCTATTTGAAAATGCGGCGTGTTGACAGTGAAGAATCCTCTGGCGGGCCATCCGACAACATCATGGGGCCGAACGCTCTGACGAGGCGGCTTTACTTTCTCAGAATGAATCCGCCACTTGCCGTCCTTCAACTTCTTGTGACCAAGGATTCGACGGACTTCTGCGTGATCGCGATCGTAGTAGATGACTTCGTGAAGCATTTGAAATGCAGCAGCATGTGCATCTGCGGTTGCTGCTTCCTGCGCCAGTTCAAAAAGTCTCGCGCCGTGGGCTACTTTGATCTCGTTTAGCTTTTGCAACCAAGTCGCCCGAACGTCCTTGACCGGCGCGACGGGCATTGCTTTTTCGGTCGGCAGAAAAATGTATTGGCGATCGAGTCCAAATTCACGATAGACTTTGAACGTCTCTTTAACCTGCTCTTCGATGCCTTTTGTTCGACACCAATTCGCCAACTCTTGCAGGTCTGCACCATACTGACGATTGGCGACGATCCGTTTTGCTCGCCAGTTGACGGCTTTCGCCTGCTTCGCATCAGCTTCTTGCGCGAACAGCGGCGTTGCCAAGAACAATACGATCAACATCACGACTGAAAATCGTGCAAAGTTTCTTTCAATTGAAGCGCAAGCTATGCCCATGTAATTCCATTCCTTACAACTAGAGCAACGTATCAAGTTCTTCGACCAGATTGCCAAAGTGCTTCAAAGCTGTATCGACTGGTTCTGGCTTTTCCAGATCAACACCCGCGTCGCGAAGCAAATCCAGAGGATACTGCGAACAACCACCCTTTAAGAATCCAAGATAGTCATTGAGTTCGTTCTGACCACCATTTAGCACACGTTGACTCAAAGCAATCGCCGCAGAAAGCCCTGTTGCGTACTGATAAACGTAAAACGCACGGTAAAAGTGAGGAATCCGGAAGCACTCAAGATGCAATTCTTCGTCGATCACGAAATCTGGACCGAAGTAATCTTTGAGCAAACAGCCGTAGACTTCCTTGAATGCGTCGACGGTTAGAGGCTCACCGGCCTCACACATTTCGTGCGTCTTCTTCTCGAACTCCGCGAACATCGTTTGACGAATGATCGTGGCACGGATCGAATCAATCTCGTTGTTGATCAGGAAAGCGCGAAACCGATCGTCGCTGGCGTTCTTGAGCATGTGCTGCGTCAGCAGCTGTTCGTTGAACGTGCTGGCGACTTCGGCGACGAAAATTGTGTAGTTGTAGTATTCGAAAGGCTGATTGTTTTTCGAGTACCATGAATGCATCGAGTGCCCCGCTTCGTGCGTCAATGTGAAAACGTCATTGAGCACTCTCGGTTTGTAGTTCATCAAAATGTACGGATCGCCATCGAAGCTTCCAGCACTGAACGCACCGGACTGCTTGCCCTTGTTGGGGTAGCGATCGCACCAGCGGCCAACCAAACCGCTGCGAAGCGTGGAAACGTATTCCTCACCTAGCGGCTCCAATGAATCGCATACCGCCTCAACTGCTTGATCCCAGGAATGTTCGACTTCGATGTCGCTGAGAATTGGCACATAGGTATCGTAGTGATGGATTTCATCCAAACCCATTTTGCGTTTTCGCAAATCGTAGAACTTGTACAGCGCCGGCAAATTATTGCGGACCGATGTGATCAACGAGTCGTAAACCGTTTGCGGGACGTTGTCGCCGTAGAGCTCCGAGTGTAGTGCGCTGTCGTAATTTCGAGCTCTCGCGTAGTAGCAATCTTTTTGGATCGAGCCCTGCAACATCGCAGCGAGCGAATTTTCGTGAGCCGCAAACTGCTGGTAGTATTGATGGAACGCTTTCTTTCGAACTTCGCGATCCGGCGAAATCAGAAACTGCGAAAACGTGCTGTTGCTGAGTTCCGTTTCCTGGCCGTTCTCGTCATCGAGCGTTCCGAACTTAAGGTCGGCGTCATTGAGCTGACGGAAAATGCGGCCAGCAGCTCCAGCCATCTCGCCTTGCATCGCCAGCAGCTGCTCTTCTTTTTCGCCAAGCGTGTGCTTTTTGTATCGAGTCAACCGTTCGAGGCTGAGTTTATATAAAGACAGGCATTCTTCGCTCAGAAACGCTTCCAACTTTTCATCTTCGATGGCAAGAATTTCAGGACGCATGAAACTGGCAGCTTCACCGGCACGGACGGCGATATTCTGGAACCGCATCATCATGCCTTGGAATTCGCTGTTGGCCTGATCTTCGGATGTCTTCAACATCGCGTAATAGGCAATTCGCTCGCCGATTCGACTTACGTTTGAGTCAAAATCGAGGCACTCGGCGAGTGTCTGAGCGTCGTCGCCAAGCTTGCCGTGATACTTTTCGTACCCAGTTGCTTGCGATTCGAATTCTTTCAGTGCTTTTTCCCAAGCGTCATCGTTGGGAAACAGGGAGCCAAGGTCCCAAGTGTCGTTGACGTCTACTTCGGACCGTTCCGGAAGGCGAACTACTGTATTCATGTTGGCGAAGTGTTAGCAAAGGGTCAGTTGCAAAACCGCCATGATACGGGATTTGTGCAAACAATGTTATTGCAGTTCAACCAACGATTTGAAGTCGGAAGGCACGTAGAGACTCCCTTGTGTGGTTTGCTGTGGCACGTGTTCGTTCAGCACTTCATCCAAATCGAAAGCGACTGTCATTCCGTCCAAATGGCTGCGGAACGCGTCGGCGATCGCAACAATTTGCTGCGGTGTCTGATAGACAAACTCAAGTCGAAAGTTTGCGATGCCAGCAGCTTGCCACGTTGAGATCGCGTGCGGATCCGTCTGAGCTTCCGCGCCGAAAACGGTATTGCGACAACCAACATCAGCCATCACCGGATGCTCGCGTCCCTGAGCATCCCGCACGGCGATACGATGCGTTTCGCAGGGATGACCGCAATTAGTGTTGTCAGTACCGTCGGAAAGGAATCGACAGAAAACACAGTGTTCCATATGAAAGACGGGCAAGTGACTGAACGCGATGACTTCGAAACCGGACGGGTCGCTCGATTCGGCAAGTTCAGCGATCTGTTGAGCATTCAAATCGTAGGCCAGTGTGATTCGTGACAGTCCCATTTGACGGTAGGTTTCGACGGAAAGGCGATTGGCCGCGTTGAGGCTGAAGTCGCCGATCAGGAATTCTCGCTCGATGTCCGTTTTCAAAAGGTCTTGCAACAGCCCCCCACTTCGAACCAGAATCTCGCATTCGAGTGACGTCAGAAAGCGAATGATGTTTTGCTCACTGGGTTTGAGGATTCGCGGGCTGGCGACTCGCGCGACAATGTTTGCGGCCACGATTTTTTCCACGGAAGGTCGCAGACCGTAGAGCTCGAGATAGTCGAGCGTGATTGAGTCGGGACGGGATTGGATCGCCGCATCAAGTTGTTCGGCAGTTCGAACGAGAAGATGAAGCTGCGGAGAATCGTCAGAGGAACACCCTCCCTCTGGGAGGGTCAGACGCGAGGAACGAGTGGCTGGGGAGGGTGAAGTATCAATTGGCTCCGCTTCCGAAAGTTTTGCTTCCGAGAGTTTTGCTTCCGAGAGTTTTGCTTCCGAGAGTTTTGCTTCCAATGACTGAGCAACTTCTACTCCGCCCTGCCCGGCTTCGCCGACCCTCCCAGAGGGAGGGTGTTGATTTGGCTTGTGCTGCTCCAACTGCAAGATTAAATCTTCTACCAGTTTCCGTCTCGCATCATTGAGCATGCTCGTCGGAACAAATACGGCCTCTGCTTCCGTCCGTTCAATCTTGCCTAAATGAAACGCTGTTCCACCAAGCCGCCCCAGCTTGTCATGCAACGTTTCATCATCAAGCGCTCGTTTCGCAGCAGCCTCCAGCGGAGTCTCACCAGAAAAACTCGCCGTCAAACCAGATTCGTGTTTCGCGCTAATCCGCAGAATCTGGCCAACACTTGCCGTTACAATAAAATCGATTGGCCGAGTAAAAACAGGCCTTGATGCTTTCGTGATTGACTTGACCGACTTTACGACGGACGGCTGATACGTCCTCCAAACAAGGTCGCCAACACGGATTCGATTAAAGTCAATCTTGCCGTGTTCGAAATCGATCCTCACCACTTTGGCACTGACGGACTTGACCGTGTAGACGTTGCCGCCCTCTTCCGGACCGTTTGGACTTCGCCAGTCGGCAGCATCGAAGACAACGCCGTCTCCGGGTTTGATCTCATGGTCGAACTCGACGTCAACACTGCGAAAATCGACGGCCGCAACTTTGCCGACCTTTACACCACGATGTCGCGGTGCGCGACCAATGACGGCTGTCTGATGATTGACGCCGGACATGAAATGAGCATCAAGGCCGCGTGAATAAATCTGCTCGAGATCAAGTTTCTCGTCCGCGGTATCAACATTGGGCAAATCCACCATCGCCAAATCAATTGCTTCGCGATACGCCCGAGTCGTCATCGCAACGTATTCTTCATCTTTGTATCTGCCTTCGATTTTCAAACAGGCGATTCCGATATCGATCAGCTCAGGAATTTGCTCGATCGCATAGAGATCGCCGGGGGAAAGCAGGTAGCGATAAGGTCCAAGGTCACGTTGCACCCCGTCAACGATCAAGTCATAGGACAATCGACAGGCCTGAGCACATTTCCCGCGATTGGCACTACGTCCGCCCCAGGCTTCGCTGCTGAAACATTGTCCAGAATAGGAAACGCAAAGCGCACCATGGACAAAGCATTCGAGTTCCACATCCGTTTGCGAAGCGATCTTTCGCATGTCAGCAAGGCTCAGTTCCCTACCGAGTACGACGCGTGTACATCCGAGCGACGCAGCAAGCTCAACTCCCTGCGCGCTGGTGACTGACATTTGCGTGCTGCCGTGGATCGCCAAATTCGGCGCGATGCGATTCGCAAGTTGCGCGATGCCAACATCCTGAACAATAATCGCATCCACATTGGCAGCCGCAATTTGCTCAATCGCTTTGGTAGCCTCATCGATTTCGTGATCGAACACCAGAGTATTGAATGTCACGAACCCCTTGACGCTGCGGCGGTGCAGCGTTTTCATCACTTCGGGCAGTTCCTTCAGGTCGAATCCGACTTTCGCCCTCGCGGAGAAATGACGCAATCCAAAGTAAACCGCGTCCGCGCCAGCCTCGATTGCGGCCTTCAATTGCGGCCAGCCCCCTGCAGGGCTCATAAGTTCAGGTTTGCGTGGCATGGCGATCGGTGTTGAGGGTGAATGACCGTTCAACGTTACACTGACTAGCGAGACCTGTACATGATCGATTTAGCACAAAGCACGGAGTACCCAGTATTCAGTACCCAGTATTCAGTACCCAGTATTCAGTATTCAGTATTCAGTATTCAGTATTCAGTATTCGGTATTCGGTATTCGGTATTCAGTATTCAGTATTCGGTATTCGGTATTCGGTATTCGGTATTCGGTATTCGGTATTCGGTACTCGGTACTCGGTATTCGGTACTCGGTACTCGGTACTCGGTACTCGGTACTCGGTACTCGAAAACTAATTCTCAGCTTCTTCCCGTCGATCCTCCCTCAAAAAATTCGGATGCGGTGTTCCGTTCTTGATCCAATCTGGCCTTTGCTTCCCTGTAATCTTCTCCCACTGCTCCCAGACCTTATCCGTCCAAGTATTAACCTTGCCCATATGCTTCACGCCCGATCCGGCCTTGTTCATTTGTCTCACAAACGCAACCGTCATTTTGCGAATCTCTGTTCCTTCCTGAAACAGCTTGCCGAATTCATCTTTGGTGATGTACTCGCGATCATACGCGGCAGTAAGATGCGCCTGAGTTTCGTTGAGACTGCCGAGAGCATAGCCCATGAATTGAATAAACTGGCCTTGAGTTCCGCGGCCAAACCCTTCGGCAATATTGGCCATGACTGATTCGGATGAATCATTAATTTGGGCAACGAGACGTCGATCTGAAGCAAATGAATCGCGTTTCGCGAGAAAGAATATTTCTTTGGACCATTGGCGAGAGCGTTGCCAAAATCGCAAGTCGGTGAACTTGTTCACGCCAGCCATGGAGAACTCTCGATAATTTGAAACCTTCAGTTTATCGAATGCCAAGAGCGGATCGCAAGGACAGAGTCTACTATTCTGACTACAAATTCAACCCCGGGTACTGGGTACTGGGTACTGGGTACTGGGTACTGGGTACTGGGTACTGGGTACTGGGTACTCGCAAGCGAACCCCAACGCTCAACCTATGCCAACAGTTCTTTCACCACGTGCCCGTGGACGTCCGTCAAACGGAAATGCCGGCCTTGGTACTTGAACGTCAGCCGCTCATGGTCGATGCCTAACAAGTGCAAGATCGTTGCGTGGAAGTCATGGATATGGACACCGTCTTCAACGATGTTGTAGCTGTATTCGTCCGTCGCACCATGCGAATGGCCGGCATTCACACCGCCGCCCGCCATCCACATCGTGAAACACTTTGGATGGTGGTCGCGACCAAAGTTGTTGACCTCTATCTTTCCCTGACAATAACTCGTGCGGCCAAACTCGCCGCCCCAGATGACCAACGTATCTTCCAGCATCCCCTTGGCTTTTAGGTCCTTCACCAATGCTGCAGACGCCTGATCCGTCTGTTTGCACTTGTTACGAATCGCGTTCGGCAAGTTGCCGTGATGATCCCAGCCTGGATGGTAGAGCTGGATGAATCGCACACCACGCTCAGCGAGGCGACGAGCACGCAAACAGTTCGCCGCGAACGTTCCTGGTTTCTTGACATCGTCTCCGTACATCTTCAAAGTCTCTTCCGATTCATCGGAGATGTCAGTGACCTCTGGAATCGATGCCTGCATTCGGTAAGCCATTTCGTATTGCGCAATTCGCGTCTCTAGCGCCGGATCGCTCGTTTGCTCCAGTTGCATCTGGTTGAGTTGCTGAATCCGATCGAGTGCCTTGCGGCGGCTTTTTGAACTGATTCCACTGGGGCTGTTGAGATACAGAACGGCATCCTTGTCGGGTCGCAGCTGCACGCCATCGAACTTGCCAGGTAAAAAACCACTCCCCCAAAGCCGGGAAAACAGCGGCTGCCCACCACGATCGTTCGACACCATCACCACGAAACCTGGCAAGTTTGAGGATTCAGAACCCAATCCATAGTTCAACCACGCTCCCATGCTCGGGCGTCCCGGGAACTGCGAGCCTGTTTGCATCATCGTGACGCCAGGGCCGTGGTTGATCGCCTCAGTGTTGAGCGACTTGATGATGCAAAGGTCGTCCGCAATCTCGGCCGTGTGCGGCAGGATGTCACTCATCCAGTGCCCGCTCTCACCGTGCTGCTTGAACTTGAATGGAGATCCGACCAATGGCAGACTCGCCTGGTATCCGCTCATTCCGGTCAGCCGCTGTCCCTTGCGAACCTCCGGAGGCAACTCTTTGCCGTGGTCTTTATTCAAAAGTGGTTTGTAGTCGAACAAATCCATCTGCGACGGTGCGCCGGCCTGAAACAGAAAGATCACGCGTTTTGCTTTGGGCGCAAAGTTCGGAAACGAAATGTCTTCCGCTGCGAAAGCACGATCCTGGCTGAGCAAACTGGCAAGGGCAATCGAGCCCAACCCATGCCCAAACGTGCGTAACGCATCGCGACGAGTGACAATCCCTTTATCGAAGCCAGTACAGAAAGGTTTCTTGCTCATCGTAGCCTCACGCTTTCATCAAGGTTCAAAATCGCGTTCACCAAAACCGTCGCCGCAGCCAATTGTGTCGCGGGAATATCTTCGGTGAGGTTCGCCTCTCCCGTTTTGAGCAGCTTTTTGGCCAAATCCGGAGCAGCATTAAACTCAACCAATTGTTCTTCGTACAGCGACGTCAGAATCTCGACTTCTTTCGCGGAAGGTGTTTGGCTCGTTAACAGCCGGAACGATTCTTCGATCATTTTCTCAGGACGGCCCTCGTGTTTCTGATGAAGCTTTGCCGCCATCACTCTCGAAGCTTCGACAAACTGAGTTCCATTGAGCAGTACCAATGCTTGAAGCGGAGAGGCAGTCGCCTCGCGACGCAATCGACAGACATCGCGTTTGCTGGCATCCATCGTCATCATCACGGGTGACGGAGATGATCGTTTCCAGAACGTATACAAACTGCGGCGATAGAGATTCTCCCCGTTTTGCACACTGAGCGGATTGTAGGCCAGCGCAAGATCGTACGGCCTTACGGGTGGGCCGCCGACTTTCTGATTTAGTTGACCGCTGGCAAACAAAACTCCGTCACGCAACATTTCCGCCGTCAGCCGATTACCGGGGGCTCGAGCCAAGAGAATATTTTCTGGATCGCGGGCGCGAGTTTCCAACGAGACAACGGAGCTCTGTCGATAGGTCGACGAAAGTGCCATCAATTTGATCAATCGACGCAAATCCCAGCCATTGGCGATGAAATCTCGCGAAAGCCAATTCAACAGTTTGGGGTGCGACGGCATCTCGCCTTGAAGCCCAAAATCCTCAGGAGTTCGCACCAGTCCGTTGGCGAACATCATCTGCCAGTACCGGTTGACGGTGACTCTCGCCGTGAGCGGGTGGTCGGGAGCAGTGATCCACTTCGCTAACCCGAGTCGGTTATTGGGAGCATCCGCAGGGAAGTCTGGAAGGAATGCCGGCGTTGCGGCCGTGACTTTTTCACCATGCGAATCGTAAACTCCTCGCTTGAGAATGAAGGCATCGCGAGGCGTTTCGGTTTCCCGCATGATGGTGATGGCTGGAATAGAATCCATGACCCCGTTCCACTCGGCGCGAGCTTTTTTGAGTTCTTCTCGAGCGTCAGCGGCGGGCTTGGAATGCGCTGCGTAGTACCATTCGCATGTATCTTTCACTGACCGGTGATGGTTCCTTAAGACTGCTTCCGAATCAAACAGGTAATCGACTTCAATTGATGCCAATTCGCGATCGAACATCAGAAACTCATCGATTTGCCCACCCTTGAAGCCTCGATCACGGTAGCGGCTTCCGATTGCAAAGTCATCATAGCCACCACGCCATTGTGATACTTGCCGAGTCAAATTGTCCTTGTCGATTCGTGTTTTGGCGGGCTTTCCATCGACATAGATTTTCAAACCAGCAGCTTTGCTAGAGCCATCGTAAGTGACGGCAACGTGGTACCATCTGTCCGTTTCGAGGAAACTATCGGTTTCAACAGCAATCGCGTTGCCCGGCCAGAAGTGACACATTTTTGCTGAAAGCTTGTCTCCAATTTTTGTTAGCTCATAGCCAACGCTGCCCGCATCATCCCAACCGCGAGACCGCCGCCAAATAACACCTCGTTCGGTAGTTTCTGCAGCCTTGATAAAAATCGAAACAGAAAACGGCTGATGACGTTCGAATCGCCCCAGCCCGGGAAAATCAACAGGATCATCGCCCGTAAGCTCGATCGCTTTTCCACGTGGCCCATCGACAATTCGTTTCGCAGTCTCGTCCCACGGCTTTGCGGTTTTGGCTTCTGCGTTTGGATCAGAATTTTCTTCTTCAACAACAACTTCGATTTCCTTGCCGCTCCCTGCCTTCTTAATTTCCCTTTTCTCAATAGCGACCGGCTGATCAAAATCAAGCTTGGCAATACATCCCGGCACAAGCACACTGCCCCCGATGGACGGATCAAAATGCCATTCAATCGCCTCTTCCTCATTGCTGACAATTCCATCGTGCACGCGTTCCGCTTCAACAATCTTTTGAGCAGCCGCAGCCAGTTTCTCCTTCTGCTCTTCAGTCGGTAGCGGAGCTGCCGGCGTAGGAACCGCATCGGTGAAGTACGAAATCAAACCGTTCTCGTCGACATTCGCAAAATACGAACTCAGCTGGTAGTACTCTTTGGTCTTCGTCGGGTCGTATTTGTGATCATGACAGCGAGCACACTCCATCGTCAGGCCCATGAACGCAGATGAAAAAGTATGCGTTCGATCGGCAACGTTCTCGACACGGAATTCTTCGACCGCAGTACCACCTTCTTTTTTGTGCGAGTGCAATCGATTGAAGGCCGTTGCAACGACCTGATCGCGAGTCGGATTCTCCATCAGGTCGCCCGCCAACTGCCACGTGACAAACTGATCGTAAGGCATGTTCTGCTTGAATGCTCGAATCACCCAATCGCGATAAGGCCAAACATATCGTTCGTCGTCACGCTGAAATCCGTACGAGTCCGAATACCTGGCAACGTCCAACCACTCGCTGGTAAGCCGCTCCGCACATTCGTCGCTGGCCAGCAGACGATCGACAACGGTTTCAAAAGCAGATTCCGATTTGTCGCCCAGAAACGCATCGATCTGTTCGAGTGTCGGAGGCAATCCCGTCAGGTCAAAGGTAACTCGCCTGAGCCATTTTTCTTTTGGTGCTGCGACGTTCGTTTGGAGGCCGGCCTTCGTGATTCCGTCCAGGATGAAACGATCGATTTCGCCTGTGGCCCATGATGCGTTTGGCGGTTGAGGAACCTCGACGGAATCGGGAATTGGACTGAATGCCCAGTGCTCTTCAAATTTGGCCCCCTGCTCGATCCAGCGGTCGATAATATCCTTCTCTGCGTCCGTCAACTGACGAGTCGCCCCTTCCGGCGGCATGACCGAATTATCCTCGGCACGGATGCGAGCATGGAGCTCGCTGTCGTCAACGCTGCCCTCTTCGATTGCTTCGAGGGCGTTTTCGCGTGAGTCGAGACGGAAATCGGAGTCCTGATTGTCAGCGTCCGGACCGTGGCAGTGAAAACACTTGTCAGAAATGATTGGTCGCACATCGCGATTGAACGATATTTCCTGAGCGGTCACCGTCTGGCATGCGGCCAGAGAAACAAAAATGAATAGAAGTCTATGAGGCATCGAATCGTGGCACCAAGAAGTCGGGGTCTTCCATAACATCTTATCCGGAATTATTCACGACGACGGGCGTCCAGTAGGCGATTTTGAACGATTCAAGGACAGAGATGACAAATTTAAGAGTCAACAAATTCATCTAGCAGGTGAACTGTCAAAACAGCAACCTTTGAACACTTCCCACGCAATGAAGCAGGTGCCTCCCGTTTGACGCCCACGCCTCGTGAATAATCCGGGCTGAAATGAAAGAACCGCTAAACCAGCCCCAAGATTCTCCTGTCTATATACGTTTTGCAACGCGAGTTGACGTTTGAACCTGCCTGAACGCAGATCCTCTACAGGATTGCAGAGCTGATCAGCTCCATGATCCAGCGATCGACGTCAGAAAGGACTTTGTTCGAAAGCTCTGCTTCGCCCGGATATTGACGAACGGTTGTAGAAAATCCGGCGATGTGAAGAAGTCGTAAATGATGGCAGAGGTCTTCTTGCGTATAGCTGTCTGAAGCCCGAAAGCAGGAAATCAAAACTGGCAACTCGCGACATCGCTGCCAATCGCGAAGCGGAACGTGCTCCGTTTCCAGAGGTCCATCAAGCGAAATGACACCACCAAAGACATCAGGGCGTTCAAAGGCAACGCGGAACGCCATCGTTCCTCCTGTGCCAGCTCCCGCCAAGATGATGCGGTTGGAATTAATGTTGAATCGCAGTTTTGCTTCTTCGACGACAGCCATCACGGATTCATAAGCTGCCTCGACGGACTCTTCGCAGTTCGGCCATGCGATCGGCGACACGAGCGAAAATCCTGATTGGGGCGCAATGGCCACATGGTTGCGAATGCTGATCTGCGGCATCAGGTTTTGCAGCTGACTGCAATCCGCATCGTCACTGTGCAACCAAACAATCAGCGGATAGGCGTAGGTCTCTTCGTAATGCATCGGAACGAAAAGAGAAAATTCCCCTTCGGACGTGCGGCGAAAAGCAGACGCCATTTCAGCGGGCGAGAAGACGGACTGACTCGGATCGTCGACGCTTGTTTCGTCCAGCTGCGTCGTCGCCAAAGGGCTAAGCTTGATCCGATTCATATTGGCCTCGTTGAATAATCATGGTCCGTGTCTGCGTGCGGTTTTTATTCCACCGCATAAAGCAAGTCAACGGGAACAATACAAGGAAATGCTCCAAGACCACTTTCACAGAAGATACGCTCGCTAGCGAAAAAAGTCGGCAGCCGCAAAGTCGACACGGTTTACCGACCTTAACAAGTTAGTTTCTATCGGGATTCCTAACGTGACCTACAGAAGATCTTTTACTTCGTCACGTTCTTCCGAAAGCTCAGCCGCTGTCGCATCCATTCGTTCGCGACTAAAGTCATCGATCGGCAAGTCCTGCACAATTGAGTACTCTCCACCGCTGCAAGTCACGGGGTAGCTGTAGATCAAGCCTTCGGGAATGCCGTAACTTCCATCGCTTGGAATCGCCATACTGACCCAGTCGCCGTCCGGCGTGCCCAAAACCCAATCACGCATGTGATCGATCGCAGCACTAGCTGCAGATGCAGCACTCGAAGCGCCACGAGCTTCGATGATTGCGGCACCACGTTGCTGGACCTTCGGAATGAACGTGTCGCGATACCAATCAGTCTCGACCATTTCATTGGCAGCTTTTCCGCCAACGGAAGTCTGACTGATGTCGGGATACTGAGTCGCCGAGTGGTTGCCCCAAATCGTCATCTTCGTGATATCCGAAGAAGCGGATCCAGTTTTCCCTGCGAGTTGGCTGATCGCACGATTGTGATCCAAACGAGTCATCGCGGTGATATTGCCGTGCTTTATGCTTGGAGCGTTGGCCATCGTGATCAAGGCATTTGTGTTGGCCGGATTTCCGACAACCAAAACGCGGCAATCCTCATTGGCGTTTTCGTTGATCGCGTTTCCCTGTCCAGAAAAGATCTTCGAGTTCGCGGTCAGCAAGTCTTTGCGAAGCATGCCTTTTTTGCGTGGCATGGCACCGACGAGCATCGCAAAGTCCGAATCTTTGAAACCCACGTTTGGGTCGTCGGTAGCGACGATATCGTGCAACAGTGGAAAAGCACAGTCATTGAGTTCCATGACAACGCCTTCAAGAGCACCCATCCCAGGGGGTATCTCGAGACACTGAAGAATGACGGGCTGCTCAGGGCCCAGCATGTTGCCTGCGGCAATGCGGAACAGAATGCTGTAGCTGATATTTCCGGCGGCGCCGGTCACAGTGACTCTAACAGGTGATTTCATGGTCGCTCTCGAAATTGGAGGTTCAAGCCCTTGAATATCGTAAAGCGACGACGAATTGGCAAGGCGTGACAGGCTCGTTCAGCGCCTATCCAGCAAAGTCTTCCTTATCGGACCTGATAAGCAGTGGCGGTTGTCCGATCTACATGGGGTTTCCCAATTTCAACGATTCTATTTCGTATTCGGAATGTTCATGTCCTAATTATGGCACCGTCAATAAACAACGCTATTTCGGGGAGTCATCCCAATAGTTCGGACGATACGCAGAGTGATCTCTGGATCGGTTCGTCAGGTCGTACTGACTGACATGTTTAATTGAATCAATGGTTTGGCGGATAACATCATGAAACGAAATGCGTTTTTGATTGTTGCAATTTCCTTTTCAACATTCAGCTTGTGTTCAGCAGCCGTTATGGCTCAGGACTTCCCGACGACGAGCCACGCTTCGTTTCAGGGTGAGGCGATCACGATTCCGGAAGCTCAGACGATCCCGTTGCCGCCAATGCAACCGCGTGCCACACCTCTGCAAACCCCGACAACCGCCGCTCCGGTTGAGACTCAGATGTTCTCGCAACCGATAGAGTTTCCAGATTTTTCCGGGGCAAGTACGGCAGCGACTTCGCCTCATGAGATGCACTCGGTGTCCTCGACTGTGATTAAGAACATTCAACCGCCGACCGTTCCAACTTCAGATGGCCAATCCTGCGGCTGTGCTGATGGTTCCCAGTTCCCTGAGGATTTTTCTGAAGTCCAGTCCCGCCATGGCGTTCTCGATCTTGGGAGTCGCCTTCGATCTCGCCCTGCCGTAAGTCGTCCAATGGGCGAAAGGCTTTTGCCGCAGAAGCCAATGTCTCCAAGATCCGGAAGCGTATGCTCAAACTTTAGTGTCTCAGGGCTGCTGTTTGAGCGAAACCACGGAACGAATCGCGACTTTTCAACCAACGCAGGCGGGGAACTCCTTTCATCGGACAATGCCGTGTCTGATGTCCTCGGAGGGATCGATGCGACCTTCGCTCGTCGAAACGCAAGCGGCCGCGGGTTCGAGTTTCGCTACTTCGGTCTTTTCCCTTCGGATGAGTCAATCCAAATCGGCAACAATGCAACAAGCCTGCTTCCCGGATTGAACCAACTTGGTACTTCAGTGAGCGGAACCGGACCGACAGCGTTTCTCACTGGCCCATCTGCAAACAGCTTCTATAACAGTGCCGACACGCATGTGTTGACTCGGCAAACCGAGTTGAACAACATAGAATTCAACATTCTGAAAAACAGTTGCCCGCGATTTTGCGCAGCCTCAACAGAGCTCCTATTCGGATTCCGCTACTTTCAGTTCGGAGAGACATTACTCTACGAAGCAGTCAACATCCCTCAGGGAGATCCATTGTTCGCCAGCCCTTCAAGCATCGGATATTTCTCCAGCGTCGAGAATCAATTACTGGGACTCCAGATTGGTGGTCGCTCGGATTACCAATTACGAAGCCGACTGGCGATGCACGTCGGCGTGAAGGCGGGTGCTTTCAACAACAACGTCCAAACCCGCCAGCGAATCGACTACCGACTCCGAGATGGCAGTGTCGTTAACCCGGCGATTGCTGGCGGAGCACTTGGTGGCCAGCGCTTTGACATCGGTGCCGAAGACAACGTCAAATCACTCATGGGCGAAGTGGACATCGCAGTCTCGTATCAGCTGTCGAATCGATCACGAGTCCGCATCGGTTATCGTGCTCTCGGTGTGACAGACGTCGCGTTCTCGAGCAATCAGATTCAGGACGACTTTACTGACGCCACGGCACTTCAGACGCCAAATACAGATGGCGACCTAGTCCTGCAGGGCACCTACGTCGGTTTCGAATTGGCCTACTAACACGGAACGCTCAACACGATTTCGACAAAAAAACGCCCTGCCGTATTCCACCGCAGGGCGTTTCGTGTTTATGAAGATCGCATTTGCGAATTGTAAATCAACAAGCTGGCTACCAGGCTCCACGAACCGGATAGATTCCGAACTGGTCGGTGCTCGATGGAAAGTAAGGAGTGTTCCGAAATCCTGCGCCGTTTCCGCCACCGATTGAAGCTCCTCCGCCGCGTCCAAACTGATGATGGATTGGCGTGCTCCGAGTTTGGCCAACACCCCATGCATAGGATGATTGGTAACTAGCTGTTGGAGGAACGACGAGTGCAGTTGGAGTCCCGAAGCGCCAGTTCTTGTAAGCGCCATGCCAGGCGTAAACGTCCTGCTGACTATTGTTCCAGCTATGCGTATTGCTTGCCAATAGGCCGGCATTGCTATGTGCGTAAACAGGATGCGGACTAAAGTTGTCATGTGCCGCACCCATCAATGTGGCTCCTGGTCCGACGCGCTGAGTGACCGGCAGAACCATGCCATCGCGATCGTAAGTCGCGGCACCGCCACGGTTGAAAAGTCCGCCGAAGCGAGAGCCAATTTGAGCTTGCGCCGATGGTGCCGCCATCACTGAACACGCCACGAGGGCGATCGAAAATGTCAAAACGTTTCGTATCATGAGCCTGAAACCTCTATGTGTTATTGTATTGAAGTGAGTAGCAACACAGCCGATCAGTCACCGCAAGTTGAGCAACCTGCAGCTACTCCGCCATTACCGCCACCAATGCCGTAGGCCCGCTTGGCGAACTTGTATTGAAGACCTTGAAGACAACGATTCGAAAACGGCAGTGGTGCTTGACCGCTGCATCCGTTTTGCCAACGAACCGAAGTAATGTTCAACGATCCGCCGCCACCATAATAGCTGGAGTCGTTGTAGTAGTTGAAATAGTTTCGATTGTGTGTGTACAGCATCTCATGCGGCATCAACGGCTGGTACGTATAGTACGAACCACCGACATTGCTTGGCACAGGGTGCGGAGCTGGGTACATTCCGGCAGTCGCCATGCTGGCTGACCCCTGAGTTGTATATTGGGAAAACAGACGGTCCTGCAGGTTACCTTGGCTCGTTTGAGCAAAGCTTGACTCTGACACGAATGAAATAGCGATCAAGCAGCAGATCGCGACGAAGAGTTTCTGAATCATTTCGACATTCCTATTTGCGTTGGTTTCCGGCGCATCCGGCTCCGGCATGTTTTGGGAGCATCGACTTCGACGCGACGGAGTTTGAATGGATTTGCTGAAGCGACCCGACAAAAACCGGCCTCCTGCAATACAAACCGCAACAGCAGAAAAACCGTCTGGGAGGGAAACATGGCGATTGCTATACTCAACACAGAACGCCTATTCCTCCCAATTGGGCAAACGGCAGAACCGCACTGGGCAGGAAGCTCCAGCACTTAGAACCCCACCCTAGACACAAGGCAACACCGTGGCGAAACGCCGGCCCAGTAAGAAGAAGACATCAAAAGCATCTTCGTCACGCCGTTCAAGCAACAAATCTCGCGGCAAAAACGGCTCATCGAACGAAGATACGCTTTTCGACGGACTCGAAGACGATGAATCCGATGGACTGACAACGATTCCCCTCAGGCTAGCCGCACAGTCGAGGTATCTGAACTACTCGCTTTCAGTCATCACCAGTCGAGCATTGCCTGATGTCCGCGACGGCATGAAGCCCGTTCAACGCCGCATTCTATATACGATGGGCGAATCGCGGCTGTTCCACACAGCCAAACATCGCAAGTGTGCCAAGGTCGTCGGTGACGTGATGGGTAACCTTCACCCGCACGGCGATAGCTCGATCTACGATGCTCTGGTGCGAATTTCTCAGTCGTTTTCACTTCGCATTCCGCTGGTCGATGGTAGTGGAAACTTCGGTTCGGTCGATGGAGACAACGCAGCCGCAATGCGTTACACCGAATGTCGCCTGACGAAAATCTCCAGTGAAGTACTTGCCGATCTTTCGACGCGCACCGTTCCCTTCAAAGCCAACTACGACGGAACACGAGAAGAGCCGGTCGTTCTTCCATCACGCATTCCGAACTTGTTGGTCAACGGAGCCACTGGCATCGCAGTCGGTATGGCGACGAACATTCCGCCGCACAATCTGAAAGAAGTCTGCAATGCACTGCTCAAACTTCTTAAAGACCCGGAAATCAAGGCGTATCAATTAGTCGCCAACGATGCGGTTCACGGTCCGGACTTTCCGACCGGTGGCCAAGTCATCAACTCGAAAGACGAACTTCGCGAAATCTACGCGACTGGGCACGGCAGTATCCTCTTGCGCGGCACATCCAAAATTGTTTCAGCCGGCAAGGGATCAAAGGGCAAGATCCTGCAGATCGACTCAATCCCATACGGCGTCAACAAAGCGAACTTGGTTGAGTCAATCAACACGATGGTTTTCGATGGAAAGCTGCCTCTGGTTATTGAAGCCCGCGATCTTTCGACCGATGACACGCGGATCGATTTGTTGCTAAAGAAGGACACGGATCCGGAAAAAGTTTTGGCGTTCCTCTATAAGAACACGAAGTTCCAAACCAACTTCGGCGTGAATCTCACTTGCTTGGTTCCGACCGAGAATCCGGAAGTCGGTGCTCCGGCGAGACTTGGGCTGAAAGAAATCCTTTGGTACTTCTTGCAGTTTCGCCTCGAAGTCGTCACGCGCCGGCTTGAGAACGAATTGGCGAAACTGGAAAAGCGGCTGCACATTCTTCAGGGTTTTCTCACCGTTTTCGATGCACTCGACGAAATCATTCGCATCATTCGTCGCTCCGATGGAAAAGCAGACGCGGCTCAGAAGATCATGAAGCGTTTCCCTGTTGGCAAAGGGAAAGACGGACTCGACGCGGATCAAACCGAAGCCATCCTCGAACTGAAGTTGTATCGCCTTGCAAAACTCGAGATCAATCTGATTCAAGAAGAGTTCGACGAGAAACAGAAACGTGCTCGTCAGATTCGCAAGTTGCTGCAAGAGAACACTGAGGACACCCAAAAATCTGGTCGCTGGAAAATCGTTCGCGAAGAGATCGAGTCAATCCTCGCTGACTACTGTAAGGAAAAGGAAGCCAAGCGACGCACGATCATCGAGGCTGCTGAAGCTCAAGTCGAATACAGCGCAGAAGATTTCATCGTCGCTGAAGACTGTCACGTCCTGATCACGACAGACGGTTGGGTCAAACGTCAGAAACAAATCGCTGACCCATCCAAAAGCCGCGTTCGCGGAGGTGACAGTGTGTTGGCTGTCGTTGCAGGTTCAACGCGTTCGACCGTGGGGTTTTTCAGTTCAATGGGTTTTTGTTACACAGCTCGCATGATCGACATTCCGGCGTCGACAGGTTTCGGCGATCCGATTCAGAAACTGTTCAAACTCAAAGACGGCGAAAAGATCGTTTCTGTGATGTCGTTTGACTCGCGAGTCATCGGCGACATTTCGGAAGATCCAAAGAAGCCAGAACTCTGTCCCGAAGTTCACGGGCTCGCGGCATCGAGCGACGGCTACGCGTTGCGATTCAGCCTCGACTCATTCGCCGAAGCGTCAACAAAAAGTGGTCGTCGATTTGCTCGCGTGAAAACGGGTGCCGAACTGGTTGGAGTTTACTCGATCACTTCCGACGAAACGATCCTCGCCATCACAGGCAACTGCCGAGCAATGGTCTGTCCGTCTGAGGATATCAATTATCTGTCGGGCGCCGGACGTGGCGTGATGCTGATCAAAGTTGCCAAAGGCGACAAACTGCTCGGCTTCAAACCATCCAGAGGAGACCGCGACTTGTTGGTGGTGGAAACCAACCGTGGAGCTCAAAAGACTATTTCCACTACGAAGTATCGAACAACTTCTCGCGGTGGCAAAGGAAACGAGATCCAGAAGAATGGAAAGATCTCAAAGATCGTCGAACCACCGGTTGAATCTCCGGCTGAGTTGAAACCACTGAAAAACTAAGCATTAACTGAATCAACACCCTCCCTCTGGGAGTGAGGGTGATGATAAAACCACACACCGAAAACCGCACACCAATGGCAACCGCATCCAAAAAAGCGAAATCCTACAAATCCGAAAACATCACGGTCCTGGAAGGGCTCGATCCGGTTCGCAAGCGACCGGGAATGTACATCGGCAGCGTCGGCATGGCTGGATTGCATCACCTCGTATGGGAGATCATGGACAACTCCGTTGATGAGGCCATGAACGGCCACGCTTCGGAGATCAACGTCCACCTACTAAAGTCTGGCATGACCGTCACCGTTTCCGACAATGGTCGCGGCATCCCAATCGACATTCACAAAAAAACAAAAAAGAGTGCACTCGAAACGGTTCTGACCGTGCTTCACGCCGGTGGAAAATTCGAAGGCGACAACTACAAAACTGCGGGGGGTCTCCACGGAGTAGGTGCTTCTGTTGTTAACGCACTTTCGAAATCACTGATTGCCGTCGTGAAGCGTGACGGTGCTCAATATCGGATGGAGTTTTCCAAAGGTCATCCGCAAACCAAACTGCAGAAACTAAAAGGAGCCGTCCGCGGTACAGGAACCGCGATCACGTTTACTCCCGACCCGACGATCTTCCCCAAAACGGAATTCAATTCAGCCACCATTCGCAGCCGTATCGAAATCGTCAGTTTCCTGCATCGTGGCGTAAAGGTGACCTTCAACGACGAAGTCAATAAGACGAAGGAATCCTTCCATCACGAAAACGGAATCGTTGACTTTCTGGGCAAAGTCTCCAAGGATCGCTCCGCCAGTTCGATTCATGAATCGCCATTTGAACTCAACAGCAAATCATCTGACGAGCGATTTGAACTGGTCCTTCATTGGACCGACTCAACCGACGAACATGTTCGTTCTTACGTTAACGGAATCCCAACCGCAAACGGGGGAACGCATGAAAACGGTTTCCGCAGCGGGCTGGTTAAAGCCGTCCGAAACTACATCGACATGCACAACCTCGTGCCTCGTGGTGTCAAGATTTCACACGATGACATCCGCGAAGGCATCGTTGCAATCATTTCTGTTTTCATTAGAGAGCCACAATTCCAAGGCCAAACGAAGGATCGCCTGAACAACCCGGAAGTCGCCGGCATGATCGACAGCGAACTTCGTCCTGCAATTGAGCAATGGATGAACAGCAACCGTAGCGTCGCGGACGGCATCGTCGCTCGAATCATTGCAGCGGCCAGAGCACGTGCGGCATCGCGTGCAGCTTCGGCGGCCGTTTCACGAAAAGTCAGCGGCAAGCGCTCCATGCTGCCCGGCAAATTAAGCGACTGCATGGCCAGTGGGCGCGGCCGAAGTGAACTGTTCATCGTGGAAGGCGATTCGGCGGGCGGCAGTGCCAAGCAAGGGCGCGACCGTCACTATCAGGCGATTCTGCCGCTACGAGGTAAGGTGCTCAACACCGAAAGTGCAAACTTGAAAAAGATTTTGGACAACAAAGAGATCCAAGACTTGATCGCCGCGATCGGATGTGGGTTTGGGCACTCGTTCAACATTACGGGGCTGAGATACCAAAAAATTATCTTACTGGCCGATGCTGATTCGGATGGTCATCACATCACGACGCTTCTGCTGACATTCTTTTTCCGTCACATGCCACAATTAATCACCAACGGCAATCTGTATATCGCCGTGCCTCCTTTGTTTCGTGTCGATATCGGCAAAGAAACGTTTTGGGCAGCCGACGAGGAGGATAAGGTTCGCATCATCGGCGAACATAAGGGCCGCGCAACTCCAGAGATCACTCGTTTCAAAGGCCTCGGCGAGATGATGCCGAAAGTTCTTTGGCAGACGACGCTCAACCCAGACTCACGACGTATGTTAAAAGTCGAAGTCGATGATCAACTGGAAACCGATCGCGTCATCAACGACTTGATGGGCAAAGATGCTTCTGCACGATTCCGCTTCATCATGGAAAGAGCCGAAGACGCAGACGCAATCGATATCGACGTGTAGGTCGTCCAACATGGCATAGGCTCCCAACCCTCGCCTTCGTTTGCAACGGCATCGCCGTTTTTCTTGCCAGCAATGATGGAGATTTTCAGCGAGGCCAGCTGCTCGGTAATGCGATCCATAGTTTCGGTCGCTTCCCGCTTTGGCTTCGGAAACGGTCATTGCGACCAATCTCCACTCGTTCTTGGTTTTCCAACGTGATCGTTGAACGGCCAGCCGTAGGCGACGGTGTTTGGCCTCATGCGGCACCGTCGCCTGCTGCGTGCCATTAAACGAAATACTTCGATTACTCGATACAGTACAGAAACTTCTCACCGCGAAGCAGCAGCTGATTATCAACCGCGATCGGTGACGCACTGAAGCTATCATCAAGCACGTTGATACCGACGACTTTCGGAAGCGTCTTACTCGAAAGAATGACCGTCGCGCCGCCGCGACTGACGATGTAG
>CAYGUE010000019.1:42087-62134 GCA_964352885.1 uncultured Pirellulaceae bacterium
CGATGTAGATCCGATCGGAAGCAGCAATCGGAGACGCATAGATTTCCCTGAAACCTGGTAACCGAAAAGGTCCGATCTGCTCTTCTCCGGTCTTTGCATGCAAGGCCGTCAGAATCCCTTGATAGTGCCGCAGAAAAAACAGCTTGTCCTGATACAACAAGGGCGAAGGAACATAGGGCGTACGCTCATTGGTTTGCCAAACAACATTCGCCGTTCCAGTGATGTCTCCTTTGGCTCCGTCGAGTTTGATCGCCAGCAGCGAACGAATTTCATAGCTACTCGCACAGTAAAGCATCCCATCGGCGTAGAGCGGCGTCGCAACCACGTTGTTTGAAAGCCCACCGCATTCCCAAATGACGTCTCCAGTTGTCGGATCATAAGCTCGAATGCGATTCGAGCCCGCGACAACCAGCTGCGTCACTCCAGCATGTGTGATGAAAGCAGGACTCGACCAAGAAGTTACTTCCTCGCGATCCGCTCGCCATTTTTCTTTGCCCGACTTTGCATCAAGCACAAGCAGATAGGACTGTTCTTCCTGGTCGCGGTTGATGGCGATCAATCCATCCGAAAGAGCTGGAGAACTGCCCTCACCGTGTCCATGCTTCGAGTGCATTGGCTCGAATTCTCGCTTCCAGGCAACTTCGCCTTCGAAATCGAGGCAATACAATCCGTGGGATCCAAAGTAGGCGAAAACATGCTCGCCGTCGGTCACCAGCGAAGCCGTTGCAAGGCTGGATGACTCATGAGCACCTTCATGAGGAACGTTTTCGCAGACGATCTTCTCCCAAAGGATCTTGCCAGACGTGCGACTGACTGCAGCGACCACGTATTGATGTCGTTGACTAACGGCGAGATTGTTGTGCGAGCCCGGCCGGCTATCGGGAATTGGGGCAAACTTTTCTCCTGTTGGGACCGCCGACGTCAGAAATATGTACTCATCCCACACCGCGGGCGTCGAATGCCCCAGCCCGCGAATCGGAGTCTTCCACTTAACATTTTCGGTCTCGCTCCAGCGGATCGGTGGAACTGCTGATGAATCCGCCTCGCCGGTGCCAAATGGACCACGCCACTGAGCCCATTTTGCGATGCCCAGCTTCGATTCCTGTGACATTAGCTGAGAAGTCAAGAACACGAACAGCAGCAAGACCCCGACCGGTAATTTCATTTGTGAACTCATCGACGTCTCTTCGGTAAAAGCCCGCTGTGCTGTTTGGCAGCGATCAGCTTACATCGCCAAGGCAGTTTGTATAAAGTACGTGCTGATATCACTTTACGTTCAACGCCGCTCCCCAAGTGAAAGTTCCTATGAAAGGCTTCCAATTCCTGATCTTCGTCATCCTGGCGTTTTGCTGCTGGGGACTCTACGGTCCGCTGCTGCACGTCGGACAGGGAATCATGGGAGGCGATGCAGGCAAAAGCATGCTGAGGCCGTTCATTTGCGTTGGGATCGCCTATTTCGCAATTGCCGTCCTGTTTCCAATCTTCGTGTTGGTGACCAAGGGCGAAAAGGGTCACTGGTCCGCAACCGGGTTTTTCTGGTCCTTTGTCGCCGGCGCCGTCGGAGCTGTCGGGGCCCTCGGAATCATTCTCGCTTTCAAGTTTAACGGCAAGCCATCCTACGTGATGCCGCTCGTTTTTGGATTGGCACCGATCGTGAACACCTTTGTGACGATGTTGATGGCGCGAACGTTCAAGCAAGCTTCCAGCATTTTCTATCTTGGTATCCTGATCGTCGCGATTGGGGCTGCCGGCGTTCTAATTTTCAAACCGACCAAAGTGAAACCTGCTGCCGTAGAGAAGACAACATCCGAAGTCGTCGTCGTGGATTCAATGGCGAGCCAACTTGCTTCAGCTCCAACAGCTGACGATACCGCCTCTGCCCCCGAGGACGCACCAGCCGGCTCGATCCTGTGGGTCACGATCAGCGTTGCATTGACAGCCGTGTGCTGGGGAGCTTACGGACCGGTACTTCACAAGGGCCAAGCAAAGATGGGAGGCAGTCGTTTACGACCATTTCTCTGCGTTGGTCTGGCCTATTTTGCGATCGCCGTTGTTGGTCCGCTATTGATGCTCTCAGGGTTTCCAGAACCCGGAGGTTGGTACACCACCGGGATCATTTGGTCGCTGGGGGCAGGTGCCGCAGGAGCGATTGGCGCGTTGGGCATCATCTACGCTTTCAATTCTGGCGGTAAACCAATCTTCATCATGCCTCTCGTTTTCGGTTTTGCTCCTGTGGTAAATACGCTAACGACGATCGTCACAGACGATCTCTTTGGACGCGTTGATTACAAGTTTTTTGCTTCGCTTGGGATGGTAATCGTCGGAGCCGTCATCGTGCTTGTGTTTGCCCCGCGTGGCAAACCGCCCGCGAAACCTCCCACCAACCCGTCAGAAGAAGTTAAGCCTGAGCCCGCAACTGATTCTGAATGACAGAAAAACTAGAAACACCAACCGTCAGTGTGTCGAGCAGATTGACAAACTGCTCAGTCACGTATGGCTGGTGAGGACGTTTCTTAAACACAGCGAAGAAGCTAAAGAGGATGATGAACTCCGGGAAGTTCACCGCACGCTGTACGATAAATGCTGGCGTTAGGAGGTCCGCCTAAGGATGGTGACGACACAAAGTATCTCAAGCGGGCAAAGAAGAAACTGAAGAAGCTAAAAACGCGACGGAGCTGCTTCTCGAAATTCAGCCCGAGACTTCCTCTCATACCAACTTCCAGATGGCTACAGCCTCTCTGAAACAGGCTTAAGGAATCTCGAAGATCAGCGGAGGAAAACAGAGCACCGGAATCACCAATGAAGCGAGTCCCAAAGCCCAACGAAAAGGCCCGAGCTTAACGCGATCGTTCCGCGTTGGCGGATGGTCGGTTCCAACCATCAACAGCAATACGACCATGATCACCAAAACGAAACTCTGGTGGTAAACCATGAACGCGATCGCAAAGACCAACGTAAGCCGGGCGATCCTGTGAGCGAGGTTGCCGAACAGCGTATAGGTCACGTGCCCTCCATCGAGTTGGCCTACGGGCATCATGTTCAAACCAGTGATCAGCATTCCAACCCAGCCCGCCACGAACAGCGGGTTCAACTGGTTCAACCAGACGACTTGCCCGGGGGCATAGCCAGGAACCTGCGCACTGGCGGCAAACCATTGCATGATCAACGGTAATCGAAATCCAAGTCCGCCATATGGCTGAATCGTCAGATCCAATTGCGCTACGCCAAACCAGGCGATCGGGACTGCAGCAACAAGACCGGCGATCGGACCGGCGATCCCGATATCAAAAATCTGCTTTCGATCCGCGGCGTACCCGTGCATACCGATCACGGCACCAAGGGTTCCAATCGGATTGATTGGGAACGGTAAAAAGAATGGAAGCGACGCGGGCACTTTGTAAATGAGCGTCGCGACGAAGTGCCCCATCTCGTGAAGAAACAGAATCAGCAGAACAGCCCCCATGTACAACAGGCCGATTCCCCAGTTTTCCAAGACCATCAAACGCAGGATCATCATTCGTTGTGCACTGGCGGAACTGTCAAATCCGGCGATAGGTTCCAGCAAGGGGCCAAAAACTGCGACGGCAACATACGCGGAAGGCGCAATAGGGTTCCACTCGGTCACGCCAACCCAAAACGTCGAAAGACAAGTCAGAACAAACAGGACGACCGGTAGCACGACTCGTCGCTTACGGACTGGCGGCCAAACTCCAAAGTCGCCAGGTTCATCCTGCGATTCGCTCAAATTATTCTGCTTCATGCCACAAGGATACACGACACAGAAAACTGGCAAAGTCCGGATTGCACTGCCAGAACACGAGATTGAAATTCGCTGGGGCTAATTCAGCCTTTTCAGCACGGATTATTCACGAGGCGTGGGCGTCAAACGGGAGGCACCTGTTCATTGCGGAGGAAGTGTTCAAAGGTTGCTGTTTTGACAGTTCACCTACTAGATGAATTTATTGACTCGCAAATTTGTCATCTCTGTCGTTGAATCGTTCAAAATCGCCTACTGGACGCCCGTCGTCGTGAATAATTCCGGTTCAGAACATCAGCGCATAAAAAAATGCGGTCAACGACGGGGATAATGTCGTGACCGCACTTGGTGGGAAAAAAGTGAGCGGACGATGCCCTTGAGACGGCGGATGGGATGAGAACGCTGAGGGCTAAAGTGCCCGCTCACTTGATTACCAGATTGCAAGGTGCGTGCCAAATCTTGAAAACGATAATCAAGATTCTCAAACACGTGGTTTTTTCGACATCTCAGACGGTAACTAGGACAGTTAGCGATAGTTCCGTCTCGATATGAGAGCATTCTTATCGTATCGAGACTGATTTCCGCATCGTCGCAACGTTTATCAATTCAACCCGGATTATTCACGAGGCGTGGGCGTCGAACCAAAGAACACCTATTTTATTGGCGCACAATTTCATGTTTGCGGTTTTGGCAACTCACCTACTGCGTGAATTTCTCAAATCGTAATGTTATTCACGTTACCCTTGAATCGTTCAAAATGGTAACCGCGACGCCCGTCGTCGTGAATAATTCCGGTTCAAGACACCGAATTCCACAACCCTCGTGTGCAAACGTCCTGAAGAACGATTAAGCTGCATGACTTGGTGGTTTTACCGCGAAATTCATGATTCTTTTGACGGCCAACGGGAAAATGCCCAGAATCGTAAAAGCGATAAACAGCTGTGTTAGTTCGCTTGCACTGAAAGCGGCACCAACGCCTTTCTCGCTAATGGTCTGCAAATCAGGAATCCGAGAGCCTGCGTAGCAATAAACGGCGGTTCCAGCGAGCATTCCGATCTGGCTGACCCACCAAAAAGTGACCGTTTTGATGCGAGTAAGGCCCATAACCGCATTGATCACAAAGAAAGGAACGGCCGGAACTAAGCGTAAACTGAACAGATAGAACGCACCTTCCCGCTCCAGTGCCGTATTAAATGTAGCCAGTCGTTCTCCAAATTTCGAATCAATCCAATCCCGAAACAGGTATCGGCTGATCAGAAAAGCCATCGTTGCTCCCGCGGTAGAAGCGAAGCTAATCATGAGCAAGCTGGTCGAAAATCCGAAAAACCAAGCGTAAAGCAGGGTCAAAATGGTCGCTCCGGGGATGGAAAGCCCGGTGGTCGCGGCGTAAATCAAAAATGCGATCGCGATTACCGTCGCGGGATTGGACTGGTAAAATGCTTTCAGTGCAGATTCCTGCTCCGCTAGGAATTCGATATTGAGATATTTACGACTGAGCCAAAATCCGACAAACGTCAGTACGGCGACCAGAGCCAACAAGACCAAACGATTTCGACCGCCACCTCGGGCCGATGCATCGGCTTCTGTTTCAAAACTGGAGTTCATGCGGTTTCTACATTAAGATTTTTTGTCCCACTTTAACGCCAAACTGCTTTCAATCGAACGGAGAGAATAGAGATGACGAATTCAAAGAGACTTTTCGGTGTACTGATCTTCGGTGCGGGCCTTGGGCTCTTGCTGTTTACAATTGTGAATCAAGGAATTGGTCAGCAACAGGTGGCTTCACAGGGCGACGATACGCCTGCTGAGGAAAAAGTCGTCAAGACGGCCGCCCAATGGAGGAAGCAGCTAACAGCGTTGCAGTTCAACGTAACGCGTGAGAAAGGAACTGAACGGGCGTTCTCAGGAAAGTACTGGAAGAACAAAAAGGAAGGCACCTATCAATGCATTTGCTGTGATCAGCCTCTTTTTGAATCAAAGACAAAATTCAAGTCCGGAACAGGTTGGCCGAGCTTTTATGGACCCATCAACGCCAAGGCAATTAAGAACGTCGCCGATCGCAGTTGGGGTATGGTCCGTACTGAAACCGTGTGCAGTCGCTGCGATGCTCACTTGGGACACGTTTTCAATGACGGACCAGCACCAACGGGCTTGAGATACTGCATGAATTCGGCTTCGCTGAAATTTATCAAAGCAGGTGCAGAAAAGGAAAAAGCTGCGAATGCGGACAACGAAACCAGTAAAGCAGAGAGCGATAAAAACGACGCTGACATTTCCGACAAGATCGTGCAGCCCGGCGCGATGCAAGGCAGCAGCACGAAGGGTCAGGGAAGTGAAACCAAAATTCAGGGAAGCGATACCAAATCGCCCTCTCCGGCGGCTGAAACCAAAACGCCAGAAGCAACAAACCCTCCGAAATCAGGCGGTGGAAATTAGCGATCCGTCCAAGCTGAAGCAGCGCACTGCGGATTGGCCACGATAAACCTGAAGTTGGGCGACACCATCGATCTTCTATGAACTCCGCGAGGTAAAAAACTGGAAACAACTCGCGCATGAAAAATGGGCTGATTACTCAGCCAATATTAACTCTCTCGAATACAACGCGATCTCTAAACGTTCGCAGCTGCATTGGCTTTCGCTCGGGACTCTCGTAAGCCACGACTAAGGATATCCCTCAGCATCGGTGAGTAATCCTCGTACTTGGCTTCGTCAGGTGAACCATTGGCGTACTGATAAATGGCATCGCGTGGCTTCTTTCCAACCGCAATCAAGGTCGAGCTCACGGTACCAAAGTCTTCTTCACGAACCACCATACTTGGTCGATTCGGAGCAATTGGGGAGCGGGCCAACACTTTGCTGGCAATCGCAAGAAACTTCACGGGCGAATCCAGTGTCTGCAAGGTCAGCAGCCTCTGAGCCATGGAACCCCGCGCGTCACTCCGATCGTTGACATCTTTGTCCGTGATGATCGAAAGCCCCTGTTCGAGTTCACAGGCATTCAAATCGTTGCCAGCATGAATAACCCACCCGGATTCGGGATCAGCAATCACAAAGTTCGCACCTCGATATTGCCCCGTGTGCAGCTCTTCCATTGCCAGATCCAAACCCTGACGCGCCGATTCAGCTTTCAGGATTTCGCGGACCAGCAGTTTTCTGGATTTGAGATTCGTTTGGCCTTCGCCACGTTTGCTGCGGGAAGTCATCCCGACGAAGAGGCCATTTTGATTGATTCCCAAGCAAGTTCCGCCGTTTTGGTCGGGACTTGCAAGCACTCGTGGCTTGCCAGATTGTATTGAAGGTGAAGGAAAGATCTGATCAAGAGGAGAGTCGCGGTTGAAGGCGACAAGAATTGGGGCTTCTGGGACGAGGTGATATACGATTGCCAAAAGGCTCATGGGCGTCACTTTTCAAAGATCGTTATTGTCGGTCCATTAACTCAGGCGGCTCGAATCATGACTCTTTGCCGTCTGCTGCTGGTCTCCGCCAGCGGTTGGTTCAATCTATCCGAATCCGTATGGCCTGACACCCTAAAAAGCGGGGATATACGACGATTACCTGCCAAATCTGCATCGTTTCCAACCCAAAGAGCCGTTAATGTTGGTCTAAATCACCTAAACGACCTCCTGTTCTCAGTTTGGATTTCCAACAGGTTATCAACGGGTTTTGAACCAGAATCAACAGCTCGAGCGAGCTGATTTTGAAATCGAATTATCGAGATCGCGAACCTTTCGTCCCGCGTTTTCTCGTCCAGCGTGATGAGGCTTCGCTAATTGCTAGCGAGAATTAATTGGCATCGGAGTGATGAGCGGATCTCGGTAAAGTCGGTCCATGTCCAACACCCTCCCACCTGACGCTTTCAACAGAACGATCATTCCGGTTCCCCTTACCAAAGAGGCACTTTCGCGGCGAGTAAAAGAAATCGCTGGACCTCTCGCTAAAGTCGAAGCGGCAAAGCCTCGCAAATCGCTCAAGGGACTCAAAATTCTGGGCACGGGAATCGCCACGGGCTCTCAGAAAATTGACAATTCCGATCTGGCGGCATTAGGCTGCGACAGCGAATGGATCGTGCAACGAACCGGGATTCAGTCCAGATTTCGCACCGGTAAAGGTCAAGCTGTAAGCGACATGTGCATTGCAGCTGCAAGGAAATGCATTGCCAATGCGAACATCGACCCAAACATGATCGACTTGATCGTGATCGGAACGATGACACCTGATCATGCAAGCCCATCCACAGCTTGCCTTGTTCAGGCCGCTCTCGATTGCCCCGCGATGGCAATGGACATCAACGCCGCATGCTCAGGATTCGTCTACAGTCTGATCACAGCCAGCCAGTTCGTTTCAACGGGTAGTGCCAAATGTGCGTTGGTTCTCGGCGCAGACATGGTTTCGATGATTACAGACCCGAATGACCTGAAAACGTTTCCACTTTTCGGCGACGGAGCCGGCGCGGTCCTCGTAACCGCAGACTCAAACCCGGACAGAGACTCCGCGTCTGGAATACTGGATTTCCACCTTGCTGCCGAAGGCAAACTTGGGCAATCGCTGCTGATTCCTGCTGGAGGGTCGCGAATGCCGTTCTCTCAGGAAGCTCTGGACAACCGGATGCAGTACCTGAAAATGGATGGCAAACCTGTTTTCAAATGGGCCGTTCGAATCATTCCTGAGGCTGTCCAGGGAGCACTCGATCGCACGGGAATGACTCTGGATGATATTGACTTGGTGATTCCACACCAAGCAAACATTCGAATCATCGATGCAGCCATTGAGACGCTTGGCATCCCTCAAGAAAAAGTTTTCGTCAACGTCGATCGCTACGGAAACACGTCGGCTGCAAGCATTCCGATCGCATTGCACGAGGCTGTCGAACAGGGCCGAATCCAAAAAGGCAGCAACGTGCTGATGGTTGGTTTCGGCGCCGGGCTCACTTGGGGCAGTTGCCTTTTCCGCTGGTAGCCCGACCTAAGGGTTGGCGACTTCGTCGAAGTCCGATGCGAAATCAAATCCTTCGCAGAACTCGCGAACCGACGCGATGAAATTCTTTTGCAGCTGACCCTGAAAGCGATAGGGATTCCAGCAAACCGCAACGGTTCGCTTCGGCTGTTCACCAGCAATTTTTCGGTAGACAATTCTGCCGTCGACATCCTGCCTCGTTGCCATCGCTGGAACGAAGGACAAGCCATGGCCCATCGCGACAAGATTTTGAACGGTAATCAGTTGTTCAATCCGTGTCGTTCCGATCGGCTGAAAACTGTTGCCGTTACAGAAACTGGCGATCGAATCGGTCAGACCGTGCGAGTCACCGAGGAATACAAACGGCTCCTCATGGAAATCACTGATTGTGATCTCATCCGCATCCACCAGACGATGGTTCGCCGGAAGAGCAAGGAACAGAGACTCCTCAAACAGGGGCTCAACTTTCAGATACTTTGATTTTGCAGGCATCGTCAAAAATCCAAGATCGACTTCGCCATTGGAAACTCGCTTCATCAATGTTTCCGCAGGGTCTTCTGAAACGACCATGTTGGCCTTGGGAAATTGATCGCCAACTTTGCGAAGAACGATCGGCAAAAGATAGGGTGCGACCGTAGGAATGGCACCGATGCAAATCTGACCGGTCTCGCCATCATCAGTGATTCGGCGTTTTGCGTCTTCGACCAGAAAGAGAATCTGTTCGGCTTTATTGTGGAGTAACTGCCCGGCTGGAGTCAGGCGAATCGTTCTTCCCTGGCGTTCGAAAAGAGGTTGGCCAAGCTCGCGTTCGAGTTTGCCAATTTGTTGGCTCAATGCAGGTTGAGAGACGAGGCAATCCTCGGCGGCTTTCGTAAAACTTCGATGCTCGACAATTTTACTGAAGTAGCGGAGTTGCCCGACGTCCATTTTCATCACCTTGAAAACTTCGAATACTCAACTGGCATGTGCAGGAGAGCGACTTTCCCTGTCCATATTATGCGGCAACAGAATTACATATGCAAACCATGGAACAATCATTTTTATTTTCTATGCGTTGCGAAAATTTCGGTATGATGATTTTGCGATTCATTGCTCGCACGACTCCAAATTCGCCAAACTACCAAACCGTTTTTTGGTTTCCATCGCTGTTTCGACGGCTTCAAATCATGCAATGATCAAAGGTTCGCTCTGCACCCCGACATTCCGACCAGTTCGTCTCGCCTTAATTCGAACGTAAGGCGGAATCATCGAACAACGATGACCAAAACTTCCCAAAGCGGCGTCACGTTTTGAGTGCATCGGTTCCGTCAACGCTTCGATTGCGAATCCGGCCGCACACATTGCACCGATTAATTCTTCCCAACGATGAACGTATTCCAACGTGCCTTCTTCGCGAATCAAATTCGGTTTTGGCTCTGCCGGCAAGGCAGCTTTTTCGTAACAGCCATACTTCACGCGGTAATTCCCTTGATGTGGTTGGACATCGCTTTGCAAGCTTGTTGGCTGTTTGTGTTGGCTAATGTAAATGCCACCTGCAACGAGAACGCGTGCGACCTCGATATACACAGGACGAACATCGGGAACGTAACATGTGCTCACCGGATGGATGACGATATCGAAAGAGCCATCGTCGAGCATCGAAAGATCATCCATTGATGCTTCGATCGTTCGAATCTTTAGCTGTCGCTGATGCGAGACTTCGCGATCAAGCTCCAGCATGACCGGGCTAAGGTCCACAACGGTCACGTCAGCACCGGCGGCGGCATAGATCGGCCCCTGTCGACCGCCGCCAGCGGCCAAGCAGAGCAATCTTTTTCCACGAACATCGCCGCTTAGCCACCCCATACCGTCCACGCCGGCCAATGGGTCGTTAAAATCGCAGTCCCGAGCTGGTGTCGCCAGACGGTCCTGCTTTTTCGCCAGTCGATCCCAAGCCGCGCGGTTGTGCCAATGGTTGTCTGACGGTTTCATGTTCATCAATTGTCCGACTGTTATTCCGCTCTATGTCACTAATTTCCCAGAATCATCCCGATGCCATCAACTGTTTTCAAACAGTGAAAACAGTGCGCTGGGTCGATACGGACGCCATCGGCATGGTACACACATCTGCCCTGATTCGCATGATGGAGGAAACCGAATACGGGTTCCTACGCAGTCGCGGACTCAGCGTCGTGCTGACAGACGATCGAGGTCTGATGGGTTTCCCTCGTTTATCAGCGGAAATTGAAATCAAGCACCCTGTCGGCTTCGATACGGAACTAAAAGTGCAGATCTTTCTGACGTTGGTTGATGGAAAATCAGTCCGCTACGAATTTCTGATTTCCGACGAAGAGCAAACAACCGTCGCAACGGGCGTGTTTTGCGTCGCTGTTTGTCGATTTCCGACAGGAGAGCCACCTTACGCGATTTTGACGCCGGACTACGTGATCGAAGCATTGACCAAACCGGGAGCCATCGTTTCGATGTAGATTCCGTGGTTGTGGCTTCCAGCCGCAATCATTTGCATTAACCGTAGTGACGGCTTCCATCCATCTGTATTTCAACATAACCAACTCAACTTCATGAACGACCAAAACTTCGACGCTCTGTTTCTCGTTTCCTTCGGCGGCCCGGAGGGTCTCGACGACGTCATGCCTTACCTCGAAAACGTGCTGCGCGGTAAGAACGTCCCGCGCGAACGAATGCTGGAAGTCGCCGAGCACTACAATCACTTCGAAGGCATCAGCCCTATCAACCAACAGAACCGCGATTTGCTCGAAGCGATCCGCGAAGAGTTTAAGCAGCACAACGTCGACTTGCCAGTTTACTGGGGCAACCGAAACTGGCATCCAATGATTCCTGATACGCTGCGTCAGATGAAGGATGACGGCATCAAAAAGGCATTAGCGTTTTTTACCAACGGCTACAGTTGCTACAGCGGTTGTCGCCAGTATCGCGAGAACATCGCCGACGCGCAAGCATCCATCGGCGAAGGTGCTCCCGAAGTCCATAAGACACGAATGTTCTTCAACCATCCGTCCTATATCCAAGCAACGGTTGATCGTGTCACCACTGCGTTCAATCAAATCCCAAAAGAGCGACGTTCTGCAACGAAGTTTCTGTTCACCGCTCACAGCATTCCGAATTCGATGGCGGACTTCTGCAAGTACTCGACGCAACTAACCGAGTCCTGTCGACTGATTATGGAGAGTATCGGTGAAGCGTACGGCTGGGAACTGGTTTACCAAAGCCGCTCTGGCCCGCCGCAACAGCCTTGGCTTGAGCCTGACGTTTGCGATCGAATTAAGGAACTCAAAAAAGAAGGCAACACAAATGACATCGTGATGCATCCAGTCGGCTTCGTTTCGGATCACATGGAAGTTCTCTACGATCTCGACACCGAAGCCAAAGATCTGTGCGATGAACTTGGCATCAACATGGTCCGTTCACTCTCAGTCGGCGTGCACCCAAAGTTCGTCACCATGATCCGCGAACTTGTCCAGGAACGAATCGCCGGAACGGAAAAGCTGGCCATCGGCGAAATGCCCGCCAACTGGGACGTCTGCCCGCAGGACTGTTGCTTGTACAAGCCGCAGCGGCGTCCCGCGACAACTTAGAGACCATTTTGTTTTTCTCAGATTTACTAGGTCATCAAGCGTTTGCCCTTGCGACTACTTTAGTAGAAGGCCGCAATTGCGGAATAGTGAAACCTAACGCGAGGAATTCATGTCGTCTGAATTGTCAGCGACGATCAAGGAACATGGGGCTACGTAGACTTTGAAGCAGAGATTCCCGACAGTCTGTTTGAAGTCGAGTCGCACGCAGGCCAAGCTGTGACTTCAAATTCGGTAAAATCTGAATAGACGTCCGAACCGACATCGCTGAGCGACGTAGCAGACATAAGACGCGGTGAATCGTGGGCTACCAGTCGACAATTCGCCTCTTTCCAAGCAAAATGTCATTCTGTCTTACGTCCCTTTCTGAATCCCAACCGGCCATTGATGTCCGAATCCACTTCCACCGCTGTTGCTCCTGAAAGCAGCCCTGCCCCTGTTTTAGCTGGCTCTGCTGAAAGCGACGCCAGATCGGGCGGTGAAAGCGGCACGCCAATGATCGAGGCGATTGGCCTCTCGAAATTCTATGGCATCTTTGCCGCGACACGTGATGTTTCCTTCACCGTCAACAAAGGCGAAGTCGTCGCTTTCTTGGGCCCAAACGGCGCCGGTAAAAGCACGACGATGAAAATGCTCACCGGCTATCTGTCTCCATCGCAAGGCGTCGCGAAAATCGCGGGCCATGACATGAGTCACGATCGACTGGCCGGATCGCAGAATCTGGGCTACCTCCCGGAAACTGGACCGCTGTATCCGGAAATGACGCCCTACAGCTTGCTGGACTTCTTCGCTGAAGCCCGCGGCATGAACAAGAAAACAAAGCGCGACCGAATCGAGAAAGTCGTCGACCTCTGTGCACTCGCCAGCGTTATCTATAAACCGATCAACAAACTCTCCAAAGGTTACCGCCAACGCGTCGGGATGGCTCAGGCACTCATTCACGAACCGGAAGTGTTGATTCTCGACGAGCCAACATCGGGCCTGGACCCAAACCAGATCCGCGGCGTGCGACAAACGATGCGGAGACTTGGACAAGAAAAGACAATTCTCCTTTCGACGCACATTCTTCAGGAAGTCACCGCGATGGCCAGCCGCGTTGTGATGATCAATGAAGGTCGAAAAGTATACGACGGGCCAGTCGACCAAATGGATTCTGATGGTAAGGGCTTGGACCATGTGTTTGCAAATCTGACCGGGCACGATCCGGTGACGGGTGCGAAACTGATCAGCGACGATGACCTGCCGCCAAAACGAAATCAGAGCGAGCGAAATCAGAGCGAGCCAACAGAAGAAGAGCGTGATCACGACGACGAGTCGGTCGAGAACGAAAATCTGGAAGACGAGACAACGGAAGAGATTGATGATTAACACCATTCAGATTGTTGAATTCGTCTTCATGCTGGTAATCGACCTTTGCTTTCTGGTCGTGCTGGTACTGTTGATGCTGCCGCTAGGTATCTGGCGACAGGCCGCCTTTGCGGTCATGAAGCGAAATTTCGTGGGCTACTTCAGTAACCCAACGGGCTATGTGTTTCTGTGCCTGTTCGTATTGTTGACTTCGTTCGCCGCGTTCTGGCCGCACGAGTTCTTCACCACGAACCTCGCGAACTTTGACCAACTGAACAAGTTCCTGCCCTACATCATGTTGATCTTCATTCCGGCGATCACGATGAGCATCTGGGCAGAGGAACGTCGTCAAGGAACGGATGAACTGCTGCTGACTTTGCCGGCGAAAGACTTCGACATCGTCATCGGCAAGTACTTCGCTGCCGTTTTGGTTTTCACCGTTTCGCTGCTGTTTTCGCAGCTTTCCAACTACGCGGTACTCCTCGCGATGACCGGGGGCGAGCTCGACAACTTGTTGCTGTTCTCCACGTACATTGGCTATTGGTTCGTCGGCGTAGCGATGATCTCGCTGGGCATGGTGGCGTCGTTCCTGACCAGCAATCTGACGGTCGGATTCATCTTTGGAGCGGCTTTGAACGCGCCGCTGGCATTCTTTTCAAATTCGGACGTCATCCTTTCCAACAGCACATGGATTCAGCGACTGTTCGACTGGTCGCTGCTTCAACGCTTCGAGCCTTTCGGCCGTGGCTTGATCAGTGCTTCCTCAATCTGTTACTTCTTGGGCATCGTGGTCATCGGTATTTACCTCAGTCTGATCCTTATCGGCCGGCGTCACTGGCTTGGCGGACGTGATGGCACTTCCATGTTTTGGCACTACGTCTTCAGAGCAACCTTTCTTGTCGCGATGGCGATTGGTGCCGTCCTCATCGTTCAGCATAGTCCGCTGAACCGTTTGCGAATGGATATCTCTGACAAAAAGATCAGCACCCTCTCGGAATCAACGTCGGCAGTCCTCAAGGAGCTTGCCGAAAACCAAGATGGAAAGCCAATTGAGATCGAAGCCTATGTTGGCGGCAGCGTCCCAACAGAATATGTCAAAACGAAATACGACTTGGTGAACCTGCTACGCGAGTTTGACGTGATGGGTGGATCGAGAGTCAGCGTCAACGTTCACCAAGGCATCGAGCCATTCAGCGAAGATGCGATTTTGGCCGAGAAGCGATTCGGTATCCGTCCGCAGAAAATTCGAACTGAATCCCGCGGAGCCCCGCGCGAAGAAGACGTGATTCTGGGCGTCGCAGTTTCCTGCGGTCAACGCCGAATCATCAATCGGTTCATGTCTTACGGTATGCCGGTAGAGTACGAATTAATGCGTGCTATCAAAACCGTTTCACGCGAACGACGCAAAGTCGTCGGCATCTTGCAAACAGATGCGTTGATCACAGGTGCCGCGATCCGGACCGGTGAACAGGTCGCCAGAATCCCGAAACTCAAGATCATCACCGACCTCGAACAACAATGCGATGTTGAAATCGTGGACGCATCTAATGAGATCTCGCTGTTTACCGAAGCTGAAGAAGGCTCTGAGCCTCAACGGCGATACGATGTACTTTTGGTCGTACAGCCATCGAAGATAACTCCATCCGAAATGGAAAACCTGATGACCGCTTTGAAGGCCGGTCAACCAGCGGTCATTTTCGAAGACCCCTTCCCTGTTCCCGACAGCTTCCCACATGTCAGTGGAACTTTTTTTCCACGTCGATTCCAACGAAACGGAAATGAAACGGCGAAGATCGAAGAGCTATGGGATTTGCTGGATCTCGACATCGACCGGCGGACGGCTCAGGTTGGCGAAGGCCAGTCGATTACGTCGCCATGGTTTGTTTGGCAGGCGGCTTCCGAGAACCCGTATCGCCTAGATCAAACGCTGAATCGGGCGGGAGAGATTTTCGTCATTCGACAGGACGAGGCCAGCGGCTCAAAGTTCTCTAATACGCATCCGGCGATGAAAGGCATCGAAGAACTGTTCTTTCAGTTCACGGGCAACATTAAACAAAAGCCCACTTCCAGACTTACGTTCGAAGACCTCGTCAAAACTGGCCAGGCAGGCCGGATTCAGTTTTTGGACTGGATGACGCATACAAGGGTTCGTCCAAATCCGAATGAATTAACCAAGGCGCGAGGCGCTGCCAACGAGAACTTTGTTCTGGCGGCTCATATTAAGGGCGACAAATGGGAAACGATGTCCACATCTGGCGAGGATTCAAAAGACCATTTGAACGTTGTTTACATCGCCGACATGGACATCCTTGCCGATTACTTTGTTGACATGCGTAATGCTCCCATTCGTAACAATGTCGAATACGTTTCTCAAAACATGAGCTTCGTTTTGAATCTGCTCGATTCACTCGGCGGCGAAGATACGTTTCTGGAAATTCGCAATCGACGCGTCAGTCACGTAACGCTGGCGAAGATCGATGAGCAGTACGAAATTGCTCAGTCAGAAGTTTTCAACGAAGAGACCCAGATTCAGATCGACTATCAAACAGAACTCAATCAGGCACGTGAAAAACTTACCAACAAGTTGGAGCCGCTTCAGGAACAGATCCAGAAGATGGAGGCTAAGAAGAAAGACGGTCAGCCTTACGATTCAGCAAAACTGGCGGCCAAGAAGGCAATGCTCGACACCGAAATCCGTGAGCAACAACAACGCCTGCAAACGCGGACTCAAGAGTTGAACATCGAGCGTGATGAAAAGAAACGACGGATCAATCTCGATGCAGAACTGAAGATTCAAAAGATTCAGCAGTTCTTCAAACTCTGTGCCGTTGTCGTGCCTCCTATTCCGCCACTGATTGTCGGCATTATCGTGTTCTTCCGCCGTCGACTGCGCGAGCGTGAAGGAATTTCCAAAGCACGGCGACTCAAGTAAGCCGCCGTTTCAACTGATCCTACGATACACATTTCAATTTCAGGTAACCGATGAACGGTGCTTTTCGAACAACTGCAATCATGGGCTTGCTCGCCGCAGCAATCGTCTTTGGGGCGATCTATTTCTACCCCCAGCCCGCGGAAATCGTGGTCGATGCCAAAGTCAACCAAAACCTGTTTGAAACTTACGAGACCAACGACGTTCGTTCAATTTCGATTGCTCAATACAGTGACGACTCCAACCGAATCGAGCAGTTTCGCCTACGTCGAAAAGGCGAACGATGGGTCATCCCAAGTGCCGGAGACTACCCCGCGACGCGTATCGCGCGTATCGGTGAAGTCGCAAAGTCACTGCTCGACCGAACCGTTCTCTCACTCGCAACCGAAGACGAACAGGGACACGTCGAGTATGGAGTCGTCGATCCTACCGAGACAGGAGGCAAGTCCAGTCGTTCCAGCCTTGGCATGCGAATTGATTTGCTTGATCGTAATCGAGGTGATATCGCAAGCCTGATCATCGGAAAACCTGTTCCCGGAAACAATGATGGCGTTCAACGGCACTATGTCAGAGTGCCCGGCCAACCAGCAGTTTACGAACTTGAAATCTCGAAGAATATCTTCAAGACGCGTTTTGAAGACTGGATCGATCCCAACTTGATGGAACTTCCTCCGCCCAACTCAACGGAAGTTTCAATTTCTCAAGTGGATGTCGATCAATATCGCCTCAATCCGAATCGAATCGCCAATTCGCTTCGAAAGTCGATCACACGCACGAGGTTTGAAATCGACAAAGCCCGCGTCAAGAAGCTGAAATTCGAATCGTTTAAGGATGGTGAATTCGCCGAACAAAAATTAACAGCAACGCAGCAAGGTGAAGTCCAGTCGACATTGAGATCATTGCTGAACATACGGTACATCGATGTTGTTGGTAAACCGAAAGCTGCGGCGACCGTTCTACTGAATCCTTCCAAACTTTCTGACGCTGCGGCCTTTGAACCGCTCGAGCAATTCGGATTTCGAATTGGCAAGGCGGGAGAAATCGAGGCCGCAAATGGTGAAGTTTCCGCAACCACGACCGATGGCGTTCGCGTTCGATTGCTGGTTGGAACACTTGCCCAACGAGCAGACTCGGAGAATCTCGATTTGAATTTCCACTCAATGTTGATTGCAGAGTTGCAGGAATCTAGCTTTGAAGAACCAACGAAGCCGGAAGGCGTCGAAGAAGATTCCTCCGAGAACAAGATTTATCTCCGCGCGATGGAAGAGCTTAATCGAAAGCGAAAGTCTGCGGAGCTGCGAATCGATGACCTGAACAAAAACTGGTCTAAGTGGATCTACATTGTTCCTGAGACCACGGTCAACGCGATCCGGCCCGACGTGGCATTGTAGTTTGCCTGATTCCTCAATGCAGAAAATCTATTGACGCAGGACTAGTCGTCCAGCACAAAGAGGTTTTCAAAAAGGAGTCCCGAAATTTCGATCGACTGTGATATCTGAAATGTGTCAGGCATTTCGTCTACGATTCGCTCAGCCTTTTCAGTCACCTTGGCGTGGAAGCCTGGTGGACGATTTTTCTTGTCGATGTAGCGACTGGCAATTCGCAGGTTTTCTTGCCGCAAACAGTCGCTCGAAAGACAAACCGAAAGAATACGATCTTCGTGTGACGTTGGCATTGCTTTGCAATTTGCACAAAGCTTGATGGCAGCAGACTTTTCATTGCCGCAATTGAAACAAACAGCGTTCATGGTTCATCCGCAAACTGACGTGGTGAAAAAAACTCTCTCGAAAACATAGTTCACAATTTGGGACAGTTGCGCAAAAATTAACGAGGAATACCCTCGTAAATTCCTCGATTTCACGTGTTTTTCAGACTGCGTAGGGCTGGCCGTACTTTGACTTGAACTCGAAAGCCTGTGCTATTCCAGTCGCAACGTGCTGCCGTCGCACGCGACAATGTGAAGACCAGAAAATCAGCCGCCCGAAAACCCGACTTTTTCGACTAATTCGGCTCGTATTCCAAACACGAACCACGCGACCAAGACGCCTCGCAGCGTCCAGCAGATCGTCCGGATCCAATTCGTATCCACCAAGCGGCGATGAGCATCAGCATCGAAAGCGATGCTGAGTTTGCCATGACAAGGCACTTGTAAAAAAGCGGTCGACAGCCAAACGATGATCAGCAAGATCAAGGCTGCCCAAACCCAAGTCGCAGAAACACCTTTGGGTAAATAACGCAACAATAAGATTGCGGAAATGATCTCAATGATCATTGGCACGCCAACGACTGGCGTGATGTATCGCTCGTGGAGCTGTTGATACTCGACGTAATTCTGAGCCGATACTTTCGCGAACAGCGGATAGTGCACAACCTGCACCATCCAGATTAGCCCAACCATGTACCATGTCGAAATCAGATTGAGACATAGGATGAAATTGGCCATTGAAATTCCGCAACGCTCCCGCAGTAGACAGATTAGCTGCCTTTGAAAATTTTTCGTCCAATCGAAGGGTGGTAAACCGTCCAGGGACTGTTTGGGTTAACGTCGTCTTCGATCAGTTGTTGGAAAGAATGCAGCTTTGCATCGAGGCTATCGAGATAATGCAATGCGACCGCCTCAAGCGTCATCGGCACTTTCGGACTTCCAAATTCAAGCTTGCCATGATGCGACACGATCATGTGCCGCAACTGGTCGGCAATCTCGTCGGGAATCGAATTGCCAGTTTGCGATTCCGTTTCTGCGATTTTCTGATCAAGGATCACGACGCCCTGAACCATGTGCCCAAGCAGTTGCCCCTGATCGCTATAGCCGAGGTCAGGCGAATAGGTAAGCTCGCGAATTTTCCCGAGGTCATGTAGGAAGGCACCGAATACCAGCATATCCACGTCGAGTTTTGGATAACGTGGTCCTACCAGCAACGCGACTTCCATTAACGAAAGCATGTGTTCCAGCAAACCGCCATGATACGCGTGGTGATTTTTGACTCCTGCCGGCGCTTGCTTGACTGAACTCATAAAATCTTCGTCAATCAAAAAGCACTCGGCTAGGTCTCGCAAATGTTCGTTTCTGATTGCTCGCAAGATCTCTGCGACCCTACCCACCATCGTTTCGAGTTTCTGCGTTGAAAGCGTGATGAAATCGCCTTCGTCGATACCTTCCTTGCTGGCTGGCTTGACCTCTCGAGCGAGCACTTGCATGGTTCCGTTGTAAACCTGAGCCGTTCCTTTGAGCGTGACGAAATCGCCGTTCTCAAAACCATCGAAGTGTTTTTGCTGGGCGTTCCACAGCATCGCTGTCAGCGAGCCCGTGCGATCGCTGACCCGCAGTTGCAGGTAGAGGTTGCCGTTGCGATTGGTTCGCAGTTGTTTCTCGGAAGCCAGAAAGACTTGGTCGAGGGCTTCGCCGTCGCCGAGTTCGTTAACAAATCGTCGGGTCATTATGTGCTGCTGTGTAGATTGGAGTGGATT